>CAYWIF010000002.1:154353-213692 GCA_964458265.1 uncultured Hyphomicrobium sp. | reverse complement strand
TCAGGCGGCCTTGCGGGCGGCTGATGCGCGAACGCTTGCCAGCGGCTTCTTGAAGCGCGCGCCATCGGAGGGAAGGCGCAGCTTCTTGACCACGGCTTCGCGGGCGGCGAACGCATCCGCGAACGCCGTCATGGCCATCTCCGGGCGCAGCACGCCCTGGATGTCCAGCGCGACGTAGCCCGTCGCGGGCCAGGCCTCGATGACGATGCGGCCGCCGGTGAAAGCAACCGTGCCAGAGACGGCGCCCGTCTTGGCGTTGCGCTTCAGGTCCGAGCCGGTGACGGTCAGGCGTGAGAACGCAAGCGCGCGTCCCACGGCCCGCTGCACGGCGCGGACAGTGCCGATTTCGCCGGCGCCAGTCAGATCGATGGCGACGGTTTTCAGCGATACAGGTTCGGAACTCTCGTTCCCACAATCCACGCGCTCATCGCGCGCAACCACAGCAAAGTCTTCCTCTTGGGCGGGGCTTGAACGAGTCAAGTCCATCCCCAATTGGAAGAGGGCGTCATTAAAGGCCATATGACCCTCCCCAACCAGCAGACAGATTTAACCCGTCCGCTCCTTACCTTAGGGGTGTGGGGATTGCTCCTTGACCTTCGGGGCAGGTGGACGAACGGAGAGGGGTGCATATGAGGCCAGTGCCCCCCTCGTGCAAGAAAAAAATGACCCCTGAGGCAAAATTTTTTGCAGGTGCGTTTCACGCGCCATTAACGCGGATCTGCAAGGGGTTAGTTGTGTATTGCAGTGCAGACTTGCGAGTCTACGGCGCAGAATTTTTTGCTCACTTATCGTGGCGCCTTCCGACTCCCCTGCGGGGAGCCGGCCGGAAGGCGCATTACGGTTGACCGCCGCCGCCGAATAGTCCGCGCAGCACTTCCTTGGCATCCTTGCCCTTGAACTGCTTGCCGATCTCCTTGATCGTCTCGACGGCTCTGTCGGGGTCTTTGAAAACACCTTTGAGATCAGGCGCAAACTTCGGCTTCTCCCATGGGCCTTGCACCTTAAGCGGCACTTCGAGGCCGCCGATGTCGATCGGGCCACCCTGGCCGCGTGCGTCGGAGACGATCTTGGTTTTCAGCGTGTAGTCGATGGCGCGCTCGCCCAGTTTGACCGCGCCGTCGCCGGTCACGCGGATCAGCGGGCCGACGAGCTTCAGATCGGAATTGCGCGCGACGCCGTTGTTGATCGCCCAGCTCGACGACATTTCGCTGAAGTCGGTTTTTTCCGTCGGTTCTGATGAGAGGCCACCGAATTTGCCCTGGCCGGCATTGCGCAACATGCCGGGGATGTTGACGCCGACGATGGCGCCGTCGGTAATGGCGATGTCGGCGCTGCCGCCGAGCGAGTTCATGATCGCGGACTGGTTTTTGCCCTGGCCCGTAACGCCGGCGGTGATTTTGGCCTTGCCGTCGAGCCAGTCGAGATCGGCGGCATCCTTCAGGAGCGGCCGGCCTTCAACGCCGTCGAGTGCGACGTTGGTGGTGATGCGCGGGAAGGCGAGGTCGGAGGCGTCGATGGCGACGAGGCCCTTGCCGCGGCCGCCGTAGAGCTGCACATCGGTGAATTCAGCCTTGAGCACGCCAGCCTTCAGCGCGAGTGCCATGAGCGACTGGCCGATCTTGATATCTTTGTAGAAGAGGCGGCCGCTAGTGATGCGCGCGTCGGCGTCCACGGCGTTCAGAACCGTGAAATCATACGGATCCTGATCCCAGCCCGCGCGCTTGGTGTAACCGCGCACCTGCGGACCGGGCGCGGGGTCGGCGTTGAGCAGGTCTTCGATCGATTGGGGTGCTGGGGGATTTGCCGGTGTTGCAGCGGGTGCGGTTTTCGGATCGGACGGCGTTGGGGCAGGTGCGGGCTCGCTGCGGGCATATCCAAGGATGGCATTGAGATCGAGTTCGGCGAACTTGAGGTTGGCTTTCACGATCGGCCGCACGCCGCCGGTGGTGACGGCGATATCGCCCGTGCCCTTGGTGCGTTCGATGGCTCCGGTCGCGCCGCTGAGCGTCCAGGTGTTGCCGGCAGCCGTCAGCTTGCCGGTGACGGCGAGTGGGCGGTCCTCGCCGGCAGACGGCTTTTGATTGTTGGCGAAGGCCGCCAGCCGGTGCAGCGATGGCGAGGAGACGGCAAGATTGCCGTCGAGATCGGTTGTTCCGGCGAAGCGTGCGGTGCCTTCGTAGCGAAGATCGATCGGAGCGCCCTTCAAGTGAGCCACGACGCGGCCGGATGACGCGCGCAGGAAGCCGGCGGGTGACGTGATTTCGCTCGTCAGTTCGAGCGGTTCGTCGCGGAAGCGAAATTTTCCGTTCGCGGTGGCTGTCCCGTCGAACGACGGCGCTGCGATGACGAGGTCGATGGCTGACGCCGTCTCGGCAGTTCCGGTGCGCTGATCGTTGTAAAGGAGCGAGCCGTTGACGATGCGGACATCGCCAAGAGCGATCCTTTCGATCGAGGTCAGCGAACCATCGACCAGCATGGCTGCGCCCGGTTGTGCGTCGGTGGCGAGGTTGGGATCGGAGGCCTGCGCGAAACGCACGGGCGACGTCGGGACGAGATTGACGGCGAAGTCCCAGCTTTTGCGGCCGGCCGTATCGACCTGCAGGCTGACGACCGGTTCCTCGAGGCGAACTTCCTTCACCTCGACTTCGCGGGACAGCAGAGGCATGAGCGCGACGCTTGCCGTCAGGTTCTTGATGGTGACCAGCGGCGGCGCCGTCATTCCCGGCGGCGCGGAAAGGGCAACATCGCCCATGCTAACGCCGAGCGCGGGGTAGAAAGTGAAGCTCGTGGCCCCGTTGATGACGAGGTCGCGGCCGGTTTGTTGCTTGACGCGCGTGACGATCTGGTCGCGCACGAGGTCCGCCGGACCGGCGACGTAGAGCGCCGCGGCACCGGCTGCCGCGAGGCCGACGACGGCAAGAAAGGCAATGGACAAAATTTTGAGTATGCCGCTTCCGCCGCCGTCATCGTCAGGCGGGCCGGGGCGATAGCGCGTCGCGGGCGGCGGTCTGCGGCCACCGGGCGGGCCGTAACCTGGCGGCGGCATGGGCCGGCCACGCGGTGGGGGACCTGGATGCATGGCGGGTCCTGCGGCGGGGCCCGGACGGCCCTGAGGTTGCGCTCCTGCCTCGTCACTCGGTCGATAGGCGCCGAGGTGCGGCGGTCCTGGCGGTTGGCGCGGGGGCTGGTGGGTTGTCATCGAGGCCTCGACGATCGCGTCGCCGGATGCCCGGGCGCGCAAGAATGGATTACAATTCGGAGCGTTGGAGCGTTGGGTTCTGCGCAGCAAGGGCGTACCTGGCCGCAACCCTTGTTTTTCCAACTCTTTAATTCCGGCGCGAGCCTAAGCGGACGAGCGGGCGCTTCTGTGTCCGATGGCTGGGACGATCGCCGCATACGTCAACTGGCCAAACGGGTAAGGATTCATGTGCAACTTATGGTCGAGTTGACGGTGGCATTCGTCACCGGCGATTCTGCCAAGTGATTCAATCCAATGACATAATTTTTCTGAACATAATCGTGCCTTCAGGGGGCCGTGAAAAAGGCAGCCGACTCTCCTAGATTCAACCTATGAGAGAAATTGGCTTCACTTCCCTTCACCGCTGGCCGGTGGCGCTTGCGCTGGCCACGGTGTCTTGCCTTGCAATGCTGACGGGTCGCGCCGATGCCCTGTCCTGGTTCGGGACCGGCGACGTTTCGGGAACAGCGACTGTCATCGACGGCGATACGATCGAGGTTGCGGGGCAGCGTATTCGCCTGGAAGGCATCGACGCGCCGGAAAGCGCGCAAATGTGCAGCCGTGCAAAGGGCGGGACCTGGGCCTGCGGACAGGCCGCGGCGGATATGTTGGCGAAACTGATTGACAGGCGGCGTGTCTCGTGCCGGAGCCAGGGCACCGACAAGTACGATCGGATGCTGGGCGTCTGCTCGGTGGACGGCTTGGAGATCAACGGTGAACTTGTCCGACGCGGTTATGCCTGGGCGTTCGTCAAATACTCCACGGCCTATGTGGCAACGGAGGCCGAGGCGCGGGCCAAGGCGCTAGGCATCTGGCAGGGCGACGCGGAAGCGCCCTGGATTTACCGGGAAAATCGCTGGAAAGTGGCGGAAGTCCGTGCGCCGGAAGGGTGTGCGATCAAAGGCAACATCACGGAAAACGGGCATATTTATCATATGCCCTGGAGCCCTTGGTACGGCCGGGTCAAAGTCGATGAAAACCGGGGCGAGCGATGGTTTTGCAGTGAAGCGGACGCGCAGAAAGCCGGATGGCGGTCGGCAGGAGCGCGTTGATCCGCCGGATATGCTGCGGCTGCTGCGTTGACAGACGCGACGGAGCAAGGAAAACATCCCCGCGACGAAAAATTCCATTCAAGACCATCGACGAGGATTGCATGCGCACGAGCGCCCCTTTCAGCAGCGCCACAGTGGTGGGACTGGTTGCCGCCTTATTGTGGTGCAGCGGTGCTGCCGTCGCCGGGCCGGCGTGGGACGGAATCAAAGCCGAGGTTTACGGGTCGCGCGCAGTTCTCGATGGATCGGGGATCATCAAGCTGAGTGCGCCGTACCGGCCGGACGATGTGATGGCCGTGCCGCTCAGTGCCGACGTGCACCTTCCCAAAGGCCAGACGATCAAGTCCGTCTCATTCATCGTCGATGAGAACCCGTCGCCGGTCGCAGCGGTTTTCGAATTGGGTACGGCGCGCGATCACGCGGCGTTGACGACGTACATCCGTTTGAACCAGCAATCGGACGTGCGCGTGGTGGTCGAAGCGGCCGGTGGTGAACTCTATATGGTGGAGCAGCTCGTCAAGTTCGCGGGCGGTCAGGCATCTTGTTCGGCGCCGCCGCAGGGGTCGCCGGAAGAGATCGCCGCCAACATGGGAAAAATGAAGCTGGCTCTGAAAGGGCCGCGCGCCACCGCTTCAAATACCGTTCAGCAGGCCGACTTCGAACTCAACCACCCCAATCATACCGGGATGGTTCTCGACCAAATCACGCTGTTTTATGTTCCCCTCCTGATGGTCGAGCACATCGAGGTGAAGCAGGGCGACGATGTCGTGCTGACGATGTCCGGCAGCATCACGCTGAAGCAGAATCCACGGTTCGCCTTTGACTATAAGACCAATGGGTCAGCGGACATGATTGTGACGGCGCGCGATACGAGCGGGACCGTCTTCAAGCGGACCTTCCCCATCGGGCCCGGCAGCTGACCGGAAACTTTGCGGCGACCCGTACAAAACAGAACCGGCGAAATGCCCGTGAGCATTGCGCCGGTTTTTTACTGCGGGTTCGCCGTCCTGGCGGCGGCGTGGCGCTCCGGTGCGCTTAGGCCGCCTCGCTCAAGACTGTTAGCTTGCCGCTCACTTCCTCGATCTCGGCGACGTACTCAATCCACTCTTGTTTGTCTTCGGCGGTTTGGCTCGCGTCGTCGATCGATTCCCTGAGGTCAGCCTTTGCTACGCCGAGGGCGTAGATCAGCGTTTCGACTTCGGACTCGCTCAATTCGATCATAGGCATCGAAGGGTCTCCACGTCAGTTGGGAGCATGCGCGCGGGGCGAGCGCCGGGGGCGTTCGTCCGCTGCTCACGCCGCAACAGTCATACGTGACTCGCGGCTGTGTCCGAACAGGGGGGAAGGGGAAATTTTTCGGAGGAGGCTCGTCATTGCCACAAAACTGGCGCACCCGGCAGGATTCGAACCTGCGACCTTTGGATTCGGAATCCAACACTCTATCCAGCTGAGCTACGGGTGCATCCTGGCCGGCCAGCGGCCCGGGCCCGGTAGATAGCTCATTCGCCCGCCGCCCGCAAATGGCGGCTCAGCGGTCATCGTCCGGCGAAAGACTGGCCGCGTACGTCAATCGTCTGATGACAGGGGCGACCGTCGCTATTAGAATAGCGCGAGCAATAGGAAACGTGCAGCGGTTGATCATCCGCGCAGTGCCCCTAGCGATCGCCAAAGCCACCGGTTTCGACCAGATGGCCGGTGGGGTTTGCCAGGATTTCCGGCCCGGCCGAGGCCGGTTTCGCTCGCAGGATGTTTCAGCTTCGGTAAATCGCCGGCTAGCTCGCGAAGGTGGCGGCGGAGTGCATTGGGTTCCTGGCCGACAGTGCTTGTGCCGTGTACGGACGAGTACCGGAACCAAATGGCCGTGCCGCGCGTCATACTTTGCAATCGGTGCTGACCGTCCGGCCACGACAGGGCCTAGCCGGTCAGGCGGGTATGGAACCCGAAACGCAATTCAGGCCGCACGTTGCGCTCAAGGCGCGCCAAAGACTGATAACCGCGCGCCCAGGCCACAACCGAGGAAGGAAGCGTGTCCATGAACGCTCATGTTACTCTCGTTTCGTCGAGCACGACGCACCTGTTGCATCGTGCGGGCCAGCTGGCTGAAGATCTTTTTGCCCGTTCGATTGGCGAACTGGGCATCACGGCCCGGCAATTCGTCGTGCTGTCGGTGGTCGACAGTCTTGAGGACCCAAGCCAAACGTCGCTGTGCGAAATTTCCGGCATTGACCGGTCCACCCTGGCCGACATCGTCCGCCGGCTCGTTTCGCGTGGACTGCTCTCGCGCCGCCGGACCCGGCAGGATGCGCGCATGTACGCCGTGCGCATTACGCCTGAGGGCAAGGAGGTTCTCCAGCGCGCGCTGCCGATCGCCAACAAGGTGGATGAAGCGCTGGTGGAATCGCTCAGTGAAGAACAGCGCGAACAGTTTGGCGCCTTTCTGCAGAAGGTGGTGTCCCGGCAGGGTCCACGCGACGCGGGAACAGAAAATCACGCCCGGCACGGTGAGTTGCGTTCCTGACGCTATTGGCTCCGCGTATCGGCGGCGTGTTGACTGGCGGCCCGGGTTGATTGCCGGTTAGGGCCGGCCGCGCCGGTACTATGACGGGCAAAGGCTGGGACGGGCGAGGGCTGGCGCGGGCGGGCGATATGCCTATAGTCCGCCTCCAATGACAGCTTCGAAGCCGCCTCCCCCGTCCTCTCCCGTCGCGACCGACGCCGAACCTGTGCCGATCGTTAAAGGTAGCCATGTCTATCTGATCGACGGGTCAGGCTTCATTTTTCGGGCGTTTCATGCGCTTCCCCCGCTCACGCGCCCGTCCGATGGGTTGCCCGTGGGCGCCGTGCATGGCTTCTGCACCATGTTGTGGAAGCTGTTGCAGGAATCCAAGGCCGCAGAGGCGCCGACCCATCTTGCAGTGATCTTCGACGCGGGGCGCGAGACGTTTCGCAATAAAATCTACGATCAATACAAGGCCAACCGGCCGCCGCCTCCCGAGGAGCTGGTGCCGCAGTTTGCTTTGATCCGCGATGCGGTGCGCGCTTTCAACGTGCCGTGCGTCGAGCAGGACGGCTATGAAGCCGACGACCTCATCGCGACCTATGCGCGGGACGTTACCGAGCGCGGTGGCGACGTGACCATCGTGTCGTCGGACAAAGATCTCATGCAGTTGATCCGACCTGGCGTCGTCATGTTCGACGGCATGAAGGGCAAGAAAATCGGGCGCGACGAGGTGGTGGAGAAGTTCGGCGTGCCGCCGGACAAGGTCGTCGATGTGCAGTCGCTCGCGGGCGACTCGACGGACAACGTGCCCGGTGTGCCCGGCATCGGTGTGAAGACGGCGGCGGAACTGATCAACGACTACGGCGATTTGGATTCGTTGTTGGATCGTGCCGGTGAAATCAAGCAACCCAAGCGGCGCGAGAAGCTGATCGAATTCGCAGACCAAGCGCGGGTGTCGCGCGAACTGGTGCGTCTCAAGAACGACGTGCCGGAAGCTGAGCCGGTCGAGCAGTTCGGCGTGCGCGATCCCGATGCCGACACCCTGATCGGGTTCCTGCGGCGCATGGAGTTCAACACGCTGACCCGGCGCATCGCGGAGAAGCTCGGCGTCGAAGCGCCTGCTCCTCTGGAAGCGTCGGTCGGGTCGACGATTGCGAAGAAATCGCCGGCGACGGAAATCGGGGCGGGAGGGGCTGCGAAAGTCGACGGGCGAGCGTCGAGCGGCGCCGGTACGCCGGGGGCCGGTGTCGAGGCTGCGAAATCTCTGGTGCGCGCCGTGCCCTTCGATCGCGCCGCCTACAAGACGGTGACGACTGGCGACGAACTCGATGCGTGGATCGCGCGGGCGCGGGCGGCGGGTCTGGTCGCGTTCGATACCGAAACGACCAGCCTGAACGCGATGCAGGCAGGACTTGTCGGCTTCTCCCTCGCCGTGGCGCCAGGTGAAGCGTGCTATGTTCCAATCAGTCACGGCAAGACGGGCGACGACCTGTTCGGTGGCGCGTCGCTGGCGCCCGGCCAGATTGTGCTCAGCGAAGCACTGGCGCGATTGAAGCCGCTGCTCGAAGACGCGGCAACTCTGAAGATCGGTCATAATCTCAAATACGATGCGCTTGTGATGGCCACGCACGGCGTTGCGATCGCACCGTTCGACGACACCATGCTGATGTCCTACGCGCTCGACGGCGGGCGTGGCGGGCACGGCATGGACGATCTGGCCGAGCGGCATCTCGGACACCTGTGCATTTCGTTCGGTGACGTCATCGCCCATGCGCCCGGGTCGAAGAAATCCGAAAAGACCTTCGCCGGTGTGCCGATCGACAAGGCGACGGAGTATGCGTCTGAAGACGCAGACGTGACGCTGCGTCTTTGGATGGTGCTGAAGCCGCGGCTCGCAGCCGAAAGGGTCACGACGGTTTATGAGACGCTGGAACGGCCGCTCCTTCCCGTGATTGCTGCCATGGAGCGCGACGGGATCAAAGTTGATCGCGATATCCTTTCACGGCTGTCGGGCACGTTTGCGCAGCGGGCGGCTGAGCACGAAGCGCTCATTTACGAGCTCGCCGGGCATAAGTTCAATCTTGGCTCGCCCAAGCAGCTTGGCGAATTTCTGTTCGACACCCTGAAACTGCCGGGCGGCAAGAAGACGAAGACGGGGCAGTGGGAGACGCGGGCGGGACTGCTCGACGATCTTGCGGCGAACGAAGAGCTGCCGCCGGATGCGCGGCGTCTTATCGACACCATGCTGCAGTGGCGGCAGTTGACCAAACTGCGCTCGACCTACACTGACGCACTGCCCGGCTTCATCAACCCCGACACGGGCCGCATTCATACGTCGTATGCACTGGCGGCGACGACCACGGGGCGGCTGTCGTCATCGGATCCGAATTTGCAGAACATTCCGATCCGCACGAAAGAAGGCCGTGAGATCCGCACCGCCTTCATCGCGGAGAAGGGGCGTACGCTCGTTTCGGCGGATTATTCCCAGATCGAACTGCGCGTGCTGGCGCACATCGCCGATATCCCGCAGCTCAAGGGGGCGTTTGCCGACGGTCTCGATATTCACGCGATGACGGCCAGCGAAATGTTTGGCGTGCCGTTGACGGAGATGACAAGTGAAGTGCGGCGCCGCGCGAAGGCGATCAACTTCGGCATCATCTATGGCATCTCGGCATTCGGCCTTGCCAATCAGCTCGGCATCGGCCGCGAGGAAGCCGCGGCGTACATCAAAACCTACTTCGAGAGATTTCCCGGCATTCGCGACTACATGGACGCCACGAAGGCGTTCGTGCATGCGAACGGATTTGTCGAAACCATCTTCGGCCGGCGGGTGCATTATCCGGAGATCAATACGAAGAACCCGTCGATGCGCGGGTTTCTCGAGCGCGCCGCGATTAACGCTCCGATCCAGGGATCGGCGGCCGACATCATCCGGCGCGCCATGATCCGCATGCCGCAAGCGCTTGAAGTGAACAAACTGACTGCTGCGCGGATGTTGCTGCAGGTGCATGACGAACTTGTATTCGAGGCCCCGAAAGCGGACGCGGACGCGCTCATTGCAACGGCACGGCGGGTGATGGAGACGGCCGCCGAGCCGGCCGTTCGGTTGAGCGTGCCGATACATGTCGACGCCAAGGCGGCGGACAATTGGGAGGCGGCCCACTAGGCTGGTGCCGCCGGAGCGGAGATCGATCAGAAGACTTTTTCCCGTGGGTCAGAAAATCTGATCGAATTCTCACGAACTTGCGATTTGAACGTGTGCGGCGGGGGCGGTACATCAACGTCATTCGAAGCCGGATGGAGATCCCGGCAACGTAAATCTGGAGGAGATCATTATGAAGACCTGGACCAAGCCCGCCGTTCGTGAGCAGGAAGTCGGCCTCGAAGTTACGTCGTACCTGCCGGCCGAAATCGACGTCATCTAAACGTCGGTCCACGGATCGAGATTTGGACGCGGTGGTTGCGATGGCAACCACCGCGTCTTTGTTTTTGCGGGGTTTGGTTGTGCCGCGCCTGATCAGGGAAAAAAGGCCATTTGATCAGTCAAACTGATGAGATTCTCACGAACTTGCGATTTGTAGTTATCGGAGTTGGGGGCTAGTTTCATGTCATCGGGCTCGGGAGTTTAGCCCGCATTTGGAGGAGATCATCATGAAGACCTGGACCAAACCCGCCGTTCGCGAGCAGGAAGTCGGCCTCGAAGTTACGTCGTACCTGCCGGCCGAAATCGACGTCATCTAAACGTCGTTTCTACCTACGGAATTCAACGGCGCGGCGGCTGCATATCGCAGTCGCCGCGCCGTCGTTTTGGCTGCTGCCTTGCAGAGCGCTGTCGCGACGTTCACGGGCCGGTAAAGTTCGAACTGTGCCCATCAGTCTAGTAGCGAAGTGTCATAAGACACTCTGATTGAAATCTCACGTGATTGCGATTTGTTGTTATGGCCAACAGTCCCTATATCAGAAGCACCTCGACGGGGGTTATCCGGCGAGGCAATTGGAGGAAAACACCATGAAGACCTGGACCAAGCCCGCCGTTCGCGAGCAGGAAGTCGGCCTCGAGGTTACCTCGTACCTGCCGGCTGAGATCGACGTTATCTAACGTCATCTCGCTCAAGCGGTTTTAAAGGTGCGGCGGCTCTCACGAGCCGCCGCATTTGTTTTGGCCCCGACACGACTGTCTCGATACTGCCCGGTCGGTTTGATAGGCTTTGCTTGAATCGGCCAACGACGGCCGGGATGGGGGCCGGCCAGACATCATGACGAAAATCGCAGATCAGGGGAGTTCCGCCGCGCTCGACGCAATTGTCCAGCAGTTCGGCCAATTGATCGCCGATGCGGGCCTCGACGGCTGCGGTCCTTTTCGTGATTGGGTGGAGCAGATCCTGGTCGATCATCCGGAAAAAAGGGCACTCGTGCTCGGGCCCGGAGCGCTGATCGAAGACGATCTTGTGCTGGAGAGCGATGCCGAGCCGTTCACCCGTGGGTACGCTTGTCTCGTCGCGACCGGCGATCTGACGGTCACAGGACGCATTTTCAATTCTGACGTCGAGGGCGGCCCGTCGCTCCTCGTCGCGGGCAGTCTGAAGGCCGGCGATATCGTCAAGGCGGCGTCCACCATTGTGGTACTTGGATCAGTGGATGCGGGTGGCCTGGTGCTGTGCGACGGCGACAACGGGGCGTTTCTCGTCGGCGGCGGTCTTACGGCACGCGGGCTGATCGATTGCGATCACGAAATCATGGTCGTGGGGGACGTGAAAGCCGCTATCGCGAGCGACGATCTGGGCAATATGCGAGAGTTGCTCGTGCCTGAGGTGTTCGAGGATGCGGACGATACCTCCAATGAGTGGCCCGAGGGCGACCTGATCCGCGAGCGCGTACTGGCCGGGTTGGCCGTGCTTCGCTCCGGTGCCGCCTGAGACGTACCCCGAATCACCTGACGCCCTGCGGCTCTCCAAGCCGAAACGGGCCGGCTGCGCTCCGCCGTAAGTTGGCTGGAAGCCTGAAATCACGGGCCGTTTCTCTTTTTTGAGCTGAATTTAACCACCCGTTTACTGGCGGCTGAGACCTTCGTCGCGAGGGGCCGTTCTCCCGTGCCGCGTGAACGCCAGCCCAGCCAATTCCCCGTGCGGCGCAATCATCCGGACCCCGGTCCAGAGACCGATTTCGACCGTCCCGGGCCTATCCGTCGCCGCGCGCGACCCGAAGGACGTACGACATGTCGACCACGGAACCGGGTTACCAGGATATCGAAGCGGCCGCGGCCGCACATGAACTCGATGTGCCTGCCGAACTCAGGTCGCTCTTAAAAACGATCTCCACGCAGATTGACGACGTGGACCAGCGGCATACCGGTCTGCTGCAGGATCTTCGCGAAAGACTTGGCGCACTGAGCCGCGCGGCAGGAACGGTCCGCGACAGCGTGCCTGCCGGAGCGGCGCCCGTCTACCAACGGATTGAACATGGGCTGGCGGGGCTGGCGCAGAAGATTGACGCGATGGACGAAGGCGCGGGCGTGCCGCCGGTGAACCTCGGTTTCGATGCGCCAGCCGCACTCCGTTCGGCGGCGACGTCCGCGTTGCCTCCAGTCCGGGCCGCGAGCACGGCGGGGATCGATCCTTTCGACTTGGTCGGAGACGACAACGAGGCTCCTTGGGGTGCGGTCGATGCGGAAGCACTGACCCGCATTTACGAGGAGAGCGACGCCGCGCTCGTCCGCACGTCGCCGCGTTCGCCGACGTCGCAGCCTTCCGCAACACCTGACACGATGCCGGATACGGTTGCAGCGAAGCCAACGTCCGTCCCACCGGCGTTCGACGTTCTCGATGCAGCATCTTCGATGAAACCGGATGCGGGCGTGCATCGCGCTTGGCTAGACCAGCGTCTTTCGGACATTGCACGCCGCGTCGAACAGTCGATCACCGATCTCAGGGGTGACTTCAGCGTCGACAGCTTCGGTTTACGTTTCGAGCAGTTCGAAGAGCGCATGGGCTCGGTGCTTGGGGACGTGGCTATGCGCACGGATGTCGAAAGCCTCCGCCATCTCGAAAGCCAGTTTCAGGATCTTGCCGCACATCTCGAACAGACCGAGCAGCAACTTGGGCGTCTCGACGGAATTGAACAACAGCTCCAAGCCGTGATTGACCATTTGTCTTCAAACACGGCAACGCGTGTTGCTGGCGACAGCTCGCTTTCGGCCGCAGTGCCGGATCTCAAATCGCTGGCCAGTTCGACGGCGGAGGAAGTGGCCGAGCGATTGGCGGCTCGGCTCGGCAACGACGGCCGCGATACGCGGATCGACGATTTGGGTTCTCTGCTTCGGAGCATGATCCATGATCGCCGCCATTCGGACGAGCAGACGTTCACGATGCTTGACACCGTGCAGCAGGCCATGATCCGCCTGCTCGACCGCATCGATGCCTTGGAGTTGGCGCAGGCGAATGTCCCGGCCCGTGAGCATTTCGGCGCGACATCCAGCGTTGACACACCTCCGGTGTTCCAGGATTTCGGAGCGCCGGACCATGCGGAAACGGCTCCCGTGCGCGTGCCGCGCCAGTCTGACTTTGCCGCGCCCCCGTCCGTGGTCCCCGCGGCTACGATGACGCCTGCTACCGCTCTCGTGCCGCCACCGCTAACGGGCGTCAGTCCCGCAATCGACAAACTGAGGCAGGATTTCGTTGCCGACGCGCAGCGGGCGAAAATGCGGGCCGCCTCCGCCGCGCCCGAGATGGATGCCGGTCCTGCTCTGTCAGCCGCTGCCAACCGGGCAGCCCGGGGGCTGCCGCGGGCGACAGTTCCTCCAAGTGCGCCTGAGGTTCCCGCCGCCGTGAGTTCGCTGCGCAAACCGCGGTTGACCGCACTGGCCCTGTGTCTGGTCATCGCGGTGAGCGGTGCGGCGCTGTTGGCGAAGTCGCGCAATTCCGGTCCGGCGTCGACGACGCCTGCCGCCGTCACGCAAACGCAGACCAGCGAGCCTGTCGCAGGCGCCGATGCTCAATCCGCCGGGGATGCCGCGGGTGACATGGTCATCGATGTGCCGGCCGCGCCGAAAGCGGCCGAGCCGTCGCCCACAACCGGGGAAGGGCCCGGTTTCGAATTGCCGCAGGATGAACAGGCGGCGGTTCCCGTGCCTGCGCCGGTTGACAGTGGATCGCCTGACGGCGCCGGTTCTGCCGGGCCGCAGACGAACCTCGAAGCGCCGGGCCTCGAAGGCGATACATCATCCGGCGCCGGGGAGCGCCTTGAGAAGCAGTCTCAGGCGGACGTTGTCCAGCAGACACCTGGGCAGACGCCGCATGGTATCGTTCTTCAAGACGGCGGCCGGCAACCGAGCGCCCAGGAAATCGTTCATCTGCAGTCGCAGCAGAACTTCGCCGCCCTATCGTCTCGTCTCGGTTCAAACGCGTCGCGCCTTTCGCCCGCGGACTTGATGCCAGAGGAGGTCGCAAGGCAATCGGCTAAGGCGATTTCCGCGAATACAACTGAAACGGCCGCCATAAAGGCTACGCCTGCGTCGCTTGCCGTCGCCGCGATGCCGGGCGAGACGATCGATATTCCAGCCACGGGGAACGCAAAGACCTTCAGCCAACTTTCGCTGCCGCCGGCGACCGTGGGGCCGCTGTCATTACGCATGGCGGCTGCCAACGGCGATCCGTCGGCCGCGTTCGAGGTCGGTGCTCGTCTTGCAGAAGGCAAAGGCACGCCACAGAATTTCCACGAGGCGATCATCTGGTACCAGAAGTCCGCGTCGCAAGGTTTCGCGCAGTCCCAATATAGGCTCGGCACGCTGTACGAGCGCGGGTTGGGGGTCAAAGCCGATCTGGCACGCGCCCAGATGTGGTACCAGCGCGCGGCCGAGCAGGGCCATGTGAAGGCCATGCACAATCTTGCCGTGCTGAGTGCCGGCCGTGGTTCCGGTCATCCGGATTACACAACGGCCGCAACGTGGTTCGGCAAAGCCGCCGAATACGGGCTTGCCGACAGCCAGTTCAATTTGGCCGTGCTGCACGAGAACGGATTGGGCGTGGCGAAAGATCCCGTTCGCGCACTCAAGTGGTATTCTCTGGCCGGGCAGGGCGGGGACGCGGAGGCCCTGCGCCGCCGCGATGCTCTAAAGTCGCAGGTCACCGCCGACCAGCGCTTTGCGGCGGATCGGGACGTCGCGTCGTTCGAGGCCAAGCGCACCGTTTCGTTGGTCAACGACGCCCGTGTGGCCGGGGAAGACTGGAAGAAGCGGCAGGACGGCTGACGCAGCGCTTAGAAGCGGCATTCGCGCCACGCCCGCGCGCCGCCGGATACCTTTCTGCAGGGTGCTGGTGGCAAGCGCCGTCCGGCTCCTTTACGGTCTCAGGAGCCGTCGGCGGTCTGCAGACGGCAGATCCTCGCGCATGAGCCACCCCACCCGATGAATGTCTATCTGCCGATCGCCGAAATGTCCGAGAGCGTATTCGTGCTCCTCGGCATGGGCGCGGCGGTCGGCTTCATTTCGGGATTGTTCGGCGTCGGCGGCGGGTTTCTGATCACGCCGCTGCTGATATTTACCGGAGTTCCAGCGCCAGTCGCGGTGGGGACATCGACGGCACAGTTGGTCGCGTCGTCCGTTTCAGGGGCGGTGGCGCAGTACAATCGCAACAACGTCGATATCAAGCTCGGCAGCGTGCTGCTGGGCGGCGGGTTCATCGGCACGCTGATCGGCGTCGAGATCGTCCGCATCCTGCGGCAGGCGGGGCAATTCGATGTCTTTATTTCGCTGTGTTACGTATTGTTCCTTGGCGTGATTGGCACGCTGATGCTGATCGAAAGCGCGCAGACTGTTTGGCAGTCGAAGTCGGGGGTCAGTCCTTCTTCGCGGCGGCCGGGCGAGCACAGTTGGGTGCACGGGCTGCCGTTCAAGATGCGGTTCAACCGTTCCAAGCTGTACATCAGCGCTATTCCGCCATTTCTGATCGGGGCGTTCGTCGGGTTTCTCGCCGCCATCATGGGCGTGGGCGGTGGGTTCGTGATGGTCCCGGCGCTGATTTACCTCCTGCGCGTTCCGACGAATGTGGTCGTCGGGACCTCGCTCTTTCAGACCGTCTTCGTGGCCGCAGCGGCCACCATTCTGCACGCGGGCACCATTTCGTCCGTCGATCTTGTGCTGGCGTTCATCCTGATGATCGGTGGCGTCGTGGGTGCGCAATTCGGAGCGACGGCTGGGAGCCAATTGAAGGGCGAGCAATTGCGGCTGCTGCTGGCCGGCATCGTTCTGCTCGTTTGCCTTAGGCTCGGCTGGGATCTCGTGGTCACGCCGGGAGAACTTTATTCCCTGGCACCGGTTGCGGGGTCACCATGAGGCGGGTGATCTTCCTGATGGTTCTAGGCGCCGGGTGGCTGGCGGCCGGGCCGGCCGTGCCGGTTGCCGGTGATTGCGCCGCGCTGGCGCAGCCGGCTTCGAAGGTCAAGCGGAAGCCGGCGGCCGTTCGGCCAGCAGCGCAGCCCTCGCCACTTCCTCCTGAGCGCGTCGAAGCGGATGTCTCAACGCGGACCATCGCCATCACCTCGGGCTATTCGGGTGCGGAGATCCTCGTCTTCGGCACGATCGAGAATAGCCGTCAGCCAAGCGCGGAATCCGGCTTTTACGATGTCGCCGTCATTGTCGAGGGTGCGCCGCAGCAGCTCATGGTCCGCAAGAAGGGGCGTGTCGGCGGGCTTTGGGTCAACACATCGACATTCAACTTCAACGCGGTACCCAGCTACTACGCCGTCGCGTCGACCCGGCCGCTTGAGGAATTCGCCGAGACCGCGCTGCTCGACGAAAACGGGATCGGTCTTGAGGCCGTGCGCATGGCGGCGGCCGCGGATTCGGCTGTGCGGGTGTCGAGCGAAGATCTGATCGCCTACAAGGATGCGGTCAGGAGGATCAAACGTTCGGCGGGGTTATTCAAACGTGACGATTACGGCGTGATCTTCACCGGCCGCAGCCTGTTCCGGGCGACGATCGGATTGCCGGCGACGGTTCCAGTCGGGCCGCTGACGGCGCGGGTGTATCTGTTTCACGATGGCAATCTTCTCAGCCGGTATCAGGCGCGCGTCGTACTCGAGCGCGAAGGCATCGAGCGCTGGCTTTACGCATTTGCGTTCGAGCGGCCGTTTCTCTACGGGTTCGTGGCGGTGGTGCTGGCGCTAGCGACAGGGCTTCTCGCGTCCGCTGTGTTGCGGCGGCGCGCGGCTTAATAACGGGCGTTTCAATCCGGCCGCAGGAGCCGCGGCGCGACCGGGTAAAGCCCTTCTTGGCCCAGCATCCAGACGGCCATGCCGTCCGACCCGAACAACGGATCGAATGCCTCGTCGAGGATGTTGAGGCCGCCGGCGTAGGTGCCGAAGGCCGGCATCACCAGCCGCAATCCATTTGATACGAAGCAGGGACGGCGGAAGCTATAGCCGTGCAGCGAAAGCTTGGCGGCAGGATGAAGGTGTGCCGCGATCTCATGCGTGACACGGCCGTTCGACGGCTCGTGACGGAATGTCAGGCCTTCGACAGTGAGAGCGTCGAGGACGTGGCCGCCAAGTTCGCGGGCAATCTTTGGGTCGTGATTGCCGGTGATCCAGATCCACTCGCGATCTTCCTGGAGGATCGCTAGGCTTTCGCGATCTTCGGGAGTGAGACGCGCGGCTCCGGCCTCGTCGTGCAAACTGTCGCCGAGTGCGATGACGGTCTGAGCCGCAAAGCGGTCAATCGCCTCAGCGAGGCGCGTCAGGGTTTCGCGCGTGTCGTAAGGCGGCAACATGATGCCCTTCGCCGCGAATGCGGAGCCTTTCTCCAGGTGCAGATCGGCGACGATCAAGGCGTCTTCGGCCGGCCAGTACAGCGCGCCCGAATAATCGGCGCGGAAGGCCTTGCCGCAGATCGAAACCGGCTGGTCATTGAATTCGCCGGCGTCGAGGCGCTCTGGCTTCAAGGCGAGGATCGCCATCGGTCGTGTTCTCCCCCGTCGTCGTGTTCGCTACCGCCGTCGCCGGTGCATCGTTCGCCGTCGCGGCCCGGATCAAATCCTCTGCGGCATCGCGCAGGAGATCTTCGCGGGCGAAGCGGGCGACGGGCTCCTTGCCGATTTCCAGAAGAATGGGCACGGACAGCGGCGATACACGCTCCAACGATTGATGCCTGATTCGGCCCTTGATGCGGCTTAGGAACTGACCCAGACGGCGGATGTCGAGAAGGCCCGCCGCAGCGTCGTTCCATGCCGCTTGCAGCAGGATGTGCCCCGGCTCATGTTTTCTCAAGACATCGTAGACGAGATCTGTGGACATCGTCACCTGGCGGCCCGACTTCTCACGGCCGGGATGGCGCCGTTCGATCAGCCCCGCAATGACGGCACAGTGGCGGAACGTGCGCTTCATCAGGACGCTTTCGGCCAGCCAAGCATCCAGGTCGTCGCCCAGGAGGTCTTCTTCGAGGAGTTTGGCAAGATCGATTTTGCCGGCGGCAATCATGCCCGAGAGATCCGAGGCCGCCCAAACCGACAGGCCATAGTCGTTGGCGACAAAGCCGAGCGGTTTGGCGCCCCAGCGATCGAGGCGACGGGTGATGAGCATGCCAAGCGTCTGATGCGCGAGGCGGCCCTCGAACGGATAGAGCACCATGTGGTGGCGCGTGCCCTGCCGGAAGGTTTCGATTAGCACCTCATCGCGGCCAGGGATGGCAGATTTTTCTCGCTGCAGGGCCAGCCATTCGGCTACGGGACGGGGAAGACCCGACCAGGCATGCGGATCGGCGATCATCGCGCGTACGCGCTGCGCCAAGTGCGTCGAGAGCGGGAACTTGCCGCCGTTGTAACTCGGGATCATGGGGTCGGCGGCGTTGGAACGGGAGCAAAAGGCTTCCGTCTCCTGCATGCCTTCGAAGCGAAGGATTTCGCCGGCAAAGACGAACGTATTGCCGGGCGCTAGCTGCTCAACAAAGTATTCCTCCACTTCGCCCAGGATACGCCCGCCTGCAAAACCAGACGGCTGAGCCCGATTCTTTGACCGTGCGCGCGTGAGGCGCAGTTTGATCATCGGGCTCTCGACGATGGTGCCGATGTTCAACCGATACTGGTTGGCGCGGCTCGGATGGCTCATGCGAAGCTTGCCGTCGTCCGTGGCTTTGAGGCGCGCGAAGCGATCGTAGGCGCGCAGCGCGTAGCCACCCGTCGCCACGAAATCGAGGATGCGGTCAAACGTCGGGCGGTCGAGCGTCGCGTAGGGCAGCGCGGAACGGACTTCCGCGAACAGATCGTCCGGTGAGAACGGCGCGGAGCAGGCCATGCCAAGAATATGTTGGGCGAGGACATCGAGCGCGCCTGTGCGGTCGACGACGGCGTCCTGCTCGCCCGCCGACGCGGCTTGGAGCGCCGCGCGGCATTCGAGCACCTCAAAGCGATTGGCGGGCACGAGAAGCGCCTTGGACGGTTCTTCAAGCCGGTGGTTGGCGCGGCCGACGCGTTGAATCAGCCGGCTCGCTCCCTTCGGCGCGCCAATGTTGACGACGAGATCGACGTCGCCCCAGTCGATGCCGAGGTCGAGCGTGGAGGTGGCCACGACGGCCTTCAGTTTGCCCGCAGCCATGGCCGCTTCGACTTTGCGGCGCTGTTCGGCGGCCAGCGAGCCGTGGTGGAGCGCAATGGACAGCGATTGCTCGTTGATCCTCCATAATTCCTGGAAGACCAGCTCTGCCTGCATGCGCGTGTTGACGAAGACGAGTGTGAGGCGGTGCGCGGCGATGGCGTCGTAAACGGTCTGCAGTGCGTATCGCGCGGAATGGCCGCCCCACGGAACCGGATCATCCTGTTCCAGGATCGCGATGTTGGCCGCAGGCCCCGGCGGAGCGACGATGATGTCGGACATGCCGGCCAATTCACCGGGTGCAATTTGTGCGTGCAGGTAGGCGCGCAATTCGGCAGGCCGCGCGACGGTGGCCGACAAACCGATCATCATCACCTCGGGTGCGATGCGGCGTAGCCTGGCCAAATCAAGCGCCAGCAGATCGCCGCGCTTTGACGCGGCCAACGTATGGAGTTCATCGAGGATGACGGTGTCGAGCGCGCCGAAGAAATGTGGTGCGTCTTCGTGGCTGAGGAGCAGCGCCACCTGTTCGGGCGTGGTCATGAGGATGTCGGGTGGAGACTGGCGTTGCCGCTGGCGTTTGGCGGCGGACGTATCGCCTGAGCGGGTCTCGCATCTGATCGGCAGACGCATGTCCGCAATCGGGGTCATCAGATTGCGGGCAACATCGACGGCGAGCGCTTTCAATGGTGAAATGTAAAGCGTGTGCAGGCGGCGGCCCGGTGCGTTCGGACGTGTTCCACGAGCCGTCAGGGATATGAGGCTCGGCAGGAACCCGGAGAGCGTCTTGCCGGCGCCGGTCGGCGCGACGAGCAGTGTGGAGCGGCGGGCCGCCGATTTTTTGATGAGCGCCAACTGGTGGGCGCGCGGCTGCCAGCCCTTTTGCGCGAACCATTGCGCGAACGGCTCGGGTAGCGCCGGGCCGGGCGAAGGACCTTCAGACGGTCGCGAAAGGGCGCGACGATGTGCGGGGCTGGACGGCATCACTCTCATTACGCGGCCGGGTTCGGGACGGGTCGCACTTGCAATGGCCCTGTGCTATCAGGCGCTTCTTGGAGCGACAGGAGCTTATCGGCGATGGACGGCAGAACAGTGTTCGGGGGCAGCCCGCTGGCAGTGGTGATCCGGCTGGCCTTGATCTCCATTGTCGTTGGCGTCGTGCTGAGCGCACTCGGTATCAATTTCGGCAACTTTTTCGACCGGATCAACGAGGTCCTGCGCGCGATCTACGATCTCGGCTTCGGGGCCATCGAGTGGATCCTGGAATATCTACTGCTTGGTGCGATCATTGTTGTGCCGATCTGGGCCTTTACCCGCATGGCGGCCATCATGAAGAAGCCCGACTGAGCCGCCGCTTTATTTCTCAAACGGCCGGCTGGCCCATTCGGCGGCGCGGCGTCCCCTCAGTTCGGATAGGTTTCCCGCGCCGGCCTGGCGGACGGCGGCTGCCAGCCCGCGCTTGATCTCGCCGATCAAACCTGGACCTTCATAGATGAGGCCGGTGTACAATTGAAGGAGTGAGGCGCCGGCCTCGATTTTGGCAAGTGCAGTGTCCGCGCTATCGATGCCGCCGATGCCGATGAGCGGAATTTTGCCGCCGGTCGCCTGATGAACTTTGGCCAGCATGACTGTGGCCCGATGGAAGACGGGGCGGCCCGAAAGTCCGCCGGCTTCGTCCTTTCGGGTGTCGCTCAGGCCATGGCGGGACAGCGTGGTGTTCGACACGGCAATGCCGTCGACGGCATGGGCGGCAAGCCGCTCGGTCATGGGACCAATGTCTTCCTCGGCGATATCGGGGGCAATCTTGACGATAACCGGCCGCATCGGCTTTCCCTCCGCGACCTTGCCGGCGCGTGCGGACATCACGCGGCCTATCAGTTCATCCAGCGCCGCGGGGGCTTGGAGATCGCGCAGTCCGGGGGTGTTTGGGGATGAGATGTTGACAGTGAACATCGAAGCGACATCGTAGAACGCTTCGATGCCGCGGACGTAGTCTTCAACGCGGTCGGCGGACTCTTTGTTCGCGCCAACGTTGACGCAGATCAGTCCGAGGTTGCGACGGGATTTCAGCCGTTCCAGAGCGGCAGCGTGGCCGCCGTTGTTGAAGCCAAGGCGATTGATCAACCCATGGTCGCCGACAAGCCGGAACACACGCGGGCGAGGATTGCCCGGTTGGGGCATCGGCGTGATCGTTCCCACTTCGGCAAAGCCACAGCCGAGACCGAGGACGGCATCGGGGACGCGCGCATCTTTGTCATAGCCGGCCGCAATCCCGATCGGATTTGGAAAGCGCAGTCCGAACACGTCGACTTTGAGTTCCGGCGGATCATTCGAAAGATCGCGGGGATACAATCCGCGTTCCAACATGCGCAAGGATAACTCGTGCGCATCCTCCGGCTCCATCGCGAAGATTGCCCCGCGGGCAAGGCCGTAAAGACTTGAAAGCATTAGCCGACCTTTTCTATCGCGCGAGGAACCCCATCTTCAGCGATGATCATGGGGCGTTCCCAAAGCGCTTTGCTGACCGGTAGTTGGGCGTAGAGATGAGGAAACAACGCACCGCCGCGCGATGGCTCGGACCTGAGGTCCGTGCCTAAATCTTCGGCACGGAAAGCAACGAGGAGCAGGCCGGCGCGATTGCGGAAATGACGCGCTGCGGTGCTCTCGATTTGTTCAGCAAAGGATAAATGGATGAAGCCGTCGCGAAGATCGTCGGGCGAACCACGATAGACCCCTGTTCGCTGCGCTTCGCGCCAGTCGGTTTCGTCGACGATCTTGTAGACTTGATCGGTCATTTCATCCCCGATTTTTGCCGGCGCACAGACGTAGGCGAACTGAGATCGATGGGTAACGTTGTTAGTGGCCGTTGGGCTGCATGAGATGCGCGGGCCACAATCTATTGCTTGCTATCGGGAATGACAGATTCTTTTTCGCGCGCTTGCGCATCTAAGACGAGTGGGGAATAATTACCGACCTTGTGGGGACGGCGGCCGGCATGTTGCCGCTGGGCATCGAGGTTGCCGGACTCAATCTTACGCTCGGCATATAATCATAAAGCTGTTTGCGTATCCGGGGGGCGATTTGGCACAGCGACCGAAAGAGGAAGCCTTTCAGGGTTTCTGGGCTCGCGCTGCTCAGTCCGCACGTCCTGAACCGCTCTTTAGCCGGCAACTCAGCGATGCGACCGCCGCATCGCAGGCAGTGCGCGAATTTGACGATCCTGCTGGCGATATCACTGCGTCAGGTGAAGCGATCACGGCGGAGGTTTTGACCGTCGGCGCCCTGCTCGATGGACGGTTTCATTTCCGGCTTGCCTTCCTCCAGCGCGCTTACGCCTGGAGGCCGGAGAATGCCGTACGCCTTCTCTACGATCTGCGCGCATCCATGCTTCGGCAGCGGCATTCAAAAGTTTACCTCCTTGGCCGGTTGATGCTTGCCCGCTCGCCCGGCGCGAAACAGGTCGAGATCGTGGACGGGCACCAACGCATGGTGACCTTGACCATGCTGTTCGCGATTCTAAGGGATCTCGAAACAGATCCGGTCCGTGCGGATCGTCTCCACAGATTGGTTGCCGTCGGCGATCATCCGGACGGCCACCTACCGCAAGGCCTGCTCACAATACAAGCCCTGCCGGCCGAACTCTTCACGCAAGTCGTGCTGCGCCGAGGCTCTACCGAACTCGACCCCGGCGTGCCGCGCGAGACCATGTCCGAAAGCGAGCGGAACATCTTTGATAACCGCGATTGCATCCGATCGGAATTGCTCGCACCCGGCATGACGGACGATGACCGCCGCGCGCTGGCCGACTACGTGCTCGATTGTTGCCGGCTCGTGACCATCGTCGTCGACGATGCCGACGAAGCGTGGGAAATGCTCAATACGGAGCAGGACACGCGTTTGGCGTTCAATGCCGCCGACGAGGCGAAATCGGTCATTCTTTCCGCCATGCCGGCGGCCAGTCACGTCGAGGCCTCGCACCTATGGGAGAGCTGCGAGAATGTTCTTGTGCCGGAAGATATGTACCGGTTGCTGTGCCACATCCGGGCGATGTCGTGGCGGGGCAAGTATCAGTCGGCCCGGCCGGTGGAAATGGAGATCGTCGAACGGTTCGGTATTGCTACGGACGGTATGCCGTTCCTGGCCGACCACCTCGTGCCGCATGCCAACCGATTGAAAGATGTGCGCCGTGGCAACATCGGGCGCGACGACGGGGAGCGGATGGCCGCTCAGCGCTACATCGATTTCATGACGTGGATCGATCCGCATAGCTGGGTTCCGGGTCTGCTCCTGTGGCAGAAGGTGAACGGTCCGCAATCCCCGCACACACTCGCCTTCGTGCGCCGCCTCGATGCTCTTGTGTGGATGTCAAAAATCGCCGGCGTCGATCCCGGCGTCTTGGAAACGCGCTATCTGCGGCTCATGAATGAAATCGAGGCCAAGCTTAAACCCGACGCGATGGGCTGGCTCAAAGTCGATGCCAAGGTCAGGGCCGAAGCGATCCGTAACTTGCGCAGCCCGAATTTCGCGGGCAAGCACTACTCGGGAAGCCTTCTGCGCCGGATCAGCGCTGTCATGGGGCTCGATCCCGGTCCGATTCGCCGCGACGACGTAACGATCGAACACATCCTTCCGCGCAACCCGGATGGCTGCAAAGCATGGCTGGCAACGTTCCGGAATGCGGAGGCGTGCAAAGCGCATCACCAGAAGCTCGGCAATGTCGTGCTGCTTTCGGGGCGCGACAATCAAAAGGCCGGGACTCTGTCGTGGGACGAGAAGCGGGATATTCTGTCGCGATCACCGTTCCTGCTCGCACAGGATGCCGCCACGGAAAGCGCCTGGACGGCGCAGGTTATCGCGCGGCGGACCGAGCGCCTGATCGGGGTGCTGTTTGCGAGTTTCGATTTGCCGCCGCTCGGCAAGGGCGAGTGACCCAGCTCCGAATTGTGAGCATGTATCTGGCGGTCAGGCGGCGAGGCCGGCCTTGCCTTCGAGCGCCTTGGCGATGAGCGCGCGGGTTTCGGCGATCCCGTAAAGCGCGATGAAGGAGCCGAAGCGCGGCCCTTTGCTCTCGCCCAACAGCACCTCGTAGATGGCAGCGAACCAGGCATTCGACACGCCGGGGCGGTCCGGTGTTGCGCCCTTGGCGTTGAGGTCCTGGTAGCGGGGGATCGAGCGGCCGACGTCGTACACGATGGCCTGCAGATCTTCTGCCGAAGCATTGGCCGGAGCGGCGCCAAGCTTGTCGGACAGCGCCTGGAGGGCGCCGCGTTCCACCTCGTCGGGCGCGCGATAGGATTTCTTGGCCAGCTCGAAGTCGCGGTAATAGCGGACGGCATAACCGGCAAGGGTGTCGAGAAGCGGGTATTTTTCGGGGGTGGCATCGTCCATGTGGCGGCGGATGTAGCCCCACAGGACGTCTTTGTTCTCGGCGTTCGACGCGGCGACGAGGTTGCGCAGAAGTGCGAACGAGACCGGGCTCGACTGGGCTGGCGGTTCGCCGGCGTGGATGTGCCAGACGGGATTGTCGAGCTGTGCCTTCGGGTCCTGGTGCGGATAGGCGCCGAGGAACTGGAGGTAGTCGTCCACCGCGCGTGGAATGACGTCGAAATGCAGCTTCTTGGCCGACTTCGGCTTCTGGAACATGAAGAGGGCGAGGCTTTCGGGCGTGGCGTAAGTCAGCCACTCATCGATCGTCAATCCGTTCCCCTTGGACTTGGAGATCTTCTCGCCCTTCTCGTCGAGGAAGAGTTCGTAGACGAAGTGTTCGGGGGGCGTGCCGCCGAGGACTTTGCAGATGCCGTCATAGACCGGCGTGTTGGACATATGATCCTTGCCATACATTTCGAAGTCGACTCCCAACGCGGCCCAACGGGCACCGAAGTCCGGCTTCCATTGCAGCTTTACGTTGCCGCCGGTCACGGGCAGCGTGACGTCCTCGCCATCCTCATCGGTGTAGGTGATCGTGCCGGCCTTGGCGTTCACGTCCTTCATCGGCACGTAGAGGACGCGGCCGGTTTTGGGCGAGATGGGCAAAAAGCAACTGTAGGTGGCCTGGCGTTCCTCGCCGAGCGTCGGCAACATGATGTCCATGATCTTCTGATAGCGTTCGGCGGCCCGCAGCAAGATTTCATCGAACTTGCCCGACGTGTAGTAGTCGGTGGCGCTGGCGAACTCGTACTCGAACCCGAAGGTGTCGAGGAACCGGCGCAGCATCGCGTTGTTGTGATGGCCGAAGCTTTCGTACTGGCCGAAGGGATCGGGCACGCGCGTCAGAGGCCGGTGCAGGTTCTCCCGCAGCATGTCCTGATTGGGAACGTTGTCGGGAACCTTGCGCATGCCGTCCATGTCATCGGAAAAGCAGAGCAGGCGGGTCTTGACCTTGCCTTCCGTGAGTGTCTCGAACGCGCGGCGGATCATGCTCGTGCGTGCCACTTCGCCGAAGGTGCCAATGTGCGGCAGTCCGGACGGTCCGTAGCCGGTCTCAAACAGGACCGTCTTATCCATGCCGCCTTTTGACTTCTTCAAGCGATCGACGATGCGACGGGCTTCTTCGAAGGGCCATGCGCGGGTTTCGTTGACGGCGGCGAGCTGGGCGGGCGTGGCGTGGAAGGACATGGGAACGATCTGCCCGGCTGGCGGCCGGATCTCCGTTGTTTGGCGTTGCAGATAGGTTCGAAGACCTAGCCTTTGTGACAAGCCCGGCAAAGTATGTGCGCCGTGGCGGCAGGTCAATTCGCTCGCCCGCCGAGATAGGCGGAAGCGGGTGGGCAGGCTGAGGCGCGATTGCGTGGCTATTATCTGGGCATCGTATGCCTCATTGATGATGGTTCGCGGCCGGAGGTCGCAGGGACTGATCGTTCCGACATTAAATCACGGTAACATCAAGCGAATTTGCGAGGCGCAGGTCTCGCCAGTCCAGTATCCAACACGGGCGGTATGTCGTTCGCGGCACGCCTTGTTGGTTCGTTGTGTCCGCGCCAGCGTCGATGTCCACCCGGGCTCTACCCGGGCGATCAAGGAGACCGTCTCGTGTGGATCGTCCGCTATGCGCTGGCACACCGGCACAGCATCGGTGTTCTTGCCATTCTGCTGCTGCTGACCGGCGCGCTTTCGGCGCAGCGGATGTCGACGGATGTCCTGCCGCCGGTCAAGATCCCCGCGATCAATGTCATCTGGACCTATCCGGGTCTCAATGCGCCGGAGATGGCGTCGAAAATTTCGACGTTCGGCGAGATCGCCATCCTCAACAATGTCGACAACATCCGCGACGTGCGATCGGAAACTCTGACCGGCGTGGCCATCATTCGCGTCACGTTCCAGCCGGGCACCGACGTCACGGCGGCGTTTGCGCAGATCACGTCGGTCAGTCAGACGATCTTGCGGCGTATGCCGCAGGGTACGTCGCCGCCGCTCATCATTCCGTTTGTGCCGTCGAGCGTCCCGATCCTGCAACTCGTGCTGGCATCCGACACGCTGAATTCGAGTGCGCTGTTCGATTACGCGCGGTTGCAACTGCGCTCGCAAATCCAATCGATTCCCGGTTTGCGGCTGACGCTGCCGTACGGCGGTGCGTCGCGTCAGGTGATGATCGATCTAAAGCCCGAGGCGCTGCAATCCTATGGCATTTCTCCCAATGAAGTCGCCCGAGCGATCAACACGCAGAACCTGACATTGCCCACGGGCGTTCTGCGTGTCGACAACCGCGAAATCGTGGTGACCACGAACGCCAGTCCGGAGCAGGTGTCGCAATTTGCGGATCTGCCGCTCAGGTCCGTCGAGAGCCGGGTCGTGCGGGTCGGAGACGTGGCGAGCATCCGCGACGGCGCGGCTATCCAGACCAACATCGCGCGGCTCGACGGGCAAAACGCCGTCATCGTCGCCATACTGAAGCTTGGCGATGCGTCGACTGTCGATATCGTCCGGCAGGTCAAAGACAAGCTGCCGGAATTGAAAGCGTCGGCGCCACCGGGAATCACGATCGAGCCGGTGTTCGATCAATCCGTGTTCGTGGAGAACGCGGTGGCCAACGTCGTCAAGGAAGCGCTGGTCGTCGCCTGTCTTGTGGCTTTCGTGGTGCTGGTCTTTCTCGGCAGTTGGCGATCATCGCTGATCGTCTTGACGTCCATTCCCCTGGCGCTCCTTGCCTCCGTCGCCGGGTTGGCGCTGACGGGCCAGACCTTCAATCTCATGACGCTCGGCGGCTTGATGCTGGCCATCGGCATTCTCGTCGACAACGCCCTGGTGGAAATCGAGAACATCAACCGCAATCTGGAAAACGGATTACCACTTCAAACCGCGATCCTGCGCAGCGCCGAAGAGGTGGCCTTTCCGGAATTCGTCTCCACGCTTGCCATCTGCATCGTGTTCTCACCCTTGTTTTTGCTGACTGGGACGGCGGCTTTCATCTTCATTCCGCTGGGACTGGCGGTCGTGTTTGCGATGATCGCGTCGTACATACTTTCACGAACGCTCGTTCCGTCGCTCGCATCGTTGATGCTCAAGGAGCACGACACGGCGCACCCCGAACGCGGGTTTGTTGCCAATTTGTCCGGAGCCGTCGGGAGAGGGCTCGGTGCAATCGAGAGAATGCTGGTGTCGCTCCTGAAGCTGTTCATCCGATACAAAATTCTGCCAGTCACCGGTCTTGCGGTGGCGCTAGCGATGGGCGCGTTCGCCGGTTTGAACGTCGGGCGCGAATTCTTCCCGCAGTCAGACGCTGGCATGATCCGCGTCTATCTGCGAGCCGAGCCGGGGTCGCGGCTGGAAGAGACGGCCGCTGTGTTTGCCGAGGTGCAGGGCGCCATCAGGGAGACCATTCCGGACGACGAAGTGGCCTTCATCACGGAGAACATCGGCGCGCCGGAGCCGATCAACCTAGCGTGGGTGCAGAGCGGCGTGATCGGGTCCTTCGACGGCGAGGTTCTGATCCAGTTGAAAGCGGGGCTTGGGCGCACTGCCGAGCACGCGGATGCCATTCGCAGGATGTTGCGGGATCGGTTCCCAAAGCTGACCTTCTACTTCGTGCCTGCCGATGCGACGGCGCAGACCTTGGCGGGAGCCGCGCAGGCGGATTTCGAAGTGCGGCTGATCGGGCGTGATGCCGGCGGCAATGCCGAAATCGCCCGCGACCTCTCCGAGGCCATGAAGAAGTTAGAGGGAATGTCGGACGTCGTGACACGACAAGTGCGGACGGTGCCGGCCTACAATCTCGAAATTGATCGCGTGCGCGCGCTCCAACTGGGCGTGACCCCGCAGGATGCGGCGGGTGCAGTGCTTTCCGCACTGGGTGCGGCCGGAACCGTCTCGCCGAATTTCTGGGCCGATCCGGCAGTGTCAGCGTCCTACACCGTGCAAATCGTGGCCCCGCCCGCCCGGTTGACGACGGTCGATCAGCTCCTGAATACGCCCGTCCAGCCGGCCGCCGGCGGTCCGGTGCTGCCGCTTCGCTCGATCGCGTCGCTGCAAATACGGCAACTGCCGGCAAACATCGACCGCTTCATGCTCCAGCCGACAACGACAATTCTCGCCAACGCTTCGGGGCGCGATATCGGCGGAGTTTATCGCGATCTGGAGACGGCCATCTCGGCTGTGTCGCCGAGGTTGAAACCCGGCAATCGCATCGAGGTCGCAGGGCAGGCGCAATCGATGACGCAGGCCTATGGCGAAATGCTGGGAGGCATCGCGCTGGCCGCCGTTCTGGTTTACCTGATCATGGTCGTGAATTTTCAATCGTGGCTGATGCCGCTGATCGCCATGGGAACGCAACCGGTGGCGATATCCGGTGCCTTGTTCGCGCTGTGGCTGTCGGGAACGCCCTTGTCGGTGCCGGCGTTGACGGGACTCATCATGGTTATCGGGGTGGCGTCGGCGAACAGCGTTCTGGTTACGAGTTTCGCGCGCGACAGGCTGGCTGCCGGGGCTGATCCGGTCACTGCGGCGATCGAGGCAGCCGAAACGCGGCTGCGGCCGGTGCTGATGACGGCAATCGCGATGATCGTCGGCATCATTCCGCTGGCGCTCGGACTTGGCGACGGCGGCGAGCAGAACGCGCCGCTCGGCAGAGCCGTCGTCGGTGGACTGGTATTCGGTACGGCCGCCACGCTCACTTTCGTGCCCGTATTGTTCGCTCTTCTTGTCCGGCGGCGCGCCGAACCGCCACTGGTGGAACAATTTTCGAAACAGCCGGCCGGGACTTATGTCTTGGATACCGCGGGAATGAAATGATCATGGGACATGCACTTTTGAAGGGACTGGGATTGGCCGGGCTCGCCATCGGTGCCGTTGCCGTGGACCGCACATTCGATCTCGCGGCTCGCATCAACGCGCTGTCGTCCGGCTCCAAGGCGACGGCAAACGATGCAGCGCCTCCGGCCGCAGCGCCTCGCACCGTCCGTGTGGTCACTCCCAAGGCTGCCGCCGGCCGGTTCGGACTTACTTTGCCTGGGCGGACGGCGCCCGTCGAGCAGGCGCGGCTTTCGGGCCGAGCGAACGGCGTCGTTGCGGAACGGCGCGGCGAGATCGGTGACCGCGTGACGGCGGGCGACGTGCTCGTCGTCATCGACGCGCCGGAAATTGGCCAGCAACTCGACCGCGCGCAAGCTGCGGTGGAGCAGGTGAAGGCACGGCTTGCACTTGCGGAGGTGACGTTCGAGCGCGCACAGGAACTCGTTCCGAAGAAATTCCTGCCCGAGCAGACGCGCGACGAGCGTGAAGCGAATGTGTCCATCGCCAAAGCCGACCTTGCCGCCGCGGAGGCTGAGGTCCGCCGGCTTGAGGATGTGCGTGGCTTTCAGACCATCCGGGCTCCGTTCGACGGCGTGATTATCGAACGGCAGGTCGAGCGCGGCGACCGTGTAACGGGCGACCTGGGTGCTGCCGGCACGTACTTCTACAATATCGCACGGCTCGACCCGCTGCGGATCGAGATCGACGTTCCGCAGTCCTTCGCACTCAAAGTGAAGCCGGGGACACCTGCAAAAACCTCATTCGCGGAACTGCCGGAGCGGTTGTTCGATGCGACGGTGGTGAGAACTTCGCAGGCCATCGACCAAACCTCCGGCACGATGCGCGCCGAACTTGTCATGGCGAACCCTGACCTCGTGTTGCCGGCGGGTCTGACCGGGCAGGTTGTTCTGGATGTGGAACGGGACGCGCCATGCGTGCTCGTTCCGGGCAATGTTCTCGTTGTCCGGCAGGGTCAGCAATTTGCCGCCATTCTGGACGCCGACGACAAGATTGTGTTCCGGAAAGTCCGGATCGGCCGGGATCTCGGGACGGAAGCCGAGATCTGCTCCGGACTTCAGATAACCGATCGGGTGATCTTGTCTCCCAATGCGCTGCTCAAGCCGGGTGACACTGTGACGGTCGCCAAGCCCATGAGCTAATCAGGTGCGCTGGTCCGCTGCCGCCGTGTGCCGAAATCGAGGCCCTACTTTGTCAGGATCAGTTTGCCCTTGGCGGTGATCCGCAGAATGTAGCTTTCGCCGCCGTGCTCTAGAATGATCTGCTTGTTGTCCTGGATCAGGTCGCTGACGCGAATGCGCCGCGTCTCGGGCGCTGCTGGAGCGGCGGGATCGCGTGCCTTCGCGATCCGGTCCCGATCAGCGATCTTGTCGCGTCCGGCGATCATGCTCCGTCCCGCTTGGTCGTGTGAAAGATGGCGCACAAGGGAGACATCGCTCTCGTCCCGCGACCACGTTGTTGGAGTAAGAGAAGGTGCGAAGGGTTCGACCGGGACGCACCGACATCCATTGCTTAGACGACGTAGTGCCCTGGACCGCTGGCGTAGCGCACGACATGCTCCATCGCGCCAGGCGACAGAACGTGGTCCGCCTTAGACAACTGTTCGGCAAGCGAACCTGACAGCTCAGCGAGATCGCTGCGCGGTTCGCATTCCAGCAGTGTCATCGCGCAGGCCTGCAGCGCCGGACATGCCTTGTGCTGGTGGGCCGCCACGACAGCCATCGCCACGCATTCGTCGCGGCAGAACCCGGGCGTTCCGGCGTCCAGTACCTTAAGATCGCGGCGGGAGTGCTCGTTGAGAATGCGGACCCACTGGGAGAAGTCGCGACATACGTCACGGGCTGCATGTATGCCAACGGCGTCCTGTGCCAGCGAAAACGCGCGTTCCCAGTGGACGAGATTGCCTGTTCGAAATCCGGTCAACCAGTAGCGGAAGCCGGTGCCGACAAATATATCGGCGCGGCTGCTGATGCAGGGGCGTTCCCCGCCTATCAGCCGCATAGATAAGTGGGAGAGTTTCGGACTGTTCGCAGTCTTCATCGGTGCTCCTCCAATTGGAGGGGTTCAAGGCCCCAAAATCGGATGCTGAATGTCTCATCCAGCCCTCGCACAGAACAGTCGTCGCGCCCCCGATGTCAAGACGACAACGTGGGCGCGATGCACTTTATCTCATTGAGTTGCAAGCTACTTTGGAACGCCTCTAGGCTTTGAGCGCGCAGTGCGTTCCGATCGCACAAAGTCGGGGATAGCTGCCGCCTTGCGGCTCGCCGCTTTGCTTTTCGACTTCGCCGGCTTCGATGAGAGGCTAGCCAGAAACGGGGAGCGCTTGTTGCGGACCATGTCGGCCAGAGTGTGCTGATTGAGCACCGAGACGAAAGCTTCCAGCGCGACGTCGAAAATCCTGCTGAAATCGCCGGTTCCGGATGCGCGTTCGTCTTCGATCGACATGCGCTCCATCGCCAAAACCACATCGCCGATCCGGATGTCCTCGGGCCGTTGCGCGAGCTTCATTCCGCCCTGTGGTCCCCGGACGGCCTTGATGAAGCCTCCGCGCGAGAGCAAGTGCACGATCTTGGACGTATTTTGTTCCGTCAAATCAAGTTCATGAGCGATAGCGGCGCCCTTGACCAGGTTCGTGCCGGAGCGTGCGGTGGCGATCAGAATTTGAAGGGCGTTGTGGGTGGTTTTGCTGATGCGCATGAGCGTTCGTTTTTGGAAAAGTTCTAGTCTGCGACAGCGTGTGTATCACGGCGTGGAGCGGCTTGCGAGCAGATCGCTTTATGCGGCTCGGGCTATGCGGGTCGGGATGGGCTCGGGGCGGGGATGGTCGGGCAGCCCGTTCGCCTGGCTTTCTCCGGCAACGCAATACCCATATCAGTTTTTATACTTATTCTCTTCTATTAAGGTTTATACGCAGCCCATTTAACCATTTGTTTACGTTCCTATTCTTTTCCCGGCTCTGCTCGATTACCTTTCGATTGTCCGGAATGCGCTTTGGTTAAATTCCAAGCATTTCCGGATTTGTGAAGATTTCTACTGCGTCCGGGAATTCGTAATTCATACCCAAAATCGGAATGCCATTTGCTGCGGAATATGCAGCGAGTGAACAATCTTTTGCGGCCAGATGACGGCCGCGCCTGACATGCCAACTGCGGAAACAAACCAGAGACAGGACTTATCCGATGGCCAAGAAGCTTCCTCCGATCGACTGCCCGCCCCCCTATGTTCCGGAAAAGCCCCCTGTCATCGATGTGATGAAGGAGCTGAAGCTTTCTGACAACGACACATACGCTGTCGATCAGGCGAACCAAAATCGCTCCGAAGGCAAGTTCATTTTCGATGTGTCGCCCAAGATCTCGGGTGGCGCGGGATCCACGGCGGGCGCTGGCGGCAATGGCGGCGACGGCGGGAATCAGAGCGCATCGGCGGGAGACACAGAGACGGGCTCCACCTCGACGGAATCCAATGCGGGTGACGCGAAAGGCGGCAGTGCGAACGCGACAGCCAACGGCGGCAACGTCGGAATTGGCAATACGGCGAGCGTCAACACGGGCGGCAGCGCACTGACAGGTTATGCCGCGGCGGCCTTTTCCACGGGCAGCACGAAGAGCGGCGACGCCGCAAACGGAAACAGCACGACCGGCAATTCGACCGGCGGCAATTCAACTCTCTCCAATTCAACGCTACAAGGCGGGAATGCCACCTCAGGAAACGGCGGCAATGGCGGCGCGGCCACGTCGGGCAACAGCAAGGGCGGTGACGGCGGCTATCTCGCTGATGCGAGCGGCGGTTTCATTGCCGGTATCGGCAAGGCCGAGATCGAGGCAAACGGCGGCACTTACCCCGGTGCCGTGGCTGATGGCGGTGTGGGTAAGCATACCGGACCGGCGATCTCAGAGGGCGGCGCGAGCGGAACGGCGACCGGCGGTGACGTTCTTTCCGAACCAGTGACCTCCCACGGTGGCGATGGCGCGACCACCGGGACGATCAGCAATACGCCGCAGACCGGATCGGTCGCCAGCGGAGCAGCGCAAAACAATGCTCCCATTTTTAGTGGCCAAGCCAATGGCGGTGTTGCGGACCAAAACACGGTCGCGCCGTACGCATCGTCCACCGGTACTCATGCTTATGCCGGCACCGGTAATGGGATCGCGCAAGGTGGGCCCGCTACGGCGACGAACAACGCCGATGCGACATCGACGGGCTACGTGCAAGGGAATGCTCTGGGCGGCGAAGCCGGTGATGGCGCCGACAGTGAGGTCAATGTCTATCAGCACGTGGCACCGATCACGGTTCTGCCGCTCGTCGAAATGCCGATGACGCAAGACAACACGTCTCTCATAAACGACGGCCAGGAATTCGCTTCCGACTTCTTCACCGACTTGGCGAAGAACGGTATCCGTCCGGCCATTCTCGAACTCTCCGATAACGACACGTACGATGTCGGCCAGGCAAACATCCTTGTCACGTCGCCCACGCTGTCGGTCACGGTCAAGCCAGAACTCAGCGCCAATGCTGTCTCGACAGCGGGCGCTGGCGGCAACGGCGGAAACGGCGGTTCGCAGACGGTCAATGCCGGTGGCGCAATCACCGGCGGTGCGAGCGCGACTTCGAACGCTGGCGGCGCCAACGGCGGTCACGCCGACGCATCTGCCAACGGCGGCGATGTCAGCATCGGCAATACTTACAGCTCAAACACAGGCGGCAACGCGACTTCCGGCGATGTCAAGGCTACCTTCACGACGGGTAAGGCTGAGAGCGGCAACGCGAAGAACGGCGACACGACCACGGGCAATTCGACCGGTGGATCGTCAACCATGGACGGCAATAAGCTAAAGGCAGGCGACGCCGACACAGGTAATGGCGGCGATGGCGGCCCGGCGACTTCGGGTAACAGCGTCGGCGGCAATGGCGGGTCCGCTTCGGCCACTGGTGGTCACACCGTAGGCGGCGGGTTCGACGTGCCGTGGCTCATCGATGCGAGCGGCAAGCTCCTGGCAAATGGAGGTGACGCCTACGCTTCAGGTGGTGATGGCAATAACACCGGCCCAGCCTGGTCTGCTGGCGGAGCCAGTGGTCCGGCAGTTGGCCCGGATCTGACCACGACGTTGAACAGCTATGCGGCCGACGCACGGCCGTCTGGGAATGTCGACAACGATCCGTCGAGCGGCGATGCCAAGAGCGCGGCAGCACAAAACAATGTGCCGATCGAAAGTGGCAATGCCAGTGGCGGTGTTGCAAATCACAACAGCGTCGCACCCAAAGCTACTTCGACAGGTGGCAAGGCGGTAGCCGGCAACGCCGATGCCTATTCCAGCGGCGGTCATTCGGCTGCGACGAACAACGCGGACGCCACGTCGAAGGCCTATGTCGATGGGTATGCAGACGGTGGCAAGGGCGGCGAAGGTGCGCAAAGCACCATCGAGTTCAATCAGAAGCTCGCGCCGATCACAATCACGCCGCTCCTGAACATGCCGTACAATCAGGACAACGTCTCGCTGATCGAGGACGGCAGCGAGTTCCAACCCGGTCACGTGTACGGTTACAAGCCCGAGCACGAGTCGCCAAAGAACCAGAAGATCGTTGCGAGCGATAACGACTCGTACAAGGTCGATCAGGTCAATCAGAATATCTCGCAGCCGAAGTTCGTCATTGAAGTATCTCCGAAGATGAGCGGTGCGGCCGGGTCGGTCGGCGGAGCCGGTGGATCGGGCGGAAATGGTGGGCAGCAAGCGGCCGGTTCGGGACTTGCCCAGACCGGTTCTGCTTCGACCTCGTCGAACTCGGGCGTTGCCGGCGGCGGCAATGCGGGCGCCAGCGCCAATGGCGGCGGTGCAGGCATTGAGGATACCGCGGGTGCCAACACGGGCGGCAATGCCGCATCGGGCGGAACCAATGTGACGCTCGAAACGGGCAACGCCTCGACGGGTAATGCCGGCAACGGTGACTCCAAGACCGGCAACTCCGTGGCTGGCGGCGCGACACTTTCAGGCACGACGCTGGCGTCGGGCAATTCGGAAACCGGCGATGGCGGTGACAGCTATGGTGCCACCTCCGGCGACAGCAATGGTGGCGACGGCGGCCACGCGAACGCGAGCGGCGGTTACACGGTGCTCGTCGGCAAGGCCGACATCTACGCCAACGGTGGAACTGCCTCGGCCAATGGTGCCGACGCAAGCTCGACGCAATATGCAGCAGCGGCGAGCTACGCGAGCGGCCATGCCAAGGGTGGCACGGTCAATGCTGACCCGGTGACCTCGCATGGGGCCACACCGGGCGCGAGCGGCGGTATCGGCAATTCGCCTTACAGCGCGGATGCCCAGTCCGGTGTTGCACAAATCAATGACCCTGTGCACAGCGGCGTTGCGCATGGCGGTGTAGCGGACAAGAACTCCGTCACGCCGGAGGCCGTCTCGGAAGGTGGCCTTGCCTACGGCGGCGATGCCTCCGGGAAGTCGCTCGGTGGCCCGGCTTACGCCGATAACAACAGCGAGGCGAACTCCAACGGCCAGGTTCATGGCAACGCGCTCGGTGGCACTGGTGCCGACGGCGGCGTGAGCACGGTCAACGTTGATCAGACGGTAACCCCGATCCTGATCAAGCCGATCGTCAACATGGAAATGGACCAGAACAACACGTCCAAAATCTACGACGGCACGGAGTACACGTCGGAGTGGTTCGTCGATCTGGCGAAGGCCGGTGTGACACCGCTCAACATGACGCTGTCGGATAACGACAGCTACGATGTGGCGCAAGGCAACTACATGATTGCCTCGCCAGAGATGTCGTTCACGGCGTCGCCGTCCATTTATGCTGATGTCGGCTCGCGCGGCGGTGAAGGCGGTGACGGCGGCGATGGCGGTAGCCAAAGTGCAACCGGCGGCGGCGCCAAGACCGGAAGCGCTTCGGCGACATCGAATGCAGGTGGCGCAGCCGGTGGTTCGGCTACCGCATCTGCCAACAGCGGCCTCGCCAGCATCGGTTCGACTTCCGGTACCAACATTGCCGGCAGTGCGATCACCGGTGCCGCGATCGCAGCGTTCACCTCAGGTGCTGCGGCTTCCGGAAGCGCCGCCAATGGCGATAGCGAGACGGGTACGTCGACGGGTGGTTCGTCGTTCATGTCCGGCAACTCGCTATTGGCAGGCAATGCCACCACCGGTGCAAGCGGAAACAACGGCCCGGCGGTCAGCGGCAGCAGCATCGCGGGCGATGGCGGAACGGCCAAAGCTCTCGGCGGCAGCGGCGGCGCAGGCGGCGCGGACCTCTTCGGCTTTGTGGACGCCAGTGGCGAGTTCAAGATGAACGGTGGTACGGCCTCCGCCAATGGTGGGCCATCCGCAACGCCGGGCACGGCTACGTCAATCGGCGCTCCGAGCGGCAATGCCTACGGCGGAGACGTTTCGACGCCGCTGAACAGCTACGCCGGTACCGCTGCCGATACCGAAGGGATCGATCAGGATCCCTACAGCGGCTACGCAACGAGCGGTGCGGCGCAGAACAACGACACGATCACCAGCTCGGATGCGTATGGCGCTGCGGCGAACTACAACACTGTCGCGCCTTACTCGATCTCGGAAGGCGGTTATGCGGACGGCGGCAGCGCTTACGCCCAATCGCTGGGTGGCAACTCGCTGTCTCTCAACGAGTCGGAAGCGAACTCTCTTGCCTACGTCTACGGATATGCGGACGGCGGCGCGGGCGGCTACGGCGGCGAAAGCAGCGTGGACCTGATCCAGACGATCGATCCGATCTACATCACGCCGGTACTCGACATGCCGTATCACCAGGACAACTCCTCGGTGATCATCGACGGCAACGAGTTCCAGCCGGCCGCCTAAGACAATGACGACGGTTCCGGCAGCGGGCAAATTACCCGCTGCCGGAATCGCACCTACGCTTCTACGAAAAGCAAACTGGCAAGCCGTGGACGGCGGGACCATGGCCATGGGGATTGCAGCATGGCGGGATGGCAGACACCTTCGCGGGGATTTTTGGCCCGCCTGACAGAGGCGGCCCGGGTGCAAAACCCGCGTGATGAAGACCGTTCGACGCGTACGCGCCGCATGACCGAGTTCATGGCGTGGAGCTTCCTGCTGTCGCACGAGATCGACAAGCTGGCAGCGTTCTTCTCCAGCGCGCGAGCAGCCGGAACGGACGGCATCGACATCGAGCCGGCAACGGCACGCGGCGATGGGCAGGCGAGTTCGGCCTTCGATGGCATGACGTTCGATGGGGCGGACGCCGTCGATGCCGCCATGGCGAGCGCCTCGCAAGTGTTGGCCGGATTGGAACGGGTCAACAGCATTTCCGCGGAAGGCGGATTTCAGTCCGCTGTCATGTCGGCGCCTGTCGTCCAAACGAAGCTGACGGGCGCCCCGGCCAATGTTTCACTGAATTCGACGCAATCTCTGGACGTCGATGCCGGGTCTCCCGTCGCGCCCATCCCCGCTGCGCCTCCGGTCATTCCGCAGATCGCGGTCCTGCCGGGCTTCAACGGACTGACGACATTTCTGGACGGCTACGGATTGGGGCGTACCACCACCTCATTCGACTCAGAGGGTTTGGGCGCTGCCAAAGGTCCTGTCTCGGCCGCGTTGGACTTTGCCGAAACGCCGATGACGACGCTCGGCTTCTGGGCGGCGTCCGGTGATCTGGCGCTCACATCGGTTCCGCTGACGACCGACGGACTGAGTGTCGAATGGCTGGTGCAGGCCAACGGTCATCTCGGTGATACAGTCACGAGTGTCAATGAAGCGCGTGGCTTTTCGGCGGGCGACATCCAGAACGAGACGCTCTCGTCCGGCATCGCCTCGCAGAGCAACGTGGCCTCGGTGGTCGACGGCCAGGACTGGACCGGGTTGCTGGAAGTCAAAGGCAACTACTACGAATTCAATACAGTCATCCAAATCAACGTCGTTTGGGACCGCGATAAGGTGACGCTGAACAACGCCGCGGCTCCGGAGAGCGGTGCAAATCATGTCATTGATACCGGCGGCAACGAGCAGATCAATGAAGCGCGCATTCTCGACCCGGTCATTCTAGAGCCGGACGTCGGGCCGGACACCTCAGAGCTTGACGCCCTTCTTTCGGTCGATGCCGGTCAGGCGGGCGCTCCCTATCAAGTCGTCGCCGGCGGCCAGGCCGAATACTTCTCGGTCATGCAGATCAATTCGCTGGTCGATGTGGACAAGATCGATTTCAATGCATCGGACGTTTTTGCGGAGCTTGGTCTCAGCTCCGATCTCGGCGTATTTGCCGACGTGAAGGCGGCGGGCGCCAGTCAGGCCAACGACAGCCTGATCGACAGTTCTGCTGCCGATCCTCTGGGCTTGGGACGCCTGAAGGACCTGATCAATGTCAACGGTCCGATGCTGACGACGACGATCAGCGGCAACTACTATGAGTTTAATACGATCGTTCAGGTCAATGTTCTCTACGACGACGATGTCATCACCGATGCAATGGCGCAGTGGGGCCCGCCTGGCGCTTCGCAAGGAAACGGCGTGATGGCATCGGGCGGGAACCTTCAGTTCAACTTCGCGCAAATCCAGAAGGCCGACAACCTCGACTACCTGTTCGTTCATGGAAGCTACAGCGAATACAACCTTGTGCTGCAATTGAACGCGATCGATGACAGCGACACCATTTTCCAATCGATTGGATTGCCGGGCGGTCCGGGTGGAACGGCAAACGGCCTCGACTTGCATCTGGATGGCATGATTGGCGATGCGGGGCTGGACGGCATTGGCGCCAACATGTTCACCCCGGCCAATATCGGTGATCTGGGCGTGCGCGGATCCGATCTGATGCCGTGACACGGATGCGCGTGGCACCGCTTCTGCATCGGGTTCCGGAGTTCGGTGGCCGGCGTGTCGTTTTGAGGCGCTGGACCTGCGCGCCCGCTCGTCCGACTGCGGATATGCGGTCGCACCGACTTACTGAGCCTGTCACGGCTTGATCTGGGACGGTGGTTAAGCAATGGCTGTTTCCGCGGAACTCGAGACTGGATGGTCCTATTCCCGCTGGGTGGCCGCCAAGTTGCGCGGAGCGTTCGCCAGCGGCAAGCCGGCTGGCGGTGGGCAAGTCACGCAGGCGGCCAGCGGTGAGGGTGAAGCGACCGATCCTTCGCCCGGCGGACTTGCCGAATGGCGCGCGGTTGCCCGACGCTATCTGATCGTCGTCGGTCTCTTCTCGGTCGTCGTCAATCTTCTCATGCTGACGATTCCGATCTACCTGTTCCAGTTGTCCGATCGCGTTCTGACCAGCCGGAGTTTCGATACGCTGATCATGCTGTCAGTGCTCGCGCTGGCGTTTCTCGTCGTTATGTCGGTGCTCGACGTTCTGCGCCGTCAGGTGCTGGGTACGGTTGCCCTGAAGCTTGAGACCATCCTCGGTGGCCTCATCCTCGCTGGCGTCGTCACGCACGGGCGCCGGGAAGACCAGGGGACGGGCCAAGCGCTGCGTCAGTTGCATCAGGTGCGCGGGTTCATATCCGGACCCGTCATGCTTATGCTGTTCGACGCGCCGATGGCGCCTCTCTATTTCGCAGCGGTCTTTCTCATCCATTGGGATCTCGGCATCATTGCGGTCGCGTCCGGGTTCGCGCTGCTCGCCACGGCTATCCTCAATCAGAAGGTGACGGCGGCTGCTTTAAAGGAAGCCGGGCAGCACGCCGCAAAAGCAGACGCGCAGGCCGAGGCTTTGGCGCGCAATTCCCAGGTTATCAACGCCATGGGTATGTTGAACCAGGGTATCTGGCAGTGGGGCCGGTCGCAGGCGCGCGCGCTCACACTGCAGTCGTCGGCGCAGAAGCGCAATTTCTGGGTCTCGGGGCTGTCGAAGTTTTTGCGGCTCTTTACGCAGGTGGCGATGCTGGGCTGGGGCGCTTATCTCGCGCTGCACGGCGAGATCACGGGCGGCACGATGATCGCGGCGTCGATCATAGCCGGGCGTGGCCTGCAACCTATCGAAGGTATGATCGAGGGTTGGAAGAACCTCGTGCAGGCGCGGGCGTCCTATGCCGCCGTTTGTCAACTGGCGCAGCAGATCGAGAACGACACACCGCGCCTGAAGCTGCCCAAGCCGCAAGGGCACGTGATCGCTGACAAGGTGCTTTACATTCCGCCGGGTTCCAAAGAGCCTGTGCTAAACGGGCTGGGTTTTGAACTACTGCCCGGCGAGTCGCTGGCGATCGTCGGGCCGTCGGGTGCGGGTAAATCGACACTGGCAAAAATCCTGGTCGGATGCCTGGCGCCGACCGCAGGCCGCGTTCGTCTCGACGGCACGGAACTGAAGCACTGGGACCGGCGACAGTTCGGCGAATTCACCGGGTATTTGCCGCAGGAGGTCGAGCTTTTCCCAGGCACGATCAAAGAAAACGTCTGCCGGATGCGGAACGACCTGGATGATGAGGCGATCTACGAAGCCGCATCGCTCACCTGCGTGCACGACATGATTACGCGGTTGCCGAACGGCTATGAAACGGTCATCGATGGCAGCGGCGCGCCGCTTTCCGGCGGTCAGAAGCAGCGCATTGCGCTGGCGCGGGCGTTCTTCGGCAATCCGGCGCTCGTCGTGCTCGACGAACCGAATTCGAATCTCGACGCGCTGGGAGAGCAGGCGTTAGCCGACACCGTGCGCCGCGCGAAAGAGAAGAGGATCACCTTCGTCGCCGTGACCCAGCGACCGGCACTGCTCAACTGCGTCGACAAAGTTCTCATCCTGCGCGGTGGGCGGATCGAAGCGTTCGGGCCGCCGCAGGAGGTGCTGCACCGTGTGATCCGGGCCAGCGAGCCGCAGCGGCCATCGGCGGAGGCGTTACTGGCAGCGCCGCCGGCCGGACCGCAAACTCAGGGAGCCTGATGCATGCTGCATAACGTTCCGAGCGCGCGGGAGTGGCACAAAGATGTGCCCAGCAACGCGAATTGGCCGGTCAGGCTCGGCATCGCGCTGATCCTCTTCTGGGGCGTAGGTTTTGGAATGTGGGCGACGCTCGCGCCTTTGGAAGGTGCCGTCGTCTCGCAAGGCACGTTCGTCGCCACGGGGCAGAACAAGCAGGTCCAGCACCTGGAAGGCGGGATCGTACGTGAAATACTGGTTGCGGAAGGCAGTCTCGTCGAACCGGGGCAGTCCCTGCTCAAGCTCGAAGATACGGCAGCCAAGGCGCGATTGCGCAGGCTCCAACTGCGGGCGCTGCGCCTGTCGGCCATGAAGGCTCGCCTGACGGCCGAGGCCAAGGGCGACACCGAATGGCGATTGCCGGATGAGCCTTATGGCCTCACCGACGAAGAGGTGAAAGAAGTCGTCGACAGTCAGGTGGCGGAGCTTCAAGCGCGGATTTCGAAGCGCCAGGACGAAGAGAGCGTACTTCGCAAAGAAATTGCGAGCCTCAACGAAACCATCGAGGGTTTCCGCGCGCAGGCCAACGCAACGCAGAGGCAGCTGACGCTGTTCGAATCGGAACTGAAGGACAAGCAGGAACTCTACGAGCGCCAGCTCGTGCGGAGGGCCGAACTTTTGGGGCTCGAGCGGTCGGAAGCCCGGCTGGGCGGCGAACTCGGCCAATTGATGAGCCGCGTGACCGATGCGCAAGAGCGCGTGTCGCGCGCCGAGCAGCAGATCGCCCAGATGCGATCGGCGGCGATCCAGAAAGCCATCGAAGAGCTTCGTGCGACGGAAACAGAACTCGACGACATCAGTGAGCAAATCCGCGCTGCCAAGGATATCGTCGAGCGGACTGAAATCGTGTCGCCTGTGCGCGGTATCGTCGTGAAGATGCACCATCACACACCGGGCGGCGTGGTTGCCTCGGGTGCAACGCTACTCGAACTTCTGCCGATCAACGATGAACTGATCATCGAGACGCGCGTCCTGCCATCCGACATTTCGCAAGTGAAAGAGGGGCAGAAAGCGCAGGTCCGCATCTCCGGCGTCAATCAGAGGATCGTGCCGATGATCGATGCAACGGTGACGTATGTGTCCGCCGACGCCGTCGTGGAAAGCGATCCGCGGAGGATGGCCAGTGCGGCTCAGATTTCGCACGGCGCGTTCGTCGTTCGCGTGCAGATCGACATGGCCGATCTCAAGGCGAAGGCCAGGGATTTCCGTCCCGGCCCAGGGATGCCCGCCGACGTCTTCATCAAGACGGAGCAGCGGACTTTCGCCGATTACATCCTGAAGCCGTTGCGGGATAGCATGTCACACGCCTTCCGTGAGACGTGACGCAATACGGCAGTCTTGGCAGTTGCGGCTGCGGTGCCGTTATCGTTTGGCGTGAACGGCAACGCCCACGGTCTCGACGATGAAGCCGGCAATGCCCCGAATATCGTCGAGATGGAAGAGCGGTAGACTGGCATGTTCCGGTTCATGGTCGGCCGCGACCGCGACGATCATGCCGTCGTGGGGGGCCAGAACACGGCGATCCGGTTGAGCGGTTCTGCGGACCTCAATTTTCGGGATGTTTGCGCTCTTGTAGCCTTCGACGATCACCAGATCGCAAGGCGAAAGCCGAGCTAGGATTTCGTCGAGAGCAGGTTCGGTTTCCGGGCGCAATTCGTGGACAATCGCCCATCGCTCTTTGCCAACCAAAGCGACCTCGCCGGCACCAGCCCGCAGGTGGCGAGCGCTATCCGTGCCTGGATCGCCAAACTCAAACTCGTGGTGGGTGTGCTTAATGCTCGCAACGGCGAGTCCACGGCGCGTGAATTCCTCAATTAGTCGGACGGCCAACGTCGTCTTGCCGGAGTTCTTCCATCCGACGAGACCAATGACGGGGGTATGCAGCCGTGACGGCGTCATCGAGAGTCTTTCGGGTTAGCGTGAAAGGATTTGCTGGGCTTCGGCGAGGTCGTCTGGCGAATTGACATTGAAGAACGGGTCGATCGTCCGTCCGTGATGCTCGAATCCCGGAAAATCGACCGTGACAGTCGGATGCCGATTGGTCCAGCTCTCGACTTTGCGACAGCCTGCGTTGAGTGCGGCCTCAAGGTCGTTTGCTAGATCTATGGACCAGAGCCCTATAACCGGATGGACACGGCCCGCAGACTGCGCAAGTGCGATGCGTGCGTCGCTTGAAGTCAGAGCCTCGGTCAGCCTGGCAACCAAATCTACCGGCAGGAACGGCGCATCCGTCGAAGCGGTTACGATGTGCCTTGCGCCGGGCGCGTTTTCTTCCGACCAGCGAAGTCCGGCCAGGATGCCAGCCAGCGGTCCGGCAAAGTCCGTTATAGTGTCGGCGACGACGGGGAGATCGAATGATGCGAACCGAGCCGGATCGCCGTTCGCACTGATGACGAGGCGTCCGGCCTGAGGATCGAGCCGCTCGCGGACATGGCTGAGCATCGGGCGGCCTGCCAATTCCAGAAAGGCCTTGTCACCTTGGCCACCGGCGAAGGCACTTCCCATTCGGCTGGACCGGCCGCCTGCAAGAAGGAGGCCCGTCGGCTTGGCAGTGGGGGCCATTGCAATTTGCTCCGTGGTCCGTCGCCGTCATTCAAAATGCGGTCACATCTATACCTAAACCTGAAGCCCGCGCGAGGGGAGGATGCAGCCGCTCGGGGCCAGTGGCCAAGGCACCGCTCAAAGTTCGGTTACGCGGCGCAACCTTGCCTCATTCTGCGAAAAGGGAGTGCCTCGCTTTCCGGGCGTGCTCGTAGCTCAAAGCCGGAGCGAAAGCATCGCACCGCCTGTTCGGCGGCCGACGCGATCAACTGCGGTGCTTCGGCCATCGCATCCTCGCGTGTCATCGGCCCCTGGGCGACGGAAAAGTAGGCCGATACGCCAGTGTCCAATGTGGCGTTGGCACCGGAGCCGATGGCTCCAGCGAGCACAATGACCGGAATGCCCTTGGCGCGCGCCCGAGCTGCTATTTCGGCCGGAATTTTGCCACGCGCACTTTGCGAATCGATCGTTCCCTCAGCGGTAAGAACCAGATCGGCTCGCTGGAGGTGGTCGTCGAACGGCAGATGACGGCGGACGATATCAAATCGCGGGATGAGGCGGGCACCGCATAAGCCGGCGAGCGCGGCGCCAATTCCACCGGACGCACCAGCGCCCGGCATTGCGGCCACGTCGCAACCGGTGCACTGCCGGACCGCGGCGGCGAATGTCACCATGGCGGCATCCAGTTCCTCGACGAGTAAGGCGCTGGCGCCCTTCTGCGGGCCATACGTGCGTGAGACACCGTTGGAACCGGTGAGGGCATTCTGCCAATTGACCGCGACCTCGATTTTGGTCGTCGCCAGCCGTGGATCGATCTGCGACCTATCGATCCGTGCGAGCTGCATTAACGGGATGGCTCCGTCGGCGAGTTCGCCTCCGGCCTGATCCAGAAAGCGAACACCGAGCGCGCGGGCAAGTCCGGCTCCGCCGTCGTTCACGCCACTGTCTCCACAGCCTATGAGGAGCCGGCGCGCGCCCAGGTTAAGAGCATGACGGATCAGTGAGCCGGCGCCCGCGCTTGACGCCCTGGCTAAATCCCGTTCGTGCGGGGCGACCAAACGCAAGCCTGCCGCCGCGGATATTTCAATAACCGCCGTCTTCTCTTTCGTCCGGCCGAGAAAGCCGATTTCGGCCGCGATTGGGCGGCCAAGCGGGTCCGTCGTTGCGACCGTATGCAACGAACCGGCAGTCGATGATATCAGCGACTTTGTAAACCCTTCGCCGCCGTCCATCATCGGCAACTGTACGATTGTGGCGTCCGGGATCGCGCGCCGAGCGCCGCGTGCGATGGCCGCTGCGACGGTAGGCGCATCTAGACCTTCCTTGAATCCGCTGGGCGCGATCAGAATGTTGAGTGGCATCGGGTTCCTGTCAGTTTTTTGACTGTCACGAACTAAACGCCGGGCCTCAATTCGCATTCCCGCGAGTCTGGGCAAAAAAATCAAGGACAGGCCAGAACATCAGCGCCGATCCTACAAGACCAATCCAATATATCGCCATGAGTGGCAGGCCGAGCCGGATCAGATCGTGCTTGAATTCTCTTCCGCCGGATTGTCCGGCAAATATCAGCAATGGCTTGGCACCATAGGGCACCAACTGACAGAATCCCGTGCCCAATACTATCACCATCGTCAGCGTCGTCACGTCGTGGCCGGCGTTCGCGATTGGCAACGCAAGCGCCGGGATGAGAACAGCCGCCCTTGCGCTTCGTGAAGGTATGACGAGATGAGCAAGCATCGCGATGGCCGCAGTCATTCCGACGGTGAGAGCATCGCTGCGGAATATGAAAGGCGGCACGATGTGCAGAAAGGCCGTTGCCAGGACGGACACGGCACCTGAGGAGAGCAGAGCCTCGGCAATCAGGACCGTCGAAATCAGGAGCGCCAGAATCTTCCAGTCGACCGCCCGGATATATGATCCGCCTGAAGCAGGTGCCCGGCATTGCGCCAATGCGGACACGATCACAGCCGAAGCCATACCGACGGTTGCCAGCCCGGTACCGTGCCAGTTGTTGGTGATCCAGCCGGCGATGGTTGCGGTGATCGTTGCCATCATGGCGAAATCGATCCCGTCGAACGGCCGCGACACCATGCTCTTGGCAGCGACGCGCTGCTGCTGGCAATCATGGTCGACAAAAAGCCAGAGACCGAGATGCACGGCAACGATACATGAAAGCAGGGCGACCGGACCGGCGGCGATCAACCATGGCCAATAGCCGAGTTGCCGTCCGCCAGCCGCCGAAAGCAATTCCACGGCGACCAAGTGCGCTGCGGCGCCTGTCAGCACGGCTCCAGCCGAAAGCAGGATGATGGTGGGAATTAGGATGGCCAGCGCGCGATGCGTCTTTGCGTCCGGCAGGGATGCTTCGAGGAGCCGGTGAATGGGCAACAATATGGCCGCGCGGGCGGACGTTGCGGGTATAAAGAACGCTGTTGCCGCGACGACGATGGCCACGCGGCGAAAAAGTGTGGCGACCGTCATCGATCCTTGCAACAGCCGGGCGGCGATGGCGTCCATGAGGCCCGTGCGTGCGACCGCGAACCCGATAACGTAGGCAGCGATGAGGAGCCCGATCAAATCGTGCGTGGCTGCCGAGACGATCTGCGGGGTGGTGATAGCGCCGGTCACCCAAAACGCGCCAGAAGCGGCGCAACCGGTTTGCCACTCATCGACAACTGTAAAGCACCACGCCAGAATCGCCGCGCCCGAAATCAAAAGAGCTGAGCGGGCTGGCGGCTCCAGCGATGACGTGGCGAACCAGATCGCCGCAAAGCAAAGAGCGAACCCAGACCAGGCGGCTGCTCGCATCGCGCCCGCCGGCACCGCGGTTCGTCCGATCATTTCCAGCCACTGTCGAGCAGCCGGCGCTCGTCATCCGGCGGTAGAGTCTTCTCAGCTCCCATCATCGACAGAAGTGCTGCCAGTGCGTCCTTTGCCGGTGCTCCTGCCGGTGCGAACTTCGACCCCCCCGCAGGGTCCTGCTGCGCAATGACGACGGTCCCTTCAACTGTCCACGAGCCGGTCGTGGCGTCCCGGCAGGCTACCGCAGCCTTGCGTGGAGCCAGCGTCGAATCCAAGAGTTCGACTTCCCGGCAGAAGCGCGCGTTGCGGTCGCGGAACGTGGCGGCGGCCATAACGTGCATTTGAGTGATGCCGGTTGGCTGGTCGAGGACGACCGGTTCACCTGAAGGGTGGCGTTCCAGAACGCTTGCAAGCGTGCTGCCGGGGGCAACCGGGCCGGTCGCGAAATCGCCGGCGACTGTTGTGCTCGGAGGGCCTAGGTGCCACTGCGCAAGAACGACAATTCCGAGCGCAACCGACGCTGCCGCGGCGATCGCCCAGTGGCCAATCGAAGGTGAGAGCTGTCTGCTGCGGGCGATCGATATGACGCGGTTGCCTGAGACATCAACCGGTGTTGGCGATGGTGCTGTGGCCACTTCGATGGGATCGGCCTGGACATCCTTTCGGCCGAGAATCATCGCGACGAGTTCTGCGGGCACGGGCTCATACTCATCCTCTTTGAAGGCCGCACGTACGAGGTCGCGCGTGCGACGAAAGTCGTCCAATTGGCGGGTCTCCTCGGCGGTCGGTGCCTTGCGCGCGAATTCCGCCACGGCGCGTTCAGAGGCGCCGGATTCGCCGTCCACATAGGCCATCAACTGTTCGTCGCTCAGTCTCATGATCGTGGACCCTTGGAAGCGGCTGCCGTATTTTGGACGGAGTGGATTGAACGTGACAATTTCTGCCGGGCACGGCAAAGGCGGCTCATGACGGTTCCTTGTGGTATGCCGAGAATTGAGGCCGCGTCCTCGTAGGACATCCCGTCGGCCACAACGAGGATCAGAACTTCGCGTTGCTCTTCCGGCAGTGCCATCACGGTTTCGCGGACAATGGCGAGTTCCTGACGTGCGGCGGTTTGTTCCTCGATCCGCGCATCGAACGGAAAGAGCGCGATAACATCATCGGTGAAGGCCGCGGTTTGCCGCCGGTTGGATTGCCGGAGGCGGTCGATGTGGGTTGTCTTGATGATCTGCAACATCCAACGATCGAGCCTTGTGCCGCGTTCGAATTGATCGAGCCGTGAGAGGGCCTTTTCGCAACCTTGCTGAAGCAGGTCGTCGCCTTCGTCGCGCGATCCGGTGAGGCCGCGTGCGAACCGCCGCAACCTTGGCAGGAGCGCGACCAACTGCATTCTGAGATCGTCATCTTGTGGGGTCACGCGGCGGCCTTATGTTCAGCTTTCAGGAATGAAACGCCAAAGCCAGCGTTCCATTCCCCATGATCCTCCTCGTATGTGCAGCGGCCACCCGCTTCGGCAGGTCCTACGTAAAGTGACTTATGCAATGTCCCAACGACTCTTCATTTTCGCTATGCTGGCAATGTTCGCTGTTCTGACCAGCGCCGCCATACCTTTGCTCGACTCGCTGCAGAACCCGGCCCTCGCCGACGACGATGACGATGACGATGACGATAACGATGACGATGATGACCGGCCCCGCCCTCGCGTCGAACTCATCATCTCCGGCCTATCGGACGCCGAAGCCGCCGCACTTCAGCGCAGAGGATTTCGCGTCATGCAGTCGGCGTTATCAGGTCTTCTCGAGGAGCCAGTACGGCGCGTGCTCGGTCCGCCGGGCTCGACCACCAACGCCGCACTACGCGAGATTCGTCGTGTGGCGCCATCCGCAGTCGCTGATCGCAACAGCCGCTACGTTCGATCCACGGTGGGAGGGTATCTCCCGCAAGGGGCATCGTGTGGAGACTCCTGCCCGCATTTTGTCCTGACAGGCTGGACATCGAAGTATTCCGGATGCCAATTGCCAGCGCCTATCGGCGTTATCGACACAGGTATCGACGAATCGCATCCAGCACTCTCCGGCGCACAAATTGAATCTGCGACTGTTCGGCGCTCCGGCCGGCGGCCTTCCGGTACAGGGCACGGCACAGCCATTGTTAGTCTTCTGGTGGGGCAGCCCCGCTCAAGTGTCGCGGGACTCTTGCCGCGCGCACGTATCCTGGCGGTTGATCCATTCCACCGTTCCGGCAACGAAGATGTGACGGACGCATTTGATCTGGTCGCGGCGCTTGATCTGCTGGCAGCGCGCGGCGTCGAGGTCATCAACATGAGTCTGAGCGGACCGCCCAATTCTGTTCTCGAGCGCGGTGTGCAGCGTCTCGTTAGGCGGGGAGCAACGATCGTCGCAGCGGCCGGGTCGTCGTCCTCAGCCAGTATGGGTTATCCCGCACGCTACCCAGGTTTAATTGCTGTCGCAGCCGTTGATAGCACGATGAAGCCGTCGCGGTTGTCGGCCCGCGGGGCTCATATTGCGTACGTGGGACCGGGTGTCGGCATTCCAGTTGCGGTGCCCGGCGGCAATTCGCGGCTGGCTGCAGGCACGTCGTTCGCGGCGCCATTCGTGGCCGCTGCCGTTGCGGTTGCGAGGTCGCAAAGTGATCGCGATGGGAAAGTGGCCGCCATCGAAGGCTTGCAGGTGAGCGCAAGAGACCTCGGCGCTCAGGGCCGGGATCCGATATTCGGATGGGGTTTGATACAAATGCCCGAATTGAGCGCCTGCTGACCAGCAGTTTTCCGTGAGTGTCAGTTCTCGCGCCACGCGCGATTGACGCTCTCTGTCAGCGGTTGCAGAAGGTAGGCGAACGCCGTTCTCGCACCGGTTTTGATCACGGCTTCGGCCGGCATCCCCGCCTGTAGCCGCTTGTCACCAGGAAGCGCCGACAGCTCGGCAGCGTCAACTTCGACGTGGGCCAGATAGTAGTTTTCCAGGGAGCGAGGCTCCGACACCGTATCGGCGGCGACGAAAGCAACGCGGCCCTGAAGCGAGGCCATCGTTCGCTGCTTGAACGCCGAAATGCGGATCTCCGTTGGCTGACCCACGTGGACGTTGTCCACATCCTGCGGGCGGATGCGAACTTCGATGATCAAACGGTCATTGTCGGGAACGATTTCGAGAATGGTGTCGCCGGGCCTCAGAACTCCGCCGATGGTGTGGACCTGCGAATTGAAGACGAGCCCGCTGACTGGAGCCCTAATCACCGTCCGCTGAGCTTCACCGCGTACGATGTTCATCTGCTCACGAAACTCCAGTACCTTGCTCTGGTGGAGTTTGAGTTCGTCGAGGACTTGAGTCATGTGCTTGTCGCGCATCTGCGCGAGAGTCAAATCGGTTTCGCCGATCTCCTTAGCCAGGCTTGCGATCTGACCATCAAGACGGCCGATATTTCCTTCAAGCTGGTAGACCTCTCGCTGTGTTGCCAAGAGGCGCATTCGCGTCGTGAACTTGCGTTCGTAGAGCGAGGTCAGCGTCTTTAGCTCTTCACGTGCCACACCCAATTGACGGTCTGCTGCGAGGCGCTCGGCCTGGAAGCCGTTGATCTGCTCCCTCAGCCGTCCAATCCTGCTTTCGAGAATTCTGGATTGGCCGTTGATTTCATTGCGGCGTGAGTTGAAGAGCTCCGTCTGGCCCTTTACCAGAGCGGTGAGATCAGCATTCCCAGTCATCGCAACGGCGAGTTCTTCCGGCCATAAAATTTTCGGGGCTGCATCGCGTTCGGCAATCAATCGCGTTTCGGCTGCGAGATTGTGAAAGTAACCGGTCGATGCAATCGTAAGGCGGGTTTGCGGCCGCAAGGAATCAAGTTCGACCAGCATATCGCCTTCGTTCACATGATCGCCGTCCTTAACCGCGAAGGCTTTGACGATGCCGCCTTCAAGATGCTGAATTTGCTTGCGCTTGCCTGCAACGCTCACCTTGCCGTGCGCGATAACGGCGCTGTCCAGTGGAACGGTAGAGGCCCATATTCCAAATCCGCCAGCGGCCGTCAGGATGGCAGCCAATCCCAACAGCATGGCGCCGGCCATAGATTTGGGCGGATGGGTGCCAATAGCAGACTTCTCAGCCCCATCGTCGATCAGCGGATCGAGCTCAAACTCTTTGTCCACGCTTGCGATCCTCTTTAGATGTCAGGCTGGAGAACGAATTGCAGTTCGCGGATCAGGGGCGTTCACGGAATGCACCCGCCGAATCTTCTCCAGCACCTCGTGGCGCGGACCAAACATTCCGACAGTGCCGTCTTGAAGCATAAGGATTGCATCGGTGACGTTTAGGAGCGCGGGCTTATGCGTGACGATGATGACCGTGCGACCTTCGTTCTTCAGTCGGATAAGGGCGTGACGTAGAGCCTCCTCGCCGCCAGCATCGAGGTTGGCATTCGGTTCATCGAGTACGATGAGGCGGGCATCGCCGTATACAGCACGAGCGAGTGCAATCCTCTGGCGCTGTCCGCCGGAGAGCATTCGACCGCCCTCGCCAATCCGCGTTTCGTACCCATCCGGGAGTGAAAGGATCATTTCGTGTGCATTGGCGCGCTTTGCAGCTTCCACGATGCGGCCGGAGTCCTTGGCGCTGAAGCGCGATATGTTGCCGGCAATCGTACCGCTGAGGAGTTCCACGTCCTGCGGCAAGTAGCCAACGAAGTTGCCCAGATGACGTTTCGGCCACGTTGCGACGTCTGCGCCGTCGAGGCGCACGACCCCGAAGCTCGGTTCGACGAGGCCCACGATCAACCGGGCAAGTGTCGACTTTCCGACTCCGCTCGGGCCGATGACTCCCAGACAGGTGCCAGCGTCAACTTGAAAGGAGACGTTGCTTAGAATTGGGGCTTTCGCTTCCGGCAGACGGAGGCCGACTTTCTCGGCTTCTAGTCGCCCACCCGGTGGCGGCAGTTCGGTGCGGTTCTCGCTCACTTCGTCAACGAAAGCGAAGGCCGAGCGCAATCTTTCCCTTGCCTGTAGAGCAGTGACGAGCGAGCGCCATTGGCCGATCAGTGTTTCGACCGGAGCCAGCGCGCGGCCCATTATTATGGATGCGGCGACCATGACGCCGGGCGTGATCTGTCCCGCCAACGCCAGCCAAGCACCGACTCCGAGGACGCCGATCTGAAGCGACATGCGAACGAATTTCGCGGCCGCCTGCAAGATGGCCGATCGATCGCTCGCGAGCGCCTGCCAGCCAACGCCATGATCGTGCGCGCGGACCCATTTTGTGGTGAGGGCGTTCAACATGCCCATGGCGTGAACGACTTCAGCGTTTCGCCCGACGAGTTCGGTGAAGTTGCTCGACTTGCGGGAACCCTGACCGGCTTCATTTAATGCGGAGCGGACCGAGAGGTCACTGATAATTGCCAGAGCGGCGATAATGAAGGCCCCGAAAAGTGCGAGGCCGCCGAGCCAAGGGTGGAATGCAAAAATGATTGCGATATAGATCGGGCTCCACGGAGCATCGAAGATCGCAATAATTCCTGGTCCCGTCATAAAGGAACGGTATGTTTCGAGATCTCGCAGGGATTCCGCTGGTGAGCCGTCACGTCCTTTCAACCGGGCGATGAAAGAGGACGCAAATAGCTGAGGGCTCAGTTCGCCGTCGATGCGCGCGCCGATTCGGACGAGCACACGCGATCGTGCAATTTCGACGATCGCATTGATGAACAATAGCCCGAGTGCCAAAGCCGTCAGCATGATCAGCGTGTCATGACTTTGGGACGTGAGAACGCGATCATAGACCTGCAGCATGTAGAGAGGCGCGATCAGCATTGCCAGATTGCAGAAGAGGCTCAGCACGCCGACGAAAATAAAATTGGGTGCCAAGCCGCGCAGTGCTTGGCTCAACTGGTCGGAGGCTTTTTTTCTGAGAGCCATGGCCTTCCTGCTGCGCTCCGATACGCGATCGGCAAAGGTTGGGTGAGATGGAAAAAATGACGCCACCTTTGGCAGGTGGCGTCATTTGTCCTTTTGCAGATGGGTGGCACCTGCGTCCTGCTATGCAATTCCGTACTGGTAATCGTCGTCGTAGATGAAGTTGTTTTTGGAGAGGTTCTTAACGCCGACCAGTTCGATCGTGTTTTCGTGGTCGAGTCTTACGACGACGCCGTCGCCAGACTTCTTGATGAGTTTCCGCGCGTCGTTCCAACTATCGACTCCGTAGTCAGTAAGGTCGAGCTTGTCGTCCTTCGTCGAGAAGTCCTTGACAACGTCCTTCCCCGAATATTTGTCGAAGATCAGGATGTCTTTGCCGTCGCCGGTCCAGATCCAATCAGTGCCGCGGCCGGCGTTGATGTGGTCGTTGCCGTTTCCGGCGTAGACGTCGTCGTCGCCGTCGTAGGTTTGGATGTAGTCGTTGTAGCCGGAACCGACGGCGAGGTCCTTGCCGTAGCCGCCTTCGATCGAGCCGTCGGTGTCGCCGACGCGGTCGTGGGCCGCGAAAGCATCACGGTAAATATGCTCGATGCCCGTCGTCCTCGCGAGGATGTCGGCCAGCGTCGTGCCTTCGATCTCTGCCAGGAGCTTGGGATCGTTGGCAAAGCGGTTTTCGTAATAGAGCTTATCGCCGTCGCGGATGTTCTCGAACTGATAGGCGATCAGCTTGGTAAACGTCTCGCCGAGCTGGCTGTCGTAGTACTTCTTCTCCAGCAAGCCGCCGATGATGGCATCGAGCTTTTCGATGTCATCGCCATAAACCGCCACGAGATCGGCGTAGCGATCAGAGGCTGTATCGATGCCGTTGTCATAGGCGAAGTCTTCGAAGCTGTCGTAAGTATCGAGACCCATGCCCTCGCGGAGCTTATTGTAGCTCCATACGCCGTGGTCGCGGGCGCGCATGATGTCAAAGACTTCGAGGTCAACGGTCGGTGAGTTTGGCGGAACGTTCGGCGTGCCGTCAGGATTGAGACCGATGCCGAACAGCGTGTTGCGGTTGCCGTCGACGACAAGGCCGTCGATTTCCTGCGTATGCGCCGACAACTGACCACGGATCCAGGCGTCCAGGTCTTCAGCATTCCTGGCTCCATTTGCGCCGGCTACAAACGCCGTCGCGAGCGTGAAGACCGTCAGACCGCCAGGCGTCGCATGCGAGCCATCCTCGTTCAAAGGTTGCTGAGTCTGACTCGACTGGTCGTGGCCGAAGCGGAAGGCAATGGTTGTGAACTCGTTGATGACGCTCGGATCGACATCCTTGTCGTAGCCTGCGTAGTCCGAGATCGCGTACTTTCCGATCAACTTGGGCAGGTATTCGTCATAGACAACTTTCTGCCATTCGGCTTCCGTGATGGCGCGCGCCGCTTCGAAGAGCTGGTCCTGCGACCAGCCGTATTTCTGGGCGTAAGGCGCGAGCTTGTCGACCTGGTAGTTGTGCTCGCGCGCCCAGATCACCTGCTGTGACACGAGCAGCGGCGTCTGATTCACGCGGTTATCGCCTGCGAAGTAGTCGTTGACCCAATTGGTGGGATCGGCCGCGTTCGGTCGCAGTCCGGTCGGGTCGGGTAATGCAGGATTATCAATCAGGTTCTGGACGGTATCTGGGTTCGGTAGCCCGCCGAAACCTGGCGCGGTAAAGATGCGCAGGACATCCACGACCGATAGGCCGTTCTTATCCGCCACCTCTTGTATGGTCGGCAGAAGGTCGTCATAGCCAAGCAGAAGTTTGGCGGATTTGATCTCGTTGCCGTATTTGTCGTACGTGTTGTCGCGCACGAGATCGAGCAGCGACTGTTTGTTGCCGTAGATCATGCTGAGATCGAGGAAACTCGTTTCCTCGTTGATCTGCTCGCGAGGATTTTCGGTGCTGGTTCCGGTGCCCGCCTCATAGGGCGTGCGGCCGAATGGAAACGGTAGGCCTGCCAGAAAAATTGGACCACCGCCTGGTATGACGTCCGTGTTCCCAGGAGCAACTCCAACGGCTGCTTCCGCGATGTCGTGGGTGAGAACCTGACCAAAAAACTGGAAGAACTCATTCACGCCGAATGTGTTGGGAATATCCTGAGTGCCCTGGTTCATGACCGCTTCGGTGACGGCGCGCGGAGCGGGGAGATTCGTTGCTGTGGCGGCGCCGGTGCCGGGGGACTGCGGCGGCAACGCCGAGATGCCGTCGGCGTAACTGTTGGTGAATCTTGAGAAGGCGCTGTCGTGGTAGCCCTTGTCGTTGGCGTCGTTGCCATCGCCGTCGTTGTTGTGACCCGTCGGGTCACGCGCTACGAGATCCTTGAGATTTGCGTAAGGCAGCTTGGATTTGAAGTAATTGCTCCAGCTGTCTGAGGACCCGGATTTCCACCCTTTTTTCATCGCAATGCCCCTGAAATTTCAACGCTCGGATGAGCAATCGGAAACTGTGTTAAAATGACGCGATGGACAATCCGAGTTAAGCTTTAACCTTAATTTGCATCCGGATTGATGTTGGGGCTCCGCCCGTGTTGGCGCCGCGTAGACAGCGGCGATCCCAACCTGCGCGATCAAGGCGAAACGTTTTTCAGGGCTATTCCGGCCGGTGATTTTTTAATCCATTGCCGCGATTTGGCGGCAGACGGCGGGAATGCGCCGCTCAGTGGCGTAATTGAGCCGTGCATAACGCTGCGGCTCGATCTCGCGCTCGATCGTGTTCGTGGAAATGCGATAGCGATAGTGCGGCGGGCGGGAGAGATCGATCTGGAGAAGGCGCGCCTGCTCGGTGAGAAAATCGCCGAAACGGGACTCTTCGGCACCGTCGGAAAATACGCCGATGACCGTCGCGCGCCGCTGCAATCGCTGCGCGAGACGTTCGGTGAGCCCGCCGGGCAGGATGGCGTGCGCGTAGCCGGGTATCACGACAAGCTTGCCGCCTCCGCCGCGTGTGACTTCTCTGACGATATGCTGCGCAAGTTCATCGTCGTGGCTGAATCGCTCGCGCATGATCGCAGCATCGCGGTCGGCCTTTGTGACCTTCGCGTCGAGACCGTAGCGGATCCACGTCATCGTCTGGAGATCGGCAAGGCAGCGATACACGGGATCATTGATCGTGCGGAAGCCGCCCAGCGGATTGTTGAAATCGTAGAATATTGGCTTCAAGGCAAAGCGCCGGGCAAGAAGAACCTGCCGCGCCATGGCTGTTGCAACGCGATGTTGCGTCGCCTCGCTGACTTCGTTGGGATTGTCGGGATCGATGAAATGCCAGCGCTGCGAGCGGATGACATCACGCGCAAAAATCTCTACGTCGGCCTCCGTTTCGACGCCCATTGCCTGACGCCCGAGAACCCTCGGCATCTCGATGGCAACATGGCGCACGCCGCTGGCGGCCATCGCAGCGAACAGTCCTTCTGAGGAGAAGAACGCCACCCGTGCCGCCACGCCGTGCTTTACGTCGCCCAGAACGATGAGATCGTTGGCTGAGATGACACCGGCGAGGCTGGTAGCGTTCGACGGTTCCGTATCGGAAGCCGCAACCGTCGTGGCGGCGCCGAGCCAGGCTGCCGCGACCAACCACAAACTGGAGAACCCGCGCGTCACGTTCCCTCCCTGGGACAGGTGAGCCGCCATGCTTCCGAGTCGTACCAAGAATTATGCCTGGGCCGTCGCGATGCACAAGGAACTTTTCTTGGCATCCCTTGCACACGTCGTAATCAGTTCGGGTAACGAAGCGTTCCGGCCACGCGTTCCCGCGCAGAGGGAATTCCCGGGAATTCGCGCGATGCCTGTCCGGCCGATGGGCCGAGCTTGGCTTGCCGGATGACGCGAGTTGGTGGTTGCCATTCAGCGGCCGGCTCGACCCCTCTGCTGGCGAGACCGCCAATCACATTTCAGGTGGGCGTTTGGTGGGCGGCCTGGACCTCGGCGCGCACTCACTCCGCCTCTGGATAGACTCCGCGCAAAACAACTTCGAAATGTTTCTTGACGCTCTCGTTGCAATTGCAGGAGCGATGCTCCAGTTCGTCCCGATTCGTCACGGAAAGTGCTCCGCGGGACGTTTCGAGAATTCCGTCGGCCTTCAATTTTTGAATGATCCGGCTTATGTAGCTCCGGCCGACGCCCAGAAGGGCGGCCAACTCCTCATGAGTCAGCGGCACCACATTTTCGCCGGTTCGGTCCATTGCCGCGAGAATCCACTTCGCTGTTCGCTGTTCGAGCGTGTGAATGGCGTTGCAGGCCGACGACTGGAACATCTGCGCCATCAGACAATCGGCATAGCGGGAGAACAATCTGCGAAACGAGGTCGATTGATCTTTCGCGGCTTGAATCGCAGAGACAGGCGCCTTCAAGAACGGGCCGCCGAATTTCACGACGATGAGGCAGTAAGCCGGAAGGAAGCCTGCGCTGACGATGCCGCCGACCGCGCCCTCGCGTCCGACGAGCACGGTTTCTACGTCGCGGCCATCTGAATTACCGACCAAATACGACACAAGACTTGAACCGAGCGGAAAGTAAACTTGGGATACGTCGTCACCCGGCCGATAGAGAAGTGTGCTTGAATCCTTTTCTTCTTTCTTCAAAAACGGCTCGATCAATGCGAAGTCATCGTCCCGCAATGCTGATAACAAATTGCTTTGTGAGCGTTCTTTTTCGCCGACGGTCATTGACGGTACCGTGAAGTAGAATTGCTGAGGGACTGTCTACTATTGCACAGACGCCGGAACAGTTGCTCATTAATAGCATTCGATGCTTTGCCACAACTCCAGGCACGTGTATCGAAGATCGCTACCCCTGCCTAGAGCCGCAGGCGGCGGCAGCTGGCAATTTCACGCCGCCATCAGGGACCACCCATTGAACAGCACAAACGCCGTTCGCGTCATCCGGTCGATCGTCGAACTTACGGGCGCGACCGGCGGCGAGTTGCTGCTGACGGATGGCTCCGGCGCGCGCACCTTGGTTGTGCGATCGCCTGAAACCTTCGATCCCGGTGCCGAGGTTCCAGATTATCGGACGTTTGCCGGTCCCGGCGGTCTGGTCTCCGGGAGGGTGACTCTCTATGGGGCTGACCGGCTTGGCGATGCGCGTGTTGAAGCCGCCGCCGATTTGCTGTTGGTGCTGTTCGCAGAGACGGCCGAGGCCGACGCCGCGGCACTGACCAACGAACGAGACCGGCTGGAGCTATCGGCAGCCGCAGCAAATAGCGAACAGCGGTTTCGCATCCTTGCCGACACGATGCCGCAAATCGTCTGGTCGACGCTGCCTGATGGGTATCACGATTACTATAATCGCCGCTGGTACGAGTACACGGGCGTGCCGGACGGCAGTACGGATGGCGAGGGATGGAACGGCATGTTTCATCACGAAGATCGGCAACGCGCGTGGGAGCGCTGGCGGCATTCGCTGGAGACGGGCGAGCAATACGAGATCGAATACCGGTTGCGCGATGCGAACGGCGACTATCGCTGGACGCTGGGGCGGGCCCTGCCGATGCGCGACGACGGCGGAAACATCGTACGCTGGTTTGGGACATGCACCGATATCCATGAGCAGAAGCTACTGCTGGAACAGCGCCAGCTCGTTACCCAGGAACTGAGCCACCGGATCAAGAATATTTTTTCCATCGTCGCCGGCCTGATCAGTTTATCCAGCCGGCGAAACCCGGAGGCGGCCAAGCCCTTGGCGGACATTCGCGCGCGAATTCTTGCGTTGGGACGGGCGCATGATTTCGTCCGCCCGCATTCGGCCAACTCCGCGCCGTCGGACGAGCCAGCCACGCTGCAAAGTCTGCTGCGCGAATTGCTGGCTCCTTACCAGACCGATGGTCACGACCGGGTCGTCGTCAGCGGCGCTGATTTTTCCATCGACGATCAGTCGACCACGCCAATCGCGCTGGCTTTTCACGAACTGGCGACGAATGCGGCCAAGTACGGCGGGTTGTCGGTCGAGTCCGGCCGGGTGGCTTTGGAAATAGCCGAGCAGGACGGTCACTGTGTTTGCCGTTGGACCGAGAGAAGCGGACCGGCCATCGAAAGCGCGCCCGAACCGCGTGGCTTTGGAACGTCGCTCATCGATATGAGCATCACCCGGCAGCTCGGCGGCAGAATCGACCGAGCCTGGGACGGCGAGGGCCTCACCGCGACCCTGTCGTTCCCCATCAAGGCGCTTCAGCGCAAGTCCGTGACGCTCTGAACTCGGTCCTCACTGGCGCCCGACCGCACGTTGCTTGCCGGGCACGGCCAATCTTTCCACCTGTCCTGTCCGGGCCGGTTTGCAGTTCGGCGGCCGACCCGTCGTTCCTTTCGGGCACGCTTTCGTCTCGGGCCGGACCGGCGGGCGAACCGGTTTACAGTTGGGTGGCTTGCCGCGGAACCCCTTCGGGCACGTCTTGGGTGGATCGACCACGACGGGCGTGCATTTGCCGGGCTTACCTTTGGTGCCGGATTTGCAGCGGCAGTTCGGGTGCTTGCCGATGGAGTCGGCGGGGCACTGTTTGACAGGCCGATCGCCGCGCGTGCAGCGCTCGCCATTCCAGTTCGTGCGCGGCGGGCAGCACTT
>CAYWIF010000002.1:92447-154253 GCA_964458265.1 uncultured Hyphomicrobium sp. | reverse complement strand
TGCAGCGCTCGCCATTCCAGTTCGTGCGCGGCGGGCAGCACTTGCCGGCAACCGGTGTCGACGACCAGCCTTGCGGGCAGGTTGCCGGGGGCGCCGTAAGGCCGAGGCCGCAGAAGGTTTGGCCGTGCTTCTCGAACGGTGCGAACGTGACGTCGGCATTGGCGGTGTCGTCGCCGGCGTCGGTGTTCTGCGGGCTTGCACCAGCAGGCTGCAGGATCTCGACCGTGTTCGTATATCCGCAGTTCACCGTGGAACCGGAAGGCGCGATGAAACTGTTGGGCGCTTCGATGTCGAGCGTGAGCACGACGCTCTCGCCGGGGTCGAGCGCGACGGCGGGATGGGTGCAGAGTCCCTGCTCAGGGTGGCCCATCGCCGATTGGCCCTCGCAGGTCCAGGGCGCGGACCAGGATCCGTTCGATGGCTCGACGGGCTGGCCATCGAACAGTGTATCTCGGATCTCGATCGGGCCATTGAAGATGCCTGGTCCCGTATTCGTGACCGTGATCGTGAACGAGGTCGCCTGACCGGTGGCCGTCACCTGGCTCGGGTCGGCCGACTTGCTGATCGAGAGATTGGTTTCCTCGCCGACGGGTGGGGCAAGCGGCGGCGGCTGCGGGCCGCCCATGGCCGCCGCAAGGCAAATGCCTGGCGCGCCATCGAGCGGAAGGGCGGGTGCGAACGTGGCCGTGGCCGAACTCTGATCGTCGCCCGCGAAGGAGTTGATCAGCGATCCGCCCGGCGCCTTGACGATCAGAGCGGTGTTCGTGATCTCGCACTTGGCCATGGGCGCGACGGGAACCTTGACGGTCACGTCAATTTCCGCGGCTTCCATGTGCGCAAGATTGGGGTTGTCGCTGCTGCACTGGTAGAGGTGCGGGAACAGCGCGGGACCATCGCACGTCCAACCGGGCGGCGGCTGGAATTCGACCTTGGTGCCCGCAGGCGTGCCGAACGGAAGGGCGTCCATGAACTGGACCTTGCCCGTGTACGGCTTGCCGAAGTTCTGCACTTTGACTTTGAACAGGCAGGCCCAGTCGCCGCCTGCGATGGGGCAGACCTCGCCGGGGCCCGTCTTCTTGAGCTTCAGGTTGCTCATGACCGGAAGAACCGGGCACGCCGCGGCCTCGCCCGGCAGGATCATCGTGGCCTCTGCCTCGTCGTCGGACGGATCAGTATTGAAGTCCGAGCCGCCGGGTGCTGCAACGATCTTGACCTTGTTCGTCGCCTCGCATCCGAGATCCGGAACAAGCGGCTTTGGCACGCTGAGAACCACGCCGAACGAGCGGGTCTGGTTGGGCAACAGGCTGACGGGTTCATGCTCGCCGCTATAGGGCGCGGCGGGCGTGAACGACCACTTGGGCGAGGCCCAGAATGTGGCGGTCGTGCCGGCGGGGACGATCTCGTCGACCTTGATCGCACCATCGTACAGGCCGGGCCCCGTGTTGCGCACGACGACGAGGTAATCGCACTCGAAGGCACCAGGCTCGTCGCGACACATGGCATTCAACGGCAACTTCTCGACCTTGAGATTGGTCTTCACGCCGGCGGGCGGCGGGCAGTGCGGTGCGTCGATGGTCGCCGTCGCCATGTCGAAGTCGTCGGCGGCATTCGCATCACCGAGCCCCAGCGGCCAGTCGATGCGCGCCACGTTGTCGAGATGGCAGACGGGCGCTGGTACCGGGAGATCGACATTCACGTGGAGATCGAGGCTGTCGCCCGGCAGCAGGACCGTCGGTCCGAACGTGCAATGCTGTTCGGTGGGCGAGATCGGGATGCAGAACCAGGGCGGCGCATTTGCAATCGTCATCACCGCACCGGCCGGCGCCGCCGGCAGTTTGTCATTGATGACCACGGGGCCGACGAAGGGGGCATCGCCAACGTTGGTCACGCGCACAACGTAATCGCACAGCGCACCCAGTCCGCCGGCGGCACATGCGCCGGGAAAGGCTCTCTTCTGGAGTCGCAAATTGGTGCCAAGGCCGGGAGGCGATCCGCCCCACGAAGGTGGCGGCGAAGGCGGCATCGCGACCGGAGGCCAATCCGGCAGCGGCGCATAGGACCCGTACTCGGCTTTGGGATCGCAGGGCTGCCAGATCTCGATATCGCCGGCGTGGCCATGCCTGGTGGACGCATCGAAGCGGCCGTCGAAGTCGAGAAAATGGGCCGAGGTTGGCGGTTCGTTGTCCGGCCGAAGCAGCGTTCGCGCGCTGCCCTGGACGCCGTGGACGTTCGCCGGACCTGTCAAAGAGACTGCAGGATCGAGTGCGGACCCATCGCGCAGGTTGTCGCCCGTGGACCACACGAATGCATCGCAGGTCCCGCGCCGCACGGCGCCGGACTCATCGTAACCGTAGCCAAGTGCCAAACCGCCCGACGTGTTGCGGTGATCCGGCGGCAGGCCAACTGCGAGCTCGCCGGGGATCGGAGACCAAATTCCGGGCGTTGTGGGATCGTCGGGCAATTCGCGCCGGTAGCGGAATACGATCGACTGTTTCGGCTTGGCAAAAACAGAATAGTCATAGCTTCCCGTCACGGCACCGCGCTGGGCGACGTACATGTGATCGGCCTTGTCGAAGACGATATCGGTGATGGGGTTGTTGGCCGGCGTGCCCGAGACGTCGATTTCGCGGCGCGCGTCGCTGCCGAAGGCCCCGTCCAGACCAATTGAGACCGACCAGATCGTCGGCCCGCCGGCGGTGGCGTAGTAGAGCCGTCCGGCACGGAGGCCGAGACCCCACACGCGCCGTTCGGGTTGCGTGAAGCCCCAGGTTGCGGGGTCATCGGTCTTGAACGACGCGCTCTTGATGTTCGCGGTCTTGCCGTCGTCCGCAACCGGAGCGAGGCCTACAGCGGCCCGCCCTGCTTCGCCGTGGTCGAAGACGTCGATCAAATTGCCGGCCGTATCGATGCGGTGAATGCGTCCGCTGTCGAGGTCGGAGGCATAGAAGTGCAACGATGTGGTGTCGAAGACGATGTCGCCGATGCCGGGGGCATTGTTTCCGGGCAAGGTTGCAAACGGCGTGACAGCGCCGGATGACCTGTCGATCTTATAGATGGTTCCCGGTCCACCGTTCGCACCGAACTGACCCGGCATCCATTGCGCCTTTGGATCGCCTTTCCGCAGGCGCTCGCTACGTCCATCGCCATCGGTATCGGGGCCGACGATATTGAGGCCGAAAACGGACGTCGCACCCAGATAGATGTTCGGCGTTCCAGCCGCCGGATCGGGAAGCAGGCTGTCATCCAGCGTGGCGGCAAACGTCTGTCCGACATCGCGAGCCTTGACTTCGAGCTTCGATGACGGCTGCAGCAGCTGACCCTCGGGGGCACCTTGCGCCTCCAAATTTACGATCCGCGCCGATGCACCATCGAGGTCGATGAATGTTTCATCGAGGCGCTTCGCTTCGGGAATACCTTGGGGAGATTTCGTGCCTGAGAAGCCGGTTATGACGGCATCACCGCGTGCCAGAACGCCGTTTTCCTGCGCCGAAGCCGGGGAAAATGCTGCTGCCAGCGCAATCAGCACCGCCCCGAAGCTAAGCCCCGATCGAGACATCGTGAGGTTCGGGCACATTACCCGCTGTTGCGTCACGGCCGGTGTTCGACGTCTCGTGGAGCGCGGGGCATGGCTCAGTGGCGTACGGTTGTGAGGCGCTTTGTGCATCGTCATGGGTCGTCTCCAGACTTGCGAAAGAGCGGCACCATCTGCGGGCGAGGGGAGGCTGCGGTCCTCGCATGGGCGGCTCATGTTAAGGCACCTGGATCGCCAGCCCCGGCGGGCTGCGGTTGCCGGCAAAGCGGCACGGTCGCAGTGGAAAAAAATATCCACTGCGCCGGCCGGACATTGTCCGCCAGTCAACATGCAGAATGACAGGAGATCACGTGGGTGGCAGTTCCGCGGGGAACAGGCGCGTCACGAATGCGAGAACTTTCGCAACGTCGCGGCGCGTGGTGTTGGTGCGGTTGGGTGCGAGGCTATCGAAATGCAGGCTTAGCCTGCTCCCGGATTCCGTCTCACATCGACCGGCAGAGGAAGGCCAGTGCCGGCGCCGTTATGCCGGCGCTCAGGACTCCGAACGCGGCGATCGACAAGCCGAATACAACTTGCATGGCGTGCGATGACTTAAAGCGCGTCATCTGAGACAGTCCGAGCGCTGCCAGTGTGACGGGCGCAATTGTGCCAAGGCCAAAACCTGCCATCCAAGCGCTTCCTGCGATGGGGGTTCCTGTCAAGGACGCCGAAAACAGGGCTGCATAAACCATGGGGCACGCAAAAAATCCCCAGGCCGCGCCGGCAAGAGACGGAGGAAACCGCAAGCGCGTAGCGCGGACGGGCAACGCAAAGGCTGGAGCAAGCCCCGCCAGAGATAAGCCGGTCCACATCATGAAGGCTGCTGCCGCCAATTGCATGATGCGATGAGCATCGCCGGCTGAAGCGAAATTGAGAGTCACGTCCGCCGTGCCAGCGAGGACGCCGCCGGCGATCATATAGACGCCGATCCTTCCGATTTGGGCACGAAGCAGAAAGCGGAGCTTCTCGCCGGGTGTTTTTGCACCCGATATCGACAGTGCCGTCATGGCGATGCCGCCGCACATGCACGCGCAGTGCACCGCACCTGCCAACCCGAGCAACAGTCCGCCGGTGAAACTCGCCAGCAACGATGCCATCACTATCCCTTCGGCTTCTCGTCGCCGAGCGCACGCCACGAAGCGCCGTCAAGATCGTCGTATTGGCGCGTTTTGAGCGACCACAGGAATCCTGCGAGCCCTAAGGCCCCTAGAAAAAGTGCGCATGGAATGAGCCAGGCGAGCGCCGTCATGCCGACACCTTTAGGTTTTGCGTGCGAAGCCTCACGGCATTGGCCGTGACCGTGATGGACGATGCCGACATCGCGATCGCGGCGATGAGCGGGGTGACGAGCCCGGCCATCGCCAATGGCACAAAGACGATGTTGTAGGCGATGGCGAGCGCGAAATTCTGCAAAGCCAGGCGCCGCGCACCCTGTGCGACGGCAATCGCCTCGATGACGGGCGCGAGACGACTGCCTTGGAAAATCGCATCAGAAGCGGTCTGGGCGATATCCGTCGCGTGGGCAGGCGAGAGAGACGCGTGGGCGGCGGCGAGCGCCGGCGCATCGTTCAAGCCATCGCCGACCATCAAGACCTTGCGGCCCTGGGCTTTCAGCCTTTCGAGATGCGAGATTTTCTGTTCCGGGCGCTGTTCGCCAAAGTATGACGCAATGCCGGCTTGTTGTGCGAGACGGGCAACCTCGGCTGTCGCGTCACCCGATAGAAGCTCGACGCGGAACCCGGCGCTGTTCAGAGCCGCGACGACGGCCGCGCCATCGCTGCGGATTTCATCCTTGAATTGCAACGCCACCGCGTTGCCGGTGTGCGGCTTGAACCAAAGCGCCGGCGTGTCAGCGAGCTTTGTTGTGATCCCACACCAACTGGCGGAGCCCAGACGCTGCTCGCCGTCAGCGGTGACCCGAAGCAATCCCGACCCGGAAACTTCCTGAACGGAATCCAATAGCGGGATACTCAGTTGGCGCGCTTCGGCGGCCGCCACCACGGCGCGGGCATAGGGATGGCGGCTGGCGGCAGCGAGCGAGGCCGCGCTTGCCAAGGTTTCGTCGCTCACGGCATCGCCATTGGCGAGGCGCGGCTGGCCTATTGTGAGAGTTCCAGTCTTGTCGAACACCACCGTATCGGCTTCCGCGAGCCGTTCGAGGCCATCGGCGGCTTTCAAAATGATGCCTTTGGAGAACAGCCGGCTTGCGGCGGCGACTTGTACAGCGGGCACAGCAAGGGCCAACGCACACGGGCAGGTGATGATCAGAACGGCGATCGCAGCCGTGAGTGCGTCTTGCCACGGATGGCCCATCGCCAACCATCCGACGAACGTGGAGAGACCGAGACTATGCACAGCCGGTGCATACAGTTGCGCCGCTTTGTCCGCGAGCCGAACATAGAGGCCGCGATTCTGTTCCGCCGCCGACATGAGCTGCGCGATTTCGCTCAGAAGCGAATTTGCATCGCGGCGCGTCACCTCGATAATGAGGCTTTGACCGAGATTGATCGTGCCCGCATAGACCTGATCGCCGCATTGAACCTTGTGCGGAATGCTTTCGCCGGTGATGAGGCTTTGATCGATTTCGCTGTCACCTTGGACGACACGGCCATCGGCCGGAATTCGCTCACCGATCGTCGCTATCACGCGCATGCCAGGTTCGATCGCCTTCACGGGCACGCGCGCGACGGTCCCGTCTTGATGTATGACACTCGCGGACACCGATTTCAGTCCGAGGAGGTTGCCTGCGGCGCTGGTTGCCTTCGCGCGCATTTGTTCGTCGAGCAGGCGGCCGAGCAACAGAAAGGCGAGCAACGTGATGGCGGCATCGAAGTAGATCTGCTCGCTGCCGCGTAGCGTCTGGTAGATGCTCATGCCTGTCGCCAGGATGACACCGAGCGAGATCGGCACGTCCATGTTCAAGTGGCGATGTTTCAGGGCCTTGAGCGCCGAGCCGAAGAACGGTTGCCCGGCGTAGGCGACCGCGGGAAGAGCGATCAGTGCGGAGAGCCAGTGGAACAGCGTCTGAACAGAGCTGTCCATGTCTGTGTTTGTGCCCGACCAGACGGACACGGACAGCAGCATGATGTTCATGGCCGCGAAGCCGGCAACGCCCAGACGGCGAAGCAAATCATCATGTGACGATGAGAACGTGTGTCGCTCCATGTCGCGCAGTTCGACGGCTGTGTAGCCGCGCTTTGCCAGCGCTTCGATCAAGCGCTCGGAGGTGATGCGGTTCGCATCGATGGCGACGAGCGCGCGCCGGGTCGATAGATTGACGCGCGCCAAGGATACGCCGGGCAACGCACCGAGCGTGTCTTCGACGGTGCGCATGCAGGCGCCACAATGCATGCCGTCAACGGCGAGGTTCACGGTTTCGTTGCAGGTTGCCGGCGCCAGGTCCGTGTTGGAGACGCGGCGAAGATCGTCGCCGAGAACTAAGGTCTCACCCATAGGCGGCTCCGTGTGCGATAGACGGGTGTTGTGCCGGCGGGGTTGCGAACCGTGAGGTCAGCGATGTAGGCGCCCGCCTTGCCGGCGCGCAGAGGTGCTTCGTAGGCCCCCGGCGATATTTCAAGCAGGGTGACCGTCTCGTCCTCGATTACCGTGGCGGGCCGCCCGATGTTGGCGGATACCTCAAGCTTGGTCAGCGGTTGGCCGTCAGCAGTGCGCAACGCCGCTGTGATGCGTGAGCCATCGGCGTTGAGCGCGATTTGGCTTTGCCAGCCGAGCGCATGCTGGCGCTCGTCCGCGGCGATGCGCTCGCCGTAGTTGAGGCCTTTGCGGTAGGGCTCGATTGCGACGACGCCGGTATTCGTCGAGAGCGCCCGGTACACGAAGATGCCGTTCACCGCCGAGACGATTGCGAAAAGTCCGAAGAAAATCCCGAAGGCGTGACGGCCCGTCAATTCATGCGACCTTGAGTGGGCTAGCGGTGTCATGGTTTGGGCATCCTGAAGCTCGCGCCGCGCCGGGATTCGGTTCCGCCAGCGGGGTCTTCCACGACCAGCTGGAATGGATGCGCATCCGTGTTGAAGATCTTCAGCGCGGATGGGGGTATTGAAACGAAGGCGCGAACATCGCTGACGGCGTCGGGCGGAACAGTGATGGAGGGCGTGGTCGCGTTCTCTTGTGGCTCGAGGGCCAGATGCGCGCCGTCGAGGTTTTCGAGCTTAATATGGAAGACTTTCGTCGCCTGCGTTTTATTGGAGATTTTCAAAGTGTAGCCGTTGCGGATGCCGCCATCTTTCAGGCGGACGAACAGCGGATTGCGGTCGGCAAGGACATTGAGTTCGAGGGTGCTGCGCGCTTGCAGTGCCGCGAGCATGATGAGGCCGACGACGGCGATCAATCCGGCGTACAGCATCGTGCGCGGGCGCGCCAAGCGCGGCGGCGATGTCTGGCCGTTTAGCTCCGCCGCGAGCCCGGCGATGGTCGCGTATCCGATCAGGTTCCGGGGGCGGTTGATCTTCGCCATGATGTCGTTGCAGGCATCGATGCAAAGCGCGCATTGGATGCACTCCAGTTGTGCGCCATCCCGGATGTCGATTCCCATCGGGCATACGGCGATGCAGGCCTTGCAATCGATGCAGTCGCCGTTGGTTTGAACGGCTGCATGCTTTTGCATCGGTCCGCGCGGTTCGCCCCGCCCATCGCGGTATGAAACCAGGAACGAGTCCTTGTCGATCATGGCGCCTTGGATGCGCGGCCATGGGCACATGTAAATGCAGACCTGTTCACGCGCGATGCCGCCGAGCAGATAGGTCGTGAAGGTTAGGATGGCGATGAAGATGTAGGCGGGTTCGGGTGCCGTGCCGGTTAGAAGCTGGCCGGCAAGTGTTGGCGCGTCGGCGAAGTAGAAGACGAAGGCGCCGCCGGTCGCCATCGCGATCAGAAGCCAGCTCGCATGCGTCATCGACTTTTTATAGAGCTTGCGTGCGCCCCACGGCTCCTTGTCGAGGCGGATGCGTTCGCTGCGGTCGCCCTGCCAGAAACGCTCAACGGCGACCATCAAATCGGTCCACACCGTTTGTGGACAGAAGTATCCGCACCAGACGCGGCCGGCGAGTGCCGTGACGAGATAGAGCGACAGTGCCGCAAGCACCAGCAAACCGGTGACGAAGTAGAACTCCTGTGGCCAGATTTCGAGCCCGAACAGGAAGAACCGCTCGTGTTCCATGTCGAGCAGGACCGCTTGCGTGGGCATGCCCGGGCCGCGCTCCCAGCGGACCCAGGGGATCATGTAGTAGATGCCGAGCGTTGCGAACAGCAGCCCCCACTTGATGCGGCGGAAGCTTCCATGCACGAGTTTCGGATAGATCTTCTGGCGCGTCGCATACAAGTTGCGATCCGCACGCCGGTTGACGGCGGTGACATCCACAGCCTGCGGCACGCCATCATCGATGATGAATTGGTTATCGTGTTTGGGCGTGTGCATGGCGCTCACTCGCTCTGCCCCTACTGTCCACCACCGAGACCGTGCACGTAGACGGCGAGCATTTTGATTGTTGCCGGATCGAGGCGCCCATCCCAACTCGGCATCACGCCACCGCGTCCGGTCGTGATGGTTTCCGCAACGTTTTCCTTCTCACCGCCGTAGAGCCAGATCGGATCTGTGAGATTCGGCGCACCCATGGCCTGGTTGCCCGTTCCGTTTTCGCCGTGGCATGCGGCGCACTGCGCAGCGAAGATTTCAGCTCCGCGCTTTGCGGCCGCCGCATCCATGCTCTTGCCCGAGAGCGTGAGAACATATTCCGCAGCGTCGCCGATTTCCGCCGGTGTCAGAATTTGGTCGAGGCCGAACCTCGGCATGGCAAAGTCCCGTGCCTCCGGATGGCCGGAGCGAATGCCACCGACAATGGTGGCTTGAATGTCGGCCAGAGTGCCGCCCCAAAGCCAATCGTCATCGAGCAGATTTGGATAGCCCTTGGCGCCTTGTCCGGCGCGGCCATGACAGCCGCTGCAATTCGTGCCGAAGACTGCGGCCCCGCCGGCGCGCGCAAAGTTGGCAAGATCGGCGTGTTTCGAGATCTCGTCGAGCGGCGTTTCGCCGATCGCGGTCAGATACCTTTCCTGATCCGCTTTGCCTTCGGCAATGTCAATCGTCACTGCCGTGCGCTGGTTGTAGCCAAGTACGCCGGTCGTATAACTCGTCAGCGTCGGCCAAGCGGGATAGGCGATGCAGTAGCCGATTCCCCAGACGATCGTGGCGTAGAAGGTATAGAGCCACCAACGCGGCAGGGGTTTGTTCAGTTCTTTCAAATCGCCATCCCAAACGTGCCCGGTGGTTGCCACACCCGTGACGCGATCGATGTTGTTGTCATGCGTCATGGATTTCACCGCGGGTCTGATTGGCTGTTCGTTGTGTCCAGTGCGGCACGCGACGCTTTGCGGAACCGTTCGGAATTGCGAGGATGCAGCGCGTAGACGAGCACCACGACAAAGAGTGCAATAAAGATGAGGAGCGAGGCGACTTGGCTGAACGTGGCGATGGTTTCGTATGTCATGGCCTTCACCTCAAGTTCGGTCCGGCGGCATCGAAGCTTGCGAAATCAACCAGCGTGCCGAGCATTTGCAGGTAAGCGACCATGGCATCCATCTCCGTGGGTTCGCCATCGACGCCGTCGAAATTGCCGGTGCGTGCCTTTGGATAGCGATTGAGGAAGGCTTTCACGGTTTCAGCATCCGGCGATGTCTGCGCTGCAAAGTCGGTCTTGGCGGATGCAATCATCTCGTCGCTGTAGGGCACGCCGATGGCCTTCAGCGTTGCCATGCGCCGCGAAATTTGCTCGCCGTCGACCTTCGCGTCAGACAGCCACGGGTAGCCGGGCATGATGCTGCCGCTTACCACGGCGCGGGGGTCTTTCAAGTGCTCGACGTGCCATTGATCGGAGTATTTGCCGCCGACTCGCGCGAGGTCCGGCCCGGTGCGCTTCGAGCCCCATTGGAATGGGTGATCGTACATGCTCTCAGCGGCGAGTGAGTAGTGCCCGTAGCGCTCGACTTCATCCTTGAGTGTCCGGATCATCTGGCTATGGCAATTGTAGCAACCTTCGCGCACGTAGATATCGCGGCCGGCCAGTTCGAGTGGCGCGTAAGGGCGCATGCCTTTGACCTTCTCGATAGTCGAGTCGATCCAAAACAGTGGCGCGATCTGCACAATGCCGCCGATCGAAACCACAATCAGCGCACACACAAGCAACAGCATCGAGTTGCGTTCGAGAACACCGTGATCCATGGCTTGACCTCTACTCGGCAGCTTGCAGGCGGAGCGCGGGGGCTGCCGCGACACGCGGTTGATCGTGGGCATCGAGGGGTTCGTCACCGCGCACCGTGCGCCAGATGTTGTAGGCCATGATCAGAGAGCCAATGACGAACAGGAGACCGCCCACAGCGCGGATGACGTAGTAGGGGTGCATCGCCTCCGACGTTTCGATGAACGAGTAGGAGAGGAAGCCGAGCTTGTCGTAGGCACGCCACATAAGACCTTGCATGATGCCCGACACCCACATGGCAGTGATGTAGAGCAGGATGCCGATGGTCGAGATCCAGAAATGCCATTCGACAAGTTTGGAGGAGTAGAGGGCCTTGCGATTCCAAAGCCACGGCACGAGGCAGTAGATTGCGCCGAACGACACCATGGCTACCCAGCCGAGCGCACCGGAATGGACGTGCCCGATGGTCCAGTCCGTGTAATGCGAGAGGGCATTGACGGACTTGATGCTCATTAGCGGGCCTTCAAACGTCGACATGCCGTAGAAGGCGACGGAGACCACGAGCAGGCGGACGACGGGATCCGTGCGCAGCTTGTCCCATGCGCCCGACAGCGTCATGAGCCCGTTGATCATGCCGCCCCACGACGGCATCCAGAGAATGATCGAGAACGTCATGCCGAGTGTCTGCGCCCACTCGGGCAATGCCGTGTAGTGAAGGTGATGCGGGCCGGCCCAAATGTAGAGGAAGATCAGCGTCCAAAAGTGAACGATCGACAGGCGATAGGAATAGACGGGGCGCTCAACGCGCTTCGGGATGAAGTAGTACATAATCCCGAGGAAGCCAGCGGTGAGGAAAAAGCCGACGGCATTGTGGCCATACCACCATTGCGTCATTGCATCCTGCACGCCGGCGTAAATCGTGTAGCTCTTGGGCTCCAGCCATGACACCGGCAGTGCCAGATTGTTGACGATATGCAGCATCGCGACGGTCACGATGAAGGCAAGATAGAACCAGTTCGCGACGTAGATGTGCGGTTCCTTGCGCTTCCAAAGCGTGCCGAGGAACACCAGCAGGTAGACGACCCAGACAACCGCCAGCCAGAGATCGGCGTACCATTCCGGCTCCGCGTATTCCTTGCCGCCGGTGATGCCGAACAGATAGCCCGTTCCGGCCATGACAATGAATACGTTGTAGCCGAGGACCACAAACCACGGCGCCCAACGCCCCGGCAGACGCGCCTGAGACGTGCGCTGGACGACATAGAGCGACGTTGCGATCAGCACGTTGCCGCCGAACGCGAAAATCACAGCGGACGTATGGAGGGGCCGCAGGCGCCCGAAACTGGTCCAGGGCAAATCGAAGTTCAGAGCCGGAAAAGCGAGTTGCCATGCGATGATATCGCCGACGAGAAAACCGGCGATCCCCCAGAATACCGCTGCCAGGGTGGCGAAACGAATGGGCCCATCGATATAGCCCGAGGCGTCGATTCCGCGGTCAGGGCTGCCCGAATAGAGTTGTCCTGCAACGTAAAGCGCGGAAGCGCCAGCGGCCGCTCCAAACACCAAGCCGTGGAACGACATGCCGGCGTCGGGTGAGATCGCCCAGATCGTCAATCCTAGTGCCGTCAAACAGGCTGCAACCAAGATCGCAAGCACATCCGAAGGGCTGCGCTGCTCAACGCGTGCCGTTGCCATGGGGTGAATATCCTTGTCCGCCGTCCCAGAGGTCTTTTTGAGAGCCAATGTGCAGACGGCCGTCCCGCCCGCTTTGACCCAGGTCAAGGATCAGTGACGGGCACCTGACTTAAGTTGACGCAGTGCTGGACGAAGCAGCCGATGAGCCAGGAGACCACTATGGCTGGGCGTTTGACGCGCAAACGTTCGACCCGCTCGTCAAAGCGAGCAGCGACCCTGGCGCCTTTGGACATCTTGGAGTGTGGAAGACCCGATCCGCTTGGCGTCATATTGGAAGAGCACGCCTTGCAACTTGAGCTGTGCGATTTGCTGGAAGCCATCGCCGACAGCCTGCCGCTCGACGTCCAACGGCCGCTGGCCAAAGTTGCACTCAATATTTTGACCAGCACCTGGCCGGCACATGTGCGCTTCGAGGAAGACTGCTTGTTCAAGATCCTGCGTCACCGCATGGGGTCGGATCCTGAGGGGCAAGAGCTATTGATCCAACTTGAGGCCGAGCATGACCATGATGAAGGCAACGTCTGCGAATTGAGTGAGGGGCTTTCGGAAATCGCCGAACATGGCGTTGTGAAAGACCCGCAGATGCTGGGCTATATGCTGCGTGGCTTTTTCGAAAGTCAGCGCCGCCACATTTACTGGGAGAATGCGACGGTCTTGCCGCTCGCGCAGAAAATTCTGACCGCCGCCGACAAAATCCAAATGCAGGATTGGATCATGAGCAGCGGCCATCCTTGGTGCCGGCAAAAAAATCTACTGCAGTTGCGAGAAGCCGCCGCTGGCGGATCAGCGTGCGGCGGTTGCAGCCACTTGAACAAAGCTAAATCTGAACGGCGTGGGGGCTAGAGGCTCGTTGTGCCGGCGAGTTTCTCAAGGCGGCCGACGTCTTTGACGACGACTGTCCGAAAGTTCTCAATCTCGATCAGGCCAGACGATTTCAGTTTCGTCAGCTGGCGGCTGACCGTTTCAATCGTCAATCCGAGATAGTCGGCCATATCCGCGCGCGTGAGGGGCAAATTGAAGGTGCGCGTGTTTGGGGCAGTATCGCTGTGGCAGCCTGTGTCCTTCAGGCGTTCCGCGACCATGAGCAGAAAGCTCGCGACCTTCTCAGCGGCGGACTTTCTTCCGAGCAGAAGCATCCAATCGCGCGCCGCGTCGAGTTCGCTCAACGTGTTCTCGAACAAACGCCGCTCGAGCCCAGGATAATTTCTCGTCAACGCTTCGAACCGGGGCTTGTTGAAGGTGCACAGCCGCACCTCGGTTGCAGCTTCCGCTACATAGGGGCTCTGCTCGCCAAACGGGCGGCCAAGAAAATTCGATGGAAACTGCAGTCCGACGATTTGCTGGCGGCCGTCCGGCATGCTCTTGGACAGCTTCACGACGCCCGAAATCACGTTGGCGAAGTAGTTCTGCACGTCCAGTTCTGCGTGGATGTTCTCGCCGGATGAAAAATCGCGGAAGCGCGCAATCGCGTTCAGGCTCTCCAGTTCGTCGCGCGAGAGCGCACCGCACAGCGCGCGATTGCGGACCGAGCAGCTGTCGCATGCGATTACCGCCATCGGCACCACGACTCCCATGACTTGGACCCCGCAAACGCAAAGTAGGTCAAACTTTGCGAACCGACAACTTGAGACGACGATGCCGGTTCAGTGTCGCGTTCGGCCGACACCTGGCGTCTACGGAGGGATTGGTTAGACCTTCGGGCAGGCGGCACACAGCTTGTACCAGGATGGCCTGGAAACAGTGGCGGGGCACGAGACGGTTGGTTGCGGGGGCAGGATTTGAACCTACGACCTTCAGGTTATGAGCCTGACGAGCTACCGGGCTGCTCCACCCCGCGTCACCGACGGAGCCGAAACGATACGCGATCTTTATGAGGACCGGTTCGTCCGGGACAAGCGGCGTGGCCCCGATCGCCACTGCCGATACAAAAGCCGCCCGGTTGGGCGGCTTGTGGGGGCTCCTATAGCACGTTTTCGGGTTCTGTGAAGGCCGCTGTTGGGGCGTGCCCACCGATCGCCCGCGACAGTTCCGCCCGCTGAAGTTTCGCGCCCGGTTCCCGACACGCGAAGCCGGGCCAGCACAGCTTTGAACCCAGCTTTGCGAGGGTGGCGCGGTGCGTTAGAACTGCGGCGAACGGCCGGTCGGCCGGCGGCGTCGGCGAGGTTGCGGTGCGCCGCATGGCAACGTGGCGGCCGAAGCATCCAAGGATTTTTCAGCCTATGACGAATGATCGACCGGGAGCACGCGATCGGGCTCGGCCGGCACCGGCGGCTGTGCGCCTGGAGGAGACGTTCGTGCTGCTCGACAACAGCTCGGGCCGCGGACCGCCCTCGCAGCTTTTCTCGCAACCCAAAGCGATCGTGTCGGCGGAGACGCCGGATGAGGTGGGGGACGCTTTCGCGCGGCTGGAGGCCGGGCGTGCGGCGGGGCTCTATGCGGCCGGATTTTTTTCGTTCGAGCTTGGGTATGTTTTGGAGGCGAAGCTGGCGCCGCTGATGCCGGCGCAACGCAAAGTGCCGCTCATGTGGTTCGGGCTTTACGATGCGCCGACGCAATTGTCGGAAGTCGAAGTCGATCACTGGCTTTCGTCTCATGCCAAAAGCGGCAGCTATCAGTTCAGCAACGTCACGCGGGCCTGGACACGGGACGAGTATGTCTCGCGGTTCGAAAAAGTGCAGGAGAAGATCCGCGCCGGCGATATTTATCAGCTCAATCTCACGTTCAAGGCGCGGTTCCGGCTGTCGGGATCGCCGCTGACGTTCTATCGCGATCTAAGGCAGCGGCAGCGCGTCGCTTATGGCGGTATCGTCGATACGGGTGAGGTGACCGTGCTGACGGCGAGCCCGGAACTGTTTGTCGAGATGAAGGGCCGGACCATCGAGACGCGGCCGATGAAGGGAACGTCGCCGCGCGGGGGGACGCCGGAGGCCGACGCCGAGGCGCGGCACGTTCTTGCCACCGACGTCAAGCAGCGCGCGGAAAACCTGATGATCGTTGATCTGATGCGCAACGACATCGGGCGCATATCCGAAATCGGCAGCGTGCACGTGACCGATCTCTTCACGGTGGAGACGTACCGTACGCTGCATCAGATGACATCAGGCGTGCAGGCGACGCTGCAGGATGGGATCACGCTTTACGATTTGTGGTGCGCGATTTTTCCGCCGGGCTCGGTGATCGGTGCGCCGAAAATCCGCGCGCAAGAGTTGATCGCGGAGTACGAGACGGAATCGCGCGGCGTCTATTGCGGGGCCATCGGGTCGATTTCGCCGGATGGTCAGGCGCTGTTCAACGTGGCGATACGGTCGCCGGTCATCTTTCGCGACGGGTCGGGTGAAATGGGCATCGGCTCGGGCGTCGTCTACGACAGCGTCGGTTCGAAGGAATATGACGAGTGCCTGTTGAAGATGAAGTTCCTTACCGATCCGCCGAAGACGTTCGAGCTGATCGAGACGTTTCTGTGGGAGCGAGATACGGGCTTCTGGCTGATCGACCGGCACTTTGAAAGGCTGGCGGCATCGGCGACGTATTTTTCGTTCAAGTTCGATGAGGCGGCGGCGCGGACAGCGCTGGAACGCGAGGCGGCAACCGCAGGGAGGGATCAGCCGCGGCTGCGCGTGCGACTGCTGCTGGCCGAAGACGGCCGGGTGACCGTGACGTCGACGCCCATCGCGGCCGGCGGCCCGAATGCGACGATGCGCTATGTCTTGTCACCGACGCGGCTCGACAGTTCCGACACGTTTCTCTTTCACAAGACGACGCGGCGGGAACTCTACGATCAGGAATGGAAGCACTACGCCGACACGGCCGGCGCGGATGAGGTGATCTACCTCAACGAGCGGGGCGAGCTTGCCGAGGGCAGCCGGACCAATATCTTTGTTGATCGTGGAGACGGTGTGCTCGTGACACCGCCGCTGCCCGTGGGACTTCTACCCGGTGTGCTCAGGGCCGAACTGCTGGCGTCGGGGCGGGCCGTCGAAGGTGTTCTGACGCTCGGCGATGTCGAGACCGCCAAATCGGTTTATCTGGGCAATTCGGTGCGTGGGTTGGTGAGGGCTGTTCGCCTCGCCTGAACGTGCGGGCGTTATTGTTGCGTTTGCGCGGGGCTCTCAGCATCGGCAGGCGCAGAGACCATTTCCGCCGGTTCCCGCGACGCGACGAACATGATGATGGCGGCCAGCGTGATGGCGCTCGCCAGCAAAATCTCCCGCGATAATTTGCGGACGCGGTGCGTGGACCGGACTGTCATCGTTTTTGTCTTCATGGCGCTATTGGTGACGTGCTCTCACAATGCGCGCTAGCTTGCCGTCTGTCGCGCGACAGTTGCGCACAGATGTCTTTGATCTGAAACATAGAAACATTCCAGGCGGAGAACCGGCGCAGGGTCATTGGGCGCGGACAAACGGCATTCGGTTCGGAACGGGAAAGTTTACCCGTCAAAGGCCGCGCATCGTGCAGCCCAGGATCAGAACGACCTGGGCGACAAGCAGTGCCCAGAAGCCATTGTCGCCCGACAAGCCCGGCACTTCCGCTTTGAAGAAGATTGTGAACAGGACTGACACGGTCAGGATCACCGAGATCATGAACGTGAGAATGCCAGGCGCCTTCAACCCCATCTTCATCTCCCCTTGCGGCCGGAACTTCAGCGCTTTCGCCATGACACGCCCCCCTCCGCCATCCAACTTGCTGCGGTGCTTATAGCAGCAGAGCAGCGCGTCTAACACGGGCGCGGGAACAACACTGTGGAGGAAAAACGCAATGTCTGGAGGCCGATGAGAGGGGGGGCGCGCTCCCGCGCGGAGCCTAAAGCGGCTTGGGTGCCGGAGGCTCGTGAGACTGACTGGGCCTGTTGGGTGCCGGGTGATCGGCACGGTGGCGCGGGCTGCGGAACAGGCGGCGCAGAATAAGAAGCATGATCACCGCACCGAGGCCGGTGAGGACCACCAGAATCGGGTGGCGATGCCAAAGAATTTCGGGATGGATCTGCCGTTCCCAAGCGAGCCGAACATCATTCTGGAGAGCTTGTGCGGTGTCGCTGCCGGGGGACCGGAGGAGGATTTCGAGCGCGGCACCCTGATCGCGGCTGGCAAGCACGGCATCCTTGACACGCGGACTGGTCAAAACCTTCAGTGCGCCGGGGTCGGTCGCGACCAGGGCGAGGAGGCGCTGGCGCGTGTCCGGGCCGAGACCGGTCAGGTAGCCGGCGAAGGTCGCGAGTTCGGCCTCGTCAAGGCCGCGCGCGGCCGCCGTCAGCACGGTGGGATCGAGATCGAACAAGATGTCGCGTGTCCGTGCAGGCAGGACCGCCAGCCGCTTCACGGCAACGGGATCGTTCAGCGACACCAAGCGGTCGAGGGACTGGGTCGTGAAGTCGGTGGGTTTCACGCGCTGGAAGAGTTCAAATTCCAGAACTTTGTCGATGCGTGTGCCGGCGACCGCGTTCCAGGCAAGGGCTTGTTCGAGAGATCGCGTCTGGCGGGCAATCTCAATGGCGGGTTCGGGAAGCTTGTTGACCGCCAGATCGAGCGTGCCGTCGCCGAGCCGCCGCATGACACCGGCATCGCCTTCGACGGGAACGAGCAGGCCGACCACCTCATCGACGCGGGGCAATGCTTCCGGGCGGACCCGATCGAGAAACGCGCGGAAGTCAGGCTGCTTCTCGGCCAGATCGAGCACGATGGCATGCGCGGCGCGATATTCCTTCCAGATGTCGACGATCTTGTCGGACGCCTGGCGGGCGATCTCGGTCATGTGCTCGCCAATCTGCGCGGATATCGCGGCGGAGAGTTCGGTCTGAACGTTGGTTTTGCTCTCGTCGGATTTCAGTTCCGTGGCGATAATCGGCAGAACGCCATAGCGCAGGTCCCAGACGTCCTTGGCGATGAGAACGAGGCCGACGCCGCCGGCGGCAACCGCGACGAGGCGGGACAGGACGCTGCCGACGAGACGCGTTCCGAGGCGGCCGGCCATGTTGCCGAGCTGGCGGCGCATGACGAGAATGGCCGCTCCGGTAATGCCGCCGGCGGTCTGGTTGAGAACGCCTCCTGCGGTGACATCTCCTGCCGCCGTTTCAGATCCGATTTCGAATTGCTGACCGGCCGTGCCGGTGACGACGCCGGCGACGGTGGAACCGTAGCGAGGACCAAGAAACGCCTTCATGCATTCGATGGCGGGACCGGCGGCGTCGGACGTCGCGATTTCGATGCGTCCGGCAATGCTGCGACCGACGCCGACGGCTAGGTCCTCGATGGCCTTCTTCATGCCGTCGGACCGGTAGACGCGCTCGGTCAGCGCCGTCGTCAATTCCTTCGCCTTGTTTTCGCTGCCCAGCGATTCCAGTAGGCTGCCCCAGCTCTGCTCGTCGCGGACGGACGCGAAGGCTTTATCGACTTCGGTATCGAGAGTGCGGCTGACGTCGAGGCGGCGCCATTCATCGGCAACGGCAGCGCGGTAGTCGATCGATGACGTGCTGCGGGCGAGCGTCGCCGCCGTGATGTCGAGCACGGCTTTGCGGAAATCGGTTTCGCTGGTCGTTTGGCAGGCGGCGTAGTCGCCGGTGGGTGAGGCGGTCTGCGCGAACGCCGATGCAACCGGGCTGGCGAAAAGCGAGAGTATGACCGTCCCGGCGAGGGCATCGTGTCGTCTTTTCACCGCGACAGAACTCCTGAGGCCCGAACGTCTGCCGCCCGGGTCTATTCTTAACGGTCGATTATAGCGTCAGTTGCGGCGGCTCCTAGGCCAACTTTCTCATGCATTGAGAAAGACTTCGAACGGACTTGCTGGTGCAGGGCGACCGCCGGGATCCGCCGCAATAGGCAATTGTTCAGATTTGTGCGGAATGGTGGCGCATCGTTCTGAATGCGAAGCCGACGGTCATTGACCATTGTTGCAACGCAGCGCGCGCGGTTCGATGCGATCACGGTATGGTTCGAAGGCGCAATTGCGTGGTCATGGCGCGTGGTCATGGGGCGTGGTCATGGGGGCAGCATTATCGTGAGTTTGTCCGGCATCTTTGACGGGGCTTCAGCGTCCGTGGGTCACTGTGGATTGCTGCCGGCCGCTTTCATCCGGCGAGGTCCGATGGGACCCGAGCCACGTTTTCGCCCAAGTGAATGCCGATACGCCCGCCGTTCCGGCCGGACGGGCATTTTTGGCTCAACGCTTCAAGAGCTTGTTTTGGCTGGACTTTGGACGGTTCCGGTGCCGGGACTGGGGGTTTGGGAGGCGTTGCGGCACACTGACCTATCGTCAGGAACTCAAGTCCAAGCGAAAAGGTTAGGGATGAATTGCTGCGGCGCAGCAAAAACAGCTTCGGGTTGGCCTCCGTCATCCCGGAAATATCAACAGCGATCCGATCGGCCGCCTTTGCGGGGACGGCTTTGGAGAGCGTCGGGCAGAGGCACTTTGTCAGGATGTGCTTGGCTTTGGCGCCGCAATCGGCTTAATTCGCTTGTGCGGAGTGCGAGCAGTTGTGACTAACCACATGAAGATAAAAGATAAATTCACGGGATTTCGGGGCAGTATCGTGATCCCGGGCGGCCGTACCGGCATTTTGCTCGTGCATTCGCTAGGAGGAAATCCGATCGAGTTGCGCTTCGTGGCGCAGGGTCTCGCGCGGCAAGGTTACACCGTCTACTGCCCGCTTCTGCCGGGTCTTGGCGGGGGCACGGACGTTTCGGGCCTTTCGACGTGGAAGGACTGGTACGCGGCCGTCGAAACCGCCCATGACGAACTCAAAGCCCATTGTGACACGATCATTGTCGGCGGCCTTTCGGCGGGCGCCATGATGGCGTTGCGTCTGGCGCGGGAGCGGCCCGACGACGTGCAAGGCATCATGCTCTTTGCGCCGACGATCTGGCCGAACGGCTGGGCGGTTCCGCGCAGCTTCTACTTCTTCAAGCTCGTGCATCAGAAGTGGTTCGCGCGGCTGTTCCACTTCCGGCAGCGCGCGCCTTACGGCATCAAGGACGAGCGTATTCGCAACTTCGTCATCGAAAGCTTCAAGAGCGACGAACGTCCGATCGAGGATTTGTTCGGGCGCGGCGGCGGGCTCGTGTTCGAGTTCAAGCAACTTGCCAAGGACGTGCGCCGGGGCCTGTCGCGCATCAAGCAGGACGTGGCCATCTTCCATCCGCGCGAAGACGACCAAAGCGGACTGTGGAATGCGCTGACGTTGCAAAAGAATCTCGGCGGCATGGTCGAGTGCACCGTGCTCGACGACTGCTATCACATGGTGACGCTCGACAAGCAGCGCTCGGTCGTGGTTGACCGGGCGGTCGATTTTGCCGTGCGGCTGACGCAGAAGCTGCAAGAGAAGGCGGCGGTGAGGGAACTCATCAAGGGCAAGGGCGCCGGCGAGTAAGCGCGTCCGTACCAAACGTCGCAAACGAAAAAACACTGCAGCGATCAATATCGCTGCAGTGTTTTCATTTGTTCGATCGGCCGCGCCGCTACTGCCCCGCCCACGGCAATGCTTCACCGCCCGGCGACGGTTTGGCAGGGGTGGCCGCTGTGTCCGCGCAGCGGGGTAGATCGGCCGGGGCGCGGGTCCAGATGAAGCTCTTGGACAAGAGCTTGATGCCCTTGTAGCCCGTCACCTTCAACTGATCGGGTCCGACCATCGTCATTGCCAGGTTGTACGATGAGCCGGTCTTGGGATCGTAAATCCATCCCTGGTCCCACGTACCATCGGTCAATTTTTGCGCGTCGCCCACGACCTGGAGGCCGCAGATCGGGGTGGTGCGCCGGGCGGGATTGGGATTGTATCGATCGACGAGCGGATTGCCCTCGGCGTTCACTTGCTCCTTCAGCCAGGCAATGCGCCCGCACAGCTTCTGGCCGCATGGCACAAGTTCGACTGCGCCACGGCCCGTGTCGTCGTACCAGAGGCCCGCTTCGGGCGGCTGGGCCTCGGCGGAACCCGATACAGTGAGGAGCATGACAGCGGCGAGGCCGGCAAAGTGAAGGGCCGGTTGTGCCGCGCGCGCTTGCGTCTTGGTGCCGCGTAACAAGGCGATCATCCTATGTGGTTGCAATGCCGCAAAGGCTTAACGGCTGATCGTGATGCCGGAAAGCGGCAAAAACAGGAACTTAACCGTTTTGCTTGGGCGCTATTCTTGCCGCAGGGCCTTTCGGTCGCAAGAGCCGAACACTATTTCGCCAAAGCGCTTTGCACTTAACCTCACACGGCATTGGTAGTACAAAACGAACGCATCGTTCGTGTGGGTCACGGGAGCGTTTCCGGCACTGGGCGCTCGTTGCTGCCTGCAGTATTTCCCGCAGACGAAACCCTGTCGATCCGGGCTGCCTGTGACGGTGCGCCCATTCTCCGCCAACGCGGCGGACACAAACCTGGAACCGCCTCTGCGATGATCCTGACGCTCGCGTTTCGCAATCTGTTTCACGATCGTATCCGGCTCGCGGTCACGCTGGTCGGCATTCTTTTTTCGATCGTGCTCGTGGCGGTGCAGCTCGGCCTGTATCTGGGTTCGAGCCGCATGATCACGAACATGATCGAGAAGACGAACAGCGATCTGTGGATCACGACGTTCGGGGCGAAGAGCTTTGAGGAAGGCGGAATCCTTCTGACACCCGGTCAACGGCATCAGGCCATGGCGACGCCGGGCGTGAAGGCGGTGATCCCCATGGTTTCGGCCTTCGCGGAGTGGCGCAAGCCCGGCGGCGGGTCGACGCGCGTGGCGGTGGTCGGCATCGACGCGGAAGACGGCGGTTTAGAGCCGTGGAATCTCGTTGAAGGGACGTGGGCCGATATTCGCGCACCCGATGCGATCGCGGTCGACCGCAGCTATCTTAAGGATCTCGATATCGAAGGCATCGGCAGCACCGCGCAAATCGCGCTGGGCCGGGTGCGCGTCAGGGCTTTGACCGAAGGCATTCGCTCGTTCACGCAGTCGCCGTATGTGTTCACGCCGTTGCAGCGGGCGCGCAACCTGTTGAACCTCGACGGCGAGAAGGGCGACAAGAGCACGTTCTTCCTGGTGCAGCTTGAGCCGGGCGCTAACCTGGAAACTGTGCGAGCCGCATTGCAGGAGCGGCTGGAAGGCACGGATGTTCTGACCAAAGCCGAATTCCGCGACCGCAGCTTGGCTCAGTGGCTATTCAAGACGGGCGCGGGGATCGCGCTGATCGGCGGGGCACTGTTGGGGATTCTCGTCGGTACGGTGATCGTCGCGCAGACGCTCTATTCCAGCACCAAAGATCACATCAATGAATTTGCCACGCTGCGTGCACTCGGCTCTTCGGGTTCCTATATTCACAAGGTGATTCTGGCGCAGGCGGGTCTCAGCGCGGTTATCGGCTATGGGCTGGGCATGACCATCGCGCTGGCGATCCTGTACCTCAGCCGGAATTCGCCGCTGCCGCTGGTGATGACGCCCGGTCTGGCGGTCTCGCTGTTCGCGCTGACGCTATTCATGTGCGCGATCTCGGCGGTGTCCGCCATCATCAAGGTTACGAAAATCGATCCAGCAACGGTGTTCAGCAGATGACGAACGAAGCACCCGTTCTCGAAGCCAAAGACATCGTCAAGGAGCTTGGCCGCGGCGCCGGCAAGGTGATGGCCCTGAAGGGCGTCGGCATGACGCTGGTGCCCGGCGAGCTGACGCTTTTGATGGGGCCGTCCGGCTCGGGCAAGACGACGCTTCTGTCGATACTCGGCTGCATTCTCTCGCCGACGTCGGGCGAAGTCCGCATTGCGGGGCACACGACGGCGGGGCTTGGACCGGAGGAACTGGCGGAACTGAGGCGCAAGCACATCGGCTTCATTTTTCAGAGCTACAACCTGTTCCCGACGCTGAACGCGGTCGAGAACGTACGCATTGCCCTCGATGTTCTCGGGCAGAAGGGCTATCCGGCGGCGGCGCGGGCCGAAGAAGTCTTGCGCGAAGTGGGTCTCGGACAACGCCTGCAGAATTACCCGAACAATCTTTCGGGCGGTGAGCAGCAGCGTGTCGCCGTCGCGCGGGCGATTGCCGCTTCGCCGTCGATCGTGCTGGCGGATGAACCGACGGCAGCTTTGGACAGCGAGAACGGACATGCCGTGATGGCGCTGCTGGCGAGGATCGCCAAGGAGCAGAACAGGAGCGTGCTGGCCGTGACGCACGACCCGCGCACGCTTGGCTACGCGGACCGCGTGGTGCGCATCGAAGACGGCAAGATTGTCGGCGAAGAGCGCCGGCCAGAGGGCGTCAACTCGCCCGAAATCACCGATTTGACCAAGAAGAGGCGTAAGGCAAATGCTTAAAGTTGATCCGACTGTGCAGACGCTGACGGTCGCGGGCATCATCGCAATTTCACTGAGCGTTCTGATCAATGGAACGCTCACGTCGCACAGCCAGGACAAGCCGTCGATGCAGATGGCCGCCGAAAGCAACACCTCGATAAAGGGTGTATGGGCGGCGTCGGCGACGGGGCGGGTGGAACCCAAGGAGGGTGAAATCCGGATCGTCGCGCAGACCGCCGGCGAAATCGTCGAAGTAAACGCCAAGACGGGCGACAAGGTTCAGGCGGGCGATTTGCTCGTGCGTCTCGACGACAGCGATGCGCAGGCGAAGCTGCAGGCGGCGACGGCGGAAGAAGCCGTGCGCATGCTTGAGCGCGACGAAGAAATCGCGAAGGGTCCGGAACTTGATCGGCGCAACGCGGAGGATGCCGTTGCGAAGGCCGAGCGCGCCCTCTACGCGGCGCAGACGGAGTTCGACGACGTTGCGCGCAAGGTCAGAACCGGATCGGGAACGGCCGAGGAAACGAATGCCGCGCGGACGAAGGTTGCCGAGGCGCAGACGAAGCTCGCGGACGAGCGCGCCAACTATGCCAAGGTCGCGGCGCGTGACGACATGCCGTTGCCGTCGCGGCTGGAGTCGTCGCTAACGCTCGCGCGATCGGATGTCACGCAAGTTCTGAATGCAATCGAGCGGACGCGGGTGCGTGCGCCGGCCGACGGCACGGTGCTTAACGTTTGGGCCAAGCAGGGCGAGGTGGCCGTGACATCGCCGGAGGCACCGCTCGCTCTCTTCGGGGATCTTGGCGCGCTGCGCGTGCGCACCGAAGTCGAGGAACGCGACGTAACAAAAATCAGCGTCGGGCAGAAGGCCGTCGTCAAGGCGGACGCGTTCGGCGACCAGGAATTCACGGGCGTCGTGACGTCGATTGCGCCGGCACTTGGGGCGCAGCGCATCACGTCGCGCGGGCCGCGGCGTCCGAACGACGTTGAGGTTCTCGAAGTGATGGTTTCGCTGGACGGCCAGCCGCCGCTGATGACGGGCATGCGTGTCGATGTGTTCTTCAAGGCGAACGAGGCTTCGTAATTGGCCGCGCAGTGCTGGCATGAAAAAAGCGCGGGAGCGATCCCGCGCTTTGTTTTTGCAATTGGCGAATTGGGACTAGGCCGCCGTGCTCCTTGCCGTCGCGTCGACCTGACGGGCGAGGTCCGGGTCGATGCCGAGAGCGGAGGCGAGTTCGGCAAGGAAGCCGGTTTCGGATGCATTGTCGGCTTCGATGGCGATCCGGGCGGCGGTGTAAACCTGGAGCGCTTCCTCGGGCGAGGTGACGGCAGAGGCGAGGGTTGCCGCCGTTGCTGGATTGCGCAACTCGCTTTCAAGGAACGCCTTGGCTTCCGCGCTTGCGGCCGGGCCGCCTGCGGATTCGACAATGCGCGCATACTCGGCGTCATCGATCCGGCCATCGGCTGCCGCGGCGGCGATCATCGCCTTAATGATCATCATGGCGGCGTCATTGGAGATGGCGGCGGGTTCGAAGCCGGAACCGGCGGGTGCCTCGGTGGCGACGTTTTGCGGACCGGTGATCAGCGGTTTGCCGGCCTGATGGTTCTGGTACGCCTTGTAGGCGAGGCCGCCGATCAGCGCCAATGCGCCGAGCTTGACCGCGCTGGTGGCGACGCCGCGTCCCGTCTTCGTGCCAAGCAGGATCGCGCCTAGTCCGCCAAGTACCGCGCCGGCGCCAAGCTGGTTGTTGGCGATCAGATCCTTGACCTGCGCAATCATTTCGTCGGGCGAGCGGCCGCCACTGGCATTTGAGATGGCATCGCGTGCGCCCGTGGCGTCGCCGATCCGGGTCGCGCCCTCGCGCACGCCCTCAGTCGCCTGTCCAAACGCCTTGCCCAGCGTATCGACGAGTTCGGCGCCGGATGGTCCGCCGAACTTGGCGGCCTGTTCGCGAACCTGAGCCAGGATCTGGTCGACGCTTGCGCCGCCCGATCCGCCCGAAATGTTGCGCACGAGATCGGCTAAGCCGCCGCCGTCGCCGGGACCCGTCGGGGCAGCCCCGGAACGCTGCGGATTTCCGGCAAGTTGCTCCAGCAGTGCCTTGGCGTCGAACATGGGGGGTCCCTTTGTATGAAGCGAGCGAGTGCTGCGACGCATATAGGTGGGACGTGACACCGCAACAATGGAGCAACGGAAAAAGCGTTATTCCGCAGCGATGCGGCCGGGCTGCGGCGGCGCGGATGGCCGGGCGGGTTCGGTGATGCGCGGCGGAACCCGTGGGGCGCCGGCGGTCTCTTCGCTATCCTCATCGGCGGCGTTCGGGCGGATGGCGAACGACATCAACCACGTCACGCCGCGCGACAGGTCGTCCATGACGGTAAAGAACGACGGTACGAAGACCAGCGAGAGGATCGTGGAGACCAGCAGGCCACCGATGACGGCAATGGCCATGGGAGCGCGGAACTCGCCGCCGTCTCCGAGAGCATAGGCGCTCGGCAACATGCCGGCGGCCATGGCGATCGTGGTCATCACAATCGGACGGGCACGCTTGCGACCGGCTTCGAGCAGCGCCGTGATGCGATCGGTGCCGCGGGCAATCTCCTCGACCGCGAAATCGACGAGCATGATGGCGTTCTTGGTCACGATGCCCATGAGCATCAGCAGGCCGATGTAGACCGGCATACTGATGGGGTTGTTCGTTGCGATCAGCGCCAGCACCACACCGCCGAAGGACAGCGGCAGGGAGAGTAGAATAGTGATCGGCTGAAAGACGCTGCCGAAGAGCAGAATGAGCAGGCCGAGAACGATCATCAATCCCGTGCCCATGGCGGTGATGAAGCCGTTGGCCACTTCATCCTGAATTTCGGCGTCGCCAGTTGCCAGCAGGCGCACGCCTTCGGGAAGGCCAATTTTTTCGACCTCGGCGACGAATGCTTCGCGCGCGCTGCCGAGGGCATAGCCTTTGACGAGGTCGCCGCCGATTTCGGCGCGGCGCTCGCGATCATAGCGATCAATGGCACTGGGCCCGCGGCCAAACGAAATGTTGGCGACAGCAGACAGCGGAATCGATTTGCCGGCGGCGTTCGTCAGGCGCAGATTGGCGATGCGCTGCAGATTTTCGCGGGCGTTCTCCTCGACCTGGACGCGAATGGGGATCAGGCGGTCGCCGGACGTGAACTTGGCAAGATTGGCATCGACGTCGCCGATGGTGGCGACGCGCACTGTTTCGGCGATCTGATCCGGCGTGATGCCGAGCGCGGAGGCCTTGTCGAGTTCGGGCACAATGCGGATTTCGGGGCGGTCGAGCGCCGACTTGGAAGCGACGTTGAAAAAGCCCGGCAGATTGCGAACGGCAGTTTCGACCTTGGAAACGCCTTCGGCCAGTGCATCGCCGTCGCGCGACAGCAGCGAGAAGGAAAGCTCACGTTCGCCGCGCTCGTTGACGTACCACGCGCGAACGTCGGGTACGCCCGCGATGACGCCGGAGATAATCGCCTTCAGTTCCTTCTGCGGCTTGTCGCGTTCGGTTTTCGGCACGAGGCGGACGTTGATCGAGGCGCGGCGCAATTCGAGCGTGCCGGTGGGCGAGGTGCCGCCGAGTGCGAAGACGCTTGCCACTTCTGGGATCTGCTGTAGCCGGCGCGTCACCTCGTCGGTCATTTCGCGGGTGTCGTCGAGGCGTGCGCCGGGCGGGAGTTCGGCCGAGATCACGACGCGCGAGGTGTCCTCGTCGGGAATGAACCCGGTCGGGAGCATGGCTGTTGCGTAAATCGAGCCGGCGAAAACGGCCATGCCGACGATAAGCGTCACGTAACGCCAGCGCAGGGTCATCGCGAGGAAGCGCACGTAGGCACGCATCGTGCGGGTGTTTTCGGTGTCGTGCGGGGCGACCGGGCGCATCAAATAGGCCGCCATCATTGGCGTTATGAGCCGCGCGACAAGCAGCGAGAACAAGACCGCGACGGCGACCGTGAGGCCGAACTGCTGGAAGTACTGGCCGGCAATGCCGCCCATGAAAGACACAGGTGCGAAGATCGCAACGATCGTCAGCGTGATGGCAATGACGGCCAAGCCGATCTCGTCGGCCGCTTCCATGGCGGCGCGGTAGGGAGATTTGCCCATGCGCATATGGCGGACGATGTTCTCGATTTCGACGATGGCGTCGTCGACGAGGATGCCGGTGACCAAGGTGATGGCGAGCAGCGACACGAGATTGAGCGAGAAGCCCATCAAACTCATCGCCCAGAAGGTGGGAATGGCCGAGAGCGGCAGCGCAATGGCCGTAATCAGCGTCGCGCGGCTGTTGCGCAGAAACAGAAAAACGGTGATGACGGCGAGCACCGCGCCTTCGATCAGCGTTGCCAGCGCCGCTTCATAGTTGCCTCGGGTGTAAGCGACCGCATCGTCGATTTTGCTGAGCGTTACGTCCGGATAGCGCTGATTGAGTTCGGCAAGCCGCTTTTCGACAGCCTCGGCGACGGACAATTCGCTCGATCCCTTGGAGCGGAAAATCGAGAACGAGACGACGGGCTGGCCGTCGAGGCGCGCGAAGGATCGTGCTTCCTCCGCGTCGTCGAGAACGCGGCCGAGGTCGGAGAGGCGCACATAGCGGCCACCGGCGATTGCGATTTTCGTCTCGGCAAGTTCGGCTACGGTCTTGGCGCCGGCCAGGATGCGGATCGCCTGCTCCTGCTGACCGACCTCGCCGCGGCCGGAGCCGATATCGACGTTCGTGGCGCGGACCTGCCGGTTGATGTCGGCGGCCGTTACACCGTACGCGAGCAGGCGGTCGGGATCGAGAAGGACGCGAATCTCGCGCTTTACGCCACCGTAGCGCTCAACGCGGCCGACGCCCTTCACGACGAGCAGTTCGCGCTTGATGACGTCATCGACGTGCCAGGAAAGCTGCTCCAGAGTCATGCCCGGCGACACGGCCGCGTAAGCCACGATCGCCTGTCCTTCGACATCGATCCGCTGGATTGTCGGTTCGTCGATGGTTCGCGGCAACTCCGGGCGGATTTTTTCGATCGCGTCCTTGACGTCGTTCAAGGCACGGTCGGTATCAATTTCCAGCCGGAACTCGATCACCGTTGTCGATGACCCATCGCTCAAGGACGAGATCAGATGCTTGACGCCGGTGATGTTGGCGACCGCATCCTCGACGAGTTTGGAAACTTGCGTTTCCAGTTCGGCCGGGGTCGCGCCGGACTGGGTGATCGTGACCTGGATTAGCGGAATGTCGATGTTGGGAAAGCGCGTGACCGGCAGCGACTTGAAGCTCATGATCCCCAAAAAGATCAGAACGACAAACAGCAGGATCGCAGGCAATGGCTTGCGGATCGAGTAGGCCGAAAAGTTGATGCGCGAGACGTCACTCATCGGGCTTCACTCACGGCGCGGGTGGCGGTGTCGATGGGGCGTACGATGTCGCCGTCCTGTAAGAACGTGCCGGCCCGCGAGATGACGCGCTCGCCTTCGGCGACCCCATTGCGGACTTCGATCAGTCCCGCCGAGGTCAGGCCTGTTTCGATGTTGCGTTCGCGGACCGTATTGTCGTCGAGCACGAGGACCGTTGCGGCGTTGCCTGAGGTGCTGACGGCGGACACAGGGATCGCGAGGCCGCGCTGGCGCGCGGTTTCGACCTGACCGCTTGCAAAGCTTCCTACGCGCAACTTTTCATCGGCGCCGATGAAAATGCGCACGCGGCCGAGGCGCGTGGTGTTGTCCACTTCGGGCGAGATGAGGCGCACTTTGCCGGTCGTCGACGATCCATCGGCGATCGTGATTGCCGCGGTCTGTCCGACCTTCAGCTTGCGGAGCTGAGATTCGCCAACTTCGGCGTCGAGTTCAATTTCGCCGTTCTGGACGATGCGGAACATCGGGTCGCCGGCAGCCAATCCGACCGCAGTTGCGATGCCGCCAATGTGCGCGGACCGGCGGCTGATGATGCCGTCGACGGGTGCGCGGATTTGCGAGCGCGAGCGCCGCCAATCGAGTTCGCGGCGGGCGGCTTCAAGCTGCACTTTTTCGGCCTCGGCGGCGCGGAGCCCGCTTTGCGCGGAGACGAGCAACGCCTCGAGCGAGCGCTTGGCGGCGGTGCGTGCGTCGAGGGTGGATTCGGAGAGATAGCCTTGCTTGGTGAGAGGTTGAGCGCGTTCGAGCTGCGCTTTGGCTTCCGTCAGCCGCGCCTGAACCTCCACGATTTGACTGTTGGCCTGCGCAATGGCGGCCGTGCTGCGTTCGAGGTTGGCGTGGTTCTGGGCGAGTTGCGTGTCGAGCGTAACGGTTTCCAGAACGGCGAGGACATCGCCCTTCTTGACCGTGTCGCCTTGGTCAGCGCGCAATTCAATGATGCGCAGCCCTTCGACTTCGGGTGCGACAAGCACTTCCTCGCGCGCGATCAGCGAGCCGGTGACGAGCACCGTTTCAACGAAGTCGGCGACAGCGACCCGGCTCACCGTCACCGCCGGCGGTGCAACGGTGGTCATTTTCTCGGTCTTCGCAGAGCGGTGGGCAAGGAAGTCGAGGACGGGCTGATAGGCACCGGTCACCCAGATCGCGGCGGCGACGGCTGTGGCGAGCCCGGACTTGATGAGACTTGAACGGGTCACTCTGCGGCCTCCTCGACGGTGGGCTTGGCGGAGTGGAGGGTCGATGAGGCGTCCACGGGATTGAGCAATTGGCGAATGACCTCGACAATATCAGGGATGGTCTTTGCCATGTCGAACGAGCGATCGACCGCGCTGCGCCAGAACAGACCGTCGCCGATGACCATGAACACCTTGGCGAGGGCGGCGGCGTCGTGGGCGGGGCGGATGCGGCCTTCGTCGATCATGCGCTGGAACAGTGTTTCGAAGTTCAAACGAACGAAGTCATCGACGGAGCGATGGATTTCGCCGACCGTGGCGCTGCGGGTCGATTCCATGCCGATTTCGAGGCAGATCTGACGATGGTAGGCTTCGTCCTCGACGAAGTAGGCGTTGCCGATGGCTTCAAGTGCGGCGAAGAAATCGGTCGCTTCGGCGAGTTGGGCGAAGCGGGCCTGGAACTCCAGCCGATTGCGTTCGGCAAGGCCCGCGATCAAATCCTCTTTCGACCGGAAGTAAACGTAGAGGGCACCCGGTGAGACGCCCGCCTCGCGGCAAATGTGCTGCATGCTGGTGGCGTGGAATCCTGCGCGCGCGAAACACTGCTCGGCGGCGTCGAGAATGTGATCGCGTCGGGCGCGCTGCGTGTCGGGCTTGAGCCTTGGCATCGGTGATCGGTCTCGGGACAGTCGGTGAGCGGAAGAAGCTTCGACGGTGGTAAAACGAACGCTTGTATTTTTTGGATCATTGCCGTGAAAAATGGCAGGGTCAAGAAGAATGATTGTTCGGTTTGTAACATATTATGTACAACCTATTTGGGTTGGGGTGAGACGAGGTGAGACGAGGTGAGACGAGGTGAGGGGGGTGAGACGAGGTGAGGGGGGTGAGGCGGGCCGGGGGGAAAGGTTTTGGGGGGGGCAGAAATTGGGTGCGCGTTGGGCGGGGAATGACGGAGCCTGACCGTGGCCCGGCTCCGTCATCGTCTCGTGGGGGTGGTTGCCGGCCGTAGCGCTTGCCGGCGGTGTCCATTGCCGAGGTCGGGCCGGAACGTCAGCGCGGGGCAGACTTCGCGAGCCGGACCAGGTTCAAGAACTCCGATCGCTCGCCGTAAGGATCGGCGCCGCGCGCGGGAGTTGCGAGGTTGACGACATCGTCATAGCCGAAGCTGCCGGTGTGAGGTGAACCGCGCAGCACTTCCGCGAACCCGGCGACGGCAATGGAGAAGCGCGTGTCGGCCGGGGCCGCATCGAGCGAGGGTAGAGCCAGCGCGTCTGTAATCGGAAGACTGATAGGGGTGGAGGTTTCGCTTGCCGGAAGCTTGTAGCGGATTTTCAGGAAGCCGAGTTCGCTGCTGGCCGGAGACGCAGTTGCGGCCGGCTTTGCGGGATCGCCATAGCGCAATGCGTCCACGCTCGTGACTGCCGCGCCAGCGGGCGTGATTTCGTAAATGGCCGTCACCGTATGCCCGGAGCCGATGTCGCCGGCGTCGACCTTGTCGTTGTTGAAGTCCTCGCGGTTGAGGGCGCGGGATTCGTAGCCGATGAGACGGTATTCGCCGACGCGGGCCGGATTCCATTCGACCTGGATTTTCACATCCTTGGCGATGGGAAAGAGTGTCGAGGCGGCTTCTTCGACGAGCACCTTGCGGGCCTCGTTCAAAGTGTCGGCGTAGGCCGCCACGCCGTTGCCGTTCTGGGCGAGTTCCTGCATCAGGCGGTCATTGTAGTTGCCCGCGCCGACGCCGAGGATCGACAGGAAGATACCGCCCGCGCGTTTGCGTTCGATCAGGTCTTTCAACTGGCTGTCGTCGGTCAGGCCCACGTTGAAGTCGCCGTCCGTGGCAAGAATGATGCGGTTGACGGCGGTCTTTTCGAAGTTGGCCGCCGCCAGCCGGTAAGCATCCTCGATACCGGATGCGCCGGCGGTGGACCCGCCCGCGCCCAGACCGTCGAGGGCGGCGAGGATCTTTGCCTTGTCCGAAATCCTGGTCGGCTCGAGCGCGACGCCTGACCCCGATGCATAGGTGACGATGGCCACCGTGTCGTCCGGCTGCATGTCTTCGACGAGCATGCGCAGGCCGTTCTTGACGAGTGGCAGGCGGTCGGCGGGGGCCATCGATCCCGAGACGTCGATCAGGAAGACAAGGTTGGCGCGCGGGCGTTCGGCACTTTTGAGTTCGTAGCCCTTGATGCCGATGTGGACGAGTTGCTTGTCCGCACCCCACGGCGAGGGAACGACGGTGACGGTTGGTTTGAAGGGTTCGGCGGGAGTTTCCGCGGCGGGATAATCGTAGCGGAAGTAATTGATCATCTCTTCGGCGCGCACGGCAGATTGCGGCGGTAGGCGACCGGCATTGAGCGCCCGGCGGACAAAAGCGTAGGACGCGGTGTCGACGTCGATGGAAAAGGTCGAGACAGGATCGGTTGCGACCTGCTTCACCGGATTGACGCCAGCGCTCATGAAGCGGTCGCGGGATTCCTCCAATTGCGCGGGAAGGTAGGGCGCCTGGCTGTCGGCGGCGCCAATCGCGCCCAGACTTGACCATGCATCCATGCGGCGCGTCGCATCGCGCGCAACCAGTCCAGGTGCCGCGAGCGGCTTGGCGGCGACGGGAGGCGGTGGGGGCGACGCGACCACGGTGGATGCGGCAGGTTCGGGTGCGCGCTCGCCGGCGATGTCCACTTCTGCTTCTGCGGCGCGTTTGCGCTCCGCATCGAGGCGCGTGAGAAGATCGGATGAAGCCCGGCGTTTGTCCGCGTCAGACTTCTCTTTCGACAATTCGTCTTTCGTGGCGACTTGTGGCGCCGGCGTCGCGTTGCCGGACAGTTCAACTGGGTCTTGTTCAACGGTCCGACTCACGTGAAACGCGACCGGGGCGGCGACGACGAGTGCGGCGAGCGAGGCGGCGAGGGCGTACTGCTGGCGGGTGAGGGTCATCAGCGATCTCCGTGACGAGTTGGTCGACGGAGAGATCGGACGGACGATGGCGGTGGAAGCTTGGGCGGCGCCGGCCGATTTATCGAAAGCGTCGAGCGCCGCGGACACGGCAGCCGCCTTCGCCTCGTCGCGCGGGGGCGGCACGGGCAAAGATTTCAGACTGTCGAGTTCCTTAGCGGTCATTTCGTTTTCTAGGCCACCTGATCGAGAATAATTTTCAGACGTTTGCGGGCTTCGTGAAGATGCCAGGAGACGGTTTTCTCCGTGCATCCGAGGATGAGTGCCGCCTCGGCGTGCGAAAGATCCTCCGCGTAGACGAGCAGAACGGCGTCGCGCTGCTGAGGCGGAAGCGAGCGCACCGCGCGCCATAGGTCTTGCCCAGCGACGGCGTCTTCGGCTTCGGTCGCATGAACCGTCTCAACGAGGGCCATCATGTCTGACGGCTCCAGCGTCACGAGCCTTTGGTTGGCGCGGATATGATCAACGGCAGTCGTGTAGGCGAGGCGGTAGGCCCAGGTTTTGAACGCCGCATCGCCGCGGAAGGTCGCGATGGATTGGGCAAGTTTCACGCAGACCTCCTGCGCGATGTCCTCGGCGCGGTCGCGGGCGCCGGACCAGCGCCATGCGAGGCGGTAGATGCGGTCGTAGTGGCGGTCGATGAGGACGGCAAACGCGCGGCGGTCGCCCGCCGCGGCCCGTCCCGCCAGCATTTCGTCCGTCGCGTCATCCGGTCGGGCGTCGTCGTCGCTCACGCATCAGCTCTCGCGGCACGCCGGTGCCGTAATTCCCATGGACGAACGGGATTGAGATTTCCTTGGGGCGGGGGTGAAATATTTTTCTGGAAGCGTACGCGCCGTCCGGCTTGCACCCGGCAAGCGGCTGCCCTGCGCGCCGGACACCCGCGCAACGAGGCACTAAAACTGCGTCATCCAGTTGAGGGTGGCATAGGGTTCGGGCGAGGCGGAGCCGGACGAGCCGAAGCTGCCGCCGGACACGCCGCCGGATAGGGAGAGTTCGCCGCCATCCCAGTCGTAGCGCAGGAACAGACCGGCGCGGGTGTAGTCGAGGAGATCGGTCTCCTCCTCGTCGCAGGCATCGCCGCCGCTCCACCCCAGATCGCAGTCGCTCTGGTCGTCGAGGTTGAGCCAACCTTCCAAGCCGCCTCTCCACGAAGGCGCGAAGCGCGCACCTAGCCGGGTTCGAACGTTGCGCGTGTCGTGCGCGGTGTTCCACGAGGCATCCAGAGAGGCAAAGCCAATCTCGCCGATATCGACCCAGAGCTCGAGCGCGGCCTTGAACCCGACCTCCTCTCCGGTGACGAGATTATCGGGGTCGAAGGGCGCGATGTCGTGCGCGAGATAGGACACGCCGGCGAAGGCCTTGGCGGTAAGCGGTCCGTAGCGCTCCAAGTAACCGACGAGCGCGTCGCCGTAATACGTCATGGCGGCGAAGGACCGGATGTCGGGTGTGGGGCCGGTGCCGCGATTGCCGGTGTATTGGTATTGGCCGTATCCACCAGCCATTCGAAAACGCCAACCCGGCTCGTGGATATGGCCAAACGGGGCCACCGTCATGCCCGAATAAATGAGCCAATTATCCTTCGCGGCGTCGACACCGGACCAGACTTCGCGCCATTTCCAGATTTCGCGCCAGGACGGCCGGGCATCATCGGCGACGGCACACAGCGATGTGGATGCAGCAACGACGACCGCAAGACCCGCTACGGCGGTCTTGCGCGCAAACCGTGCAAACTTGGCCTCATTACCCCGCATTTACGCTTACAAAGGCTACTGAAAATGGCATCGAAGAATGGCATCAGGATGCCTGCCGACAATTTGTGGTCAATACAATTTTAACCATGATTGGTGTTTTGCATCATAGGGTTGAGCTTCATGCGCGGCGTTCAATTTTAGGTTGCACTCTCTGCAAGTTTGCGATGCCGGCGCCGGCCACCAAAAAGTGTCGAACGCAGGCCTTGAGATTTTTGCTATCGTAATCAAATGCCGTCAGGGTCGCCGCGTGACAGCAGCGCGACGCAGACCAAGCGACCAACAAAAAAGTCTAGCGCGTGCCCGAGGACTCTCCCGTCATGGACAAGCCGTCACCGCATAATCCGCAACTCCACGACTGGCTCGGTACGCAGAGTTTTGCCGTCAAGCCTTTCGACCCGAGTTCTTTCGATCCCAAGCAAGTGATGGACGCGATGTCGGCAGGCTTCGGCCCGATGAAGGCGCTGACAGTTCAGCAAATGGAATTGATGACGCTGGCGAGCCGGCGGGCGCAAGCCTTCCTCGCCATTCCGCAACGTTTGTCGCGGTGCCGGTCGCAGAGCGATGTGCTGAACGAGCAGATGCGGTTTTGGCAGACGGCGATGTCGCAGTATCAGGATGCGGCGACGCGGATTGCGAGCGCCTGGAGCGATGCATTCTCGATGCTGCCGAAGGCCGCTGCGGCGGGTACGGGTTCCAATGCCGTGACGTTTCCCAAGCCCGCGTCCGTCGCGCCGCTTCGGAAAAACGGTGCGGCGGCGCGATCACCGGATTCCCTTCGCCTGCACGTGGCGAGCGCACAGAAAGATTGAAGATACAGGCGGTAGAGGCCGATCGGTCCGCCCAGTTTAAGGCAAAGCGGCGAGCGCCTGGCCGAAGCCGTTCAGCGAAAGCGGAATGCCAATGCCGGCTTCTTCCGTTTGGAAGATGATGAAGATCGCCGTTTTGCCGCTGGAAAACTGACCGATCAGCTTATCGTCGAGTGTCACCTGCGCGTAGCACGCGAAGGTGTGGCAGCGCAGGTATGGCGCGTGACCGACATCGACGTTGTCGATCTTCAGTCCGATGCCCGGCGGCAGCAGGACGCCGACAGGGGCGAAGACGCGCAGGACGCGCATGCCTTGCGCGAATTTCTGGAAGTAGACGGTGAGACCAACGTTCGGCCGGTCTTCGGCGGTGACGCTCTGGACGAGCGCGCAGATCTCGTTCTTCGCGCCGGCGGGCGGCGGCTTGCAGACGACCTGCCAATCGCCATGCTGGGCCTTGATGGTGCCGTCGGCCATTTCGGGGTTTTTGGCTTCCTGAGCGGCGCTGGCAAGCGGCAGCATCATCGTCGCGAAGGCGAGGGAAACGACGGCGACAAATGTCCGAAGCCCATCGTTGCATTGCAGAGTTGTAGGCCGGATCGAAGTGAGGGGCATGGGGCGAGGTATCTCGGGATGTGCGGCCGACCGGACGCGACACGGGCGCACAGTTGGCGGCGAAAACAGGCGGTCGAACAACAGCCGTTACGGTGACCTAACACGCCGGTGCGAACTCGTTCGCGCATGAAAGAGGCCGAAACGAGACGATTTCAACAGATTAGCGAGGCTGAGTGCGGAGGGTGCCGGATGCCCGTTCGGCTCCTAAGTTGCCACGTTAAGTCTGGATGACTTCGTGCGGAAAATTGCCGCAAAAAACTTGACTTACGGGCGTGATCCCGGTTGATCTGTGAGCGACGAAGGGGAAGATCGTCACAGTAGGATGATTAGGCGTTCGGGTGGTCCGCTGGTGAGCAGGTTGCGCTTACTGACCACCGGTTCACTCGGGCTCATCGGGACCAACGCGCGGCTGGTAATAGCGCAGCTCCGCCGACCCAGGCCAGTCATCATCCCCGGTGCCGCACGGTGCCGGGCAGAGACCGCTCCCCTTCACGGAAAACGTGAGGCCCGGCTTGAACCGGGCTGGTCTGGGGAGCGAACGGAATGACGAAACGGGTTTGGAATTTGCTGGGCCTGGCGGTCATGGTGGCCGCGGCGGGCTTCGCTGTGGTTGCCGGTGTGGCGCCGGCCTTGGCGGCCGAGGGCATCGGCTACGCCGCGCCGGGACAGATCGGCCTGCCGACGCCCGTTACCGAGGTCGCCCGCGAAATCCACACGTTCTACGACCTCGTCAACATCATCATCGTCGCCATCTCGCTGTTCGTGCTGGCGCTTATGATTTACGTGATGGTGCGATTCCGCGAGTCAAAAAACCCGGTGCCGTCGAAGACGACTCACAACACGATCCTCGAGGTTGCGTGGACGGTCGTTCCGATCCTGATCCTGGTCGCGATTGCGATCCCGTCATTCAAGCTGTTGATGCTTCAGTACACGTATCCGAAGCCCGACGTGACGATCAAGGCGATCGGCAACGCCTGGTTCTGGGAGCACGAATATCCGGGGACGACACCCGAGGATAAGACGTTCACCGTGACGTCGAACATGCTTACGGACGAGGAAGTGGCCGAGAAGGTGAAGGCTGGATTGCCGACGCCGCGTCTGCTGGCGGTCGATAATGAGATCCTCGTGCCGGTCGACAAAGTCGTGCACATGTTGGTGACCTCCAATGACGTGATCCACAACTGGACCATTCCGTCGTTCGGTTCAAAGATCGACGCCGTGCCCGGCCGCTTGACCTCGACGTGGTTCAGAGCCGAGCAGCAGGGCATTTTCTACGGTCAGTGTTCGGAGCTGTGCGGGATGAACCACGCCTTCATGCCGATCGCCGTCCGCGTTGTCAGCCAAGACGTCTATGACCAGTGGACGGGCGCGATGAAGGCGGGCGACCGCAAGAGGGCGAAGGAGATCACCGATCGTGTCGCTTTCGAGCAGGCGGGCGTGAAGTCGGTGGCCGACGCATCGGACAAGCGCTGAGACAAGCGGGATGCGGTTGCGGCGGGAGGCCGCGACCGCGAACTTCCTGAAATTTGAACCGGAATAACCCGAGACGAAAAGGTCGAAGACCATGGGTAGCACTGCGGCACACGCCGATCATCATGACCACGCGCCGACTTTCTTTCGCCGCTGGCTGTTCTCGACGAACCACAAGGACATCGGGACGCTGTACTTCATCTTCGCGATGATCGCCGGCATTATCGGCGGCGCGCTTTCGATCGGCATCCGCCTCGAGCTGGCCGAGCCGGGGATGCAGTATTTCTCCAACCCGCATCTCTACAACGTGTTCGTGACCGGCCACGGCCTCATCATGGTGTTTTTCATGGTGATGCCGGCGACGATGGGCGGCTTCGGCAACTGGTTTGTGCCACTGATGATCGGTGCGCCGGACATGGCGTTCCCGCGCATGAACAACATCTCGTTCTGGCTGCTGCCGATGGCGCTGACTCTGCTCATCATGTCGATGTTCGTCGAAGGTCCGACGGGGATGAACGGTGTGGGCGCGGGCTGGACGATTTATGCACCGCTGTCTACCTCGGGGCATCCCGGCCCGGCGATGGATTTTGCAATCCTGTCGCTCCATCTGGCGGGCGCGTCGTCGATCCTGGGTGCGATCAACTTCATCACCACGATCTTCAACATGCGCGCGCCTGGCATGACGCTGCACAAGATGCCGCTGTTCGTGTGGGCCGTTCTGATCACCGCGTTCCTGCTGCTGTTGTCGCTGCCGGTTCTCGCCGGTGCGATCACCATGCTGCTGACGGACCGTAACTTCGGCACGACGTTCTTCAATCCGGCCGGCGGCGGCGATCCGATGCTCTATCAGCATCTGTTCTGGTTCTTCGGGCATCCGGAAGTTTACATTCTCATCCTGCCCGGCTTCGGCATCGTCAGCCATATCGTTGCGACGTTCTCGCGCAAGCCGGTGTTCGGCTACCTGGGCATGGCCTACGCGATGGTTGCCATCGGTCTGGTCGGGTTCATCGTGTGGGCACATCACATGTATGCGGCCGGCATGAAAGTGAACACGCAGGCCTACTTCGTGTTCGCCACCATGGTGATCGCGGTGCCGACGGGCGTGAAGATCTTCTCGTGGATCGCCACGATGTGGGGCGGATCGCTGCAGTTCCGGGTTCCGATGATGTGGGCGCTCGGCTTCATCTTCCTGTTCACCGTCGGCGGCGTCACGGGCGTGATGCTCTCGAATGCCGGCGTCGACCGCACGCTGCACGACACCTACTACGTGGTCGCGCACTTCCACTACGTGCTGTCGCTCGGCGCCGTGTTCTCCATTTTTGCTGGCTGGTACTACTGGTTCCCGAAGATGACCGGCTACATGTACTCGGAATTCTGGGGCAAGCTGCATTTCTGGACCACGTTCGTAGGCGCCAACATTCTGTTCTTCCCGCAGCACTTCCTGGGTGCCGCCGGCATGCCGCGCCGTTACGCCGACTATCCCGACGCCTATGCGTTCTGGAACGAAGTGTCGTCGGTCGGCTCGTACATTACCGCGCTCGGCACGGTGTTCTTCTTCATCGGACTTGCCGTCGCGTTCGCCCGCAAGGAGAAGGCTGCCGGCAATCCGTGGGGCGAAGGCGCCACCACTCTGGAATGGACGCTCCCGTCGCCACCGAACTTCCATGCCTACGAGACGCTGCCGCGCATCGCGGCGACGTCGGACAGGCACTGAACGATGTCACTCCGGCCGGGGATGCGGTCTCCGGCCGGATTGCCTACCGCTCAGGCGGCAAATGCCCGGCCATAGAAACGGGCAAAGCCTGAACGGCAATAATTCGAGGAAACGCCCAGCGATGGGCCCGGCGATCCAGGATGCCAGCGAGGCTTTGGATCGAGACTTGCAGGAAAGTTGGACGCCATGACGACCGCCGGTGCCGATGTTCAACGGGGAGAAGCTCTGAAGCTTCTTGAGCCCAGCGTCGGCGATTTCGTGACCCTCATGAAGCCGCGCGTGATGACGCTCGTCATTCTGACGGCGGTCGCGGGTATGTTGCTCGCGCCGGGCGGGATCCATCCGGTGATTGGACTGATCGCCATCATCGCGATCTCGGTGGGTGCCGGCGCATCCGGCGCGCTCAACATGTGGTACGACGCCGACATCGACGAGAACATGGCGCGGACGGCGGCGCGACCCATTCCGCGCGGGCGGGTCACCCCTGACGAGGCGTTGCAGTTCGGCGGCGTTCTTTCGGTCATGTCGGTGATGACGCTCGGCGTGCTCGTCAACTGGGTTGCCGGAGCGCTGCTCGCGCTGACGATCGCGTACTATCTGTTCATCTACACGATGTGGCTGAAGCGGCGGACGCCGCAGAACATCGTGATCGGCGGTGCGGCCGGTGCGTTCCCTCCGATGATCGGCTGGGCGGCGGTGACGGGTTCGGTCAGCCTGGAAAGCGTTCTGCTGTTTCTGATCATCTTCATGTGGACCCCGCCGCACTTTTGGGCGCTGGCGCTTTTGCGGTTGCGCGATTACGAGCGTGTCGGTGTGCCGATGCTGCCGGTGGTTGCCGGACCGGCCGAAACGCGGCGTCAGATCCTGTACTATTCCATCGCACTGGTGCCACTCGCGATTCTGCCGGCCTTCATTGGTCTTGGCGGCGTTGCTTATGGCGCAGCGTCGATCGTTCTTGGCGCAATCTTCCTCTGGCTCGCCTTCGACGTTTGGCGCATTACCGAAGGTCGCGAAGCCGACAAGGCGTGCAAGCGTCTCTTCTGGTTCTCGATCCTTTATCTCTATGCGCTGTTCGCGATCCTCGTCGTGGAAGGCGCGATGACCCGCATTTTGGCATGAAAGGCCCGTCTGCCATGAATGACATGTCCGACACGGTGCAAGCGGTGAATACAGCCAGTGCGGCTGCGGAATTGAAGCGCCGCCGGATGCGGTCGATTGCGATCGCGCTGGGGCTGGGCTTTCTGGTGTTGATGTTCTACGCGGCAACCATCGTTCATCTCGGCGGCAGTGTCGCCAACCGGCCGATCTAACGGAGCGTCGAGCGTGACGGCAAGCCTTCCGCAACCTGAACCCCGCGCCACGAAGCGGAGCGATACTAAGATCGCCCTGATGTGCGTTGGCGGCGTGATGACGATGGGGGCGATGGCCTACGCGGCGGTGCCGCTTTACCAGATGTTCTGCCAGGTTACGGGCATCGGCGGCACGACGCAGAAAGCCGATAAGCCCTCCGAGGTGATGCTGGACCGGATGGTCACCGTGCGGTTTGACGCCAACGTATCGCCAAAGCTCGGATGGGCGTTTGAGCCCCTGCAGCGGACGGTGCAGGCGCACATCGGCGAAAACATGCTCGTATTCTATCGCGCCACCAACACGACAGATCGCAAAATCACCGGCACGGCGACCTTCAATGTGGCGCCCGATGCGGCGGGGCTCTACTTCAGCAAGATCGAATGCTTCTGCTTCAAGGAGCAGACGCTGGAGCCGGGCCAGTCGATCGAAATGCCCGTGTCGTTCTTCGTCGATCCCGAATTGGTGAAAGATCCGGAATCGTCGCGGCTCAAGGAAATCACGCTGTCCTACACGTTCTACCCAATCGAAGGGACGACGCCGGAAGGGCAGGCGGCAATTTCGACCGATCAGGACACTAACGGATAGCGCAGCGTCGCGGTTTTCTGGGCGGCGCCGTCAATACAAATGTCCGGGCTTCCGGACGCAACAAGAGACTACGGGGAAGAAAACCATGGCCTCATCGCATACCAACGAACACGACTACCACCTGCTTGATCCGAGCCCATGGCCGATCCTCGCTTCGATCTCGGCTTTCGTCGCGGCGCTCGGCGCCATCATCTGGATGCGCTCGATGGGCGGCGGCCCGGGTGTGTTCGGCCTGACAGGCCCGCATGTCTTTTTCGGCGGCATGATGGCGCTGTCGGCCATTGCCTTCATGTGGTGGCGCGATGTCGTCATCGAAGCGGAGACCGGACAGCACACGCCGGTCGTGCAGATCCATCAGCGCTACGGGATGCTGCTGTTCATCGCTTCGGAAGTGATGTTCTTTGTCGCCTGGTTCTGGGCTTACTTCGACGCGGCGCTGTTCCCCAATGGAACGTACGTGGTCGAGAACGTCCAGGAAGCTCTCGGCATGGTGAAGCGCAACGAGGTGTTTGGTGGCCAGTGGCCGCCGGTACCGGTCGAGATGACGGAAGCAACGATCCCGGCGACGGGCGCGCCGGCCGAGGGCAACTTCAAGGCCACGTTCGATCCCTGGGGACTGCCGCTCATCAACACACTCGTGCTGCTGCTTTCGGGCTGCACGGTCACGTGGGCGCATCATGCCCTGCTGCACAACAAGCGCAGTCAGTTGATCGCCGGTCTTGCGGTTACCGTGGCACTGGGCGTGCTCTTCACGGTGCTGCAGTATATCGAATACGGCCACGCCGCGTTCACGTTCGCCGGGCACACGTATGGTTCGACGTTCTTCATGGCGACCGGTTTCCACGGTGCGCACGTAATCATCGGCACGATCTTCCTGCTGGTGTGCCTGCTGCGCGCGATGAAGGGCCATTTCACGCCAAAGCAGCACTTCGGGTTCGAGGCGGCCGCATGGTACTGGCACTTCGTGGACGTGGTCTGGCTGTTCCTGTTCGCCTGCATCTACGTCTGGGGCGCGGGAGAAGTCGCGGCCGCCTTGCACTGAGATCGGGCCGTCTGATCGTTCGACGACACGGAGGGGCGGCTCGTCAGAGCCGCCCTTGCCGCATTTGGACAAGGGAGCCGCAGCGTCATGAGCGAAGCTCAAGTTTCCGTCTGGCGTGCGGCGGCACTGGCGCGATGCCCACGGTGCGGCAAGGGTCCGCTTTTCCGGCAGGTGCTCGTGTTGCGAGAGAGTTGCTCTGACTGCGGCCTCGACTATGCCTTCATCGATACCGGCGACGGGCCGGCCGTGTTTGCCATTTTCATTCTCGGGTTTGCTGTTCTTGGCGCGGCCCTGTGGTTCGAATTCGCATTCGGGCCGCCGTTATGGGTGCACATGGTGTTGTGGGGTCTTCTGACGCCCGTCATCGCGCTGGGGCTTTTGCGATTTCTCAAGGCGCTGCTGATTGCGCTGCAGTACAAACACAAGGCCGAAGAGGGGCGGCTTGAGCGCTAAACCGCCGAGCGCCCCTAAAGGATGAGCAACGCTGATGCTGGCCCAACTGCGCGAGAGAAAACTGCTGGTGCCGACGATCATGGTGGCTGTGGCGCTGCCGCTGCTGATCGTCCTCGGCTTCTGGCAACTCGACAGGCTGGCGTGGAAGGAGGGCCTGATCGCAGCCATCGCGGAACGGGCGAAGGCCCCGCCTGTCCCAATTGATCAGGCACTCGACGAGGCGGCCGGTCACCTCCCGGGTGGTTGGAATGCGCTGGAATACAAACATGTTTCGATGCGCGGCCGCTTTCTCAACGACAAGGAACTGTATCTCTACGCGCCGCATCCGCAGCTTGGCGCCGGCGTCCATGTCTTCACGCCATTCGTGCTCACAGCGACTTCGGCTACGCTGATCGTCAATCGTGGTTACGTGCCCGAGCAACTCAAGGACCCCGGTTTGCGCAAAGACGGGCAGATCGAGGGGGAAACAGACGTGACGGGGTTGATCCGGCTTCCAGGCATTCACGCGCGCTTTGTTCCCGACAACGAGTCCGAGGCCAATTTGTGGTTCTGGCGCGATTTCGAGGGGATGATCGCGGCAGCCTTTCCAGATGGATCGCGTCCGGCCAAGATCATCCCGCTGTTTGTCGATGCGGACGGGGCGGCGCCGGGCGGTTGGCCGAAAGGCGGCGCGACGGTGGTCAAATTGCCGAACCGGCATTTGGAGTATGCGCTGACGTGGTTTGGACTGGCCGCGGCTTTGGCAGCAATTTATGCGGTGTACGCAGTGGGCCGGTGGCGGCAGCCTGCGGATTCCGGTGTGTGAGTGTTATAACCTGCCGCCGGCCGGACTTGTTCAGCGGTTGGCCGGGGCTTAGGGTCGCCCGCAACTGCTGCCGGGGCCCGCAAGATCGGGCTGCGGGCGCGGGTCTCTTGGACTGACGAAAGTTCGAACGACGTGAAATACATTTCCACCAGAGGCCGTGCGCCGGTTCTCGGCTTCGAGGACGTGGTGCTGGCCGGGCTTGCCCGTGACGGCGGGCTCTATCTGCCCGAGACTTGGCCGGAATTCGCGCCCGAGACGATCGCTTCCTTCGCCGGCCGCCCGTTCGCGGAGGTTGCGGTCGAGGTCATCGCGCCCTTTGCGGGTGCGGCACTGACGCGATCAGAACTCACGGCGATGGCTGAGGACGCCTACGCAAGTTTCGGTCATCCGGCCACGACACCGCTCGTACAGATCGAACCCGGCACGTTCGTGCTTGAACTGTTTCACGGGCCGACGCTCGCCTTCAAGGACGTGGCGATGCAATTGCTGGCGCGGATCATGGATCATGTGCTTGCCAAGCGCGGCGCGCGCGCGACAATCGTCGGTGCGACGTCTGGCGATACGGGTGGGGCTGCGATCGAAGCGTTCCGGCACTCGGACCGCGTTGATGTCGTCATCCTGTTTCCGGATGGGCGGGTTTCCGACGTGCAGCGCCGGATGATGACGACGCCCACGGAAAAGAGCGTACATGCGGTCGCGATCAAGGGGACGTTCGACGACTGCCAGGCGCTCGTAAAGGGGATGTTCAACGATCATGCATTCCGCGATCGGGTGCTTCTGTCGGGCGTCAACTCCATCAACTGGGGCCGGATCGTCGCGCAGGTGACGTATTACTTCGTCGCAGCGGCGGCGCTTGGCGCGCCCGATCGCAAGATCGCATTCTCGGTTCCGACGGGGAACTTCGGCGACATCTTTGCGGGGTACGTGGCCAAGCGGATGGGACTGCCGATCGAAATGCTGGCGATCGGTTCCAACCAAAATGATATCCTGCCGCGGACGGTGGCGACAGGGGCCTATGAAATGCGCGGGGTGGCGGCGACGTCGTCGCCGTCGATGGATATCCAGATTTCCTCGAATTTCGAGCGGTATCTGTTCGAGGCTTCGGGCCGGGATGCCGACCTGGTTGCGCGGCAGATGCAGATGCTGGCCCAGAGCGGCCGTTTCGAGTTGAGCGCCGAGCAGCAGTCGTCCCTGCGGCAGGATTTTTGCGCGGCGGCGGCGAGCGAGGACGATGTGGCGGCGACGATCCGCGAGACGCTCAGAGCCAGTGGTTACCTGGTCGAGCCGCATACGGCGTGCGGTGTTCATGCCGCGCGGACGGCACTTGCGGCAAACGTTTCGGCGGATACGGCGCGGGTCGTGCTGTCCACCGCGCATCCGGCAAAGTTTCCCGATGCAATCGAGCCCATCACGGGCGCGCGACCGGCGCTGCCGCCGCTTCTGGCGACGCTGATGACCGATCAAGAGCGCTATCCGGTGCTCGGCAACGATCTGAAAGAGGTTGAGACGTTCGTGGAAAAGGTATCGCGCGCCGCCGGGGCGCATGCATGACGGCGGAAATCACGCGGCTTGCGAACGGGCTGACCGTCGTCACAGAGACGGCACCGCATCTGGAGACCAGCGCACTCGGCGTGTGGGTGGATGCGGGTGCGCGGCATGAACAGGAGGACGAGCACGGCCTATCGCACCTGCTCGAACATATGGCGTTCAAAGGAACCGCGACGCGGTCGACGCAGGCCATCGCCGAAGAAATCGAGGCGGTCGGCGGGGAACTGAACGCCGCGACAGGGCTGGAAACGACCGCCTACTTCGCTCGCGTGCTGAAAGGCGACGAGGGGGTGGCGCTCAACCTCATCGCCGACATTTTGCAGAACTCGACGTTTGCCGCCGACGAACTGGAGAAGGAGCGCGAGGTCATCCTGCAGGAGATCGCCGGTACGCTCGACAGCCCGGACGACATGGTTTTCGACCTCGTGCACGATGCGGCGTTTCCCGGGCAGCCGGCGGGGCGGACCATTCTGGGAACGCCGAAGAGCGTCAAGTCGATTTCCGCCAAGAAATTGAAGCACTTCCTGGATACCCGGTATCACCCCAACGGGATGGTTCTGGCCGGTGCGGGGGCTATCCGCCACGAAGATACGGTTCGCCACGCTGAAGCCCTATTCGGTGGGCTGTCTAACGATAAGCCAGATCAAGAGGAACCGGCCGCTTATGCGGGCGGCGCTCGGTCAAGTCAGCGCAAGTTCGAGCAGGCGCATCTCGTCGTGGGGTTTGAGGCGCCTTCGTACCGCGAACCAGAGTTTTTCGCAGCCCAGGTTCTGTCCGGGCTGCTTGGCGGGGGTATGTCGTCGCGTCTCTTCCAGGAGGTGAGGGAGAGGCGGGGTCTTTGTTATGCGATCTATTCGACGGCTTGGGGTTTGAAGGACACGGGGCTGTTTGCCGTGCACGCGGCGACGGGTGCCGGAATGGTCGGGGAGCTGATCGACGTGGTGAGCGACGAGATCGACCGTATGGCGGCGACGGGTCCGGCTGAGGCCGAGGTCGCGCGCGCAAAGGCGCAGCTCAAGGCCGGGCTGATGATGAGCCTCGAATCAAGCTCCGCGCGGGCCGAGCAAATGGCGCGGCAAGTTCTGCTCCACGGGCGGGTGCTGCAGACGGCCGAAATCCTGGCATCGGTCGATCGCGTGACGGCTGAGGAAGTCAAGGCGGTCGCCCAGCGATTGCGGAGGAAAGACTGCTCCGTCGCCGTTGTCGGCGCGGGGCGAAAGAGCGATGATCTTGCTTCGTGCGCAGGTGTTCGGCTCAAACGGGTTGCTTGAGGACCGGCAGGACAACCACCCATGGCATTTCTGAGATCGAGCCTCGTGCCGGATGTGCCGTCCACCGTTCGCGGTGAACGCGTGATCCTGCGGGCGCCGCTGGTCTCCGACTATGGGCCTTGGGCGGAATTGAGGGCCGAGAGCCGGTCTCATCTCCAACCCTGGGAGCCGTCGTGGCCGCGGGACGATCTGACGAAAACGGCCTTCAAGCGGCGCGTCAGGCACTATCAGCGCGAGGCGCGTGCCGACCAGGGCTATGCGTTCCTGGTTTTCGATGAGGCGGATGACCGGCTGGCCGGCGGAATTGCCCTGACGAACGTGCAGCGAGGGGTCACGCAGTCCGCTTCCGTGGGGTATTGGCTCGGCCGTTCGGAGCTTGGCCGCGGGTATATGACGGATGCCTTGCGGACGATGGTCACGTTCGCCTTCCGGACCCTGCATCTGCACCGGATCGAAGCCGCGACACAGCCGCAAAACACCGCGTCGATCCGGGTGCTCGAGCGCAGCGGGTTCATTCGCGAGGGCTACGCGCGGGACTATTTGAAAATCGATGGCGTGTGGCGCGACCATCTGCTGTTCGGGATCATCGCTCCTTCCGGCACGGGAGGCGGCGCTTGAAAACATTGGTACGACTTGCCGTTCTGATCGCCGCCTTTGCGAGCTTATGGGTCGCGACGTCGCGTGCGGAGGCGCTGGAAGCCATTGCGCTTACGCCGGACCAGGGGCGCATCGAGATCACCACGCGGGGCGAGTTCTACGAAGGCCGCGGCGACAGTTTGCAGATCGAGACGGCGGCTAACGCCGACGGTACGACGGGACGGCTCTCGGTGCGGGCTTCGACGCCCGGCACCAATCCGAGCTGGATGGTGTTCGCGCTGCATAATCCGACGGACGTCGCGGTCGAGCGGTGGGTGTCGGCGGACCGGTACACGATCATCGGGTCGGGCATCGTGTGGCCAGACCTCGACGCGCGGCGGATCGAAACGGTGACGCCGTCGATCGGCTTTGTGCCGGAGCGGATCGAGAGCGATCGCGCGGACGTGTTCCGGATCACGCTGGAGCCGAAGCAGACAATTACGTACGTGGCGGAACTGTCATCGGAGCGCTTTGCGCGGATCTTCGTGTGGACTCCGCTGGAATACGAGTTGAAGGTCCGCGAGCGGCAACTCTTCAACGGCGTCATGCTGGGATTGACCGGCCTTCTGGCGATCTTCCTGACGGCTATTTTTGCCGCGAACCACAAAGTGATTTTTCCGGCAGCGGCGCTCGTGGCGTGGTGCGTGCTCGGTTATCTGTGCGTCGACTTCGGGTTCTTTCACAAGCTGTTCCAGTTGAAGGCGGAGAACAACGCCGTCTATCGCGCGGCGACGGAAGCCTCGATGGCGGCAAGTCTTGCGATCTTTCTGCATTTCTTTTTGCGCATTCCGCTTTGGCATGGGCTGGCGCGCATGCTGTTCAGTGTCTGGATCGTCGCGCAGTTGGCCCTGGTGGCGGTGGCCGTCATCGATCCCAAGCTCGCCTCGACATTCGCCCGGCTGTCGTTTGGATTGCTGGCCGCCGCGGGAATGATGGTGACGCTGTTTCTTGCGTTGCGCGGTCAGGACCGAGCACTCGCGCTCATCCCGACGTGGCTGCTGTTTCTTGTCTGGTGTTTCGGAACGGCGGTGACGCTGACCGGGCAGTTGGCGGGCGATATGGTCGTTTCGGGCCTCGTGGCGGGGCTTGTTTTGATCGTGCTGCTGATCGGGTTCACGGTGACGCAATTCGCGTTCAAGTCCCTTGAGCCGATTTTCGGCGCGTCGCCGACGGAGCTGCAACTGAGGTCCGTGGCCGTCGAGGCGGCGGGTGCCGGTGTTTGGGAATGGAGCGCGCGGCGCGACGAAGTGAAGGTGTCGGGCAATGTGGAAGCCGCGCTCGGGCTTAATCCGGGCGAATTGAATACGAAGGTTGAGGATTTCTGCCGGCACATTCATCCCGCCGACCGCGAGCGGTTCAGGCTCTCGCTCGTTTCCAACGAGGAACGCAACGACGGACAGATGCGCTGCGTGTTCCGCCTCCGGCACGCCGACAACTCCTATCGATGGTTCGAGATCGAGGCATCGTCGATTCCAAGCCAGGACGGGCGGACGGTGAAGAGCGTCGGGCTCTTGCGCGACGTGACGGATTCGAAGCGGTCGCAAGAGCGCCTGATGACGGATGCCGTGAAATGCTCGCTGACGGGTCTGCCGAACAAGCAGCTGTTGGAAGACCGTCTTACGATCGCCATGCAGCGGGCACGCAACGAACCGGCGATCCGGCCGACGGTTCTGTTCATCGACATCGATAAGTTCAAGACGGTCAACGCATCGTACGGTGTCGTTGTGGGCGACAGCCTTCTCCTCACCGTCGCGCGCCGCATTCAGCGGCATTTGGAACCGGACGATACGTTGGCGCGGGCAGGCGGCGACCGGTTCGCCATTTTGCTCTTGAAAGAGCGGCCGGCGCAGGAGCTTGCCGGGCTTGCCGAGCGCGTGCGGCGGAGCCTCAGATCGCCGATTAAACTCGCCGGTCAGGAGATCGTGTTGACGGGATCGGTGGGTATCGCCATCTTTGACGGGCATCAGGCCGATGACCGGGAACTTCTGCGCGAGGCGGAAACGGCAATGTACCGCGCCAAGCGCGGGGGCGCCGACCGGATCGAGATCTTCCGGCCCGAGATGCGCCAGCAGGCGGACGAGCGCTCAATCGTGGATGCGGAAATCCGCAAGGCGGTGGAGAAGAACCAGATCAAGGTGCTTTACCAGCCCATCGTCTACATGCCGATGGAAGAGCTTGCGGGCTTCGAAGCGCTGGTACGGTGGGACCATCCCAAGCACGGGCTCATCAATCCGTTCGGCTATCTGGATTCGGAGGGTTCCGCCGAATTGCTCGTGCGGACTGTCCAGTCGGCGCTCGGGCAGGCGCTGAAGGATTGCGTGCATTGGCAAAAGGAACTGCCGCGCAACGACAATGCCCTGTTTGTGAATTTCAATCTGCCGCCGGCGTTGAAGATCGATCAGGCCCTTGCGCAGGAAGTCCGCCAGGCCTTGTCGCGCCATCCGGTGGCGAAGGGATCGTTGAAACTCGGCGTGCCCGAAGCCATGGTGATGAGCAATCCCGAGCACGCGGGCGAGACGCTCGAATGGTTGCGCAGTGCGGGCGCGGAACTCGTGCTCGACGATTTCTGCGCGGGATATTCCTCGCTCATCTATCTTGGCCGGCTTCCCGTCGAGGCCGTGCGCATCGATCGTATGCTTCTGGACGGCACGGGCGGTGCGGATTCGACCGCTGGTGGCATGCTGCGCGCCGTCACGGCAATGACGCATGCGCTCGGCCGCAAGGTGATCGTGCAGAGTGTCGAGACCGATGATGATGTCGGCTATCTCCGGTCGATCGAGTGCGAGTACGGCCAGGGCTTCTATTACGGCGATCCGATCGGCGAGCGTGACGTGCTGCAATTGTTGAAGCTCGTCCGTAAGTCCGAGCGGCGAATCCAACCGCGCGGGCTGTTCCGGGCTGCGACCCGCAAGAAGAGCAAGGACGAATTGGCCGAAGTCGCGGCGGCTAATACGGAGGCCGTGCCGTCAGCGGCGGCAGAGAAGGCGCGTGGTCCGGGTGGACAATCCGCGCCGCCGCAGCCGCCGGTTCATGGCGTGCCTTCCGACCCGGCGAGCGAACCTTTGCGCCGCAGCGGGCTCTCGAAGGCTCACGTCCGCCCGCGTGCTCCGATGCCGGCCGGCGTTGCCGGGCCTCCGCCCAGGCCGGCGCCGCCGCCAACGGTCGTCCCGTTCGCACCACCGCCGAACTTCAACGTGCCGCCGCCGATTCAGCCGGCAGCGTCGATCACGGCTGTGCCACCACCCGCGGGCTTCTCACCTGTGCCGCCGGAGGCCATTCCCGGACCGGTGCCGTTACCGCCCGTTGGCGCCAGTCCGGTTCCGCCGGTGCCGTTCGTCATGGCAAATCCGCCCGTCATGCCGTCTCCACCTGCACAGCCCTTGCCGGTCGTGGACGGACCGTTCGCGGCCGGAGCGCCGCAGCCTGCCGCTCCGGTTCCACCGCCCATGCGTCCGGCGGCGCAGCCGGTTCCTCCGCCGCCGAAACGTCCGCCCGTCGCCGTGCGTCCGCTGCCGAATTACGACAAGTTGCCGCCCAACATCGCGGCGAGCCTGCAACGCCTGGCGGGCGTGGTTCCGGAAAAGCCCGATTCGGACGCGGCTGAATAAGATGAGTTCCAGCGGGTGAAGCCGGAATACGCGCCGGCAGCGCGTTGCGATCCGACGTTCAGCAGTGACCGGCTTCGCTGACGAGAAACGACGGATTGACGCCAATCTTGGCGAGCGCCTTTTCGTATTTCAGTTCGAGGTCCGTTTCGAACACGATGTCGGGATCGGCCGGGCAATTCAGCCAGCCGTTGGCCTGGATCTCGCTTTCAAGCTGACCCGGCGACCAGCCTGCATAGCCGAGTGCGAGAATGGAGTGGTGCGGTCCATGGCCCGAAGCCATCGCCTTCAAAATGTCGATGGTCGCTGTGAGGCTGATGCCGCCGGCGATTTCCAGCGTGCTGTCGTTGGCGTGGTAGTCGGCGGAGTGGAGGACGAAACCGCGGCCCGTCTCGACGGGGCCACCTGAGTGAACCTCGCGATTGAGAAGGTCCGACGCGATGCTGTCGCGGGAGCCGCGCGGCGTGATGCCGAGGCGTTCCAGAAGATCGGGGAAAGTGATGTTTTCCGCGCGATGATTGATGATGAGGCCCATGGCGCCTTCCTTGGAATGGGCGCACATGTAGATGACCGATCGCGCAAAGCGCTTGTCGGTCATGACGGGCATGGCCAGGAGCAGTTGACCTTCGAGGGTCGTATCCCGGCTGTGCCGGCTCTTGGATTTCGGCAGCGACATTTGCATAATCTAGTGTGATGTGTGCTGGTCTGTGAAGGGCCTATGGGGTGCTGAAAGTGGCGGGTACGTGCCTCTACGGTAGGCGGACCGCACGATAGTAGGACGGTTGAAAGAATGATGGTCGTAATATGACGGCAATGCGAGCACTGATCGGTGCGATGTTGATCGCAGCGATGACGGTATCCGTTGTGGCGCAGGAAATTGCGAGCGATTGGATCGACGGTGAGCGGCATCGATTGCGGGTCTTTGCCGGTGCCGTACCCGATGCGGCGCCGGGCACGGTCACGGCGTTCGTCGAGATGACGCTCGACAAGGGCTGGAAGACGTACTGGATGAATCCGGGAACGGCCGGAGGTATTCCGCCGGAGTTTTCGTTCGAGGGCTCGACCAACGTTGCCAAGGCCGAGGTCTTGTTTCCGCTGCCGCAAGTGATGAGCGACAAAGCCGGCGACGTGATTGGGTATCGCGAGTTCGCGATTTTTCCGCTGCGTATCACGCCCGCCGACGGTGCAAAGCCCGTCGGGCTCGAAGTCACGATCAATTATGGCATCTGTGAAAAGCTGTGCGTGCCGGCGGAGACGCGGGTTTCGCTTGTCATCCCGCCGGCGCCGCTGCCGGCTGCGGGTCCGGATGCCGAGCGGGCTTATGCCTCGGTGCCGCGCGCAGCAACCAATTTGAAGCCCGGCGATCCGTCGGCTTTCAAGACCGTGCGCCAGGCGGGTGAACCTCAGACAATCCGGCTTGCGGCAACGTTTCCGGGCGACGCTTCGTTGGCGTCGATCCTTCTGGCGGTACCGGACGGGCGCTACCTGCCGTTTCCGGTGAAACGCGGCGCGACGGGAGAGATGGTCGCGTTCGATGCGACGTTTGCCAATCCCGACGATCTCAAGGCGCTGAAAGGCGCAACCGTCACCGCCGTTCTGATCGGCGAAAAGGGACAATCGGAGTACAGTTTCGTCATCGACTGATAGCCAGCGTGCGTATAGAAGCTGGACCATCAGATAATTCCGTGATCGGTGCGCGGTGATGCGCGATCCACGAAATGCAAAGGAGCAATGCGAATGACGATCAAGGTAGGCGACCGGCTGCCCGACGCCAAGTTCATGACGATGACGGACGATGGGCCGAAGCCGCTCTCGACTGCCGACGTGTTCAAAGGCAAGAAGGTGGCATTTTTCGCGGTTCCGGGGGCTTTTACGCCGACGTGCCATTTGCAGCATATGCCTGGGTTCATTCAGCGAGCCGATGAACTGAAGGCGAAGGGGGTCGACGCGATTGCGTGCACCGCCGTCAACGACGTGTTCGTGATGGACGAATGGTCGAAGGCGACGGGGTCCAAGGGCAAGATCGTGATGCTCACCGACGATGGTGCCGCGTTCGCCAAGGCGATTGGGCTCGATATCGATTTGACGGGCGCGGGCATCGGGCTCGGCGTGAGATCAAAGCGCTATGCGATGCTGGTCGATGACGGCGTGGTGAAGGTGTTGAACATCGATGAATCCCCGCCCGCGCACGACAAGTCGAGTGCCGAGACGATGTGCAAGTTGATCGACAACGTCATCTAGGATTGGTCACGCCCGGCGTGCGCCGCGATGTGGCTGGGCTCGCGGCGATGCCGTCCGGTGATCAGCCCGTCAGATACCCGCCGCCGCTGCAGCGAATGCCGTGCACGCTGACGTCGACGCTGCCGACGCGGATGCCGAGCGCGGCCAAGACATCGTTAAGAACGGAATCGATGGGAGCTGCCGCCGTTTGGAGGACCGCAGCGACGGCCGAAGTGAGGCCTGCCGGTACCGCCAGCGCGAGGCCCAGAATTCGCGCCTCGAGTTCGGCTGCTTCCAGGACACTGCCGACCAGCGAGCCGGCGAACTCTTCGGTACTGGCTGTCTTGATGGTCTGAGTTGCTATTTCTTCTTCCGAGAACGTCAATTCGGTTGCTCCGGAGTTCTCGATTGTTACGCTTGAGCGGCCGGAGATTTCAGCGAGCGGCAGCGTTACGAGGCGGGCCTTGCGAAGGACGGGCGGGCTTGAGGTGCTGCCGAAGCCATCGGCATCGGCGAGGTGGACCGACGCCACACCGGGCCGCGCGGCGACCGTAACGCTCTTGCCACCAAAACATTGCACGGCGGCGAGCCGTGCTTCGGCGTGAGCGGCTTCGATGTAGAGCGGGATGCGGACGCGCGTTCCAGTGAGCGTTCCGGTACCGCCGACCTCGGCGATCAGGCGCAGCCGGAGTTGTGCCGTGTAAATGGCTGAGTCGGCTTGACCCAGTTGTACCCAGGGCGTCGAGACCGGTGGCTCGCCGATGGCGATGTCGAGCTTTACCGATGCCAGTCCCGGAACGGTGGCGCCCAGATCAATCGCGACCTGTCGATCGGAATTGGCAATCGCGGCCGACGCGGTGACGAGTTCAAGGGCGCTGACGGCGGCATCGTAGCCCGGCGCACTCGATCCAACGGTTTTCTGGGCGAGGGGTCCGAGGTCGACGATTTTGCCGAGGTCGATGGGCATGTCTAGCGCAGAGCCGGTTGCGGCGATGGTTTGGAGGGCGAACGATGCCGAGGTGTCGCCATTCGTGTTCGTCACTTCGGCGGCGGCGGCAGCGAGATCGCTCATGGTGACCTCGCTGAGGAGGACATCCTCGTAGGTCGCGGCCTCAAGGCTTGCTTCGGTGTTCAGCGCATCGAGAAAGGAAAGCATATTCACGCGCGTATCGAGCATCGATTCATAATCGAGGGCGGTGAGGGAAAGATTGGTTCCCAGCAAGGCGCTGAGCAAGCGATTGGCGAGGCCGCCATTGAGTTCAAACAGGCGCGACCCGGCCGAGAACGCAGCGTAGTCCGCGTTGGCGGCAGTGCCTGTGACGCCGATGTTGATCGTTCGGTCGTGCAGGTAGCGGGCGAAATATGTCTTGCCGGTCTTTTGCAGATGAACGCGGGCGGCGTTCAGGGGTGACGCTCCGGGGCGGAAGCGCGAATCGGGGGGCAGGTCCGGATCGGCAACGTAGTTCCCAGTCTCGACTTCAAGAGACTGATAGTCGTGAAGATCGTTGGCCGCGAGAACCTGCTCGGCTGCTTGCCGGGCATTGCCGATGTCGGCTGCGGCGGCCACGGCTGCAAGGTCCACTGCGCCTTGCGCGTGCCTGCGTTCGAGGTGGAGCATTCCGATATCGACAGCGAAACCGCCGGTCCATAGCAGCGCCGTCATCGAGGCAGCGGCAATGATCGCGACGGCTCCACTTTCGTCTTTCGCCAAACGGCCAATCATGGCTGCAACTCCCTTGCAGAATTTCAGCGAACTCAGGGTCCGCCGCGGCGAATGCTGGCCGTGCGTACGATCGTCTTCGACGGGACCGGGACGAGACGATCCAGGCTCCAGATCGGCAAACTCGATGCGTCGTAGGCGATCGAAATGTGGAGAATGTTCGGGTCGGCGGACGACGGCGCGGCCGTGACGGAAATCTTTTCCGGCGAGAGGAGGATGAAATCGCCGGCCGTTCTTTCGATGTGGCCGGCCGCAATTTCCGTTCGCTCGGTGTCGGTCAGTCCCGCGACGGTTGCCCGCGCGGCATCCGCCGCCAATTGGGCGACGCTGTGGGAGGTCGCGATGTAGAGGCCGTAGACGAAGATCGCGACAAGAACGAGCAGGAGAACCGGCAGGACGAGAGCGAATTCGACTGCGGTTGCGCCCGACTTACTGCGTAAAAATTTCGGTAAGTTCATAAGTCATTCTCCGCAATCTTCGCATTTATCGGCGTGCATTTAGAATGCGGAGAGCATGACCGGTTGCAGTTGCGATAACTTTAAGTTGCAATCGGAAATTCGTTACTAAATTGCGCATAAATGAAATGCCGTGGAGCAGGCCCGATGCCTGCGGCGTGCGCCCCCGTGGGAATCATTTCTCGAGGGAATAAGACTTTGCTCAGCTGAATCTTGGCATCTCAGCTTGATTTGAAAGGCGCCATGCCCTGACGCGCGAGTTCGTCGGCGCGTTCGTTTTCCGGATGTCCGGCGTGGCCCTTGACCCAATGCCAATCGACCTCGTGTTTATGCCGCGCTGCTTCGAGCGCCTGCCAGAGATCGGCGTTTTTGACCGGCTTCTTATCGGCGGTTTTCCAGCCGTTCTTTTTCCAGGAGTGAATCCAATTCGTGATGCCGTTCTTGACGTAGGCGCTGTCGGTATAAAGATCGATGTGGGCCGCGCGGGTGAGCGCGTCGAGCGCTTCAATCACGGCTTGGAGTTCCATGCGGTTATTGGTGGTATCGGGTGCGCCGCCGCTCAGTTCCTTGCGATGCTCACCCCAGATCAGGACCGCACCCCAGCCGCCGGGACCGGGATTTCCCGAGCAGGCGCCGTCCGTATAGATGACAACCTTTTTGGGACCGCCGTGGGTCATGCGGCCTCGCCGAGGCCATAAGCGGCGATTGATCGAACGGTCTGGTGGAACCGCAGGCGGCGCACATAGTCAAAGGGGTTGTGCGGCTGGACGAGTGCGTTCGGCGGGCGGTTCAGCCAGTCGTAGGAGCGGGTCAGGAGGAACCGGATGGCGGCCCCGCGAGCAAGCAGCGGCATCGCGCTGCGTTCGGCGGGGGTGAGCTTGCGGACACTGTCGTAGCCTTCGAGGAGCGCGCGGCCCTTTGTGAGATTGAACGCGTAGTCCTGTTCGAAGCACCAGGCGTTGAGGCAGATGGCGACATCGTAGGCCAGCGCATCATTGCAGGCGAAGTAGAAATCGATGAGGCCGGAAAACTCGTCGTTGAGGAAGAACACATTGTCGGGAAAGAGGTCGGCGTGGATGACGCCGGACGGCAGGGCTGCTGGCCACAACGAGTCGAGCGCAGAAAGTTCGCCGTCGATCAGGGTCTCAAGGCCCGGCACGATCTCATCGGCCCGGCTGCGAAATTTTTCAAACAGGGGCCGCCAGCCGGGTTCGCCAAGCGCGTTCGGGCGCTGCAACGGAAACTTTGTGGCAGCCAGGTGGAATTCGGCCAGAGCGCGGCCGAGTTTCAGGCAGTGATCAGCGCGCGGCTTTCTGACCGAGAAGCCATCAAGGAACGTGACCATTGCGGCCGTGCGGCCGGCGAGTTCGGAAAGGATGCTTCCATCGGTGGCATGAATGGGTCGCGGGCAGGATACGCCCTGACCGGCCAAATGCTCCATCAGCCCCAAGAAGAAGGGCAGGTCCTGCGGCGCGACGCGCTTTTCATAGAGCGTGAGTATGAAGCGGCCGATGGTGGTCTGGACAAGATAGTTGGTATTCTCCACGCCCTCCGCGATGCCCTTGTAGGCGACAAGGCTGCCCACATGGTAGCGCGCGAGAAAGGCCGACAGGTCGTCGTCGGTGACTTCGGTGTATACGGCCATGTGGGCGATCTCACATCGGCCGGGCGGGTTTTTCGCCGGCAAGCGACGAGGTGGAGCCGGGTGCGCGCACATCACGCAACTCGCGGGGAACGTTGAAGGCGATGTTTTCGGTCGCGGTCGAGACAATCTCGACGCGCACATCGAAGCGCGTCTTCAGCGTGTCGATGACTTCATTGACGAGTTGCTCGGGTGCGGATGCTCCAGCCGTGATGCCGAGCGTGCGAACGCCGTCGAGGCGTGACCAAGGCATCTCGCTCGCGCGCTGGATGAGGGCGGCGTTCGGGCAACCGGATCGCTCAGCGACCTCGACAAGGCGGACGGAGTTCGACGAATTCGGCGCACCGATCACAAGCAGGCAATCAAGCTTCGGGGCGATGGCTTTGACCGCAGCCTGGCGATTTGTCGTGGCGTAACAGATGTCTTCCTTCATGGGACCGGCAATGCCTGGGAAGCGCTGATTCAGAATGGCGACGATGCCGGCGGTGTCGTCCACGGAGAGCGTCGTCTGCGTAACGTAGGCGAGCTTGGCCGGGTCCTTGGGAACGAAGGCTTGCGCATCGGCGGCCGTTTCGACGAGACGCACGGCGCCGTCCGGCAACTGGCCCATGGTTCCTTCGACTTCCGGATGGCCCTTGTGGCCGACGAGGACGATTTCGCGGCCTTCGAGATGGTGGCGCTGGGCTTCGATGTGGACCTTGTAGACGAGCGGGCAGGTTGCATCGAGCGCGAACATATTGCGGTGTTTCGCGTCTTCGACGACCGCCTTAGGGACGCCGTGTGCCGAAAAGATCACGGGCTGGGACGTCGGGGGGATTTCCTCCAACTCGTCCACAAAAACGGCACCTTTTGCCTTGAGAGCATCAACCACGAAGCGGTTATGAACGATCTCGTGCCGCACATAGACGGGAGCGCCGTATTTGGCCAAGGCCAGTTCGACAATCTGGATGGCGCGATCAACCCCGGCGCAAAAGCCACGCGGGGCGGCCAGCAGCACATTCAGGCGCGGGAGCGTGGTTAATCCGGTGTGTGGCGTATCCGACATCGACTTCAAAATCCTGGTTCGTCAGTGGCGGACGGACGCCGTTACGGAATTGTCCCGGCTGACGGCGGGGTGGTACAGTTCGAATCACAACGCGGCCGGGACCGTGGCGACGGCGGCTTCCGGGCCGCTGGAGCGGCGTGGTACCGATCGCGGCTTCATTATGCGGATGGGCACGCAATGACGCAATCGATCCCTGTGGCTGTGCATCGGGCTTTCAAGCTCGTTGCGTCGCTGTGGGCAGTTAGCCTTCTGGGCGGATGCGGCCTGTCTTCCATTACGTCCGGCCTCGGCTCAGGCATCATGGGCGGGACCTCGGAAAAGTCCGAAACGAGCGCCGTCAGCGAAGCGCAACTGCTTTCCGCCGCGCAGAGCGGCGACGCGGGGTTGTCGACGGGCGGCATCGAAGTTGCTGCGGGGTGTCCGAAATTCCTGACATGGCCGCGCGATAATTTCGTAACGATCTACGAGCAAGGCCGTGTCGGTGATGGCATGGCGGTGATGCATCGCGGCGAGATTACCAAGACGGCGCGGGAGTGTGCGATCGAGCCCGGTCGCGTGACGGTGAAATATGGATTTTCCGGCCGGATCCTGCTTGGCCCGAAAGGCCGGCCTGGACCGGTGACGCTGCCGGTGTCGGTGTTTGTCACGGACGAGAAGCGCGCCCGGCTGACCAATGACAAGATGACGGTCGACGTGAATGTCAGCCTGGACAATCCGATCGGATATTTTTCGGCGGTGCGCACCGTGACATTCGATATTCCGGAAGGGTCGCGGCCCGGCGATTATCAGGTTTTCGTCGCATTCGATCGTGCGGTGCCTGGCGCCGGCTGAGCGGCGCGAAGGCCACAAGCAAATCCGCAACAAAAAAGGCCGGGCGAACCCGGCCTTCTTCGTTTCTTGAGTTGCGCCGCCGTCAGTTGAGGCGGCCCTTCAAATCGCTGATGCTGCTTTCAATGATCGCGTCGGCTTCCGAGCCGGTGACTTTCGCGCGCATGATCTTCTCGGCCGTTACAAGAGCCACATCGACGGCAGCGGAGCGAACCTCGCTGACGGCCTGGGCTTCGGCACGGGCAATTTTCTCTTCCGCAGCCTTCGTCCTGCGTTCCAAGGTTTCGGCGAGCGTCTTGCGCGTTTCGCTGGCCAGCGTCTCAGCCTCACGCTTGGCGGCGGCGACGATTTCCTTGGCCTCTTCTTCAGCTTCCTTGCTGCGGCGATGATAGTCGGCCAGCAGTTGCTGGGCTTCTTCACGCATGCGGCGGGCATCATCCAGGTCTTTGCGGATCGCCTCGGCGCGGGCATCGAGCGATTTGCCGACGCTGTCGGGGACCTTGAAGTAGATGAGAATTGCGAAGAACCCCAGCAGAGCAAGCGCGGTCCAGAAGTAGGTGTCGCCGGGGTCGAGGAGGTTGGCCATCACGATGTAGCTGGTCATGGTGATTACTCCCCGGCGCCGGTGTTCAGCGCGCGCTTCACTTCGTCGGCGCTCACATCCTTGCCGGTCAGTTGCTTGACGACGGGTCCGGCAATGTCGGAAGCGATTTCGCCGACGCTCGAAAGAGCCTTGCGCTTCGTTTCAGAGATGCGGGCTTCGGCTTCCGTCAGCTTTTTGGAAATTGCCGTTTCGACGCCGGCTCGCTCGCGGTCGACTTCCGAGGTGAGCTTGTCGCGCGTCTCGCGGGCGATCGATGTCGCGTTGCCGCGGGCGTCCGCCAGCGACTTCTCGTAGGCCCTCATGGCCGCATCAACTTCGTCCTTCAGGCGTTCGGCCGCATCGATGTCGCGCTGGATGCGGTTCTGGCGCTCTTCGATGACGCCGCCGATGCGCGGAATGGCGATCTTCTTTAAGAGGAAGTAAAGCGCCACGAACGTGATCGCGAGCCAGACGAGCTGGGGCGACAACGTCGATGGGTCGAGCGGCGGAAACACCTTGTTGGCGGTGCCGCCTTGCGGGACTTCGGTTCCCGTGGTGACGGGCTCGGTCATTGTCTCGGCCTTGCTGAGATCACCGGCCCGAAAAGGCGGGCCATTCTAGAATTTCAGGGAGCCGGACGGACCGGCAATAAAGCCGGTCCGCAGGACAACCCATGGGACAAGAGAGCGACCAGGAATTTCTACGCTTCCCGTCAACTCCGCTGCCGCAACTGCACCAATCAGGTGAACAGCAGCAGGAACGCGACGACGAGGGCGAAGATGCCCAGTGCTTCCGTCACGGCGAAGCCGAAGATGAGGCGGCCGAACTGGCCATCAGCAGCCGAAGGATTGCGGAGCGCTCCCTGGAGGAACTGACCGAAAAGGTTGCCGACGCCGATGGCTGCGACGCCGATGCCGAGGGCGGCAATGCCCGCACCGATGAACTTAGCCGACTGAGGATCCATAACTCTCTCCCTAAGGTTGATCGTGTGTTGGTGGTCGTGCGCTGCAACCGCGGCGTCAGTGGCCCGGATGCAGTGCGTCGTTCAAGTACATGCAGGTCAACATCGTGAAGACGTAGGCCTGCAGGAATGCGACGAGGAACTCGAGGGCGGTAATGCCCAGAACCGCGAGCAGCGGCAAGGGGGCGATCGCAGATGCCGCGCCGCCGGCGCCAAGCAGCATGATGATGAAGCCGGCGAAGACCTTGAGCGTGATGTGGCCGGCCAGCATGTTGGCGAAAAGACGCAGCGAGTGGCTGAGCGGGCGCGAGAAGAACGAAATCACTTCGATGAGCGATACCAGGGGAAGTACGTAGATCGGCACGCCCTCCGGCACGAACAGCCTCAAGAAGCCCAGGCCATTTTTGGCGAAGCCGACAACGATGACGATCACGAAGACCATGAGCGCGAGCGCGGCGGTGACCCAAAGCTGGCTCGTGACGGTGAAGAAGCCCGGCACCATGCCAAGCATGTTCAAGGTCAAGATGAACATGAAGAACGTGAAGATGAGCGGGAAGAACTTCATGCCCTGCTCGCCCATGCTGTCGCGAACCATGCCGGCGACAAACTCGTAGAGGCTTTCGGCGACCGACTGCAGGCGGCTCGGCACGAGCGAGCGGCCACGCGAGGCGTACATCAGCAGGCCGAACGAGAGCAGGACGCCCGCGACCATGAACAGCGCCGAATTGGTGAAGGTGGCGTCGATGCCGAAGACATCGAGCGGAATGAGGCGCTTCACCTCGAACTGATAGATGGGGTCCGGCATACCGCCGCCCTGTGCCCCGTGTTCTGCTGCCACGTCCCTACCCCGGTTCTCGCAGTCGTTTATCGGTCGTCGTCGTCGGAAACGGATTTGCCGACATGGAAGCCCTTTTCGGCTTCAATCTCGGATTGCATCCGCTTGAAGGTCCTCAGAATGTTGAGGACGCCTGCACTGAAACCCAACATGATGAACACGAGGGACAGCCACGGCAGGGTGCCGAGCCAGGTATCGAGCATGTAGCCGATGAACCCGCCGACCAGGATGGCGGCGACAAGTTCCGTCGACATCCTCAACCCATAGGCCATGCCGCGCGAGCGGTTGGCCCGGTCCTGCTGTTCCTCAATTTCGGCCTGTTTCTCGGCCTGGACACTGTCGATCTGCGTGCCCAGCTCAGAAGCGCGGCGCTTGAACTCAGCAATATCGTCGGGGCTCAAATGTCCCTTTTCAGGGGGAGCCCCACGGTCTGGGTCCGGCATCCGATTCCTCTCGGGAAACCGCCGAAAACACCGAGGTTTTCGAGCGCGCCGCACCATATGAGCGACCCCAGGGGGTGTCAAGAAAGGGCGGCTGCGGCCTCTTGATGGGAGGGTATGGCGAAACCGCGCAGTCAGTCTTGTTTGTCGCTTCCGACTCC
>CAYWIF010000002.1:27545-92347 GCA_964458265.1 uncultured Hyphomicrobium sp. | reverse complement strand
GGGCTAGACCGCCTCGCGGAAGGAGCGGGCGGTTTCGAGGTCCACCGAGACGAGCTGAGAAATGCCGCGTTCGGCCATGGTGACGCCGAACAGCCGGTTCATGCGAGCCATGGTCATCGGATGGTGGGTAATGACCAGGAACCGGGTATCGGTCTCGGACGCCATCTTTTCCATCAGTGTACAGAAGCGGTCGACGTTGGCATCGTCCAACGGGGCGTCGACCTCGTCGAGAACGCAAATCGGCGACGGGTTGGTCAGGAAAACCGCGAAAATCAGGGACAAGGCCGTCAATGTCTGTTCGCCGCCGGAGAGCAGCGACAGCGTCGCCGGCTTCTTGCCGGGCGGCTTGGCAATAATTTCGAGACCGCCTTCGAGCGGGTCTTCTTCCGATTCCACGATTTCCAGCCGGGCTTCACCGCCGCCAAAGAGCGTCGTGAACAGGCGCTGGAAATGCCCATTGACGGTCACGAACGCCTCGTCGAGCCGCTTCTTGCCCTCGCGGTTCAACTGGCCGATCGCGGCGCGGAGCTTGGCGATCGCCTGTTCGACGTCGGCTTTTTCGGTTTCCATCGAGGTGATCTGCTCAAGCAGGACCGTCAACTCGTCGTCGGCCTGAAGATTGACGCCGCCGAGGCGTTCACGATCGCCCTTCACGCGCTGGAGCTGGCGATCAATGTCGATCAAGGCCGGAAGTGCCGTGCCTGGTTCGACACCGGCCAGCTTCAGACAGTCTTCCGGCGCAACCTCGAACGTCTCGCGAATGCGGCGGGCCTCTTCCTGGCGGCGGGCGCGGGCATTTTCGAGCCGCGTTTCGCAGCGGGCGCGGCCTTCGCGGGCCTCGGAGACTTGCGATTGGGCTGTGCGCAGTGCCTGGACGGCTTCGCGAAGTGCGGTGTCCGCAGCAGCGAGGTGGTCAGCGGCGGACTGACGGTCGCTCTCGGCAGCACCAATGGCGGAAAGGATGGCACTGCGGCGCTCGGCGATTTTTTCCGGAAGGCCGGACATGGTCTCCAGTTCGGCGCTGGTTTCCGCCAGACGCTCCTCGAGACTCTTGATTTGCTGTTCGGCGCCTTGCAGCCGGGTGGACCAGCGGTCGCGGTCGGTGCGGGACGACGACAAACGTTCGCTGTTGAGCTGGCGTTCGCGGCGGAGCGCCTGCAGCTTGCCGCGCGCTTCGCCGGCTGCACGCCGGGCCGATTGGGCCGTCTCGTGGGCGGCGTTGGCGAGAGGTTCGAGATTTTCGGACTTTTCTTCCTCAGTGCGCTCGGTTTCCGTTGCGGCGAGGCGGGACCGGGCTTCGGCGAACTCGGCGGCGAGGCGCTCCTTTGCTTCCGCGACAGCAGCGAGCTTGGCTTCCGTTTCCCGTGCCTGCTTCTCGATGATGGTCAGGCGGTTACGGGTTTCGCCCAGTTCGCCTTGCGTCTTGCGCCATTCCGCACGCAGCACGCGCTCTTCATGCTGAGCTCTGGCGTGGGCTTCGGCGGCATTCGTTTCGGCGTCGAGCAGCGAACTGGCGGCGGCACGGGCGGCGATCTCGCGGTCTTCGATTTCGGCCATGCGATTGCGCTCGGCCAAGCGCTGGGCGGCGAGCGTCGCACCGCCGCTGGCCGCGACGTATCCGTCCCACCGCCACAGGTCGCCTTCGACGCTGACAAGGCGCTGGCCGGCGGCGAGGTGCTTTTGAATGGTTGGGCCGTTATCTTGCGTGACGACACCGATCTGCGAAAGGCGGCGCTGGAGTTCGGGCGGGGCATCAACGTAGCGGCTGAGGGGCTCGGCACCTCGGGGCAGTGCGGCGTCGATCGTGGAATCGATGTGCAAGAGACGCCAATGGACGGGCGTGTCCTCGGCAATCGGAGCCGTCAAATCTTCACCCAACGCAGCGCCAAGAGCCGCTTCGTAGCCCGGCGTTACGGAGATGGAATCGACGATGGGCGGCAGGTCGTCGTCGCGGACGGGGATCAGCAGCTTGGCGAGGGTTTCGCGCTCGGTTCTAAGCGTAGAGAGGAGCAGGCGCGCGGAGGCGGCTTCGTCGCGGTGTGCGTTGGCAGCATCGAGCGCTGCGGAGACGCGCTCCTCGGCGTCGTGGATCTCACGTTCCAGGCGCGCGGAGCGGTCGGTCAGAAGCTGACCTTTTTCCGTCGTGGTCTGAAGCTCGACGACATCGGGCGCGCGGCCTTGAATTTCCCGCATCTGGTGATCGAGTGCGACGGCCTGCTTCTCAAGGCGCAGGATCGCGTCGCGCCGCTCGGCGATGGCGGTTTCGAGGGCACGGCGGCGGGCGCGCTGCTCGGCGGCGCGGTGCGTGATGTCGGCGAGAGATTTTTCGGCGGCGTCGAGTTTCGTCTCGAGCGTAGCCAGCTCGGTGGCGGCCTGCTGTTCGGCGGCGGCGGCGCCATTCTCGTTCTCGACGAGGGCGGCAAGATCCTTATCAAGGCGGGCCAGCACGTCGCGGGCCTCGGCAACGGCGTGCGTCTCGCGCGCGATGTCCTTTTCCAGTTGGGTCTGGCGATTGGTGAGTTCGTTGGTGCGTTGGCGGGCCCGTTCGGCCTCCTTCTCGAAGGTTTCCTGTTCGATTTTCAAGCGGCCCAAGGCGGCGCCTTTGGCGGCCTCGATTTCGCGGAGCGGCGGCAATTGATCGGCGCGTTCGGCTTCAGCGCGCAGCAACTGGGCTTCGGATTGCGTGGCGGTGCCGAGACGCTGGGTGGCGTCGGCAAGGTTTTTTTCTTCCAGATCGACGAGCGCCTGCGCTTCGGCCCACGAGAGATGGAAGACGAGGGCTTCGGTGCGGCGGATTTCGGTGGAGAGTTCCTTGTACCGGCGTGCCTGACGTGCCTGGCGTTTCAGGCTTTCGATCTGCGAGGTGAGGCCGCCCATGATGTCGCCGAGGCGTGCCAGATTGTTTTCGGCAGCCTTCAGCCGAAGCTCGGCTTCGTGACGGCGGCTGTGCAGGCCGGCGATGCCAGCGGCATCTTCGAGCACGCGGCGGCGCTGTTCGGGCTTGGCGTTGACGATTTCGGCTATTTGGCCCTGGCGAACGAGAGCCGGCGAGCGCGCACCGGTTGCGGCGTCTTCGAACAGGATTTTAACATCGCGGGCGCGGGATTCCTTGCCGTTGATGCGATAGGCGGAGCCCGCTTCGCGCTCAATGCGGCGCGTGATCTCGATGATGTCGTGATCGTTGAATTCGGCCGGTGCAAGCCGCTCTTTATTGTCGAGAAAAATCGTGACTTCGGCCGAGTTGCGCGCGGGACGTGCGTTAGTGCCTGAAAAGATGACGTCGTCCATGGCGGCGGCGCGCATGGACTTGTGCGAGGTCTCGCCCATGACCCACCGCAGCGCTTCGAGAAGATTGGATTTGCCGCAGCCGTTGGGTCCGACGACGCCGGTCAAGCCGGCCTCAATGACGAGGTCGGTCGGTTCAACGAACGATTTGAAGCCCAAGAGCCTCAGGCGGTTGATCTTCATGCAAGCACGGTTCTCGGATAGACAAGCGACTGAAAAATAGAAGCGGGGTCCACAGATCCCAAACGCTCGAAAACGCTAGCGCGCGGGCACCGCGTTCGCCGTGGCGGCCGGCTTTCCACTCAAAAGCGGATCGACCATGCTGCGCAGCTCGGCCATCGTCAGCGTGCTCTTCACCAGTTGGTTCTGGATGAAGAAATTCGGCGTGCCGATGATACCCAGCGTGCGGCCGCGGTCTTTCACGCGCTTCAACCCGTCGATCATGGCCTGATTCTGCAAGCACCGATCGAACTCCGGACGGGTCATCCCCACCTGTTGCGCAACGGCGAAGATGGCGTCCGGCCGGACGTCCTGGGAGACCCAGGAGGCCTGTTGTTCCAGATACTTGCCGTAAAGTTCAAAATACTTGGCCGGTGCGGCGCAGCGCAGCGCGATGGTCGCGGTGCCCGAAGTCTTGCCGATCGGGAATTCGCGCAAAACAAAGCGGATTTTGCCGGTGTCGATGTACTCGCGCTTCAGTTGTGGAAACACGTCGCGGTGGAAGGCGCGGCAGTGAGGACAGGTGAGTGACATATACTTGATGACGGTGACCGGAGCCTCGGCGCGGCCGAGAACCATTTCCGGCAGGTCGGGGCCGGTCGCCTGCACATCCGCCAGAGTTGGATTTTGAATGATCTGGCGAGCGCCGGCAGTGGGGTCGGGCGTGTCGGTCAGTGGATTGTAACCGGCGGGACCGTCGCCCGTGACGCCGCCGGGACCTGCGGACGTGCCGCCAATAGAGGGAGCGCCGGAGTTGGAGCAGGCCGCAACACTGAGCGCCGCGGCAAGCGGCACGAGGATCGTCAGAAAGGGGCCTCGTGCCGTGCGCAGGCTCATTTCAGCAGGGGTTCCAAGGTCTTATCAAAGCCTTCAAGGGTCGGCGGTTCGGTGAGCTTTTTACCGTTGACGTAAAAGGTCGGTGTGGCGTTGACGCCAAACGTTTCGGCTGCGCGGGTGCGAATGGCCGTCAATTTATCGAGGAGGGCCTGATCGGTCAGACACTTATCGAAACTCTCCTGGGTGAAGCCGGCCTGCTTGGCGATTTCGAAGAGTTTGGGGGTCGGGTTTTCCTTCACGTGGGCCCAATCCGCTTGCTTTTCGAACAGAGCCCCGATCAGCGGCAGCGTTTTGTCGCCGCCCGCGCAACGGGCGAGCATGGAGGCGGCAAAGGCGCGGGGATCAAGCGGGAATTCACGAAAGACGAGGCGGACCTTGCCGGTGTCAACGTACTTGGTCTTGAGGTCGGGCAGGACATTGGTGTGAAACTGCTTGCAGTGACCACAGGTCATCGAGGCGTATTCGACGATTGTTACCTTCGCGTCGGCATTGCCCATGGCAAGATCGGGCAGTTCCGGCTGGTTCATCAACGCTTCGACGGCAACTTCGCTGGGTCCATCGCCGGGACGGGCCATGAGCGGTTGGGCGGCTGCGCCCATTGCGGCGGAGGCGGCGATCGCCAGCGCGAGCGTTGAGCGGCGGTTGAGGCTGAATTTATTCGGAAAAATCTTCACGTGCGGCTCCTGATCGATGCGCCTGGGGGCGCGTCCGGCCAGTTTTGGATATTGTCCATGCCGTAACACGCGCTCAATGCCGCATTAAGGCAAGTTGGGGCTGAATGCCAACTGAATAGCCGGTAATGCGCGCGTTTCGCGCGGCTCTTATCTGCTGGCCGTTGTTGCTGCGATACCGGCCTGCATCCGAGCCAAGGCGTTGCCGAGAGCGTCGTCACCGTGCGCCGACGGAGCAACGGCAACCGGCTGCCGGTGAGGTTCATTTGCCGCGCCGGCTTTCGCATCTGCGGACAGCGGGGCCTGGATGAGCCGAAGACCCTCGATGGCGCGATAGCCGAAGTAAGCGTTGATGCGTTCAATAATTTGGCGGGAGCGGTACTCGACATCCAGGGCGCGGGCGGGGTCAACGCGGAGGACGAGGGTCGCGCCAGACTGCGGGCCGTTCGTCTCGGCCATTTCGGCGGTTTCGACGCCACGCGGCCACTTCACCTGCTCGGGCGTGGTCCACGCGGCAATTTCCGTTCCGGCTATGCGCGGCCAGTCCATGATCAGCGATGCTGTGGAAAAGCCGTACTTTTCAAACGCCTTGCGGGTGAGCGCCGGTACGAATGCGCCAACGGCTTTGCCGGAGGGCGCGCGACCGCGTCCCGTGGCCGGCAGGTGGCGGGCCCGTGCAATGGCGCCGCTCCAGGCGGGGCGCGGGGTGGTGTTGCAATTGAGCTTGGCCATGGCGCGTGTTGTACGAAGCGGGTTTGCGCGAACTTGCGCGGTCATTACCGTATGAAAGCTGATTCGCGCTCGAAGCGAAGGGGACCGACGTGACGCTCGTGGCCCGTAAGCAACTTCCGCTCCGGCCGGCCGGACCGGACACCGTGGATGCCTTGCTCGCGTGGTACGACGCGGAGCGCCGCGATCTGCCGTGGCGCGCCAAGGGGCGCAGGCGGCCCGATCCCTACCGCGTTTGGCTCAGCGAGATCATGCTGCAGCAGACAACGGTGAAGGCGGTCATTCCCTATTTCGACAAGTTCGTGCAGCGCTGGCCAACGGTCGGCGATCTGGCGGCCGCTTCCCTCGACGATGTTCTCGCGATGTGGGCGGGGCTTGGCTACTACTCGCGGGCGCGAAATCTGCATCGTTGCGCCATTGCCGTGGCGGCGCAGAATGATGGACAGTTTCCGCGCACGGAAGCGGCCTTGCGCGAGTTGCCCGGTGTCGGCCCGTACACTGCGGCGGCGATTGCGGCGATTGCGTTCGGTATTCCGGCAACGCCGGTCGACGGCAATATCGAACGGGTGGTGTCGCGCTTGTTCGCGGTGACGCATCCATTGCCTGGAGCCAAGCGCGAGATCAAACGGCTGGCGGCAACGCTGACGCCGGCCAAACGCGCGGGCGACCATGCGCAGGCGATGATGGATCTGGGCGCCGCGGTTTGTACGCCGCGCAGGCCATCATGTCTCATGTGCCCGTTGCAGCAGGACTGCCATGCGCATGCGCGCGGCATTCAGGAGACGCTGCCGCGCAGGGGCGCCAAGGCGGTGAGGCCGGTGAGGTTCGGGACGGCGTTTCTCGTGTTGCGCGAAGATGGAGCGGTGTTGCTCAGGAAGCGCGCGCCGGCGGGGTTGCTCGGGGGAATGCTCGAGGTGCCGTCGACAGACTGGCTGGACACGATGCTGCCGGCGGATATGGCGATGGCCGGTGCGCCGGTGCGTTCGGACTGGTGGCCGGTGCCGGGCGGCGTCGTGCATGTGTTCACGCACTTCCGGCTGGAATTGCAGGTCGTGTGCGCGATCGTGCCGCCGGAGACGCCGCTGACGTTCTGGGCAGAACCCGACCGCTGCTTGTGGGTGCCGCGGCGCGATTTGCACAAGGCCGCGCTGCCGTCGGTCATGCGCAAGATCATAGCGCACGCGCTGAAGGAGCAGTGAGCCGCCTCAGCCCGGTGCGCGCGGCGTGATGCGCTCCAGGGAAATGCGAATGAGATCGGCCGTGCGCTCGACGCCGAGCTTTTCCTTCAGTCTCGTGCAGGTGTTGGCCACGGTCTTGTAGGCAATGCCGAAGGTGTTTGCGATCTCGTTCAGGCTCTTGCCCTCGCCGAGCAGGCGCAGAATTTCGGTCTCGCGATTGGTGAGGGTGCTGAGCGGGTCGCCTTCCACAGGGTTGAGGACCATGTCGCTTGCCAGGCGCTTGTCGATGTAGCGGCGGCCGGCGGACGCTGCCTTGACGGCTTCGATCAATTCATCGGCACTGGCGCTCTTGCCGACGAAGGCCAGCGCGCCAGAGCGCAGCGCGCGGTTGGCGTAGGCGGGGTCGGCGTGCATGGAGAACATGACGACGCGCGCTTCATGGTCGGCGCTGCGCAGGCGGGTTAGTAGTTCGAGGCCGCTGCCGCCTGCCAGATTGATGTCGAGCACCACAACGGCGGGTTTTTCGCGCAGATAGGCCTGGTAGCCTTCCTCGACGGTGCCCGCCTCGGAAACGTCGCTGTCCGGCAAGAGGGATAAAAGGCGGCGTACGCCCTGGCGGACAATATCGTGGTCGTCGACAATCAGAAGTTTCATCGTTTAACAGGTCTCATTGCAGCGTTTGCGTGGATGGTGCGACGGGTGCCGGTCCACCGCCGGGACCGTTGATCGGGATCGAAACGCGGACTTCGACGCCGCGCTTGTCTTGGCTATCGACGATTGTCAAGACGCCGCCGAGAAGCTTGGTGCGCTCGTGCATGCTGATTACGCCGAGGCTGCCGGAGTTTGACGTGGCGTGGAGGGTGCCGCCGTCGTTGGCGATGACCGCTTCGACGCGGTCGCCCGAGGGCGAAGCGATCCGAATGGAGACATGCTTTGGCCGCCCGTGCTTCAAGGCGTTCAGCACCGCTTCGCGCACAATGGCGAGGAGTGCGATGTCGATCTGAGGACGCCATGAGCGTTTGGGCGCATCGATCGTAAACTGCACTTCGGGATGGCGCGCACGAAGCGGGGCCAGCGTGTTCTCCAGGGCGTTGGCAATGCCGAGGTCGAGGATGAGACCGGGACGCAGTTGCCAGAGGATGGAGCGGACCTGTTCCTTCACCTGGGCGACGGCATCTTGAATAGCGGCGGCGCGTTCGGAAAATTTTGGTTCGGCCTTTTTGTCGGCCAGATCCCGGATGGTGGTCGCATCGACATCGATTGAAAACAGCAAGGGCCCGACGTCGTCATGCAGGTCGCGCGCGAGACTGGCGCGCTCCTCCTCCTGCACGGCTTCGAGCTGCGCATCCAGCTTGCGGTTCTTTTCCTGTGCCTCAGCGAGAAGTGCCGTCATGCGGTTGTAGCCATTGGAAAGGCTCTGGATCTCGAGGGGGCCGGAGACGGGGAGTTGCTCGCCGACTTCGCCGCGGCCGGTGCGTTCAAAGGCTTGCAGGAATCGCGCCAGCGGTGCGAGCGCATAGCTCAGAAGCACCGAGAGGACCGCGAGCGTGAGCAAGCAGAAAAGCAGGATGGTTGAAAGGTGAAGCCGCACGTCGCTCCAGACTTCGCCGGCTTCGTTGCGTGGATCGGCGGTGACGACGATGTGCTGTCCGAGGTTGGAGCCGTTCGGCCAGTCGACGCGGGCCGTCATTTCCTTCGCTGACAGCAGTTCGAAAAACCAATCCGGCATTCCGCTTTCAACGGGAGCGGGGACGGACGAGAGGAGATACTTCCCGCTTTTGTCGTGGAGTTCGACGCGGACATGGCGGCTGCCGTCAAAGGTCTGAACGAGGCGCTGCACATGCGCAGCGTCGATCGGAACGCCTTGGATGTCCTGGAGCGCGACTTCGATCGTGCGCTGAACCGCCGTCAGCGTGCTCTGCATTTCCACGTCCAGCTTGTGCACGGCATGGCGGTACGTCAGCGCCGCCGTGACCACGAGCGTGCTGGCGAGAATTGCAGCAATCGACAAAATGAGGCCAAGCCTTAAGGACAGGCGCACTCTGCTCTCCGGAATTGTTACTATGTTGCATTTTCCGGATGCAGTGCGCCACAGGGAAGTTTTCCCGAATTCTCAACTTTTTGTGGCTACTCGGCTGCTCCAACGAAGATTTCGCGGTTTGAGCCGGCCGTTGTCACGAGCCCCAACTGCTGCTTGGCGGTCTCGCGAAGGGTATCGATGGGGGAGAGCTTTCCTTCCCGCTCGAAGTGCCAAAACGTCCAACCGTTGCACGCTGACTTGCCTTGGGCGTACGCGCCGACGCGATGGATCGACCCCTGCATTCCAGGTAGCGCAACGGAGCCGTCGGCCTTGACTTCGGCGCGAACGCGGCGGCGTTCATCGAAGAGCGGGCTACCGGCCGGCAGCATGCCAAGTTCGATGATCGTGCCGAACGGCACGCGCGGCTCGGCACGCTTGGAGCGGACCGTTTCGAGGGCGCTCGGCTTCAAGGTCGCGACACCGGCGATGCGCTGGCGTGCGGCGCGGGCGTAGTCCTCTTCACGTTCGATGCCGATCCAGCGGCGGCCAAGGCGCTGGGCAACGGCGCCGGTGGTGCCGGTGCCGAAGAAGGGGTCGAGTACGAGGTCGCCGACATTGGTCGTGGCGAGGAGTACGCGCCCGAGGAGCGCTTCGGGTTTTTGAGTGGGATGCGCTTTGCGGCCGCCGTCGTCCTTCAGGCGCTCCGGACCGGCGCAGATCGGATAGAGCCAGTCGGAGCGCATTTGGATGTCGTCGTTGAGCGCTTTCAAGCTTTCATAGTTGAAGGTGACGCGCGACTTCTGATCCCGGCCCGCCCAGATCAGCGTTTCGTGCGCGTTGGTGAAGCGCTTGCCGCGGAAGTTCGGCATCGGGTTCACCTTGCGCCAGATGATGTCGTTCTGAATCCAGAAGCCGAGATCCTGGAGTGCGGCGCCGAGGCGGAAAACGTTGTGATAGGAGCCGATAACCCAGAGTGCTCCGTCAGGTTTCAGAATGCGGCGGCACTCGGCGAGCCAAGCGCGGCAGAACTCGTCGTAGGCGGAGAAGGACGTAAACTTGTCCCAGTCGTCGTCGACGCCATCGACGCGCGTGTTGTTGGGGCGAAGCAGTTCGGAGGCGAGCTGGAGGTTATAGGGCGGGTCGGCGAATACGAGGTCGACGCTTTCGGATGGCAGCTTGCGGAGTTCCGCAATGCAGTCGCCGACGATGACACGATTGGTCTTGACGGCGGCTTCGACGCGACGCTTGGAACGCATGACTGACCTACTCGAACAAATGCTGACGCTACATACTCGCCCGTTTCCCGCGCGACCCGGCGGGATGGAGCGTCTCTAGAGTAAACGAAAGCTGACCAGGAAGGGTTAATCAACGGTTACCCTAAGGCTCGAAGGGATGCGCGCACTTCGTGTCGAACACTAGGCGGACTTGGCGTTGCGGGAGCAAGACACAGGCCAAGCCGTTGAGCGGATTCGCCAAAATAAATCCGGGCCGCGAATGCGGCCCGGAGCGCAGTGTGAACGGTGAAAAAAGCCGCTCAGTCCTTATCCTCGACTTCCTCTTCGACGACTTCGCCGGAGACGGGGTTGAAGTAGACCTCCACCTGCTTGCCAGCTTTGTTGTAGCCGTAGATTTCGTAGCAGTTGCCTTCGACTTTGAAGACGTCGGCCTTGTAGCCCATCTCGGCAACTTTGGCCTTCATGGCGTCCTCGGTCAGCCACTTGTCCTGCGGCTCCTTGGTGCAATCGGGGCTGGCGACGGCGGGGACCGCAGCGGCGAGCCCACCTGCAATGGTTGCGATGACTGCGATTTTTCTCATGGCGACTGTCCTTTCCGTTGGCGAGCGATCCGGCAGACGCATCCTATCTCGCCGCGTGCCGCGGGCGCTGCAAGGCCCGTGCATGGCGAGGCCAGCCGCTCAGGATGGGAAATACGGCAACCCGGGTTTTGGTTCATTCAGCGATCCGCCATCGACTGGAACATCGGGCTCCGGTGCTCGCGGTGCGTTGCGCGCGCGTTCGGCTTCCTCGTTCAGGACCATGAGGATCGGGGTCAGGCCATCGACATCGACGATGCGGAAGACTTCCACGTCGCGGCGGGCTTCCGCGCTCCAGCCGGCTATCGTGAGCGCCCGTTCGGCTTTGGAAAACAGGCCATGGTTGCGGAGCGGATCGGCGGTCATGAACTCCTGATCCTTGTCGGACAATCCGACCTTGCCACCCTTCTTGATATCTTCAATCCAATCCTTGCGGATCTGCGTGAGGTCGGTGTCGCTGGCCGAGCTTTCTTCTTCCTTGAGGAGGTCCAGTTCCGTCTTGCGCTTCCAGATTTTCCAGCGCCGCTGCCAAAGCGTGAGCTTCTGTGGCCAGCGCACGAGATCGAGATCGCTGAAGACGCCCGCCAGTTGATTGATGGCCAACGCGCGCTGGGATTCGATGGGATCATCGGCGTTGGCTGAGTAGAGATTGGGAATGACGAAATAGGACGCCTTGTTGTGGTGGATGAAGTGGCGGCGCAACCATTCGATGCCAGCGGCGCTGTCGGTTCGGGATAGGACCGTGCGGATCGCCTCGCGGATTTGGTGGACGACTTCACCGGAGGGACGCAGGGTCGCGGCCGGTGGCGGATTGAGAATTGCCAGCGCCAACAGTCCGAGATCGACGCCAATGGTGGCGAGCAACGCAATCAGGTCGCGGCCGGTGATCGGGTCGCCATCGGTGGTGTGCGAGAATGGACGCTGGAAGCCTGACCCGATGTAGGCCACGAGGCTCGACGAATACGCGCCGATGTTCTTCCAGAGATTCTTGACGGCGTTCGCGACGCCTGCGGGACCTTCGCTGAACGCGGCCTCGCGCAATTTGATTTCGGCAGGCTGGTCGGCCTGATCGGCGGCCTGATTAAGCCGCTCGGCGAGTGTCGGGTCGAAACAGGAAAAACCAGGACGGCCGGGTGGAACGGCCACGGAATTTGCCAGCGCGCGCATTTCGGCGGCGGTGGATTTGCCGAGTTCGTTTGAGCGCGCCGCGATATTGCGGGCCTTGCCGCGAATGTCGGAGGCCCTGGCTTCGAATGCCCGTTGCCTCTCCTCGATGCTGCCGCCTTCCAGGGTCGATGCCGTGGCGCGCAACTCCTCGACATCGACGCGCACGGGTTCGAGCCATGCGCGGGTCATGCCGTCTCTCAGCGTCGTGACGCTGTCGCGCACGCTGCGGCGCGCGTTGTAGAGCGGGCCGCGCCCGGCTCCGGAAGATGTTCCGCAACTGCCGCCGCTTGTTTCCTCGCGCGTCATCTGGCTGTCGGACCAGGTGACGACATTGTCGAGCTGGGCTTTCACGGCGTCCAGGCGGGCGGCAATGGCGGATGAGGCATCGCGGGCGTCTTCCTGCAGACCGGCAAGTCCGGTGCGGGTCGCTTCCTCGCCCGATATGAGGCTCCACCAGAAGCCGTAACCGAAGCCGATCGACCAGACGGCGAGGAACACGTACATCACGAACATGACGAGGCGGTCGGTGAATTTGCGCTTGGCGCCGAAGGTTTCGCGCAGGGCCAGCCACATCAGGAATGTCAGCGCCACCACGACGCCGATCACGAGGACATCGTTGGAGACGGATATGCCCTCGGCGGGCGCGGCGGCGTTTTGCGACACGCCGACGATGAAGTCGCGCATGCCGTGCCAGGTGGCGTAGCCCGACAGGAGCAGAAGCATCAGCGATGCGATGCCGATCAGCGTGTTGCGGCCGAGGACGTAGTAGAAGGCGCTCCTGATCGACGTGAGGATACCTTCCTCGCGGATGCCGTTCGACGCCATGACAAAACCCCCGGGCAAATTCACTGACGCTTGCGGAAATACAACAGTTGCCACGGGTTGTCGCGGTCCCGGCGGCAACAGTGGGGCTTTGAATCATGGTTGGTGATGGGATGGACGCGGCGTTTGCGGGCCGATAACGAGCGGGCCAGCGCGGTCTGCCGCAGCTTCGAAGATCGTCAGGCGACTTCGTCGATCAGGCCGAGAGCGAGCTGGATCGGGCGAAACGAGCGCCGATGCAGGGCGCAGACGCCGAGCCGGGCGAGTGCTTCTTTGTGCTCGGGCGTGCCATAGCCTTTGTGGCGGGCGAAGCCGTAGCCCGGATGATCGCGATCAAAGGCGATCATCATCCGGTCTCGCGTCACTTTGGCGACAATGGAGGCGGCGGCAATCGACAGGCACTTGGCGTCGCCCTTGACGATGGTGCGGGTTTCGCAGCCGAGCCGCGGGGCGCGATTGCCGTCGACGATGACGAGGCGGGGTTTGCCTGCGAGCGTGCGGAAGGCTTCGCTCATGGCCCAGAACGTGGCATTCAGGATGTTGTCGCGGTCGATGCGCTCGACATCCGCGATGCCGGTGGCGATGATCGCACCGCTTTCGACGATGCGCCGGAAGATGACATCGCGGCCGTCCTCGTCGAGCGCCTTGCTGTCGTCGATGCCGGGCGGGATGTTCGACGGATTGAGCATGACGGCGGCGGCGACGACCGGACCCGCCCAAGGTCCGCGGCCGGCCTCATCGATGCCGGCGATGGGCCAGCGCCCGAGGTCCCGTTCGGCAAGTTCAAGTTCGAAGGTCGGTTTGAAGCGCGAATCGTCGATTTTCATCGAAAAAGCGTCGGGCGGGGCCGAGTGGGAGTCAAAGCGGCGGGACAGGCTTTCCACAGCGGCGTCGGTCCGCAGAGGCATCGCGAGGGGTGCGCTGCGGCATCGGGGTGACATGCCGGCGCCAAGCCGTTAAGCGATGGCGCCATGCTGCACATCAACGACCTGACGTTTCACATCGAGGGCAAGCGGATATTCGACGCCGCGACTGCCGGCATTCCGACGGGTCACAAGGTCGGGCTCGTCGGCCGGAACGGTGCGGGCAAATCGACGCTTCTGAGGCTTATCACGGGCGAACTGCATCCCGACGACGGCGGTATCTCGACGAGCAAAGGGGCGCGGATCGGTTATGTCGCGCAGGAAGCTCCAGGCGGTGCGACCAGCCTCATCGATTGGGTGCTGGGGGCCGACCAGGAGCGTGCATCGCTGCTGGCGGAAGCGGAAACGGCGACGGATGCGCACCGTATTGCGGAAATCCAATTGCGGTTGACGGACATCGACGCGCATTCGGCGCCGGCGCGCGCAGCAACCATTCTGGCGGGTCTCGGTTTCGACCAGGCGGCGCAGCAACGGCCCTGCAGCGAATATTCCGGCGGCTGGCGGATGCGTGTGGCCCTTGCGGCGATCTTGTTTCTCGAGCCCGAAATCTTGTTGCTCGACGAGCCGACGAACTATCTCGATCTGGAGGGCACGCTGTGGCTAGAGAGCTATCTGAAGAGCTACCCGCACACCGTGCTCATCGTCAGTCACGACCGGGATCTGTTGAACGCGGTGCCGGGTGCGATCCTGCACCTCGATCGGGGCAAGCTCACGCTCTATTCCGGGGGATATGACGACTTCGAAGAAGCGCGACGCGAAAAGCAGCGGCTCGAACTGAAGCTAAAGAAGAAGCAAGACGACGAGAAGCGCCGCATCCAGGCGTTCATCGACCGCTTCAAGGCGAAGGCGACGAAGGCGAAGCAGGCACAGAGCCGGGTGAAGGCACTGGCGAAGATGCAGCCCATCGCGGCGCACGTGGAAGACCGGGTGGTGCCGTTCTTTCTGCCCAATCCGGAAAAGATGCTGGCGAGCCCTCTTTTGCGGATGGAGGACGCAGCGGCGGGCTACGAGCCGGGAAAGCCTATTCTCAAGGGGCTCAATCTGCGGATCGACCAGGACGACCGCATTGCGCTGCTTGGGCAGAACGGCAACGGCAAGTCGACGTTCGCCAAGCTTGTGGCGGGGCGGCTGTCGCCGCTGTCGGGCAACGTTTACGGCGCGAACCGGGTCACGGCCGGGTACTTTGCCCAGCATCAACTGGACGATCTCAATCCGCTGGCTTCACCCTACGACTACATCGTCAAGCTCATGCCGGAGGCGACGGAAGCGCAGAAGCGCACCAAGCTCGGCACGTTTGGCTTCAGCGCCGACAAGGCGGATACGAAGTGCGCAAACCTATCCGGCGGCGAAAAGGCGCGGCTGCTGCTGGCCTTGACGGCGTTTCATGCGCCGCACCTTCTCATCCTCGACGAACCGACAAACCATCTCGACATCGACAGCCGCGAAATGCTGATCCATGCGCTGGCGGACTATGAAGGCGCGGTGATCCTGATCAGCCATGACCGGCACTTGGTCGAGGCGACGGCGGATCGGCTGTGGATCGTGAAAGCCGGGACGGTTTCGGTCTATGACGGCGATATGGAGGGCTATCGCGCGGAGCTTCTGGCGGAGCGGGGTTCGGGTGATCGCGGCGGAACGCGGGGTGAGTCCGACGACCGCATCGATCGCGGCGCGCAACGGCGGGCCTCGGCGCAGAAGCGGCAGCAGCTTGCCCCGCTGAAGAGGGCGATGCAGGAGGCGGAAAAGCGCGTGGAGAAACTTTCAGCGGAACTCGCGCGCATCGACACGACGCTCGCGGACCCCGATCTTTACGCAGATGCTCAGCGCACGCAGAAAATCACCTTGGAGCGTGGGCAGGTCGCCAAGAAGCTGGGCGAGGCCGAAGAAGACTGGCTGGCGGCCACGGCGGCCTATGAGGACGCCGATCGTATGCAAGAAGAAAGCGCGGTCGTGTAAATATTTTTGCCGTCTTGATCGACGTCAGGTGCGCATGAGCGCCGTGATCGGTCAGCGCATTGAAAACGTGCAAAATGTCTGTCAAGTCGGCTGCCAAACAGAGGTGACTTACACATTTTTTGAAGGGCAAACTGCTCGGAAGTGAGTTATCAGATTTTGCGTGGTTAGCTGGCTGATCCGGTCGTGCGGGGCGCGCTGACTGCTCCGTTCGGAGAGGGCTCGGAGTGGTTCGATCAGCCGGCTGCCACGGCAATTCCTCCAGTTGAATGAGCATAAAAAAGCGGCATCCCTTGCGGGACGCCGCTTTTGTTTTCTCTCAAAGCTGCCAGTGCGTCAGGCGTTGCCGGACGGGCTTTCCGTTTCGGGCAGCAGGCTGACTTCGAGGCGCACGCGATCGCAAGCGACCATCGGGATTTTGCCGCGACCCTTCGACTTGACGAGCACGACGATACCCAGATCGGAGAGCCGAGCGAGGGTGCGCGTCAGGCTGGCCTTGGGACGGCCCGAGAGCCTGGAAAGCTCGGCCAAGGTTTTGGGCTCGGCCGTGCGGATCATCTTGAGAAGCTTCAAGTTACGGTCCGAGAGGAGCCGCATCAGCTTTTCGGGTTTGTGGCGCCGGGTCGCGGCGCCGTGGGTGCCGTTGGCACCATTGCCGCCGATGTGGGCCGAAGGCGCGGTGGCCTTGGCGGTCTCGGCGAATTCGAAGTGGAGCGTTTTACCGTCGTCCATCTTTTCCATCGCGTCTTGAGGGCGCTGGGGGATGCCACGCGCCACTTGTTTGCGTCTGCATGGAGAACGTCTGAGGTCATTGGAAGGATCACCCGATCGCGCGCAATTTTTCTTATTGCAGGTGCGAAGCGGGACAATCAGGTCTATTGGCGAGGGTCGCGGCGAGGCTGCGGACGATCAGCCGGAAATGCGTGAAAAATCAGCGACGTTGAGGGTGGCGGCGCGGATTTCCGACAGGAGTTTCAGCCGGTTTGCGCGCAGGGCCGGATCGGGAACATTGACGGTAACCTTCTCGAAAAAGGCGTCGACGGCGGGGCGCAGTTCAGCCAGCGCGTTCATCGCGCCGGTGAAGTTCTCGACTGCAATCGCGGCATTGGTGTCGAACTTGGCCTTGGCGATGGCCGCGGCGAGCGCGCGCTCGGCGGGTTCAGCCAGGAGTTCGCCCGCGGGCTCGCCGGAGAAGTTGGTCTTGTCCTTCTTTTCCTCGATTGAGAGGATGTTGGAGGCGCGCTTGACGCCGGCCAGCAGATTGGCGCCGTCGTCGGTGCCGAGGAATTCGCCAAGGGCATCGACGCGCTTTACGATGAGGGCGAGGTCGTCCTCGCCTGCTATGGGCGTTCCCTGTCTTTGGAGTGCGATTACAGCGTCAATTAGATCATGTTGCGAACCTTTGTCCTTCAGATGGACTTTAAGGCGCTCCATGAAAAAGTCGTAGAGGCCACGCCGAGCCGAATAAATGCGCTTCAGGTGGTGATCTTCGCTTTCGCCCGCGTCTTGCGAAATCTCAACAACCCTGCCCTGCGCAAAGTATTGCTGCTCAGCCTTAGGAATGGTCTCCTCTAGCGGTAGCCGCAGATCATTCTCCAACACGATGCGGATCACGCCCAGGGCGGCGCGGCGGAGCTGGTAGGGGTCGCCGGAGCCGGTGGGCTTTTCGCCGATGGCCCAGAAGCCGACGAGGGTGTCGAGTTTGTCGGCCAGCGCGACGGCGATCGCAACGCTGTCGCCGTTTTCTTCTTTCGGGACGATGTCGCCCGGGCCTTTGGGCTTGTAGTGGAGTTCGATGGCGCGCGCGATGTCGGCCTTCGTGCCGGCTTTCTCGGCGTAGTAGCGGCCCATCAGGCCCTGCAGCTCGGGGAATTCGCCGACCATGCCGGAGACGAGATCGGCCTTGGCGAGTTGCGCCGCGCGGCGGGCATCTTCCGGCACGGCATCGACTGCACCGGCGATCTGGGCGGCCAGTTCCGCGATGCGTTCGACGCGGTCTTTTTGGCTGCCGAGCTTTTCGTGGAAGGTGATGCCCGCCAGTTCGCTCGCCATTTCGTCGAGCGGCTTCTTGAGGTCCTGATCCCAGAAGAACTTCGCATCCGAAAGCCGGGCGCGGATGACTTTCTCGTTGCCGGCGATGATCTGAGCGCCGCCGTCGGTGGCCGTCAGGTTGGAAACGAGGATGAATTTGTTGGCGAGCCCGTTCGTTTTGGGGTCGCGCAGGGAGAAGCACTTCTGGTGCTGCTTCATGGAGGTGGTCAGCACTTCGCCGGGAACTTCGAGAAATTCTTTATCGAACGTGCCCATCAGCACAACGGGCCATTCGGTGAGGCCGGCGTTTTCGGCGACGAGGGCGTCGTCCTCGACGAGTTGGAGTTTGGCGGCTTTGGCGGCGGCGTGCGCGGCGTCGGAGATAGCGGCCATGCGCGCGGCGGGGTCGAGCATGACCTTATGTTTGAGAAGCTGGGCTTCGTAATCCGCGAACGACTTGATCTTGAAGGCGGCCGGCCCATGGAAGCGGTGGCCGCGCGTGGTGTTGCCGCTGGCGATGCCGGCGACTTCAAAGGGGACAACCTTGCCGTCGAGCAGGCAGACGATGGAGTGGAGCGGGCGGACCCATTGGAAGGTGCCGGTGCCCCATCGCATGGATTTGGGCCAGGGGAACTTGGCGAGGATCGCGGGGAGGGCTTCGGCGACGATTTCGGCGGCGCTGCGGCCGGGCTTGTCGATGCGGGCGAGGTAGTAATCGCCTTTCTTGTCGTCCTTGACGATTTCAGCTTCGGCGATGGAGGCAAGGCCCGCAGCTTTCAGAAAGCCGGCAAGCGCCTGCTCGGGGGCGCCGACGCGCGGGCCTTTGCGCTCCTCCGACACCGCGGGCGACATGGCGGGCAGGTCATCGACGACGAGAGCGAGGCGGCGCGGGGTGGAGAAGGCGCGGGCGGCGTCGAACGTGAGACCGGCGGCGGTGAGGCTCTCGCAAACGAGCCGCTTCAGGTCCTCGCCAGCGCGCACCTGCATGCGAGCGGGGATTTCCTCAGAGAAAAGTTCAATCAGCAGTTCGGACATGAGGTCTCAACGTCTCCGGCGGCCGCCCCGTCTCATAGGCGAGGACCAGATACGCGGCAAGCGCTGGTGTGGCGAGAACTGACTCTCCGTCAGGGCGTGGCGGGGGCCGGTTCGGCGGCTTTCTCGGATGTTGCCTGGCCGATGAGGTCGAGCACCTGTGTGCCGATGTCGTCGATGGCGCCGGTCGTCACAAGGTAACCGATGCCGACGGCGCTGAGCGCGACATAGAACAGGAAGACGAGGCCGTTGCGGCGCAGGAACAGAAGGCCGAGCAGCAGCAGCGGCAAGGCGAGCGCGAGCACGCCGGCAATCGTCGGTGTCATGGTGATAATCCTCCCCTAAGAGACCGCGCTTTTGGTGCGCGTGTCCTGGCGGCCTTGTAGCGGCTTTGGGCGCGCTCGGCAAACGGTGGGGATGAGCCGGACGGCCGGTCAGTTCGCGGGTGGCGGGGTGGCAGGCCGCGCATCCTCCGGCGCGGGCGGAATGGATCCCGTTGTGACGCCATCGGCGGGTGCGGTGGTGCCGACCCTGGCGAGGCCGCCGTGGCGGTCGATGAGGCCGAACCACTTGTCTTCGGGCAGCAGCCGCTCGTTCAGTCCGGCCCACAGATTGCGGGACGACATGCCGTCCATGAACGTCTTGGTCGGCGGGGTGATGCTGAGGACAGCCACGGTGGCCGCCAACATGCCCAATGATGCGTAGGGGTAGCGGCGGTCGAAGAGCTTCAGAGCGGTACCGAACGAGGCCTTCACGCGCGTGTCCATCACGTCGACGGAGTACACTTCATCGAGAATGAGGTGGGTGATGTAGCCGATAAAGAGGAACGCGCCGGCGAGCCATGCGACGCCCTCGTGCCGGCCCAGAACGTAATAGAACACCACGGCGGTGGCGCCGGCCGAGAAGAAGGCCGCGAGGATGGAGTGCCAGATGCCGCGGTGGATGGCGAGATTGTGGAACGCGGTATGAAGGCCGTATCGGAATAAGACGAGCGTGCCGAGCCAGATGATCCACAGTTCCGCGATTGAATATTTGGTGGCGAAGGAGAAGAGCACCGCGAAGGAGAAGAAAATCCCAAGGCCGGAGAACATGGCCTTGCTCGGGCGCGAGTCCTTCAGGTCGATGTCGGGCAGGATGGAGCCGAGCACGCCGGCCATGGTGACGGCGATAAGATTTTCCGGAGCGATGACATCGGCGGCCAGCGTCAGGGTGGCGAGCGCGCCGGAGACGACGGTGCCGACCGCGATATGAGTCGTGAAATTGGCCATGGTCGCTCTCCTGACGTGCTGATCCGTCTTCGGAGCAGATTCTTGCCGCCGGGGCGAGGCGACACGGGCCGGACGATGTGGAAAACCCAGCTCACAAGGTGCTTGGCGTGAGCGGTGCGGCGTGTCACAGCGGACCTGTAAGGCAAAAGACACGGATTCGATGAGCGGGTCGCACAACCATGGACACGGCGACGGTTTCGTCGGCCGAACGGCGATTGCGACGATCGCCGTGGCTTTCGTGGTCATGGGGCTCAAGTATCTCGCATACTGGACGACGGGAAGCGCCGCACTCTACTCAGACGCGCTCGAAAGCATCGTCAATGTCGTCACGGGAGTCGCCGCACTCGTTGCGATACGCGTCAGTGCGATGCCGCCGGACCGGCGGCATCCTTTCGGCCATCACAAGGCGGAATTCTTCTCGGCTGCCTTCGAAGGCGCGCTGATTGTCGTTGCGGCGGTCCTCATTTTTCAGGAAGCCTACCAAGCTTGGTTTTCGCCGCGCACGCTCACAGAACCGGCACTTGGTCTTGCCATCAACGGGTTCGCTGGAGTTCTGAACGCGATCTGGGCGTTCTATTTGATTTCGCGTGGGCGGGCTTGGAAATCGCCGGCGCTGACGGCGGGTGGATGGCACATCCTTACCGACGTGGCGACAACGGCAGGCGTGCTGATCGGACTTATTCTCTCTTTGTGGACCGGGATCAAAGAACTCGATCCGCTGCTTGCGGCGTTCGTCGGCGCCAACATACTGTGGACCGGATACCGGATTATCTTCAGTTCGATTTCATCCCTGATGGACGAGGCCGCAAGCGCGGATGACCAGGGTGCGATCCGGGATGTCATCAAAGAATGCGGCGCCGGGGCAATCCAGGCGCACGATATCCGTACCCGGCATGCGGGACGGGCGACGTTCATCGAATTTCATCTGGTGGTCCCAGGATCCATGACCGTGCTGGAATCGCACGACATCTGCGACCGTATCGAAGCTGCACTCAAAACCAGATTGCCGGGTTCACAGATCGTTATCCATGTTGAGCCTGACCATAAGGCCAAGGATAGGGGCGCTGTTTCGCTTACTCCTTAGGAATAGTGCCGATTCACGTTTCCCTGTTCCCTATGGTACAATCCGGAAAGCTAGTCCGCGCTATACTGAGGGCAAAGTCTCTTCTATTCGCGTGGGAGTGCGTCATGCGCCGCCTGACAGCCGCCGCTTTACTCGTTGCCATCGGTCCCGGCCTTGTTGCCGGTTCTGCGCTTGCCGCTGAGGGCGACCCCATCGGGGCCACGCTGTCGGTCGTTGATATCGTGACGGCGGCGTATAACCGGGACACGCGGACACTCGCGACCGGCGACGGTGTGCGCCAGAACGAATTGATCGATGTGAGCAAGGACGGTTCGACGGAACTGAAGCTCAACGACGAGACAAAACTCGCGTTGGGGCCGGGCGCCAAGCTCCTGCTCGACAAGTTTGTCTACGACGCCGACAAGGCGGCCGGCGACATCGGCGTCGATCTCGTCGAGGGTACGTTCCGGTTCATGACGGGCAAGGCGGCCAAGCCGAGCTACGTGGTGAAGGTACCGCGCGCGTCGATCACGGTGCGCGGAACGATTTTCGACGTGTTCGTTAAAGCGGACGTGGGAAGCTGGCTGCTGCTGCATGAAGGCGCGGTGACCGTTTGCGACGAACGTGGCCGGTGCCGCGATCTCGATGAGCCGGGCAAGCTCATTCGCATTACGAATGCCGGCGAGGTGGAAGAGCCGGCGCACTGGGGCAAAGTCGACAAGTCCGGTTTGCCACCGCTCGATACGTCGTTTCCGTTCGTGGATAAGCCGCCGGCCATCGACCCGGAACCTGTCTTCACAGGCGAGGATTTGATCAAGCTCGGCGCAGTCGATCCGGTGATCACGCCGCCGCGCAAAGTGAAGAACGATCCGCCGCCGCGCCGGACCAAAAAGCCGAAGACCGACACGGCCAGCGACAAACCGGCAAAGAAGAAGCCAGTGAAGACGGCTGTACCGACGAAGAAGAAGCCGAAGCCGACGAAGCGTGCAAGCAACGACGATGCGGCGGCGAAAGCTGCGTTGGGACTTGCAATTGGAGTTGGTATCGGGATCGGACTCGGCAAAGTCGGCGGTGGCGGCAAGGGCAAGCACGACGGCGGCCACAGGAAAGGGCCGAACAATTACACGCCGAGGTAGCCGGACGATTAGACCGGCAGGCGGCTGGCTGTTGCCTGAAGCAGCGGCGCGGCCGCCGGGATATTCAGGGATTGCGCAGAAATAATCTGGCGGCGGGCGGCAGGGATGTCGCCCGCCGCCATTGCTTTGGCGAATGCCGCAAAGCGAACTTCGAATTCTTTCCAGCCTGGATCGGCGGCCAGCGCTTCGTCACCGACGAGCGCGAAGAGTTTTTCGGGCCGGTCTTTGCCGCGAAGAGGTGCCGTGCCGATTTCGACAAGCGCGAAATCGGGCGCGCCGGCGGCGGTGTCCTCACCGACGATGATCGGTGTGCCGTATGTTTTGGTCATTTCCTCGATGCGGGAGGCGGTGTTCACGACGTCGCCCAGCACCGAATAGTCGAAGCGCTGCGGCGAGCCGACGTTGCCGACGACACAAGCGCCGGTGTTGAGACCGATACCGAGCCGGATGGGTTCGACGGTTTCGGGACGTTCGGCATTCAGCGCGATGATGGCTCGCTGCATGGCCAACGCAGTGCGGCACGCCTGGCGGGCGTGGTCGGCGTCGGCCAGCGGCGCATTCCAAAACGCCATGACCGCATCGCCCATGAATTTATCGATGGTACCGCGATGGGAAAGAATCTCGTCGGCAAGCGGCGTGAAGAGTGTGTTGACGAAGCGGACGAGTTGTTCGGCTTCCATGCCTTCGGAAAGGCGAGAAAAGCCTCTGACGTCGGCGAACAGGAGTGTCACGTCGCGGCTCTCGCCGCCGAGGCGCAGGCGTTCCGGGGAGACCGCCAGTTCCTCGACGACGGTGGGTGAGACGTAGTGGCCGAAGGCGGAGCGGATACGGGCGCGGTCGGCTTCGGAGCGGACGTAACTCGTCAAGGAGCCGACCAGATAGACCGCGAGGAGCGCAAGGGATGGATAGATGGGGTCAATTAGCAGACCGTTGCGGTAGGCAACAAGGGACAGCGCAACGACTGAGATGACGGCGGCAACGGTGAGAATGGCGGCGGCGGCGGCGCCGGAGTTTGCGATATAGCGGGCAACGGTTTGCGATTGAGAAATGAGCAGAGCAGAGAGCAGCCCCGCTATCGCCAGGAATGTCAGTTCGGCACCCGTCGCCCAGGCCGGGCGCACGAGATGATCGTTGGACAGCATTTGTTCGAGAGCCTGCGCGTGGACTTCGACGCCGGGGAGTGCCGCGACGAGCGGCGTCGTACGCAGGTCCATCAGTCCGGTGGCGCTGGTACCGATGAAGATGAAGCGGCCTTCGATCTCCGATTTGCCGATCTTTCCCGCCAGCAGATCGCGGGCAGAAATGGTGCGGCGCGGATCGGTGGGTGCGAATTTCAGCCAGAGTTCGCCGTGGGCGTCGGTCGGCAAGATCACCTCGCCGGCGCGGATGCTGTCCACGCCGGTTTTCTCGCCGAAAGAGAGGATGCCGCTTGCGCCCGAAGAGCGGACGAGAACCGTGGTGGACGGGCCTTGCGCGATGCGAATGGTTTCGAGTGAAAGGGACGGATAGAGCGTGCCCGCAGCCGTGACGAGCAGCGGCACGCGGCGGATGACCTGGTCCGTTTCGGGCAGCCAGTTGACGGCGCCGATTCCACTTGTCTTTGCCGCCAGCACCGGCAGGGGGCCGACGCCGCCTTCGAAGCCGGGCACGAAAGGTTTCGGGTCATCGCCGGCGAAGGCGAAAGGGGCGCGGGGTTCGGGCAGTTGCCGGGTGACGGTGCGGTCGCCGGCGAAGCCGATAACGACGGGCGCCTTGGCGATCGATGCAGCCAGAATATCGTCGTTGGAGGGCAAGCTCGCCGCTTTCTGACCGAGCGGTTCGAGACCGGGTATCCGCTCCAATTCCTTGGCGACGTTGGACGGGTTCCAACGATCCGGTTCGGCGAGGATCAGGTCGAGGGTGATGGTGCGGGCGCCGGCGTCGCGCAGGCGGTCGATGATTTCGGCGAGGCGGGTCCGCGGCCACGGCCATTGGCCGAGTTCGGCGAGGGAGGCTTCGTCAATGTCCAGGACCCGGACAGGGAAAGTTTCATCGACGGGGCGCGGCGCACTCGCCAGCATGCTGTCGAACACGGCGAGCCGCATACGCGCTACGGGGGTGGGATCGAAAATGCGCAGCGCCAGGGCGGTCACGAGCACCGCCCCCATCAGAACCACATACAACGGCTGCCGTCGCCCCACGGTCCAATTTCCCCATACCGACACCCATCGTAACTCTTTCCGAGATGATTCCGCCAGTTGCGGGGTTTTCCACAGACGGCGTTAGACTCAATTGGAATGCAACGCAGGGGTGTCACGTTCTCCTGGCATCTGCGACATGCGGATGGCCGGAATGAGTGGTGTGCGTTGCGTTCGCGTTTTGGAGTACCAGCTGTTCGAAGATTGCAGAATGCCCCGTCCTGACAGTGCTGCGTAAACTCGACGAGGCCGAATGGCCGGGCGGACCTTGCAGAAGGGTCCGCCCGGCTTCGTTTTTGGCGGCTGCCGGCCGGTGCAGGTGACCGGCTCACCCGAACCATGTATAGGGTGCCAGCGCCGCCGGATCGCTGTCCGTTCGCCCTCCAGAAGGGCTCATTCCGCCGGCTGCAATTCCAACTCAGGCGACGGGGCGGGACGTGTCCGACGACGCACGCACAAATGGCGAATTGGCGACGGCAAGCGCCCATCAGGCGGGCGGTCCGCCCATGTCATTACTGCAGCGCGAGATCGCGCGGCGGCGTACGTTCGCGATCATTTCGCATCCCGACGCGGGCAAGACGACGCTGACCGAAAAGCTTCTTCTGTTCGGAGGGGCAATCCAGCTTGCTGGCCAAGTCAAGGCGAAGAAGGACAAGCAGAACACGCGGTCCGACTGGATGGCGATCGAGCGGGCGCGCGGCATTTCGGTTGTGACGTCCGTTATGACGTTCGAGTACGGCGATGCGGTTCTGAACCTGCTCGACACGCCGGGCCATGAAGACTTTTCCGACCAGACCTATCGCACGCTGACGGCGGTCGACAGCGCCATCATGGTGATCGACGCGGCCAAGGGCATCGAGAGCCGGACGCGCAAGCTGTTCGAAATCTGCCGGTTGCGCGACATACCCATCGTGACGTTCATCAACAAGCTCGACCGGGAGACGCGCGAGCCGATCGAGCTCCTCGACGAGATTGCCAACATCCTGGCGCTCGATACCGCGCCGATGAATTGGCCGATCGGGCGGGGCCGCGAATTTCGCGGAACGTACGATCTCTACAAGCCCCGTATCACGCGGCTGGACGACGAGGGCGTGGACGTGCCGGTGTCGGGTCCGGACGATCCGGTGTTCGAGACACTGCTGACGGAAGACGGTGCGTTGGAGCGTTGGCGGGACGAGGTCGCGCTGGTCGCGGAGGCGTGCAACACGTTCGATCTGGACGCTTTCCGGCATGGCACGCTGACGCCGGTTTATTTCGGGTCGGCGTTGAAGAACTTCGGCGTGCGGCATCTGTTGGATGCGCTGGTTGCGTTCGCGCCGCCGCCACGCAGCCTGCGCGCTGCCACTCGGACGGTTGAGGCCGACGAGCCGCGCATGAGCGGGATCATCTTCAAGATCCAGGCAAACATGGACCCGAACCATCGGGACCGCATGGCGTTCATGCGGGTGGTGTCGGGGAAGCTTAATCGGGGCATGCGGGTTAAAATCGTGCGATCGGATAAGACGCTGGTGCTGTCCGCGCCGCAGTTCTTTTTCGCGCAGGACAGGTCGCTGGCGGAAGAAGCCTATGCGGGCGACGTGGTCGGCATTCCGAACCGCGGCCTCTTGCGGATTGGTGACGCTCTGACCGAGGGGGAGGAGATTACGTTCCTCGGCATTCCGAGCTTTGCGCCGGAAATTTTGCGGCGCGTGCGGCTGGAGGATGCGATCCGCGCCAAGAAATTGCGTGAAGCGCTGATGGAAATGGCGGAAGAAGGCGTCGTGCAAGTGTTCAACCCGGTCGACGGGTCGCAGCCGATCGTCGGCGTCATCGGCGCACTGCAGCTCGACGTGCTCGCGGACCGGCTGACCAACGAATACAATCTGCCGGTCGTGTTCGAGAGCTGCCCTTACGAAGTGGTGCGTTGGTTCTCGTCCGACGACAAGGTGGCGCTGGAAGCGTTCGCGGCGAAAAACAAGTTGGCAATCGCGACCGATCTCGACGGGGACCGCGTGTTCATGGCGCAGAGCCAATTCAGTCTGGGCTGGGCGACAGACAAGAACCCGGCGATCAAATTCCAGGACATCAAGACGAACGACGGTCAGGCGGCGTCGTGAACGTTAGGGCAGCGCGGCCGTGCGGTAGAGCTTGATGCGCAAGCCGCCGTGGAGGACGGGCTCGGCTGGGAACGTGAAGGGCAGCCCAGTGGCCTGGGCGAGGGCATCATCGCTGGTGATGAGGCCGGTACGCCAGCCGGAGAAGCGCGTGAGCAGGGTGTGTCCAAGAGCGCGGTACAGCGGGCGCAGTTTGTTGATTTCGCCGATGCGGTCGCCGTAGGGCGGGTTGACGATGACCAGGCCGGGAGGGCCTTCGGGCGGTGTCATGTCGTCGACAGAGGCTTCGGCAAAATCGGTGAAGCCGGAGACGCCCGCGCGCTCGGCGTTGGCGCGGCTCATGCGGATGGCGCCGGGATCGCGATCACGGCCTAAAAGGTGGACGGCGGGCGGCGTGACGGATAATGCGCGGCGCATGTCGTTCCAGGCGGCGGCGTCGAATGTGGCCAACATTTCGAAAGCAAAATTGCGCGAGCGTCCGGGCTTCAGGCCAGCGGCGATCTCGGCGGCTTCGATGACGAACGTGCCGGAGCCGCACATTGGATCGAGGACCGGTTCGGCACCGGTGTAGCCGCACTGGCGCAGGAACAGCGCGGCCATGGTTTCGCGCATCGGCGCCTTGGCAACGGCCTCCTTGTGACCGCGCTTGTGGAGGGGTTCGCCGGAGGTGTCGACGGCGATGGTGCAGAGGTCGTTCTCGATGCGGGCTTTGACGACGATCGTTGCGTCATCTGCAATCGGAGCGCCCAGCTCTTCGTGGATGGCGCGGGCGATGCGTTCGGCGGCGGCGCCCGAGTGATAGATGCGGGACGACTTGCATGAGGCTTCGACACGCACAGGGATGTCGGCCCGAAGCACCGATTTCCACGGCACCTGGCGCGCGCGGGTGTCGAGTTTCGCCAGATGCACGACGCGGAATTCGTCGAGGCGGGCGAGGATGCGGCTGGGGCCGCGCAGTTCGAGATTGGCACGCCAGACGTCGGGCCATCGACCTTTGAACGATACGCCACCGGTGACAGTTTTTGCCTTGAAGCCCGCCGCGCGGGCTTCGGCACAGAGCGGGCCTTCGAGGCCAGGCACGGCGACGAGGAAGATTTCGAACTGGCTTGATGCGTCAGCGGCAGACGGCGCGTCGCTCACTGCAGGGCGATGAGCTTGGCGGTGTCGGTCAGGAGGTACATGCGGCCGCCGGCGACGACGGGGGCGATGTAGGAGGCTGCACCGATGTCCTGCTGGCCGATGACGCGGCCGCCCACCGGATCGACGGCGGCGAGGACGCCCTTCGACGACACGGCCCAGAGTTGATTGCCGGCGAGAACGGGGCCTGACCACGTGCCACTTGCGGGCAATTTCGTGGTCCACTGGATCTTACCGTCGCGCTTGGACACCGCCATGATCTGCGCGCGCGTGTCGACGACGTAGACGCTTTCACCCGCGACCCAAGGCGTCTGCGAGCCCGGCGCGTTGAGCGACCAAAGGCGCTCGCCGGTCTTGGCGTTGGTGGCGGTCATGCGTCCGGCGTGTCCGATCGCATAGACCACCCCGTTTTCCAGAGCTGGACGGGCAGCGTCGGTCATCGAGGCGAATTGGCTTTCGGAACGCGTGCGCGTCAGGCTCTCCGACCAGACGGGGCTGCCGTCCGCAATCTTGAGGCCGATGACATCGCCGGTCGGATAGGGGACGGCGACAATTTCACCCTCGACCGCAGGACTTGCGTTCAGCGACAGCGAGGCCTGGCTCGGCAGGCCGCGCGCCGACCAGAGTTCGGCGCCGTCAATGCCGGAGAGGCAATAGAAGCGGCCCTCGGTCGTCAGCACGAAGACGCGGTCCGCCACCGCGGTCGGTGAAGAGCGGACGGGCGCGCCAAGATTCTTTTCCCAAAGGCGCTTGCCGGTCGCCGGGTCGAGGGCGATGACGGCGCCAAATCCGGTGGCGCCGTAAAGCCGGCCGTTGTCGGACGCGAGGCCGCCGCCGTAGCCGCCACCGTCGCCGCCGCCACCGAGTGAGAAAAGGCTGCCGGTCGTGAAGCTGGAAAAGCCGCCGCCTGCCTGAGCAGTCTGGGGCGGGGTGGGTGCGAGACTTTGCGTCCAGACCTGCGAGCCGCCGGAGATGGAGAATGCCGTCGCGGTGCCTTCGGAATCGAGGGTGAAGACACGGCCGCCGAACACGATGGGGCTCGCGATGATGCGACCCTTCCCGCTCGAGCCGGAGCCGGCGTTCGCCCGCCAGATTTCGCGGGGGCTGGCCGACAGTGCCAGATTGCCCATGACGTTCGACGGCACGCCGCCGGGCTGTGTCCAATCCTCGACCGCGATGGGAGGCGGAACGACGATCGGGGCGGTGGCGTCCGCCAGTTCGCCGGGAATTTTCTCGTTGGCGGGCAACACGGGAATGCGCCGGCCAGGCAGCGGGGCCTGCTTCTCCTTGAAAGGGTTCAACTGGCCGACGGACGGCAGGCTCGGCAAGCTGTCGGACGAGCAACCGGCCAACGCACAGGCGCTCAGCCCGATCAGGGCAAGCGCGCGCGGCACGTGGCGGTGGCGGGGCATTCCGGTCTCCTTACTGGCCCTCCGCCGCCGGTTTTCCGGCATCGGACGGGGTCGATTCACCCTTGGCAGGCGTTTGCGGCGCTGCCGGGGCAGGTGTCGCGGTCACCGGGGCCGATTTGCCGGACTCGGACGAGGCTATCGCGCTTAATATCAACTGCACACGATCGATAGCCGCGCGGGGCGTTTCCTGGTCCGCGAGCAGTGGCGTCAACAGCGCGCGGGCCTCATCGAACTTGCCGGCCTTGAAGGCCGCCACGCCGAGAATTTCGCGCGCCTGATGCCGCCAAGGCGTGGCGCCATCCGCCAACGGCTTGAGCCGATTCTGAAGCTCGGTAAAGTCGGCGTCTCCCAGCCGCAACGCGGCTGCCTGGAGGAGGGCAAACGACTTGATGTCGGCGTCGGCAGACTGGCTCGTCGCCAGCGCCTCGAAGATGGCGAGCGCGTCCTTCGGACGGTTGGCCTTGAGGTGTATGCCGGCCAGCTGCAACTGCGCTAACGACGCATAACCTGCGTGGCCACTTGAGATAATTTCATTGAGCGCGGTCTGCGCCTCATCGGATTTGGATTGCTCGACGAGCGTGACCGCTGCCTCATAGCGCGCCCCATTTTCCGCCGCGACACTGCGTTTGTGCTGGTCGTAGAGCTGGTAGCCACCTACCGCGATCACGATCGCTGCGGCCGCGGCGAGTACGAGCGTGCCGTACTTCTCCCACAACTTTTCGAATTTCTCGCGCCGCAATTCCTCGTCGATTTCGCGGGCCAACGAGTCGTTTTTATCGACCATGGGGTCAGTTTTCCTCGTGTCAGGCGTATGTTTGCGGGCATTGATAGTGGCCGGGGCAGGCTGCGCAACCGATTTTCGCCGGACGAGGCCGGATGGCGCGCATCTGCCGAAGTGCCGCTACGTTCAAGTCTCGCGGCTGGAAGGGTTTTTCGGCTTTTTGGCCGGCTTGGGTGGCGGGGTTTCGTCCTTCATCGTGTAGGCGTGGGCCGGTTCGGGGAAGCGGCCGGCGCGGACTTCCTCCGAATAGGACTTGATGGCGCCTTCGATGGCGGCGCCGATGCGGCCGAACTCCTTGACGAACTTGGGAACGCGCGGGCTCAGGCCCAGCATGTCCTCCATGACGAGGATCTGGCCGTCGCATGAGGCCGAGGCGCCGATGCCAATGGTTGGGATGGGTATTGCCGCAGTGATGCGTTCCGCCAAGGGGCCGGCGATGGCTTCCAGCACGACGGCGAATGCTCCGGCCTCAGCAACGATGCGGGCATCTTCCTCGAGGGCCGCCCACTCGTCGCGCGTGCGGCCCTGGGTTTTCCAGCCGCCGAGGACATTGATCGACTGCGGGGTCAAACCAATGTGGGACATGACCGGAATACCGCGATCAACGAGATAGCGGATGGTGTCGCCCATGCGGCGGCCACCTTCGATTTTGATTGCACCGCAATCGGTTTCCTTCATCACGCGGGCGGCATTGCGGAACGCTTCGGACGGGCTCTCTTCGTAGGTACCGAACGGCATATCGACGACGACGAGCGAGCGCCGGGCGCCACGAACGACGGCTTTGCCGTGCATGATCATCAGGTCGAGCGGGACGGGCACGGTCGTTTCGTAGCCGTGCATGACCATGCCCAGACTGTCGCCCACGAGGAGGAAATCGCAGTATTTGTCGGCGATGGCGGCGGTATGCGCGTGATATGAGGTCAGCGCCACGATGGGTCGCTGGCCTTTGAGGGCTGCGATATCCGGTGCCATCAGGCGGGGCGAGGGCTTCTGAACGGACATATTGGGCGCGACTTGTACCGAAGTTTCAGGGTTTAGGGGGCGCGGGACCAGCCGCACTTGCGCGTGCTTCTTGCCGGAGGGCGGCCACCGTAGGAGCTTCAGTAAGGCATTTCCAGTTTGATCGTCGGCCTAGGTGAAGCCGATGCCAGGCTTTTGCTAGCGACGAAACAAATCCGGCGAGCGTGGACCGACCGCAACACTTGACGGAAGTTTGTCACATTCGTGAGGAAGCGGCGTTGCGGACCTAACGAGCGCTCTGCTAACCAGAAAGTTACCGTGTGCGGTTAATTCTGCTCATGGGTGCGTATTTCAAGGGTGGGGTCATGTTGTTTCGCGTTCCCCGGTTGAGCCTGCAATTTGACAGTCCTGCTCCGGGAAGGCCGGCCGGCGTCGCGGCGCTCTGCGGTCTATTGGCAGCTTCTGCGGTAGCAACCGCACCGCCTGCTCAGGCGCAGTTCTTTTTCGATTACGGCACCTACAACCGGCCCTACACGGTCAAGAAGGTCAAGCCGAAGCGGCCCCGTCCAGTGGGCGCCGAATACGATCACGGCGGCATCGAGCGGGGCAACAAGACCAAGGAGACGGTCGCCGACCGCAATCCGGATGGCCCGCTTGTCATCACCGTATCCCTGCGCCGGCAGCGCGTGTCGGTGTGGGACCGGTCCGGGCTGATGATGGAAGCGCCGATCTCATCGGGCAAGCTGGGTACGCCGACACCAACAGGCATCTATTCCGTTCTGCAGAAGAACAGAGTGCACTTCTCGAACCTTTACGACAGCGCGCCGATGCCGAACATGCAGCGGATCACGTGGTCCGGCGTGGCGTTGCATGCGGGCGTTCTGCCCGGCTATCCTGCTTCGCACGGCTGCATCCGGCTGCCGCACGGGTTCTCCAAGCGCCTGTTCGAAGTGACGAAAATGGGGACGCGGGTGATCGTGGCCTACGATCCGGTGCGGCCCGTTGAAATCAATCATTCGGAATTGTTCGCAGCGTATCCGGATGCCGGCTCCACCGTGCATGCCCTCGTGCCCGGCGAAACGCGCGTCGCGGATGCATCCGACTCGACGCGCAGCGGAGTGCCGAGTGAAGTCGGAAGCGTGATCGGCGTTTCGACGGCGCTGGCAAGTGAAACACCGTCGCGGATGGATGCCATCGAGACCCTCCGCGCGGAGCGCAGGGCCGAAGCGAAAAAGCTTGCCGACGCGATCACCGAAGCGCAATCGAACAAGGCGTCGGCGGTGGAGGCGGCGAGCCGCGTCGTGAAAGACCTCGACGGGCGCAAGCTTGCCTTGCGGGATGCGCGGACGGCAGCCAGCCGATTGGCGAGCGACGCGCGCAAGGCCGATCAGGCCGCGAAGGCCGCCAGCGATAGCCTTGCCAAGTTTTCGAAAGCGATGATGCGCAAGACCGGGTTCACGCCTGAAGAAGTCACAAAAGCCAGCGAGGACGAGGATCGGCTGGAAGCTGCGGCTCTCGATCGGGCCGATGCGGCCGAGGCTGCCCGCGCCGCCAGCGCGAAAGGCGCCGAAGCTGTCGCTGCAGCAGAGACGGCACTCGCTGACGCCGACAGATTGCGCGCCGAGGCCGCCAATGCCGTGCGTGCAGCATCGATTAAGCTCAACGCCGCAGTCGAGGCTGACGCCGCTTACAAGCGGCGCGAAGCCAAGCGGAAGGAACCGGTGCACGTCTTCATTAGCCGCAAGACGCAGAAGGTCTATGTGCGGCAGGGCTACGAGCCCATTCTGGAAGCAGCGGTCAAAATCGAGCGGCCGGAAGAGGCATTGGGTACGCACGTCTTCACGGCGTTGGACGTCGATCCCGGGAATGACCATGTGACGTGGTCCGTCGCGTCGCTCCCGACGCAATCCACGGCGGCCAAATCGCCCGTTTCGAAGAAGGACCGGGCGCAGGCCGCTGCCGACGCCGAGCGTTCTGCGGGAGAGTTGCGGCGAACGCAGACGGCGAATGCGGCACTCGACCGGGTCAAGCTTTCCGACGACGTACGCCTCGCGATTGAGGACGTCATGAAGCCCGGCTCGTCGGTGATCATCTCGGACAACGGTCTCAGCAACGAGACTGGTAAGTTCACCGACTTCATCGTGCCGGTTCGTTGATCGCAGCAGACGGATAACGCGCACTTTCTCATTCAATAAAGAAAAGGCCGCCCGTTGGGGCGGCCTTTCCTGTTCGCGCGCATGCGCCGCACTAAGCGGGCAGAAGCGGCTTTCCGATCAGCCAGGCATGGCCACCGTAGAGCATGAAGCCATAGAGCCCGATGCCCACGGCCAACACGACGAGGTCGCCGACTAGGCCGCCCTTATTGGCGCCGAGCGGACCGAGCGCACCGCGCTTTTTCACTGAGATCCGGTCATAAACGGCGTAGGCGAGAAAGGACCCAAACAGGAGAAATGATGCGAGGTCCCAGTTCACCAGAAGGTGGGCGAGGGCCCAGATCTTGATGGCAACCAGCATTGGGTGCTTCAGGGTAGACCGGATGCGCGATGGAACGTAGGCGGCCACGAGGGCAATCATTGCGGGCAGCATCAGCAGCCATGTGATGTGATTGAGCCAAACAGGCGGTTCGCCGAACGCGATGTTCTTGCCGGGGTTCACTTGCAGCTTGTGATAACCGAAAACGATCAGTGCGAGGCCGATGGCGGACGCCACGGCAAAGACGATTTTGTAGGCCGGCGTGCCGAAGCGGGCGACCAGACCGTCGCGGAGATCGGGCGAAGTCGGGACCAGGTGAATACCCAGGAAGAGCAGAATTCCGACGGCGAGCATCAGCATTTGGTGAATTCCTCCGCATAGGATGCAGCCGGCCCGGCGCTCCGGCTTTGTCGTGGCCCGCAAAGTCAGAGCGGGCCGCGATTGGTGATTCCCTTATGGCGCGGGCGTGGATTGGCCACCACCGCGAAGAGAGTTTTGCAACGCAATTGCGGACTTGTCGCTGTGCTGTTCTCCGATTATTCTGTGGATAGCGTGTGGATGGAGGGGTCCGCGCGCATTGACTTCCATGGCCGACAGCGGCGGCCAGCCGGAGGTTCGAGTGCCGGGCGTACGTGGACCTGACGGATGTCAAATCCGGTGGTCCCGATCGGGAGGGGACAGCAGAGCGGTGTTTTTGCCGCCATGCTTTGGGCGCTGCTCGATCTCAGTTGCGGAACACTTGAGCCACGGCGCTTCGCTGGGGAACGCCGCATGAGTTATGCATTTTCAAATCATATTTCCCGCCCGGACGCAGCGGCGCAGCGGACTGTGCCGCCACCCCTGCCGGAGATTGCGCGTGTTCGGGCCGACACTGTTTTGAATGAAGCCGATGACGATATGCGCCGCCTGACCGCAGATATAGATCGCGTGCTGACTGGCCGCCCGGGCTTGCGGCTCGTTGCTTCAGGGGCCGTGGCCGACGAAGACCCATTCGGTCCCGGCGGCTCTTTCGAGTGGAGGGGGCCGGAGTCTGCGCAAACCGTCGAGAGCACCGAGCGCGTGAACGGTTGGCTGGACCGGGCAAAGCGGGAACGGCGGTTCGAACGTGTGCGGTCGGTCATGTCCTGGACACTCGCAATGGGGGTTGCGGCCGTGATCAGTGGCGTTGCGGCGTTCGCCGTCGCCGGCGGTTTGCCTTCCACCAGCGATGTGCAGTCGATCCTCGGGGCTGTCGGCCTCTGATCTGCGAGCGGGCCGCCGAATCGCGCTAAGCCTGCCGGGTCGTACGTGGCTCAGCGAAGGCTCATGGTTCACATTGCTCACAGCGATTCTGTGCCCTCGACGTTCGGCAGGCGCGTTGAAGATCGCCTGGTCGCGCGGCGCGATGCATGGGCGTCGGAACAGGAGGCCGGACGGGAAGGCGAACGTCTTGCCGCCACGATGCGGCTGGTAAAGGCGGCGCGCTTCAACGCGGCGGAGCGGCTCGAACGCAAGGCCACCGTTTCGCTCTTCACGCAATCGACTGTGGCGCTCTATTTCGTCGGACTGGCGGTGTGGCAGGCCGTGTATGCCGATCAGATCGATGATGCGACGAACCGGTTGATGACGTTCATTCAGCTTGTTTCATCGGTTTTCACATTGATCCTCGGGCTACTCGAAGCGCTCAGCGACTACAAAATGAAGGCGCATCACCTGCACAACTGCGCGCTTGGGGTTTCGGAACTGGCGCAGGAATTGCGGATCGCGCGACCTTCGGCCCCAGCCGCGGTGCAGGATTTCAGACGCCGCTATAATGATTTGATGAAGGCATGCCCGGTTAACCACAACCGGATCGATTATCTGTTCGCCAGACTGGATGGGACAAGCGATCGCGCCGGATTTGCCGGAGTGTATTTTCGCTACATCGTTGACGTATATGGCCTTTATCTGATGTTTCTGGCGGTGCCGCCGCTGTTGTGGTGGTGGCACGTCTAATTGCCTTGGACGTGATGACAATGTGCGGGCGGCGCACTATCCGATGGTGGTTCTCTGCAAGTTGCACATTGCCGGAACTAAACTGTTGTTCCGTCATTCAGGGTTTTGCAGCCGGACGAAACGCGCAAAGTTTATTGTCAGAACTCTGAACATTTACTCTGCTTCGATTTGCCTGCCGCCGCCATTTACACACGACGTATAAGCCGCAACGTCCGGCGACCTGCGGTATTGCAACCGGGCCAGTTCAATTTGTGAGTGTCGCGTTCGAAATGATCATTCGCGCAGAACATCGCCGGAGCGCCGTTGGACGATACGTGTTGTTCAATGGCGCGCTTGTGGGTTGTGCAGCACTCCTCATTCACAGCATCGCGGATTTGGCGGCGGAGATGAAGCGTCGCGAGACACCGCCGCTCAATGCCGAGCTGTCACGGGTCGAGAAGTTTGAGTTGGCGTCGGCGGTCGATGCTCAAGCGAGGCGGCATGCTGTCGTGCGGACCATCGTCGCGCGCAAGATTCCCGATGTACCCGTTCAGGTGCTGGCGGTGCAGATTGATCGGGCCGAAGGGGTGAAAATCAAGCCGCTGAAGACCGCTCGGAAGTCGGCGCGTCTAGCGCAAGCCTCCAAGCGGAAGCGGAAGACGCCGGCACACAAGCCAGGCGATTTGCCGGACAGCGTGCTGGCGACGGCGTATTTCGAAACGGGCTACGAAATTCCGGTCCGTCCGGGCAAGCGCCGGGTGGTGGCGGAAACTTCGCGCGATATCATCAATCGCAGCCTGGGCGTGCTCGTAGCGTTGAAAAACTGATCCTATGGGCCTGCACTATCGATTGCGCATGGGCATTTCATTTTTGCCCGTCGATCATGCGACGGGCTTTTCCAGACCTGTAATCCGCTGCAACAGGCTTTGCCGCCTTGGTGTTCCTGCGGACTCGGAAGGCGTTTGATCCACGCCTTCGGCTGGAGCTGGCGGCTTGTCGGCTGCTTCGTTGCCATTCGCCGCGCCCGTTGAACCGTTCGAAATTTGCACGGTCGCAATCCGCGGCGCGTTCATACGCTCGGCTAGAGAGAGGCGCGACGCGGCGGGCGGAGACGCCTCTGCCGGCGCCGGCGTTGTCAGCGGCCGGGTGCCGGCCGCACGCTTTTGCATCTCTTCCATGTGGAAGTCTGCCTGACGAGCCAGTTTCTCATTGCCCGCCGCGATCTCCGCGCGCAGGCCGAGGATGATGGACGACTGCTCGGCCGTTTCGGCTTCCAGCGCGGCCAGCTTGGCGGTGAGTGCCGCCAAGTCACCCTCCGCACTTTGACCGGCGTCCGGCTTGTCGCCTTTCAATGACGAAAGCTCGGCCTTCAGGCGCGCGATCTCGGTCGTCTGGTCTTCGACGGTGGAGCGCAGGGCCCGCGTTTCAACGTCGGTACCCGTGACCAGCGGTGAGGATTGGATTTGCGCGTCTTGGAGCGCGCGTTCAGCCTCGGCTAGGCTGGCGCGAAGGCGAGACATTTCCGCGCCGGCATGGTCGTCATCGGAGCCCGATTGAAGTCGCGTAATGACGTCAGCCTGATCGCGAACACGCGCACGCAAAGCCTCAATCTCCGTGCGCAAGGCGATTTCGGTTTCGTGTTTCTGCTCTTCGGCCTTGTCGCGATGCCGGGCGGCGCGCGTCGTCAGCGTCGCGTTCAGGCGATGGATGTCGTTGCGCTGTTGGGTATTAATCTGGGTCGCTTCGTCGAGTGCGATTGCTTGACGCTGGGCGGTCTGCGTGAGCGAGGAAATCTCACGGTCGCGCTCGAAGAGGAGTTTCTTGGCTTCGGCTAGGCGCTGCTCGACCTTCGGGAGGCGGTCCGTGATGGTGAGTTCGAGAACGCGGCGAGCATTCTCGTGTTCGTCATTGATCGTCGACAGGCGCGCCACATCGCTTTCGAGCGCGCTGATGCGGGCATCGCGCCGGTTGATTTCGATGAGCTGGCGGGCGGACTCGAGGGACAGGTCTTCGAGGTTGCTTTCGAGTTTGTGGACGCGAATGGCGTAGTCGGCGCGAATGCGGTCCTTGTCGGCCGCGATCTCGGTCTCCGTCAGCGGCATCGAGCGTTTCAACTGGAGCGTGGCCAGCCGGGCGGCGCGGCGGCGATAGGCCGGCGCAATCGCGCAGGCAAGCAGCCCCGCAATCGAGAAGCCGAGCACCACCAGCATTGCCGATTGGATGGTGATCACGCCGTCTGTCCCCATTGGTGCCGCAGACCGCCACTCGCAGGCTTGGAAGCCCAGGGGGCAGTGCGGCGGCCCTCGAGCCACCCCGTTCCCCGGCCGCGTGCCTTGGGGAGGACAGCTGAACCGACTTCACGCGGCTGTGCCGTCCCTGCCCGGTGCCAATTCGCGGCCGCCGACGGAAGCGCTTATAGCGGATTCCAGGTCGGTGAGCGGGTATACTTTATGTACCCGACGTTCGCACCTAGCCGGAGCCCTACTCCGGATCTGATGACCGCAAGTGTGACATTACCGTGCTTTTGAATCTGCACGCCAACGCCACCGACGAGATAGGCGGCACCCTGCACGCCGCCGAAGCGCGCGTACATCTGCGATGGGTCGGACAAATTATAGACCAGAACCATGGTCTTGGAGCCCTCGGCTCCGGCGTCGTAGCCGACGGACGGTCCCTGCCAGAAGACTTTTTGTGTGCCAAAGTGCTTGGAGTGGAGCGTGCCTTCGCCGTAACGAAGCCCGACGACGAAGGCCCCGCCGGCGTCTTCGCCGAGGATGTAACCGTTGGGACGGCCCTGGCTTTGGAAAGCCCACTCGACGGCTTCTGCGAGGCCCTGGCTGACGCCGCCAAAAAGGCTGTGGCCTGCACCGATGATCTCGGATTTGTCATAACCGCTCGAACTCATCGAGCCGGATGGTGCCGGGCCCTGAGGTACGGGTAACCCGTCGTCGGCGGAAGGTGGCGCGTAGGGTTCGCCGTAGCCAGCGGCGGGAGGCACGCCTGCCGTCGAACGGTTGCCACCGAAACTGTCACTGCCCGGTGAGGGGTACGACTCATCCTGTTCGTAGCCACCGCCGGAGCGATATGAATCAGGGGCAGGGCGATACACTTCCTCAGCGCCGCTCTCGTAGCCGCGATCATACGACTCAGAGGGCGGCCGGTAGGCGTCGTCGACGCCGAGGGCGGTCGTGGACATGAACGGCGCGAGTGCCAGCGCGGCGAATAGACCGCGTGCGCTTGCGGCCAGTGTGCGAGACGTTATGCGGGACGACATGGAGCGATCACCCGGCGAATCGATGCCGCCCGAGGCGGCTGGTTAAAGCTCCAATAACCATCGCCAGAAAGTGTTACCAAAGTGTGGCTTTCGGTGTTTCGAACAAGGCCACAGCAAGGCTTGATGCCGCTCAAACGGCGACGCGGCCGCGGGCAACGAACGATCCATTCAAGAAGCCGGATGCGGCTTTGCCGTAAATCATAGGCGAACCGTCGAGCGCCGTCATGGTGCCGCCTGCCGCTTCGACGATGGCTTGGCCGGCAGCGGTATCCCATTCGCACGTCGGGCCGAAGCGCGGGTAGATGTCGGCGTCGCCGCGGGCGACGAGCCCGAATTTGACGGCGGAACTGATGCCGGTCCGCGTGGTCACACCTAAAGCGGCGAGGCGATCATCGAAATCGGAACCGATCTCACTGCGGCTGAGAAGCGCTGATAGGTTGCCCGGCCCTGCCTCGCGCACGCCGATCCGGCGTCCGCCGAGTTCGGCAATGGAATGAGGCGGCGAGGCCGGATCGACCGTTGCGGTCATGGCTTCTCCGGGCGCCAGCGTGAGAAAAAAGTCGCGGCGAGCGGGGGCGTAGATCAATCCAAACACCGGCTGCCCGCTATCGACGAGGCCGACGTTGATTGAAAAGTCGTCGCGGCCGGCCGCGTAGTCGCGGGTGCCGTCGAGGGGGTCAAGCAGAAAGAAGGTCGAGCCGATGCGCGGCGCCGATCCGGAAGCGGAGGATTCCTCGGCGACGACGGGGATGTCCGGATGGATTGCTCGCAACGCCGCTGAGAGGATGTCCTCGGCGCGATGGTCCGCTTCCGTGACCGGCGAATCGTCCGATTTGCGATCGACCGTGAAGCCGGCGTCACGGATCTGCAGAATGACCTGGGCGGCTTCAATCACGGCGGGCAGCAGGGCGCCGGCAAGAGCGGCATGCGATGAAAACTTCATAGGTCCGATCTCAATGCTAATTGGAGGCGAGGGCGGCGGCGCGAAGGCCGATATTGATTCGCCTGCGCGGCAGTGGCGCGAGGCTAATTCGCGAGACGTCGATAGCACACCTGCGGTTTCAGCGTGTTGCGCCGCAGACCTTTCAACGAGTCACCGGGCCGTGTATCAGAGCAGGTGTGGACCGGGCAAGTGCGCGATTCGGGGCCGTTTCGGTGCTCGGCTTGTCTAATGCTCCACTTTCTGCATTCAAGGACCGCCTTTCATGACCGATGCCGCCGTGCCATCCGATCTGGAAATCGCCGCGCTGATCTCCAGCAAGATCTGTCACGATGTCATCGGTCCGGTCGGCGCGATCAGTATCGGTTTGCAATTGCACGACGAGGAGAAGGACGAAGAGGCGCGCCGGTATGCCTTCGAAATGATCCGCAATGTTACGAGCCAGGCTTCGGTGTGCCTGGAGTTCGCCCGCTTTGCGTTCGGGGCAAGCGGGTCTGCCGGGGCGCTCATCGACCTTGGAATGGCGGAAAAGATTTCGCGTGGCTACGTCGTCAACGGCAAGGGCAAGGCGAAACACCGGCTCAACTGGAGCGGTCCGCCCGGCTACATGAGCAAAGACAAGGTGAAGCTGCTGCTCAACATCATTGCCGCTGCGATTACCGCCCTGCCGAAGGGCGGCGACATCGACGTGACGATCGAGGGAGCCGTCGAGCGGCCGGCGTTTCATGTCGTCTGCCGAGGTACCGGTGCGAGGCTGCCGCAGCACTTAAATGAATTCGTGACGGGCAGAGACGCGCCCGCGCTCGATGCCATGACTATCCAGGCCTACTACACGTCGCGCCTCGCGCTCACGGCTGAAATGCCGATCACGATCGCGAAAGACGGCGTCGACATTCGTATTCATGCGGCGGCAGGATGAGCGCGGCGTCAACAGTTCATTAACCATGTCCAAGTCAGTATCGATCGGGCGGCGCGGGCAGGGCTTGCGCGCGCTGTGAGGTGTGTTGGTTGCTTGCCGGAGTATCTTTATGAAACGCTGCCTCATCGTCGACGACAGCGAAGTCGTTCGGAAGGTTGCTTCCCAGATCCTTTCGGCAATGGGCTACGAAATCATCGAAGCTGGCGATGGGCGAGAGGCTTACGAATTGGCGTGTTCGACGCTGCCGGACGCTATTCTGCTCGACTGGCAAATTCCGGAGATGTCGGCGCACGAGTTTATTCAGAAGCTGCGTGCCCGTTCGACGGGGCCGCGCCCCTACCTCGTCTATCTGGCGACCGAGTACGATCATTTGGACATCACCCGCGCTTTGGCAGCCGGTGCCGACACCAGTCTCATGAAACCGTTCGACCGCATGTCGCTTGAAGACCGTTTCCGGATGCTCCCGGCCGCGGCGTAGGCCGCTCTGGCCGTTCGTTGCGAGACTTGGTAATCAGCCGCGTGCGCATTACCGGGCGCGCGAGGGGATAAGCGGCCGTGCTGCGTGTCGACAACCTGAGACTTGCACCTTTGCCGCCGCTCAGCTTCGAGATCGCAGAGGGCGAGTGTCTTGCGGTCGAAGGTGCATCGGGTTCGGGTAAAACCCGGCTTCTCAGGGCGCTGGCCGACCTCGATCCAGTCGAGGGTTTGGTGTTTCTCGACGGCGCAGAGCGAGACGAGGTTCCAGCACCGCAATGGCGGCAGCTCGTGCGCTATGTGGCCGCCGAACCCGGCTGGTGGAGCGATACGCCGCGAGGCGGGTTCGCGGCCGACGTCGCTGATACGGAGCGCTTTCGGCGGCAACTGGCTCACGTGGGTCTGGAACCCGGCGATCTGGATTGCAACCTCGCGCAACTCTCCACGGGAGAGCGGCTGCGGCTCGCGTTCGTGCGGGCTCTGCAGGGGGAGCCGAAGGTATTGTTGCTCGATGAACCGACCGCATCGCTCGATGGGGCGAGTGCGGCATTAATCGAAGAGCAAATCCGCTATCAGCTTTATGCCGGGCGCACCGTCGTTCTTGCCACGCATGATCTGGCGCTGTCGCAGCGACTGTCGCATGCGCGACTGAGGCTGCCGAAGCCGCGCGGCCCCGGCGCGGATTCCGGCGCGGCGGGTGGGGCATGACGTATATTTCGCTGACACCGCAGGACCTTCTGCTGGCGTCGCTGCTGCTCGTCCTGACAGCCGGACTTTCGCTAGCATTCCGGCTCGGGTTGGAGCGTACAATTGCCGTTTCGGCAGCGCGCATGTGCGTGCAGCTTGCGGCGGTCGCGTTCGTTTTGAAGCTGGTCTTCGATAGTGGGTCGTCGTGGGCGACAATTGGCTTCGCCTTGATGATGCTGGCCGCGACCGCCTATGAAGTTGCGTCGCGGCAGGATCGGAAATTCCGGGGGCCCGCGTCTTATTTGATCGGCGGCGCCGCACCGTTCTTTGCGGGTTTGCTGGCATCGGTGTTCGCAGTTACAGCGATCATCGGGTCAGAGCCGTGGTGGGCGCCGCGATTTTTGTTACCCATACTCGGCATGATGATCGGCAATGCGCTGGCCGGCGTGACGCTGGTGCTCGATACAATCACGGGTGCGGCGACGCGGGAGAGAGCAGCAATCGAGGCCAGGTTGGCTTTGGGCAGCACGCGCGTCGAAGCGCTGGAAGACGTCCTGCGACGGGGATTGAAGGCTGGATTGACCCCCATTCTGAGTGCGATGGCGGTGGCGGGCCTGGTGTCGGTACCGGGCATGATGACCGGCCAGATTCTGGCGGGAGCCGATCCTGTCGAGGCGATGAAGTATCAGGTGATGATCTTGTTCCTGATCGCTGGGGCGACGGGTATTGCGGTTGTGCTGGCAGGGGTGGCGGCGGTCAGGCTTTTGACGGACGAGCGGCACCGGCTGCGGCTCGACCGGCTGACGGCTTCGAAGGGATCAAGCTGAGCACAATGAAAAAGCGCGTCTCTCGCGAGACGCGCTATTTTCCACCTGGTCCGGCGCGGTTGTTCAAGGCTTCGGTTCGGCCGGAGTGACGGGTGCGACTTCGGCAGGCTTGCCGGCACCGAAGGCCGGCATTTCAAGTTGGGATGGAGGCGCAGTGGCCTGCGATGCGGCGGCAGCTTTTTCGGCTGCGGCTGCTGCACGCTCTGCGGCTTCCGCGGCGCGCTCTGCCGCGGCGGCAGCGCGAGCGGCTGCATCGTCGGCGGATGTGCCGGCTGCAGGGGCCGGCGTGGTGGTTTCCGCGCCTGGGAGCGTGCCGGTCTCGATCGCGCCGGCCGGGGCGGTTTCCGATTTGGTTTCGGTGGTGGCGCCGGCTGCTGTTTTCGGAGCCTCGTCGGACGCCTTAGATTCGCTGGACTTGTCGTCGGATTCGACAGCCTTGGCCGTATCAGAGGAGTCCTGTTCTTTCTTTTTTGCCGATTTTGCGGGCTTTTCCTTGCCAGGCTCGTCCCAGCACACGTTGGCGGATGCGGTGCAGGTGTGCTCGTCGAACAGGATGACGTCGATGTAGAGTTCGCACTTCACGTCCTTCTTGCCGACAGTGTAGTTCTTGATGCCGTTCTGAGCGGCCCACTCTGCGATGTGCTTGTCGAGAAGATCCTGCGCATCTTTCGTGGGACCGTCCTTGCCGTAATCGTTGACAAGAAATCCCATCTTCTTGCACGCCGCGTTGGCCGTGGCGGCGGAGACCATGACCGCGGCTGCGGCGGTCATTGCAGTCAGGGCGGATGCCGTGAGCGATCGCATCAAAAATTTCTCCAATTGGCCGCTCGTGGTGCAGCCAGCGACATACCTCCGTCACCTATAGCCATGGAAGGCCTTACCGGCCAGTGGCGAAGGGCCTGAAGTCCCCATGCATTTCAACAATCTGTTGATCTTGTGACCATGTCGCCGAGAGCGGCAAAAACCCTAGGTCTGTGGCCAAATCGCAATGGGGCGAGCAGAGCGGCGTTCAATATTCGAAATGCAAGTATAAGGTCGTTTTCCACAGATGTCAGACGGCCCGGTTGTGGCCGGGCCGCAATCAAGACCAGGTGACGGCAGCGGCGGCCACGACCGATTATTCGGGCCGCAGTTGGACGGCCTTTGGGCCCTTGCCACGCTTGTCGGGCTCGGTTTCAAAAGAAATGCGCATCCCTTCAGCCAAGTTCTGCAAGCCCGACTGTTGAAGCGCCGTGATGTGCACAAAGATATCGTTGCCGCCACCATCCGGCTTAATGAAGCCGAACCCCTTCTGCTCGTTGAAGAATTTTACAGTCCCAGTCTGCCGCATCGTTTGCCACCGATCTTGCTGCTCGTCGTCTGCTGCAGGCGCTGACCTCATACGACCATCGCGAAGCTGCGGCGCCATGTCCTATGCGATCAAAGTTTTTTAACTTGTGCAAGGCGCAAATGACACGGTCAGCGACAAATTCCGAAACTTCAGGCTTAACGAGCCAAAACGGGACAGGTGGATTGGGCCCGCGTTCAGCGCTTGGGAGGGCAGGTTGCGCCGACGACGTGAAACGCGCCGGGTTCCGTAGACAATAGGCTCGTAAGAGCAGGAAGCACGGTCTGCAATTGCGGTTCGAGCGTGAAAGGCGGATTGACGATCATGAGGCCGGTCCCGTTGAGGCGGGCGGGGTCGCCGGGTGGGCGGATGAACAATTCGGTCACCAGGACTTTCTCCAAGCCGAGAGCGGAGACGCCGGCATAGAAGCGATCGAGTGGTTTCAGTGACTTGATCGGGTACCAGACGATGACCGTTCCGGTGGCGAAGCGGCGTTGAGCGTCTTTGAGACCAGAGATCAGGCGATCCAACTCTCCGGTCTCTTCGAAAGGCGGGTCGACGAGAATGACGCCGCGGCGCTCCTTCGGCGGCAGAAGCGATTTCAAAGCGGTCCAGCCGTCGAGCCGCAGCACTTTGGTCTGAGGGTCGCGGGCAAAGTAGCGGGCCAATTCGGCGTGGTCTTCCGCATGAAGCTCATTGACGGCAAGGATATCTTGGTCGCGCAGCAGTCGGCGGGCGATCACCGGGCTGCCAGGGTAGAGCGTAAGGGTGTCCGGAGGATTCTCGGCGCGCACGATGTCGAGGTAAGGCGCGAGGATGCGCGCAACTTCATTCTGGAACGTGTGGGTGATGATGCGGCCGATGCCGTTTTCCCACTCGCCGGTTTTGCCCGCTTCGCGACCAGTGAGATCGTAGAGGCCGACGCCTGCGTGCGTATCGATGACGCGGAAGGGGGCGGGCTTCTGTTTCAAGTGCCTGATGACGAGCGTCAGCACCAGATGCTTGACGACATCGGCAAAGTTTCCAGCGTGGTAGGCGTGGCGGTAGTTCATGGTGGGGACGGTTAACGGCGTCAGCGCCGGTGAATGAGCGGGCGGCCGCTTCATGCCTGCATCCCGTGCCGGTGTCACGCATTTGCGCGGGGCTGAGAATGGGGCATAAGCGGCGGCTCAACCCTATTTGGCAGTTTCATGTCCTCCAACAAGGCGTCCTCAGAACCGGTGTCACGCCCCGTAGCTCCTGCGCTTCCGACGGTTGCGATCGTCGGCCGGCCGAACGTGGGCAAATCGACGTTGTTCAACCGGTTGACGCACACGCGGGCGGCGCTCGTGTCCGATCTGCCGGGTCTGACGCGCGACCGTCGCGACGGCGAGGCGAATTTCGAAGGGCACGTTTTGAGGATCACCGACACGGCGGGCCTCGAAGAGGCGTCACGCGGGTCGATCGCCGACCGGATGCGGCAACAGACGCTTGCCGCCATCGAGGCAGCCGACCTCGTGTTGTTCGTGATTGACGCCAAAGACGGCGTGACGACGGCGGACGAAGGGTTTGGGCGGATCGTGCGGCAGTCCGGCAAACCGGTGGTGCTCGTGGCCAACAAGAGTGAATCGCGCGCGTCGGCGGCTGGATTTTATGAGGCGTTCAAACTCGGGCTCGGGGAGCCGGTGGCGATTTCCGCCGAGCATGGCGAGGGGCTCGGCGAGTTGATGATCGATACGCTCAATGCGCTGGGGCTGAAACCAATCATCCGGCAGAAGGATCCGCACGCCGATACCGCGGAGGAAGAGCCGCCGGAGGATGAGGAGACGTTCCGCGCCAACCGGCCGTTGCGTGTCGCTATCGTCGGGCGGCCGAATGCGGGCAAGTCAACGCTCGTCAATGCGCTACTTGGCGAAGACCGGATGATCACCGGGCCGGAGCCGGGCCTGACGCGGGACAGTGTCTCGACAGATTTCGAATGGAAGGGCCGAACGGTCCGGCTGTTCGATACGGCGGGGCTCAGGCGCAAAGCCAAGATCACGGAGCTGGCGGAGAAGCTGTCGGCGTCGGATGCGGTGCGCGCGATCCGGTTTGCGGAGGTCGTCGTGCTGCTCGTCGACGCGGAGCATCCGCTCGAACATCAGGATTTGACGATCGGGCAACTGGCGACGGATGAGGGACGTGCGTTCGTTATTGCGGTCAACAAGTGGGACCTGATCGAAAACAAGCAGAAGCGTTTGAAGGAAATCCGCGATCTGGTGGCTATGAGCCTGGCGCAAGTGCCCGGTGTGGCGGTGGTGCCCGTGTCGGCGCTCGGCGAAAGCGGTCTCGACAAACTGATGACGGCGGTGTTCAAGGCTGCGGATCTGTGGAATCGCCGCGTTTCGACGTCCGAACTGAACCGGTGGCTGGCCGAAGCGCTGGCGCGGCATGCGCCACCCGCATCGGCAGGGCGACGCATCAAGATAAGATATGTGACGCAGCCATCGACGCGGCCGCCGACGTTCGTCGCGTTCTGCCAAAAGGCTGACGAGATGCCCAAATCCTACCTCAAATACCTCACCAACAGTCTCCGGGATGCGTTCGGACTGCCAGGCGTCCCGATCCGCTTCAACCTGAGAAGGGGCGATAATCCTTACGAAAAAACCGGACGGCGGAAATAGGTGGTCATCGCAGCTGCTCGCCCTGACGCAGCGGCCAACGGACGCTGGCGAGGTTGGGCTCGTGGCGCTATTTTTCATCGCATGCCGGGAGCAATCACAGATATCGGACCCGCAAAAGCGGTCCGGCTAAACGAAAGGTACGCCGTGATGATCAAGATGAAGAGCCTTGCCGTTTTCGTAGTTGCGGGCGGGTGCGCGCTCATGGCCGCCGCGCCAGCGCACGCTGTCAGCGCCAAGGTGCGCGAGGCGTGCGGCGCGGATTACAAGAGGTTCTGCCCGAAGTACGCCCCGGAATCGACCAAGGCGCGGCAGTGTATGCGCACGGTCGGAAAGCGGCTTTCTGTCGGGTGTATCGATGCGCTCGTGGATGCCGGTGAGATCCGCCGCCCGAGGCGGTGAGGTGAACGGCGGCCCCTGAGGTTAGAAACGCTCTCGGTATACCGGGGGCGTTTTTTTTCAGCGGCGCCTGGAATCACAGTGGGCGGGAGACATGCAGCGAACCGTTAAGAGGCTGCCATCTCACCGCCCACACAGGCGTCACCACTTAAGGCGCCGCACCGGACCCCAACAATTAGTGAAGTGGGGTTTGCGTTTCAAGTGTTCTTGGTCAAACAATTCGACAAAGCATGGAATTGCCGGGCGGAGCATCATGGCTGAGAAGTCGGAAGTACTTTTCTATCACCTTGAACGCCAACCGCTGGAGCGGGTTTTGCCGGGACTGCTGGAAAAAACGTTGCAGCGCGGTTGGCGCGCCGTCGTGCAGTCGGGCAATGCTGAACGTCTCGAAGCGCTCGATGCAACGCTGTGGACCTACAGCGAGGAAAGCTTTCTGGCACACGGGACGGCGAAGGATGGACATGCCGCTGATCAGCCGATCTTTTTGACGATGGAGCCCGTGACGCCAAACGGAGCAGGGGTGCGTTTTCTCGTCGATGGGGCGGACGCTCCGGACTATGAAACGCACATTCGGCTCGTCTTCCTTTTTGATGGCAACGATGAAGAGGCGCGTTTGCAAGCGCGCACGCAGTGGAGCGCGGCGAAGGCTGCGGGCTGCAAGGTGAGTTATTGGAAACAATCGCCGGAGGGCCGTTGGGAAAACAAGGCGTGAGCGCGACACGGGAGGACATGACGCGAGAGGCCATGGCGACCGGTGCGGACGTATTGCTGGTTGGCGCGGCGTGCCGGTAGCACGGCCGGCAAAGAATAGTTGCTCGTTCCGCAAGATTGCGAAGGGAGCGCCGCCGCTTTCACTTTTTGTGCGGCCTGCGCTCCCTCCGAACTCTCAAACTTCGCCGGGTCGCCCACAAAAGTGGGCGCCGCACGGCACTCAACGGCCGTTAATGACGCCGCCGATCTGGCGGACGAAGCTGTCAAAGAAGCCGCCGAGATTGAGGGGCTGGTTCGACTGATTGTTACGGTTCTGCGCGGTCATGATACGTGTCCTTGGGTTCTAAGCTCTGATTTCGCGAGCTTTTTTCTTAAGTCTTGCGCTTTTCCGAGGATCGGCGCTAAACTCTACAACGATGAATATATATTCTGCATCGCAGAAGTCAAGTCTACATTGCAGAAAAATCGGCTAGGGTGAAGGATTTATTGTTGCAGGACGAACACGAAAAGAACCGCCGCGGGCGCAGGGGTATTCGCCGCCAGGATCTGGTGGATGCCGCGCTTGAGATGCTTGCGGCGGAAGGCGAGCAGACGTTCTCGGTCAGAAAGCTGGCGACGGCGGTCGGCGTGGACGGGATGACGATCCTGCATCACTTCGGGTCGCGCGAAGGACTGATGCGGGCCATAGCCGATGCCATGGTTGCGTCGCTCGACATCGAACGCCCCAAGGGCGCGTGGCGGGACATCTTGCTGGAGGTAGCGCAGCGGTACCGCGGATTGGCGGAGCGCTATCCGAAGGCATTCAACATCGTCTCTCGGTATCAGACGAGCGGGCCGGCCGATTTCGAACTGGGCGAAATGGTCTATGCGGCCCTTCTCGACGCGGGCTTCAATGAGGAGGACGCAGCGGATTACGGGATGGCGCTGTTCACTCTCGCGATTGGGTTCGGGGTCGTGGAAGTGGGCGGTATGTTGAACCCGTGCACGCCGGAAGAACTGGCCGAAATCGAGGCCCTCGACCCGCGCCTCTTTCCGGTGACGCGCAAAATGGGGCCGGTGTTCGCGAAGGACGAAAGCGACCGGGTGTTTGAAATTCTGCTCAGCTCGTTTCTCGACGGGATCGAGCGGACGCTAAAAGGGCAGCAGTCGTGACCCGGTGAGGGAGGATATGCGATGGACGACGATCTCGACACCATGAGCCGGGACGAACTTGCCAGGGAGGTGCGGAGGCTTCGCGCCGGGATACGATCGCATCGCGATTCTTCGGGCCATGATCTGTGCTGGTATCATCCGCAGCTCTGGAGTCTTTTGCCGGAACAGACGAGCCCCGACGTGGCCGTACCTCCGTGGCCCAAGTTCATGCGCGGCTGCATAGCCTACCGCGCGTCGCTGGACAGGGAATTGCCTGGTGCGGCGGTGGACGACCGCGAGTTCGAATAAGCGACACTCAAGAAATCCAGCCCTTGTCGAGGTCCATGGCCTGGCGGGAGATTGACTTGCCGGCGGCGTCGCCGTGGACGGCGGTCCAGGCAAGGTGGGTGCCGGTTTCTTCCGACGAGCGGGAGCGCAGTGAGAGCAGAATGCGCTCGTTCGCTTTGGCCGGGATGGGTTCGTTCAACGGAAAGTAGAGCTGTTCCCAATGCGTGCGCGCCGCGTCCGGGGCGGTCGATATTTCGAGTTCGCCGCCCAGGCCGGCTGTCCACCAATAGGCAAAACCGTAGATCCAACTATCGCGCTCGAGCACCCATGAGATTTCGCCCTTGCGCGTCCCCTTCTGCGGTTTCGTCAGGTCGATGTCGTCCCACAGTTTGGCGGCCCGGCCATGACCCAGAAGCTCGGCTGGGTCGATCAGGCGAACGTAGACATTGTTGACGCTCATGGTGCGGGCAGGTTCGAGGTCAAGGCCGTGACCCACATCGCGCCAAGCGTTCATTTCGTTGGCGAGGCGCGGGGACGTGACGGGGCACACGAACTGCGAAATGCGCGATGGGATGACCGTGCCGCCGGGTTTCAGAATACGGTCGATGGCGTCGGCAAGCGTTTCGAGAATGTTTTCTTCCAGCGCGTAGTTGCCGAGTGTTTCAGAAATGATGATGTCCGCCTGCGGGGCGTCGAGCATCTCGGTGGATCGGCAGGGATAAAGGTGGCAGTTGCGGGCGCGGTTTTGCTTGAGGACGGCGGCAGCGACGGCGGCGACTTCGGCTGATGCTTCATACATATGGACGTCCTTGGCGCCGAGCTTGGACGCCATCAAGCCCAAGAGGCCCGAACCCGCACCGATGTCCGCGACAACCGACTTGCCCTTGACGATGACGCGGTCGAGGGCGGCGAAGAGCGCTTCATTGCGGGCTTTATCGGCAATAAGGGTGCGGTGGTATTCGATACGCATGACGGGTCAGGACGTGGTGCCGGAGCGGGCCCGCCAGATGAAGTAGAGGCCGAGCAAGAGCATGGGCAGGGAATAGAGCTGCCCGGCGGTGAAGGGACCGATATTCAAGGCGTGACCGAGGTGAGGTTCGCGGAAGATTTCCGAGACGCTGCGGGCAATCGCATAGCCGGCCAGGAAGACGCCGATGACAAGGCCCGGCGTTTTCAGCGCTCCGCGGTGGTGGGTGAGATAACGCAGCACCAGGAAGAGCACGACACCTTCGAGGAGGGCTTCGTAGAGCTGGCTCGGATGGCGGGTGGCGGGTTCGATATCGGGATAAAGCGCTTTGGCGTGCGGGAAGACCATGGCCCAGGGCGCGTCGCTGATGCGGCCGAACAGTTCTCCGTTGATGAAATTGGCGAGGCGGCCGAAGAGGAGGCCGATGGGGTTGGCGGCGGCGCACAGGTCCATGGCGCTCCAGGGGCTGACGCCATAGGCGCGCGAGAACAGCCAGATGCCGACGGCGGAGCCGAGGATGGCGCCGTGGAACGACATGCCGCCCTGCCAGACTTTCAGGATGTCGACGGGGTTGGCGAGGTAGGACTCTGGTTCATACAGGAACACGTAGCCGAGCCGGCCGCCGAGGATGACTCCGACGGCGATGTAGACGAGAAGATCGTCGACGCGCTCGACGCCGAACGGCGGCTTGCCGTCGCGCCACAAGTTCGTTTCACGCAGGAGGCGGCGGACATAGAGCCAGCCCAGGACGAGACCGGCCATGTAGGCGAGGCCGTACCACTTGATGCTGACAGGCCCGAGCGAAAACGCGACGGGGTCGATTTCGGGGAATGGAATGGCGAAAACGGTCATGCGATCGAGGAGCCTTGCAGAGGAACGCTGGGCGGCGGCGGACGTTAGGTTGGGGGGTAATGAATGTCCAGCGCCGGAGGTTCGGGAGGGATCGCCACGGTTGCGAAAGTGGGTATCAGTGCCCATAGTCCGTTCATGTCTCACAACCGCGACAGCCGTGCGCTACGCGCCGCAGCACTCGCAAGGAGCCTCCCATGACGCAGACTTCAAACCGCTTTTTTGATGAGCTCGGCAAGCTGATGACCGACGCCGCCGGCGCCGCGCAGGGGGCTCAGAAGGAGATGGAAACCTTCATGCGGGCGCAGGGCGAGAAGATGCTGGCCGGCATGGACCTCGTGCGGCGCGATGAATTCGAGGCGGTGAAAGCGATGGCTGCCAAGGCGCGCGAGGAAAGCGAGGCGCTGATGGCTAAGGTGGCGGCGCTGGAAGCTGAGATCGCGCGGATGAAGGCAGGTGTGCCTGGGACGTGAGACCGGCGGTCTTGCGCTGAGGGGGCTTATTCGCGTCGCTGCGGCAACTTAGGCGATCGCCTGTCCACAGTCCGATGCAGGCTTATCAACATGGTGCGCGATCCCAGTGCCGGGAAAGCCGCATTTCATGTGCATTCCCCAGCTTTGGTTGACGCGACGGCGGCATTGGCCGTGGACAAGCCTTTGGCCGTGTTGCGACTCGTGGGCCCCTGATGCTTTGTCGGGCCGTCGCGTTATCGGCGAACGGGTGCCAAGTGACGTGTTGCTCTCGTCGTCCGCCAAGCTGATGGGCCAGGCCAGAATGCCTGGAGGAAAAAGGAAGACGCATGGCATTCGCTGAGAAGGGCTACGAGCGCGCGATCAATCCCATCGATATCGTCGAGCAGTTGGCGGCGGCGAACGACTGGGCCGTCGACCGGACCGGAGACGACGAGCTGACCCTTATCGTTGGCGGAAATTGGACGGACTATCATGTCTCGCTCAACTGGCGCGAAGATCTGGAAGCGTTGCATCTTGCGTGCGCATTCGACTTCCGAGTGCCGGACAACCGGCTAAACGAGATGTACCGCCTTTTGGCGCAGATCAACGAGCAGCTTTGGCTCGGCCACTTCGATCTTTGGACGCAGGAAGGGCTGGTGATGTTCCGGCATGCGCTGCTGCTGAACGGTTCGGTGTGCGCCCCGCAGCAGTGCGAGGCCATGCTCAAGGCGGCGCTTGAATCCTGCGAGCGGTACTATCAGGCCTTCCAGTTCGTGGTCTGGGCAGGTAAGGAAAGCCGCGAAGCGCTGGTTTCGACCATGTTCCAGACGGAGGGACAGGCCTGACACGTCCGGCGCGCTTTTCCAGGTAATTCCGGATGGAACGCGCCATGACCTACACGCTCGATGGGCCGCTGCTGGTGGCAGGTGCCGGAAAGATGGGTGGCGCTTTGCTTGAAGGTTTGGTGGCGCGCGGATTCCCGGTCCATCAAATCGTGGTGCAAGATCCTTCGCCGCCGGACGAGGTTGCCGAATTTCTACAGCGGAGCGGTATCCGGTGCGAGCCTGTGGTGACGGCGCTCGATAATCCGCCGTCCGTGATCCTCGCTGCCGTGAAGCCGCAAGTGATGGATGAGGTTTTCGCGCCGCTCGCGAAGCTCGCGGGCCCGCAGACGATCATATTGTCGATCGCGGCGGGCAAGACGATTGCGAGTTTCGAGCGCCACTTGGCGCCTGGAATCGCTGTGATAAGGGCGATGCCAAACACGCCGGCACAGGTCGGTCGCGGGGTGACGGCATGCGTCGCCAATGCTGCGACGACGGCCGGGCAAAAGGCGATTGCGAGCGCACTGCTTGCGGCCGCCGGCAGTGTCGTGTGGCTCGACCGCGAAGGCGATATGGATGCGGTCACGGCGGTCTCGGGTTCGGGGCCGGCGTACGTTTTTCTGGTCGCGGAATGTCTGGCGGAAGCGGGCCGCGCGGCGGGTCTGTCGCCGGAGCTGGCCGATGAACTCGCACGGGCAACGGTTTCGGGTGCAGGCGAGCTTCTCAGTCGATCGGAATTCGACGCCGCTACACTCAGAAAGAACGTCACGTCGCCGGGCGGCACGACGGCTGCGGCGCTCGACGTGCTGATGGGAGAGCCGGGGCTGCAGGAGCTTTTCACGCAGGCGGTGCTGGCTGCGGCCCGCCGCAGCCGCGAGCTGTCGAAGTGATGTTGGAGGACATTCTCCGATAGCTCGCGGCCGCTAAGAGCGGTCGGTGGCCGGTGCCCGCGGGAGACGGGCGCGGCGGCTGAGGCTCGTATTCCGGGTCACGGGGATCGCGAAACTGGAGGAAAACGTTTCGGCATCCCCGCTGAGCGGTAGCTCTCAGCTTCATCAAGTCCCTGGTTTGCCTGGAGAACAACCCGGAAGCTCGATGGTGTCTTGAGCGTTTACGGCGACCGTATTGGAGATCTGGTCACCGTCCACACCTCCTATATGTAACATTATATCATTTCATGCAAGGCAACATTTTCCCGCTCACGCGTTTGTGTACGGGCGATCCCGGACGTCAATTCATTGTCGTATATTTCTAGTACTGTCGGAATATGAAAGACACCGACGCCATCCGCGCGCTCGCCGCGCTGGCCAACCCCCATCGCCTCGCGCTGTTCCGGGCGCTCGTGCGTGCGGGCGGCAATGGGATGTCGGCAGGCGAGTTGGCATTGGCCGCGGGAATTCCGGCGTCGACATTGACATTTCACACCAAGGAACTGGAGCGCGCCGGATTGACTGTGACGCGCCGGGAGGGCCGCTTCATCCGGTCGGCGCTGGACGAGACCGCCATGCGCGAATTGATCTCGTTTCTGACGCAAGACTGCTGCGCCGGCCGTCCCGATTTGTGCGGGGTGGCGTCGCCGTCCCCGTCCGCGCCTTCCGCCGTGCAAGCCGAAGGGTGCTCTCCGTCCTCCCCAAAACCGAAAAAGGTTTCGACATGAGTGATAAGCAATTCAATGTGCTGTTCTTGTGCACGCATAACTCGGCCCGTTCCGTGATCGCCGAATGCGTAATGAATGAACTGGGTAAGGGCCGGTTCAAGGCGTACTCGGCGGGAAGTCAGCCGAGCGGGCGCGTGAACCCCTATGCCGTCGATATGTTGTCGAAGCTCGGCTACGACGTGAGCGGCGTGCGTTCCAAATCGTGGGACGAGTTCGCAGCAGCCGATGCGCCGGTCATGGATTTCGTATTCACGGTTTGCGACGATGCAGCCAATGAAACGTGTCCTTATTGGCCTGGTCAACCGATGTCGGCGCATTGGGGCCTTCCGGACCCGTCGCGGACGCAAGGATCGGAGGCGGAAATTCGCGCGGCGTTCGCGGATACGCACCGGATGCTTTACCAGCGGATCGGAATATTCTCGAACTTGCCATTGGAGGCGCTCGACCGGATGTCGCTGAAGGCGAAGCTCGACGAAATCGGGCGGATGCGGCACGAGAGCGAGGCTGGCCAGACCGCCGGCTGAAACTTTACCAACGGCTCGCCGTAACTCGCTCAGCCATCAAAGAGAAGGCCTCATCGATGACCACGACATCCCTGACGACCCGTGCCTTTGCCGAGGCACTGGGTACGGCCTTGTTGCTTGCGACGGTCGTGGGGTCGGGGATCATGGGCGATAAACTGTCAGGTGGCAACGTTGCCATCGCACTGCTGGCCAATTCCTTGGCGACAGGCGCCATCCTCGCCGTGCTGATCACGATGTTCGCGCCGGTCTCCGGTGCGCATTTCAATCCTGCCGTCTCACTCGTTGCCATGCTCTCCGGGCAACTTTCGCTTGCGGCGAGCGCGGTCTATTCGAGCGTTCAGATTTTGGCGGCGATTGCTGGTGTGCTGCTTGCGCATGCGATGTTCGATCTACCGGTCGCGCAGACTTCGGAAACCGTTCGGACGGGCACCGGGCAATGGATCAGCGAGGGCGTGGCGACATTCGGGCTCGTTCTTACTATCCTGATGACGGTGCGCCATAAGCCGGAGTTCGTGGCGGTGGCTGTCGGACTGTACATTACATCGGCCTATTGGTTCACGGCGTCGACGTCGTTTGCCAATCCCGCGGTGACCATCGCACGGACATTTACGAATACATTTGCAGGCATCGCGCCGGGTGATGCACCACTGTTCATTGTTGCGCAGGTCGCGGGGGCCATGCTGGCGATGGCAGCTTTCCGCGCCTTGGCCCGTTAACTGTCGATCGAGACTCCCAATCCGGCGGCGCAGGTCTTACCTTTACCGTGATGGTACGCGATGGAGGTTGTCATGCTCGATCAATCGACGCTCAAAGGGCGGATTATCGCCGCGACGCTGCGGCTTGCGGCCGAAAAGCCGTGGGACGACGTCTTGATGAAGGACATTGCTGAGGCAGCGGCTATCGATCTCGCCACGCTCCGGCGCGAGTTTCCTTCCAAGAGCGCCATCCTGAGTGCCTTCATGCGCTCCGTGGATGATGCGGTGCTGGCAAGCGCCCCGAAATTTACCGGGGCGGAAAATGCCCGGGACCGGATCTTCGATGTCGTGATGGCGCGGATCGATGTGCTCGCGCCTTACAAGGATGCGTTGAAGAGTATCGCGGCGGCACGGCCCTTCGACTTGGATTTGGCGCGGCGTGTGATGGCCTCGCAGGCGTGGATGTTGCACGCGGCCGGTGTTCGAACCGATGGCGTCCTTGGCAGATCGCGCGTGGCCGGGCTTGCGTCGGTCTATACCAGCGTCATGCAGACGTGGCTCGAAGACGACGACCCGGGGACAGCGCGGACGATGGCGGCGCTGGACCGGCGGTTGAAGCGCGGCGAGCAATCGATGCGGATGCTGGGCGACGTGGTCGAAGGCACGGACCGCATGGCGTCGCGCGTCATGCGTGTATTGGGGTGTGGCGGGAATCGAGAGGCAAAATCGGAAGCGGCTATGACCCCCGCCGATCCGGCGCCAGCGCCGCCATCGTCGATTTGAGGATCGATGCCGGCGGGCCGGCTCAGTTGCCGCCGAACACGTTGTTGAAGAAGTCGTTCAACGTCGTGTTGTTCTGTTTGTAGCGGCGGTTCTGATTGCCGTACTGGCCGCCGCCGCCGAAGAAGAAGCCCCAGTCGTCCGGGCCCTGGTATTGGGCACGAGAGAACTTCACTGGCGCGAGGTGATCGCGGCCCTTGGCGATCTGATTGAACTTGCCGGCGAGCGCCAGCTTTACGCGCTGTTCGTGGCCATAGACGTCCTTGACGATGCGTTCGGTTCCGTCTTCGCCGATCAAGGACGTAAAATACGTGATGTGGACGGGGATCTTGGTGTCCATCTTCACGGCGACTTCATCGGGGTTGGACTGCTGGTTTTCGTGAACCTGATCGGCCGTCCAGCCCTTGTCTTTCTCAAGAAGAACTTCGGCGAGACGCATCGGATTGCGGACGCGTATGCAGCCGTGGCTGAAGGTGCGCACCTCCGAGTTGAACAAATTTTTGGTGGGCGTGTCGTGCAGGTAGACGGCGTGTTTGTTGGGGAACGTGAACTTCACGATCCCCAAGGCGTTGCGGGGTCCGGACGGCTGATAGACATCGTAGTTGCGAATATCAGCACGAGACCAATCCACGCTGTAGGGATCGACATACTTGCCGTTGCGCATCAGGCGCAGGCCCTGGCGCTCGAACGAATTGCCGCCGCGCGCGAGGCTCGGGTAAAGCTCGTTCACCTTTATGCTCTGCGGAACGTGCCAGCGCGGATTGAAGTAGATGGTCTGCAGGACGTCGGAGAACATCGGTGTCTGATTGTTCATCTCACCGATGATGATGCGTTCTTCGTGGACGATCTCGCCATTCTTGACGACGCGGACCAGATATTCGGGAATGTTCACCCAGACATGGAAGTCGCCGAGGTCATCAGGCATCCAGCGCCACATTTCCATGTTGGCGAGGAGGCGCTCGGGGCTTGGTACTGCGATGTCGTTGAAGGCGGAGCGCGTGCGGGGGCCGACGATGCCGTCGGGCTTCTGGCCTTTTTCCGACTGGAATTTGGCGACGGCGGCGGCGAGGGCGTCGTCGTAGAAATTGGGGTCGGGATCGGCGCCGTCTTTGCCCGGAGGAACGGGAACCTCCAATCGCTGCCGGAGAAGCGCCACGTCGGGATGCGATTGGCCCGGCACTAGTTTGGCGCCTTTTGCTGGAATGCGCACAATTTCACTTGCCGCGTCGGCGCTGCGCTTCATTTCGAGGTACTTCTGGCGCAGCTTGTCGAATTGGGCGTGTTTTGGATGCGTACTCCGGAGGATTTCAGCCGGGTCACTCGCTGAGACGATGTCGTCGAGAAGTTTCTTGGGATCGACGTATTGGGGCGTCCGGTCGACGTACGACGCGAGCTGCTTGGACGGTTCGGTGATCCTTCCGCCGCGGGCATCGCGGGCATATTTCAGGACGGTGAGTGCGAATTTGCGTTCGGCTTCGACTTTCTGCTCAGGTGTCAGTTCAGCGCGATCGGCGCTGTCGGTGCCCATGTCGAGCACGTCGTAGTCGGAGGGCTCGAGACCCCAATCGGCGCTTTTCTTGAATTCCTCGATCAAGGCTTCCGCTTTGGGCGTGTAGCCGGCACGGCCGATGAACAGCGGTTCGTCCGATCGGGTCTCATAGAATGCGATGAGGGCCTGCCAATCGGCGGCCTCTTCTTCCTTGGCCGTCTTGGCGTCCGCCAGCAGCCGTTCGCGGATGACGGCGCCAACGGCTTGGGGAGCCACTGGAGCGGGCAGAGGCGCTGCCGTTTCGGTATTGGCGACGGTTGTCGATTGCGGTTCTGCGGCGGCGGGGCCGCCAAGGGCGAGCGCCAGAACGCTCGTGGAGATCATCGCACTCACCCAACGCGACCGCATTTTGCCCGCTCCGAATTCTTGTTAAGCCGCACGCTGTTGGACCGCACGCTAACCGACGCCCGTCGGCCTGCCTAGCGGCGCTATCCATTCGTATATGGTGCCGGAACGATGCGGCAGAAGTGTTGCCGAATTGCAAACCGATGTCCGGTTGTGGACGCGAAACCGTCGTATTGGCGGATTGCGGCGGCACGTCAGGAAAGCCGGTGGGCCGCAGAACGGCTTACACCCGCTCGCCGACGAGATCGGTGTCATCGGAGTCCGTGATACGAGCTTCTACGATGTCGCCTGGGCGAAGGTCTGTTTCGCCATCGAGATAAACGGCCCCGTCGATTTCGGGTGCGTCCCACCGCGAGCGGCCGATGGCTCCTTCGTCGTCGATTTCGTCGATCAGGACCGGGATCGTGCGGCCGACCCTTTCGGCAAGCAGTTCGATAGAGACATCTTGCTGCGCCGCCATGAACCGGTGCCAGCGTTCCTCTTTCACCGCTTCAGGCACGGCACCGGGAAGCGCGTTGGCGGCGGCGCCGTCGACGGGTTCGTACTTGAAGCAACCGGCGCGGTTGATGCGCGCTTCCTTGAGCCATTGCAGCAGGAAATCGAAGTCTTCGTCCGTTTCCCCCGGGAAGCCGACGATAAAAGTGGAACGAATGGCAAGGTCAGGGCAGTCCCTGCGCCAGGCTGCGATGCGTGCAGCGGTCTTTTCCTGATGCGCCGGGCGACGCATGGCTTTCAGTACGTCGGGTGAGGCGTGCTGGAAGGGAATGTCGAGGTAGGGGAGGATCTTGCCTTCGGCCATGAGAGGAATGACGCCGTCAACATGCGGGTAGGGATAGACGTAGTGCAGCCGGACCCACGCACCCAGATCGCCGAGCGCGTTGCAGAGATCCAGGAAGCGGGCCTTCAAAGGTTGGCCCTTCCACGGGCTCTCCGCGTATTTGATGTCGAGACCATAGGCGCTCGTATCCTGGCTGATGACGAGCAGTTCCTTTACGCCGGCTTTCACGAGGCGTTCGGCTTCCGTCATCACGTGGTTGGCGGGTCGTGACGCGAGATCGCCGCGCAAGGACGGGATGATGCAGAAGGAGCAGCGGTTGTTGCACCCTTCCGAGATCTTCAGATAGGCGTAGTGGCGCGGCGTGAGGTGGAGCCCTTCCGGCGGCACGAGATCAACGAATGGGTCGTGCAGGGGCGGGACGGCGTCATGGACGGCGGTGACGACCTGCTCGTACTGGTGTGGTCCGGTGACGGCGAGGACACCTGGATGAGCGGCGCGGATGCGGCCTTCCTCGACGCCCATGCAGCCGGTGACGATGACGCGGCCGTTCTTGGCCATCGCCTCGCCGATGGCGTCGAGGCTCTCGGCTTTGGCGCTATCGAGGAAGCCGCACGTGTTGACGACCACAACGTCCGCGCCATCGTAGTCGGGCGCAATCTGATAGCCCTCGGACCGAAGCCGGGTGATGATGCGTTCGCTATCGACGAGCGCCTTCGGGCAACCGAGCGATACGAAGCCGACCTTGGGCGCACGGGCGGCGGTGGGCTTCACGTTCATCGCGGGGCTCGCCTGAGAAATCGTAACGTGCGGCGCTATTCGTCGCCGTCCACCGTCGTGGTGTCGGAGCTTTTCATCTGCTGAAGCCGTGCGAAAACGCGGGCGGCCTCTTCCTTTTCGCTTTCCTCGCGCGGCGCTTCTTCCTTGACGGTCACGATTTCAGCGGTCGACGGGCGTGCAGGTTCGGTGGTTTCCTCGGCAGGGAGCAGAGTTCCGCCCTTGACGATTTCGCGCTCGTTTTCCTTGCGCTCGCGCTCGACGCGGCGGGCACCCTTCTTGACCTCGGCGTCCAGGTCAATCTGAGAGCACAGTCCGAGCGTGACAGGATCTTGCGGCACGAGGTTCGGAGAGTTCCAATGCGAGCGGTCGCGGACCTGGCCGATCGTCGTCTTGGTCGTGCCGACAAGGCGCATGATCTGGCTGTCTTTCAGCTCCGGGTGGTTGCGAAGGAGCCAGATCACAGCGTTGGGGCGCTCGTGGCGGCGCGAGAGCGGCGTGTAACGCGGTGTCTTTTTTGCCGTCGAGAAGGTCGCCACATCGACCTTCATTTCCGAAAGGCGGAGGACATGGTCGGGGTTTTTCTCGCCGCGCTCGATCTCCTCGCGCGTCAACTGGTTCGACGTGACGGGGTCGAGACCCTTAATGCCCTGGGCGACGTCGCCGTCGGCGATGCCTTTGACCTCTAAGACGTGCAAGCCGCAGAATGCGGCGATCTGCTCGAAGGTCAGGGCGGTATTGGACACCAGCCAAACGGCGGTGGCTTTCGGCATCAGGGGCTTGCGATCGCTCATAATGGTTCCGTTCCTGGTTTGCGCCGCTGGTGCCCCGCGCGCTAACCGACTTCGTGTTGAAGAGTTAAGGGAATTGGTCCTTATAGCTTGAAATATGGGCAGAGAGCAACCCTGAGGCGAACGGCCGGCGAAACGGTAATTTTCGCCGCAAGGGCAAACAGTTGCCGCGCGAGAAAGGGAGAGTTAGTGTCCCCGCGCCTTGCCAGCCGGTGACTTGCCGGGTGAACCACGGGCCAAACGACGAACTAAATCTGGATTTCGAGGGCCCTTCCGCATGATGCCGACCGCTGGCAGTCCGTACTATTTCGAGGATCTCGCCGTGGGGCTCGAAGCCGCCATGGCGCGAACGGTTTCGGAAGCCGATATCGTGGCCTACGCGGCACTCTCGGGCGACTACAACCCGATCCATCTCGATGCCGAATATGCTTCGAAGACTCCGTTCAAAGCACGCATCGCGCACGGCATTCTCTCGGCGGGATATATTTCGGCAGTGTTCGGGATGCAGTTGCCCGGTCCCGGCTCGGTCTACATTTCGCAGACCTTGAACTTCAAGGCGCCGGTGAAGATCGACGATGTCGTCGTGACGACGGTGAAGCTCATCGAACTCGTTCCGGAAAAGAAGCGTGCCCGGTTCGAAACCGTGTGCAGCGTCGGCGGCAAGCCTGTTCTGACGGGCGAGGCCGTGCTTATGATCCCGGCGCGTCCCGCCGCGTGATGCCGGTGGCCCGATCCACGGGTTCTGGGGACCCTAGAGGTTCGGCACACAAACCATGATCGTCCACCAGGGCTATAAGGACTTGCCGGCGAACATTCGCGGCGGCGTTGTTGCGATCGGCAACTTCGATGGCGTGCACCGCGGGCATCAGGCGTTGATCGGCGAGGCGGTCAAGGCCGCGCGCGCGCGGGGACTTCCGGCCGGCGTGATGATCTTCGAACCGCATCCGCGCGAGTTCTTTCATCCCAAGGAAAGCCATTTCAGGCTTACGCCGATCGAACAGAAGATCGCGGTGTTCGAGACACTTGGGCTCGATTTTGTCGTCGTCGTGCCGTTCGATGCGGAGTTGGCGAAACTTGAGCATTTCGAGTTCGTCGACGACGTGCTCGCCCAGGGGCTCGACGTGCGCCACGTGGTCGTGGGTTACGACTTCTATTACGGCCGGCAACGGCGCGGCAGTCCGGAGAGCATGATCCTTGCCGGCATCGAGTACGATTTCGAGGTGACGGTCGTGCCGCCGGTGGCGGATGGTGGTGAGGTCTTTTCCTCGACCGCGATCCGATTGAAGCTGGCGCAGGGCGATGTGCGAGGGGCGGCCGAGGAACTGGGGCGCCGCTGGCGCGTGAAGGGCACCGTCATCGGGGGTGCGAAGCGCGGCACGGGAATGGGCTATCCGACGGCGAATGTACCGATGCCGAAGGGGACGGCGCTCGGACACGGAATCTATGCGGTGCGCGCCCATGTGGACGGCCAAACGCACGATGCGGCGGCTTATCTGGGGACCCGGCCGACCTTCGACGATGGCATGCCGGTGCTGGAAGTCTTCGTACTCGACTTCGAGGACGATCTTTACGGGAAAGAGGTGGACGTGGAGTTCGTGGATTTCATTCGCGCCGACCGGAAATTCGACAGCACGGATGCGCTGGTTCAGCAGATGGATGCGGATGTCGCCCGGGTGCGGGATGTGTTGAAGGGGGCATAAGAGCCCCCTCTCCCCATCGAAGGCGATGGGGAGAGGGTGGGGGTGAGGGGCAGCGCCCCTTTCGAAGTCGCCAATGCTGCCAACTCTCCGTTTTGACCCCCCACCCCTGCCCCTCCCCGCAAGGGGGAGGGGAAGTGAGCGGTGACGGGGCGCCCTGCGGTTGCTAGAACGCGGGCCAAATCAATGATCGAGCGAAAGACGTAAGGACGATGGCCAAGGATAAGGGCAACGCAGACTCAGCGCCGGGCGGGCGGCTTCCCGCAGGGGAGTCGCCCGGCGCAACGCAAGAAGGCGGGCGCGACTGGGGCGCGACGCTGTTTTTGCCCAAGACCGAGTTTCCGATGCGGGCGGGTTTGCCGGAGTTGGAGCCGAAGCTGCTCAAGCGCTGGGATGAGATCGGGCTGTATGAGGCGATCCGCAAGCAGTCTAGGGGTAAGCCGAAATTCGTGCTGCACGACGGGCCTCCGTATGCGAACGGCAACATCCATATCGGGCATGCACTGAACAAGATCCTGAAGGATCTCGTTGTGAAGTCGCAGCAGATGCTGGGGTTTGATTCCAACTACGTGCCCGGCTGGGACTGCCACGGGCTGCCGATCGAGTGGAAGATCGAGGAGCAGTACCGCGCCAAGGGGCGGAACAAGGACGAGGTTCCGGTGAACGAGTTCCGGCAGGAGTGCCGGGAGTTCGCCGCGAAGTGGCTTGCCGTGCAGCGCGACGAGTTCAAGCGGCTCGGCGTGGTGGGGGATTGGGACAATCCTTATTCGACGATGAGCTTTAGGGCCGAGGCCGCCATCTCGCGCGAGATCATGAAGTTTGCCGAGAACGGGCTGCTCTATCGTGGGTCGAAGCCGGTGATGTGGAGCGTCGTGGAAAAGACGGCGCTGGCGGAAGCGGAGGTCGAGTACCAGGACTATCAGAGCGATATGGTTTGGGTGAAGTTTCCTGTGTTGGACATTCCTTTTTTGATTCCAACTTCGGCGCGAGGAACACCTGCACCACAAATGCCGCCCAAGAATCCATTGATTGGCAGCAGCATTGTGATCTGGACGACAACTCCTTGGACAATTCCTGGCAATAGAGCGATCTCATTTTCTTCTCGCATCTCGTATGGGGTGTTCGAGGTCACTGCGGCTCCGCCGGAGAACTGGGTGAAAGTCGGAGATCGGCTTGTCGTGGCACACAAGCTTGTGGCCGATGTCATGAAGGTGGCGAAGGTCGAGGCTTACAAACTACTGCCAATTCACGTCACCAAGAATGATCTTGAGAACGCGCTCTGCCAGCATCCACTCGCGTCTATCGGCTATGATACTTTCAATGTGCCGTTGCTCGACGGCGATCACGTTACGGACGACACGGGCACGGGGTTTGTGCATACGGCGCCGGGGCATGGTGCGGACGACTACATCATTTGGATGCAGAACCAGAAGGCGCTGCATGATCGGGGCATAGATACGACTATCCCGTTCACGGTCGATGCGGATGGGGTTTTGACCAAAGCCGCGCCGGGGTTCACGGGCAAGCGCGTTCTGAAAGAGAACGGCGACAAGGGCGACGCGAACGATGCGGTGATCAAGGCGCTCTCGGAAGCGGGCAACATCATCGCGCGCGGGCGATTGAAGCATCAGTATCCGCACTCGTGGCGCTCGAAGAAGCCGGTGATTTTCCGCAATACGCCGCAGTGGTTCATTGCTCTTGATGTGGCGCCCGGCGACTCCCCTCCGGGGAGCCGGCCGCCGAGCGCGAATCGCACGCTGCGTGAGACGGCGCTTAAGGAGATTGAGCGCGTGCAGTGGGTGCCGGAGGTGGGGCGGAACCGCATCAACGGCATGATCGAGACGCGGCCGGATTGGGTGGTATCGCGGCAGCGGGCATGGGGCGTGCCGATCACGGTGTTCCGCAACACGGAGACCGACGAGATCATTCCGAACGCGACTTGGAAGCATTCCGCCGCACTAGTTGAGCGCATCGAAACGGCATTTGCGGAGAAGGGCGCGGATGTCTGGTTCGAGGAGGGGGCGAAAGAGCGTTTCCTCGACGGTTTGGTGCCGAAGGGCGACCTGGCAAAGTGGGAGCAGGTGCGCGACGTGCTCGACGTTTGGTTCGATTCGGGATCGACGCATGCGTTCACGTTGGAAGACCCTGTCGCGTTCCCGGGCTTGAAGGGGATTTCGCGTAAGAGCCTCGTCAAGGGCGGGCAGGATCGCGTGATGTATTTGGAAGGATCGGATCAGCATCGCGGTTGGTTTCAGTCGTCGCTTCTGGAGAGCTGCGGAACGCGCGGACAAGCGCCGTATGATGTCGTGCTGACACATGGTTTCGTGCTCGACGAGAAGGGACAGAAGATGTCCAAGTCTCTCGGCAACGTCGTCGCGCCGCAGGATGTGATGGCGAAGTCGGGCGCGGATATTCTGCGGCTGTGGGTTGCGGCGTCGGACTACTCGGACGATCTCAGGATCGGGCCAGAAATCCTGAAGACGTTTTCGGAAACGTACCGCAAGCTGCGAAATACCATCCGCTGGATGCTCGGTGCGCTGGCGCACTTTGATGATGCCGCGTCCGACTCCCCTGCCGGGGAGCCGGCCGGACGCGGCGTGGCGTATGAGGATATGCCGGAGCTGGAGCGGCTGATGCTGCACCGGTTGGCGGAACTCGATCACGATATCCGGCATGCGTACGAGACGTATGACTTCCGCAAGGTCGTGGCGCTGCTGACGCACTTCATGAACACGGAACTGTCAGCGTTCTATTTCGACATCCGCAAGGACACGCTTTATTGCGAGGCGCCGTCGAGCGTGAAGCGGCGGGCGGCGTTGACGGTGGTGGACCGGCTTTGCGATACGATCCTCAAGTGGCTGGCGCCGATCCTGTCGTTCACGGCGGAGGAGGCGTATGCGCTGTATCGTCCCGGAGATGATGCGTCGATCCATCTGGCGAGCTTCCCGAAGATCCCGCGCGAGTGGCGTGACGCCAATCTGGCTGCGAAGTGGGACCGCGTGCGCGAGGTGCGGGGGGCGGTAACGGCGGCATTGGAATTGGAGCGCGCGGCCAAGCGGATCGGCTCGTCGCTGGAGGCGGCCCCGGTGGTTTACGTCGACGATACCGATCTGATGAGCGGGCTTGAAGGCGTGGACATGGCTGAGGTTTGCATCACTTCGGGCATTGACGTGATTGCGGGCAAGCTGCCGGCCGATGCGGTGGTGGCGTCGGATGCGAAGAGCGTCGGCGTCGTTCCGAAGCGCGCCGAGGGTACCAAGTGCGCGCGGTCGTGGCGGATCACCAACGATGTCGGCAGCGATCCGGCCTATCCCGATCTGTCAGCGCGCGATGCGGCAGCCATGCGCGAGATCGATGGGGCGGTGGCTTAGG
>CAYWIF010000002.1:0-27445 GCA_964458265.1 uncultured Hyphomicrobium sp. | reverse complement strand
TGGGTCCCGGCCTTCGCCGGGATGACGTTTTAGAAAGGGTGTGCCGCGATCAAGCGAACCCGGACCACCAGGAGAGGAGTGTGTCGGCGACGAGGCCTAGGAAAATCGCGAAGCCGACATCGCGGTTGGAGCGGAAGCGGCGGAGGCAGTTCTTCGCATCGCTGACGTCGAGGGTCGAGACCTGCCAGGAAAGTTGCAGGCCGACGAGCGCGAGTGCGAGGAAAAATATGAGATGCGCTCCGGCGAGAAATCCGGCCAGAGTCCAGAGCACCACGGCAATCGAATAGAAGGCGCCGACCCAGGTTGGGCTGTCGCCGCCAAATCTGAGGGCGGTGGACTTCAGACCTAGCATCAGGTCGTCTTCGGCATCCTGGTGAGCGTAGATGGTGTCGTAGCCCATGGTCCATGCGACAGCGCCGAAGTAGAGCGCGATGGGTGCCCAATCGAGCGAACCTTCGTCCGCCGCCCAGCCGACGAGAGCGCCCCAGTTGAACGCAAGCCCGAGTACGAGCTGCGGCCAGTACGTGAAGCGCTTCATGTAGGGGTAGATCAGGACGAGCAGCAGAGACGACGCGCCGAGGAAGACCGTGAACCAGTTGAACTGAAGAAGCACCACGAGCCCGATGAAGCCCAGAACACCGACGAGAACGAGGGCGTCTTCCGGCGTGACCTGGCCTGACGGAATAGGCCGGCTGGCGGTGCGGGCGACCTGGGCGTCGTAGTCGCGGTCGACGTAGTCGTTATAGGCGCAGCCGGCACCGCGCATGACGAGCGCGCCGACGGCGAAGAGGAACATGTACCAGAGCGATGGATAGGGCAGTCCTTCGTCGATCTCGGCCAGCGCCAGCGACCACCAGCACGGAAACAGCAGGAGCCAGGTTCCAATCGGCCGGTCCAGCCGCATCAGGCGCAGATAGGGCCGCCAGCTCTCAGGCGCAAAGCGATCGACCCAGTTGCCGTGGGGGGCATCGGCGACGGGAAGGATCGGCGCGGGCTTGGCCGTGTCGGGGGTCGTCGATTTGCTCATTGATCGCCGCTGTGTTTGCTGTCCGGCTTTGGCGGCACCGTAACGCCGGGCCCGACCGTTAGCAACGCCGCTCCAGACAGGCTTCATGTGCGGGTGATGCCAGCGGTTGCGGGCCCCCGGCATTGCGATATTGAGAGGGGACAGAGGAGCCCATGGCTATACATGATTTCACTTCCGAGCGGCTTTATGTCGATGTGCCCCTTGCAACCGGGGCGGCCGTGTCGTGCACGCCGGAGCAGTTCAACTACTTGGTCAATGTGCTGCGAATGACGCCGGGGTCGGCCCTGCTTGTTTTCAACGGACGGGACGGCGAGTGGCGGGCGACCTGGGCGTCGTAGTCGCGGTCGACGTAGTCGTTATAGGCGCAGCCGGCACCGCGCATGACGAGCGCGCCGACGGCGAAGAGGAACATGTACCAGAGCGATGGATAGGGCAGTCCTTCGTCGATCTCGGCCAGCGCCAGCGACCACCAGCACGGAAACAGCAGGAGCCAGGTTCCAATCGGCCGGTCCAGCCGCATCAGGCGCAGATAGGGCCGCCAGCTCTCAGGCGCAAAGCGATCGACCCAGTTGCCGTGGGGGGCATCGGCGACGGGAAGGATCGGCGCGGGCTTGGCCGTGTCGGGGGTCGTCGATTTGCTCATTGATCGCCGCTGTGTTTGCTGTCCGGCTTTGGCGGCACCGTAACGCCGGGCCCGACCGTTAGCAACGCCGCTCCAGACAGGCTTCATGTGCGGGTGATGCCAGCGGTTGCGGGCCCCCGGCATTGCGATATTGAGAGGGGACAGAGGAGCCCATGGCTATACATGATTTCACTTCCGAGCGGCTTTATGTCGATGTGCCCCTTGCAACCGGGGCGGCCGTGTCGTGCACGCCGGAGCAGTTCAACTACTTGGTCAATGTGCTGCGAATGACGCCGGGGTCGGCCCTGCTTGTTTTCAACGGACGGGACGGCGAGTGGCGGGCGACCCTCGATCAGACCGGGAAGCGGACGGTGGTTTTGCGGGTCGATGCTCAGACCCGACCGCAGACAGACGGCCCCGATGTCGACTATCTCTTCGCACCGCTCAAGCACGCGCGCCTCGACTACATGGTGCAAAAGGCAACGGAGATGGGTGTGCGGCGGTTAAGGCCGGTTATCACGCGGAGAACGATTGCCGAGCGCGTCAACTTGGAGCGGATGCGATCCAATTCGATTGAAGCCGCCGAGCAGTGTGGGGTGTTGCGCGTGCCGGTGGTGGTGGAGCCACAGAAGCTCAGCGCAGTACTCGATCAATGGGATGCCGCGCGGACGCTGATATTCTGCTACGAGGGTGCGGAAGTCGCCTCGCCGCTCGCCGCTCTGCGCGAGGTGCCGGCGGGGCCGTTGGCGGTTCTAGTTGGGCCGGAGGGCGGGTTTGCTGATGAAGAGCGCGAGCAGATACGATCGCGGACTTTCGTGACGACGATATCATTGGGACCGCGCGTTCTGCGCGCCGATACTGCGGCGGTGGCCGCGCTGGCGATTGTCAACGCGGCGCTCGGGGACTGGCGCTGAGAATTGCCGAGGTATACTCGCGCGACGCTTTACCGTTGTGCCGTTTTTTTGGGGGGACCTGCATGCAGTTGTTTTTTCGGGTTATCGCTGCCGGTATCGGCTTCTTCGCTCTGGGCCTGCAATACTACATCGTGGCTGCAGGGCCGGACGCGCCCGATCCCGTCACGTGGACGATAAACTTTTTCAGCTTCTTCACCATCCTCACGAACTGTCTTGCGGCAGTGGCAATGATCGCGCCGGTCGTCGCGCCAGGAACGGCGGTGGGGCGGTTTTTCGACCGGCCGTCCGTGCGAACGGCGATCGCTGCCTACATTCTGATCGTCGGCGTCGTGTATCACTTGGTGCTCAGGAACATTTGGGATCCGCAAGGGTGGGCGCTCGTCGCGGACGTCCTGCTGCACTATGTGACCCCGGCACTGTTCCTCCTCGACTGGCTGCTGTTCGTGTCGAAAGGACGGGTGCCGTGGCGGACGACCTTCAGCGCCCTTGCCTTCCCGCTCGTCTATATCGGGTGGACGCTGCTGCATGGCGCGCAGACGGGCTGGTATCCGTACCCGTTCGTTAACGTCACCGAACTTGGGCTTGAAAAGGTTCTGATGAACTCTGCTGGCCTATTCGGCGCTTTCTTTGCCGTGACGTTATTGCTGACCGGCATCAACCGATTGCTTGGTCGCGTGATCGGTGCCGGGGAGGCGGTCTAAACAACTTGAATGCGGGGTTCAGCCGCACGGTTGTCTCGGCACTTGTCTGGCGGGAGGGCGATCGTCATAAGCTTAAGTCCGAGGCGGGGCACGTACCTTGCCCTAGGCCGTACGCCGTGATGCAAGGACCTCGATGTCGACCCGACAATCCGCTGACGCAAGCCCCATCATCACGTCGCGGGCCGATCTTGTCGGCTGGATTGCGGCTGGCGAGAAGCCAAAGGCGCAATGGCGGATCGGCACCGAGCACGAGAAATTCGTGTTCCATACGTGCTGCCTGACGCCCGTTCCCTACGACGGCCCGGACGGTATCCGGGCGCTGATGGAGGCCCTGATCCAGCGCTTTGGGTGGGAGCCGATCATGGAAGGCTCCAACATCATCGCGTTGAAGCGCCCTGATGGTGAGACGAAGGGTGCAATTGGAGGAACGATCAGCCTGGAGCCCGGCGGGCAGTTTGAACTTTCCGGCGCGCCGCTCGAAAATCTGCATCAGACGGCGGCGGAGACACAGGAGCATTTGCGCGAGGTGCTCGCGGTCGGCGAGGACCTCGGCATCGGGTTCATCGGTCTGGGCTTCTCTCCGAAGTGGTCGCTGGCGGAAACGCCGCAGATGCCGAAAGAGCGCTATCAAGTGATGACGCGCTACATGCCGCAAGTCGGTGCGCGCGGTCTCGACATGATGTACCGGACGGCGACGATCCAGGTGAACCTCGATTTTGCCAGCGAAGCCGACATGGTCAAAAAGCTGCGCGTGTCGCTCGCGTTGCAGCCGATCGCGACCGCGCTGTTTGCTTCGTCTCCCTTCACGGAAAGCAAGCCGAACGGGTTCAAGTCGCTGCGTAGCGAAGTGTGGCGCGATACCGATCCGAACCGCACGGGGATGCTGCCGTTCGTGTTCGACGAGGGCATGGGTTACGAGCGCTATGTCGATTATGCGCTCGATGTGCCGATGTATTTCGTTTACCGGGACGGAAAGTATATCGACGTGGCCGGTGCGTCGTTCCGGTCCTTCATTGAGGGACGTCTCGCAGCGCTTCCGGGCGAGAGGCCGACGCTGAGCGATTGGTCCGATCACCTCACGACGCTGTTCCCGGAAGTACGTCTGAAGCGCTTCCTTGAGATGCGCGGCGCGGACGGTGGGCGTTGGCGGCGCATCTGCGCACTACCGGCATTGTGGGTCGGGTTGCTTTATGACGATCAATCGCTGGATGCCGCTTGGCACTACGTGAAAGGCTGGTCGGCCGAAGAGCGGCAGGGATTGCGGAACTCCGTGCCCCGGTACGCTTTCGAGGCACCCTTCCGCGATACAACCGTATGGCAGATTGCCCTGGATATTCTGCACATCGCGCGGGGAGGGCTGCGGCGGCGGGCGCAGGTCAATCCGCTTGGTCAGGACGAGACCATTTACCTGGAGCCGCTGTTCGAGCTCGTTCATGCCCGAAAAACCGTGGCGGACGAACTGCTTGAGCGATTTCACGGACGCTGGAAGGGTTGCGTCGATCCGATCTTTACGGAACTGGCGTTTTGATGGGCGATGGGACCTTGCTTCCGGTTCAGGTCGCATTCATCCTCGGATTGCTAAACCCAGACCAACGGAGCAGGCCGCTCCGCATGCAAGCTGGTTTCAAGCCCGAATGGGCGCGGAGGACGACGGTGAAAATCAAGACCTGGACATACGCCCTTGTGGCGGCTGGCGCCGCCTACGCGGCCCTCATTGCCGGCGGTCACTACGCGGGTAGCGACGAGGCGTTCGCCAATCAGTGCGCGGCACAGTGTTATGCGCAGGAGAACGCTTGCCGCAAGGCAAAGGCCGGCGATCCCAGTTGCGACGCCGAACTCACCAAGTGTCTGCAAAGCTGTCGCGGCAAGTAGCGCGGCGGAGGATCACAATTATTCAATCGGGGTGCCGGCGACGGTGCCCCGATTTTCGTTTCAGCATATCGCGACGATCAGCCGGCGTGGGCCGTGGGCGCCGTGCACGATGCGTCCGCCGATGTCGCCGGTGCGTGACGCGCCTGAGATGAAGTTGACGGAGCGCGGGAAGTTCGTACGGAAGCGGTGATGAAGGATGCCGAGAGCATCTTCGAAGGCGCCAACGATTTCGGAGCGGCTGATCAAGACGATATGAACCTCTGGCAGAAAGGCGAACGACGGCGGATTTTCAGCGCTGGATGCAAGAACGAGCGTTCCCGTTTCGGCCACGGCTGCGAGCGCGCGGGACAGCGCCACCGTGTCGTCCGGTGTGGCAGCGCCGAACAGTGGCGTAACGCCTGCATCGCTCCATGGCATTTCCCGGAATATAGGATCATTCATACGGATGGTTCGCGCATCCGGGATGGTTCGTGCCAGCGCGGCAGGAAGCGCGGTCAGGTTTTCGATTTCAATGATCGTGGCGCCCTTGACTTCGGCGTTCGCGCGAAAGCGTGCAATAGCTTCGTCGCCAGGCGTCACCAGACGCGCTCGCGCGCGATGATGGGCCGGCGCAGGGTTGGCCGGCAATGTGGTTGCCGCCCGGATGCGCGAGAGGATGGTGTCCCGGGTCATCGTGGCACCCCGCGCTCGGTTTCCTTCCAGAGCTGTTGAAACGTGCGGCCCTGAGGGGCAGGTAGGTCGCGGTGTTTCAGCCAACCTCTTGCGAAAGGCAGTTTGCGGAAGTGGCCTTTGGCGCGGCCAAGCGAACCACCGATGGCAACGGCGAAGCGCGCGATCAAATGGTAAAGCGCTGGATGTCTTGCGGTGTAGGACCAGCAGGATGCGACGGCGCGTGACGTGACGCTTTGCAGTCCGCGATCGTGAGCGCGTTCGCGCCAAGAGCGCATGAGAGATACAAGCGGTATTTTGACCGGGCAGACGGATTCGCAACTGCCGCAAAAGGTCGAGGCGTGGGGAAGGTGGTGCGTTTCAGCGATGCCGAGAAGGGCAGGTGTGAGGACGGCGCCGATCGGACCCGGATACACCCATCCGTAGGCGTGTCCGCCTATGGCGTTGTAAACCGGGCAGTTGTTCATGCAGGCGCCGCAGCGAATGCAGCGCAGCGCTGCACGCATTTCGGAGGCGAGCATCTCCGTCCGGCCGTTGTCGACGATGACAATATGGCACTCGTCGGGTCCATCGAGATCGGATGCCCGGCGCGGACCTGTTGCGAAGGTGGTGTAGGCCGTCATGTCCTGACCCGTCGCAGAACGGGCAAGGACGCGAAGCAACGTCATCGCGTCGGAGAGTGTGGGTACAACTTTATCGATGGTCGCGACGACGATGTGAACGCGCGGCAGGATTTGAGTGAGATCGCCGTTGCCTTCGTTGGTCACGATGATCGAGGAGCCGGTTTCGGCGACCAGAAAGTTGGCGCCAGTGATGCCGACATCGGCTGCGAGGAATTTCTCGCGCAGCACGGCCCGCGCTTCGGCGACGAGGCTATCGGGCGATCCGAGTGGACGATCGTTCGCCAGATGGTCGTGATAGCGACGGAAGTCAGCCTCTACATCGGCCTCCGTCAAATGAATGGCCGGCGCGATGATGTGGCTCGGCGCCTCGCCGCGCTGCTGGATGATGTATTCGCCTAGATCGGTTTCAACGACCTTGAGGCCCTCGCGTTCCAAATGCGGGTTCAGCCCGATTTCTTCCGTCACCATCGATTTGCCTTTGACGACGAGGCGGGCTCCTGCGGTGCGGCAAATACTCGTAACAATCCGACAGGCCACGGCGGCGTCCGCCGCCCAATGGACGTGCGAGCCCATGGCAATGGCTTTGGCTTCGAAGGTTTCGAGGTGGAACGCAAGGTTGCTCAAGGTGGCGTCGCGAATGGCGGTGGCTTCATCGCGCAGCGCTTCGAATTCGGGCAGAGAAGCGACGGCTGCGCGGCGTTGAGCGACGAGCCCGCCGGGCAACTTGGCCAGTGCCGATTGAAGACGGCTGTCGGTGAGTGCTCTCGTGGCGTTGGCCGGGAATTCTGAGGTGGTGGGGGTCACGGCGACGCGACCTTGCCATGCCCGATGGGCGGATCGGAAAGCTCTCCGGCTAGGACTTCCGCGACGTGGCGGCAGGTCAATTGGCGGCCTTCGCGGGTCAGTTTTCCGGCGATGTTCATGAGGCACCCGAGGTCTCCGGCGAGCATCAGGCTGGCACCGGAAGCCGTTGCGTCATCTGCTTTGCGCGTGACGATGGCGTTGGAAATGCCAGCGTACTTTTCGGCAAACAGTCCGCCGAAGCCGCAGCAGGCTTCCGCTTCGCGCATTTCGGCGAGTTCGAGTCCCGGCATATTCCCAAGGAGGCGGCGCGGCGCGGATTTGACCCCAAGTTCGCGAAGACCCGAACAGGCGTCGTGATAGGTGACGCGACCCTCGTAGCGGCCTGGAACATTAGTGTAGCGGCGCACGTCAGCAAGGAAAGTGCAGAGTTCGTGAACTTTTGATGCGAACGTGCGGACTTCGCTCTCAAGTTCGTCGCCGGCGACGAGGCGGGGGTAGTGGATCTTGAGCATCGCGGCACACGAGCCGGAAGGGACGACAACATAATCGCAATCTGCGAATGCGCGGACGGTTTGCAAAGCGATGGATCGGGCGGTGTCGCGATCGCCGGAATTGTAGGCGGGCTGTCCGCAGCATGTTTGAAGTTCGGGAACCACCACCGTGCAGCCGGACGCTTCAATGAGGCGCGCCGCAGCGAAACCAACAGACGGGCGCATCAAATCGACCAAGCAGGTCACGAACAGACCGGCGCGAGGGGGTGGCACGGGGTGACGCTCTCCAGCGGCGCGAGGACAGCATCAAGGGATACGGGAGAGCGGGCGGCAGTGCAATGTGAAGGGAAGGGCTTCAGACCGCGCTGCCTGCACGCTTCGTTGGCGATTTGGCTGGCCGGGCTGCCGATTTACTGGTGGCAGGCTTGGGACCAAGTGCGAGGGTCTTGTCCCAATACGGATCGGGGCCGAAGTGCTGACCGAGGAATTCCAGGAAGACATCGACCTTGGCCGGCATGAAGTCGCGCGAGGGATAGACCGCGTAGACGGCCATCTTCGACGAGCCGCGATATTGCGGCAGGATGACTTTCAGCTTGCCGCTCTGGATCTCGGGACCAATCTCCCATGTTCCACGCAGACCGACGCCCAGCCCGCCGATGAGCGCCTCCCGAATGAGATCGGCGGAGTTGGATCGAATGTTGCCTTTGACGCGGACTTCCTGCTGTCCACCGGGGCCGTCGAGCGCCCACAGTTCTTGTGCGCCGGCGCTGAGACAGTTGTGATTTTCCAGATCCTTCAGCGTTTTAGGCGTTCCGTTCTTTTCCAGATATTCGGGAGCGGCAACGATGATGCGCGTGTCGGGCGAGAGCTTGCGCGCGACGAGGGAGGAATCCTGTAATTCGCCGATGCGGATGGCGAGATCGAAGCCGTCGCGGATGATGTCCACGTAATTGTCGGTGAGGTGGAGATCCAGTTGGATTTCCGGATAGGAATGCAGAAACTTGGAGAGGTACGGAGCGAGGTGATAGCGGGAGAACGTCGTCGGTGCCGTCACCTTGAGCTGGCCGCGGGGATTGGTGTTGCGGCGACTGACGAAGTCGTCGGCCTCGGCAATGAGGCTCAAAATGTCGACCACGCGGCGGAAGTAGCCTTCGCCCGTTTCGGTCAATGTGAGCTGGCGGGTGGTACGCTGGAACAGGCGCGCCCCCAGCCGCTCTTCGAGAAGGCTGATGCGCTTGGAGACGACGGCGGGCGAAAGGCCCATTTCGCGGCCGGCTGCCGACATGTTGCCGGTTCTGGCCACGCGTGCGAAAATGTCAAAATCGCTGATAGCCGTCACGGCCTAAACCTCGAAAAATGGGTGATCGTCCGCACGCTGCAGGACTTTCAACTCCGCGTTGATTGTTCGTTCTCAGGTGTTCGGATTGTGACATCGAGGTCGTTAGGACGCGATTCACCTATTCCAAATCGTTGACAATAGTATCGAATGAGAGAGCCTGCTAAAAGGATTGGCAGATCAGCCAGTTAACCATAATGTCCGTGGCGGCCAGGACACCGCACCGCCAAACCGCAAAGAATTGTCATGTCGTCGATCGCACTGCCTCAACCGGATACTGCCATCGTCGACCGCCGCGACGCGATCGTCAAAGACCTAATTGCCATCGCTGGGCCGGGTGCGGTCATCGCGGACGAAGACGGGCGCCGAGCCTACGAGACGGACGCCTTCACGGCCTACAAACGCATGCCGCTAGCGGTCGTCCTTCCCGACAGCACAGACTGCGTGGCGAAGGTTCTTAGCTACTGTCAACGCCAAGGCATCAAGGTCGTTCCGCGCGGCGCAGGCACTTCACTATGTGGCGGTGCATTGCCGGCAGAGGACGCGATCGTCATCGGCGTATCGAAAATGAATAAGGTTCTGGAGATCGACACGGTAGCACGTATCGCTCGGGTCGAGGCGGGCATCACGAACTTGGCCATATCGGGAGCCGCGGGTGCCACGGGCTTTTTCTATGCTCCCGATCCGTCCAGCCAGCTCGCGTGCACGCTGGCCGGCAACATCGCCATGAATTCGGGCGGTGCGCATTGCTTGAAATACGGCGTGACCACGAACAACGTGCTGGGCGTCAAGTTGGTGACGATCGACGGGTCGATTGTCGAGATCGGTGGGGCGCACCTCGACGCGGAGGGATACGATCTGATGGCCCTGATCATCGGATCGGAGGGGCAACTGGGCATCGTCACGGAAGCGACGGTGCGGATTTTGCCGCAGGCGGAAGGCGCGAGACCGATGCTGATCGGCTTCGAGTCGACGGCCAAGGCCAGCATCTGCGTTTCACGCATTATCGCTTCGGGCATCGTGCCGGTGGCGATTGAGTTCATGGACCGGCCGGCCATCGAAGTCTGCGAGGCGTTCGCCAAGGCCGGCTATCCACTCGACGTCGATGCGCTCTTGATCGTGGAGGTGGAGGGATCCGACGAGGAAATCGCCGACCGTCTCGGCTACATCGCCGGGCTCGCGCAGGAACTTGGTCCATCGTCGGTGATCATCAGCGCGGATGAAGCGCAAAGCGCTAAGATTTGGAAAGGCCGGAAAAGCGCGTTCGGCGCCATCGGGCGAAAGGCGGACTACTTGTGCATGGACGGCACAATACCGCTGTCGCAACTCACGTATGTCCTGGAGGAGATCTCCAATATCTGCAGGCGCTACGGCCTCGGTGTCGCGAACGTTTTTCACGCCGGTGACGGCAATCTGCATCCGCTGATCATGTATGACGCCAACGATGCGCGCCAATCCGAGCGGGCGGAGCAGGCCGGTGCCGACATCCTTCGGCTATGCGTGTCGGTGGGCGGATGCCTCACCGGCGAGCATGGCGTCGGCATCGAGAAGCGCGACCTCATGCGCGTGCAATTCTCTGAAACCGATTTGATGCAGCAGATGCGGATCAAGTCCCTGTTCGATCCGGCTTGGCTGTTGAACCCCGCCAAGGTATTTCCGCTGGACGGCCGTCCCGAGTTCGCGGCGCGCCCCGCCGAGCCCTCCATCGCAGCCGAGTGACGGGACCCAACCGACGTGACCGACCTCTTACGACCGGCAGCCGATTGGGAATTGAAGAGTATGCTTGCCCAAATCGGTGAGCAGAATGCTGCTGTCGAAATCATCGGTGCTGGAACAAAGCGTGCGATCGGGCATCCGGTGCAAGCACCGGCCATCATCTCGACGGCCAGTTTGCGCGGGATCACACTCTACGAACCCACTGAACTTGTCATGGGTGCTCGGGCCGGGACCCCGATCTCCCAGATCGAAGTGGAATTGGCGTCGCGCGGCCAGATGCTGCCCTTCGAACCGCTCGATTATGGGCCCGTGCTGGCCGCACCGGCGGGTATGCAAACCATCGGCGCGGTCTTTGCCACGAACAACTCCGGATCGCGGCGCATCAGTGCCGGGTCAGCTCGGGATCATTTGATCGGCCTGCGCGGTGTCAACGGCCGGGCCGAGATCTTCAAGTCGGGCGGGCGGGTCATGAAGAACGTGACCGGCTACGACGTGGCCCGCGGTTTGACAGGTAGCTGGGGTACACTGGCGGTGATGACGGAAGTGACGTTCAAGGTTGCGCCGCTGCCGGACGACATCGCGACGTTGGTATACGCCGGATTGCCAGAAGATTTGGCGGTGGAGCTGATGTCGCTGGCAATGGGCACGCCGTTCGAAGTCTCAGGCACAGTGCATTTGCCGGCCAAGCACGCTGCAAGGATTATGACGCCGCAGATCGGCAGCCGCAACACGCCGCTGACAGCACTTCGGATCGAGAACTTCATGAAGTCTGTCCGATACCGGAAGGGCCGGCTCATCGAGGCGCTGAAGGCCTACGGTCAGCCTGTCGAACTCGATCTAGAGGCGTCGTTGGGTTTCTGGGGCGAGATGAGGCGGATGGCCTTTGCACCTCATTCGGATGACATTTTATGGCGGGTGTCGACATCGCCGCGTAAGGCGCCGGAACTCGTTGCAACGCTGCGGCGTCACATGCCGGTGGAAGCGACATACGACTGGTCGGGCGGATTGATCTGGCTCGAAATTCCCGATTGTGCGGATGCGGGTGCGGCCGACGTTCGGCGTGCAGCCGCGATCGCGGGCGGGCATGCCACACTTATTCGTGCGCGCGAAGCCATAAGGCGCGAGGTCGATGTGTTCCAGCCGCAGGCGCCGGCACTCGAACGACTGTCGCGGGGCCTAAAGCAGGTCTTTGATCCGCAGGGAATTCTCAATCCGGGCCGGATGTATCAGGCGATGTAAGTGCGATTTCGCCCTTGCGTCCGAAGCAGGAGTGGCAATGCAGACCAATTTCACGGCCGAGCAACTGCGCGATCCTCGCTTGGAGGAAACCGACCGCATTCTGCGCCGCTGTGTGCACTGCGGGCTTTGTACGGCCGTATGTTCAACTTATGTCGTGTTGGGCGACGAGCGAGACAGTCCGCGCGGTCGCATCTATCTGATGAAAGACATGTTCGAGGGCGGCCGCGATCCGAGCCTGGACGTTCGCCGCCACATCGATCGATGCCTGTCATGTCTTTCGTGCATGACGACGTGCCCGTCGGGTGTCGACTACATGCATCTCGTGGATCATGCCCGCGCGTATATCGAGGAACGCTCACCACGTCCGGCTAAGTCGAGGTTCATGCGCGAATTACTGGCGCGCGTCGTTCCCTATCCGCGGCGATTTCGTTGGGCGTTGCGCGCCGCGCCGTTTGGGCGGCCGTTGCGTGGGTTCATGCGGCGTATCGGATTGCACGAGCTTGCGACCATGATCGACATGGCGCCGGCAGTTCTGCCGCGCCCGGCACACTTTTCGGGGCCGGGCACAGCCGCCACGAAAAGCGAGCGGCGGGCGCGGGTTATTCTTCTCGCCGGGTGCGCGCAACAGGTTTTGCGGCCATCCATCAACGACGCGACTATCAGGCTTTTGGCGCGGCGTGGAATTGATGTGGTGGTCGCGCCGGGGGCGGGGTGTTGTGGCGCGCTCGTGCATCATCTCGGTCGCGAAAACGATGCCAAAGCACAGGCACGGCGCAACATCGATGCGTGGCTCAAGGAAATGGGCAAGGGGCCGGTCGATGCCGTGATCGTCAATGCATCGGGCTGCGGGACGGTCGTGAAGGATTATGCCCACCTGCTCGCGGACGATCCAAACTATGCGCAAAAGGCAAAGCAGATCGCCGATCTGGCGCGAGACGTGAGCGAGTTCGTGGCGGGGACCGGTATAGGCGCGCCGATGCGGTGGTCGTCGATCAAGGTCGCGTATCACTCAGCGTGTTCGCTGCAGCACGGCCAGCGCATCACCGACGAACCTAAAATGCTGCTGACGCAGGCAGGTTACAGTGTCGTTGAAGTTCCGGAAGGTCACATCTGCTGCGGGTCGGCCGGGACTTACAACATTCTGCAGCCGGACATCGCAACGCAACTCCGCGACCGGAAGATCCAACACATCAAGACGACAAGGCCCGATGTGGTGGCGGCAGGCAATATCGGCTGTATCACGCAACTTGCGGGCGGCATGACGATTCCGGTCGTACACACGGTGGAACTTCTGGATTGGGCCTACGGTGGGCCGGTGCCGCGCGGGCTGGAAGCTCTGGAAGAATTCGTAACCGACGTGCCAAAGCCAAAGCGTGTGGAAGATTTCATCGACGCATAACTCGGGACGACTTCATCGGATCGCCTTGTCGAGGTTCTGGGCTGCTTCGAAGCCTTTCACGGTGTCGAGGCCGCGCGCGCCAGAGAGATTGGCGCCATCCAGATCGGCACCGGTAAAGTCCGCTCCCGACAGATCGGCGCCATGGAAGTCGACTTTAGACAAATCGGCGTTCACGAAACTCGCGTCGCTCAAATCCGCACCGGTCATGCGTGAAAAGGTAAGGACGGCTTCAGAGAAATTCGCGTGTTTGAGTGTTGCGCCTGAGAAATCGCAGGACTTCACGACGTTCTTGCGCAGGGTCGTCAGCGTACCCTCGCCGGCGCGTTGCTCGAGCGGATGAAAGTTTGCTCCGGTAAGGTCGGCGCCTCGGAAATCGGCACCGGAAAGCTCGGCTTGCACCTTGATTCCGCGCAAATTGGCGCCCGAGAAACGCGGCGCATCGGCGAGATGGCTGTTCAAATCCGAATAGATGGTGGGCCGAAGTATCGTGGCGCCCTCAAGATTTGCGCCGGAGAGATCGGCCCGGATCAACACGGCGCGGTCGAGGCGGGCGGACGAAAGGTCGGCACCTTTGAGGTTTGCACCGGTGAAGTCTGCGCCATAGAGGTCAGTTCGCGCCAGGCTTGCGCTCTTGAAGTCGATGGTGGCGAGATCGAGGTACGTCAGATCGCGGCCAGAGAGGTCAATGCGTTCGCCGGCTTTGGCTTTGTAGAGCCGCTCAGTGATCTCACGCGCCGTCATGTCGGCTTCCGGAGAAACGAGTGTGAAGGTAAATGGCTCGGCTGCCGCGCCAAGCCCTGCCGTCATGGCGAGGACTACGGTCAGAAGTGACGTATGCCTGTGCCTCATCATTCGGCCGACCCTATCGACACGCGGTCGTGTGGGAATAATTCCCGATCATGCCCGATTCTAGCCGGTCAGCAAGCGGCGAGGACACGCCATCTCTGCCCGCGGAGGTGAACTACATGCATTGTGACGGAATAACGTTGCGTGACGGTCACGCTGCGCCGAAGCCGCCACCGGTTGGCGTTTCGACAATCACGATATCTCCCGGTGCGACCTCTGCTTCACCGCATCCACCCAAATCTTCGACAGTTTCGCCGACGCGGTGAATGAGGTTGCGGCCGCGCTCGCCGGGCGCTCCACCATCGAGCCCGGGAGGCGCGAGGGTTCGATACCCGGAAAGCATGGAAACCTGCATCGGCTCGCGGAAGCGCAACGCACGGCGCGTGCCGTCGCCGCTGCTGTGACGGCCGCGTCCGCCCGAACCCCGTCGGATCGAGAACTCTTCGACGACGACAGGATAGCGCAATTCCAGGATCTCGGCATCGGTTATGCGCGTGTTCGTCATGTGGGCGTGGACACCTGCCGTTCCATCGAAATCCGGACCCGCTGGGGAGCCGGAGGCGATTGTTTCGTAATACTGCAGGTGTGCATTCCCGAAAGTCAGGTTGTTCATTGTGCCCTGAGAGGGTGCGAGCTGACCCAAAGCTGCAAAAAGCGCATTGGTGACGATTTGACTTGTTTCGGTGTTGCCCGCGACGACGGGGGCTGGATACTCCGGCGCGAGCATCGATCCGGCGGGGATGCGAATTTCGATGGGCCGCATGCAGCCGGCGTTGAGTGGAATGGGCACGCCGGCCAGAACGCGGAACACGTAGAGCACGGCAGCGCGCGTGACGGGGACCGGAGCATTGAAACTCGTCCTTTGCTCGGGGGATGTGCCGGCGAAATCAATGACGGCAGAGCGGGCCGCGTTGTCGATGATGATCGCTACTTCGACGGCGGTGCCCTGGTCGGTCTCGATGCGCGCGCGGCCGCCTCGCAGTGTGGAGAGCACGTTGCGGATAGCGGTTTCCCCGTTGTCCAGAACGTGTGCCATGTAGCGCATGACGGTCGCGATGCCGAATTCGGCCGCTAGACCCGTCAATTCGTGCACGCCGCGCGCATTGGCGGCAAGTTGGGCCTTCAGGTCGGCGATATTTTCGTCCGGGTTGCGGGCAGGGCAGCGCGCGTTCGTCAGAAGCTCGCGGATTTCACTTTCGTGAATAGCGCCGCCGGTCACGACGCGCATGGGTTCAATCAAGACGCCTTCTTCCTCGACGGATTTCGCCCGCGGGCTCATGGAACCCGGAGTAAGGCCGCCGATGTCGGCGTGATGGCCGCGGCTGGCGACGAAAAACGATGGCGTGGTTTCGCCTTCGATGAAGACAGGCGTCACCACCGTGATGTCGGGGAGATGCGTGCCGCCTTTGTAGGGGGCGTTCAGCATGAAGCTGTCACCAGGGCGCATGGCGTCAGCGAATTCTTCGCAGATGGCGGCAACGGAACTGTCCATGCTGCCAAGGTGGACGGGGACATGGGGTGCATTGGCGACGAGTTCGCCTGTGGCATTGAAAAGAGCGCAAGAGAAATCGAGGCGCTCCTTGATGTTGACGGACCGTGCCGTGGCGCGGAGCGCTTCTCCCATGTTGTCGGCGATGGACTTGAAGCGGTTGGAAAAGACTTCGAGAAGGACAGGATCGGCAACCGATGAGGCCGGTGCGGAGCGCTCGGATGGGCGCGGTCCCGTTCGGATGAGAACCAGGTCGGAGCGCGGCGTGAGCGTGGCGCTCCAACCGGGTTCGACAACCACTGACTGGTGGGGTTCGAGTACGATGGCAGGGCCGGGAACAGTCTCGTTCACGCTCAGACTTGCGCGGTCGTAAACGGTGGCGTTGTGCCACTTGCCGCAGGAGAAGAACCGGCGGGCGCGCGGCGCGGACGGTAAGGGCTCGATGGAAATGGTCGCGTCAGGATTCGCGGTGCTGCCGGTTGCTTCGACCTCGATATGGGCAATGCGGAGCGGCTTGCCGATTGAAATAAAACCGAAGCGGCGCCTGTGCATTCGTTCGAAATCCGCCCGCATGATCGCCGGCTCGGACAGGTCGACCGGCAATGCGGTGTCGGTGCCGGCATAGGCGAGGTGGAGGCGCGTCGTGAGAGCGATAGCGTCGTGATCGACGTCTTGATCGAGGAGCGCTTCCGTCGCCTCGTTGCCGAGTTCCCAGGCCGTTTCCTCGATCCCGCGAAGGGAGGCGGAATCGAAGGGTATTTCCAGTGAGCGCTCGCGGCTGGCGCGGGCCGGGGCGAGCGCCATGCCCCAGGCAGATAACACCCCGGAAAGTGGGTGGACGAGAATGGTGTTCATGCCGAGGGCGTCGGCGATGAGGCAGGCGTGCTGCCCACCCGCCGAGCCGAAACATTGCAGTGCGTAACCGGATACGTCGTAGCCGCGCTCGATTGAAACGCGCCGGATCGCGGCAGCCATGCACTCCACGCCGATGCGAATTGCGCCGTCGGCCACTTCGTGGGGTGAGTGCGTTCCACCCATGTTGCCCGCGAGGTCGGCGAAGGCCATTTCAACGGCGGCGCGGTCCGGCGGAAGATTGCCGTCGGGACCAAAAATGTGCGGAAAGCATTCGGGGTCGAGTTTGCCGAGCTGCATATTCGCGTCGGTGAGCGTGAGGGGGCCGCCTTTGCGATAACACAAGGGTCCCGGATCGGAGCCGGCACTTTGCGGACCAGCGCGTAGACGCTGGCCGTCGAAGCGGATGATCGAGCCGCCACCCGCCGCGACGGTGTGGATGTCGAGCATGGGCACGCGAAGGCGGACGCCCGCGATTTCCGTTTCGAAGGTGCGTTCATAGGTGCCGGCGAAGTGAGACACGTCGGTCGAGGTGCCGCCCATGTCAAAGCCGATGACGCGATCGAAGCCGGCAAGGCGCGCAGTCTCGGCCATGGCGACGATACCGCCGGCGGGGCCAGAGAGGATGGCGTCACGGGCGCGGAATTTTCTGGCGGCGGTGAGGCCGCCGGAGGAAGCCATGAACATCAGCCGGCTGTCTTCTCCGCTTTCTGCGATTCTGGATGCGATCGACGCCACGTAGCGGTCGAGCACCGGTGAAAGATAGGCATCCGCGACGGTCGTGTCGCCGCGGCCCACGAGTTTGACCAGCGGGGAGATTTCGTGGCTGACAGAGATGCTTTCGAAGCCGATGCTCCGCGCGATTTCGGCGGCTCGGCGTTCGTGATCGGGGAATGCCCAGGCATGAACGAACACTACGGCGACGGCGGCGATGCCGTCTGACTTCGCTTGGCGCAGGGCGGCGGTGAGGGCTTCTTCATCCAACGGCTCATCGACGGTGCCATCCGCCAGAATACGCTCGTTTGCTTCGATGGCGCGCGCATAGAGCATTTGCGGTTTGACGATCTGCCTGGCGAAGATGTCGGGGCGGGCCTGGGTCCCGATTTCCAGTGCGTCGGCAAAGCCGCGGGTGATGATGAGAGCTGTCGGAACGCCCTTGCGCTCGAGGAGGGCATTGGTCGCGACAGTTGTGCCCATTTTCACCACGCCGATGCGCGCAGCAGGAATAGGCGCGGTGTGCGGAATGCTTAAGAATTGGCGGATCGCGTGCAGGGCCGCATCGTCGTAGGCAGCGGGATTGATCGACAGAAATTTGCGGATGTGGAGGCGCCCATCAGGATCGCACGCGACGATATCAGTGAAGGTTCCACCGCGGTCTATATAGAAGTGCCATTTTGAAGGGTCCGATTGGTCTGGGGTCATCGCGGACTGATCCGGGCCGGAAGTGCAGAGGTGATTTGACGGCACCGACCAGCTAACGGTGCCGCGCAAAACCGTCAACGCTGGCAGCTTACGCAAATGTAACGCGGGGCGGCGCGGCTCAAGGCACGGACGCCCTTCTGTTGCCGTGGAAAAGCGGCTAGTGCTGACCTATGGCTGATCGTACCGTCCTCGACACTCTGCCACGTCCACAATTGGGCTTTTTTAGCCGAATTGGCCGGCGTCTAAGGGCGTATGGCATCCTGAGGCGGCGGCGGTGGGCGCAATCCACCGGGTTTACGAGCGCGTTCGTGGTGCTGGCGGCAAAAATGGCGGCTGCCGACGGAGTGGCCGTGTCGTCCGAGGCAACAATGTTCGAGCAATTTCTCGATGTGCCGCCAGCCGACATTCCCCGCATCAAGAGCGTTTACGAGCAGGCGGCGGCCGACGTGACCGGATTCGAAATCTACGCCGACCGGGTCGGCGAGATGCTGAAACGCGATCCCGAGACAAAGCGGCGCGTCTTCGAATGCCTTATGTACATTGCGTGCGCGGATGGCGTGCTGCATCCCTGCGAGGATCATTTCCTCAGGACGGTCGCGTGCCGATTTGGATACTCCGACACCGAGTTCCGGATGTTTCGCGACCAATTTGTTCGCGATCCGGACAGCCCGTACGCCATTCTCGATCTCATGCCGGATGCGACCGAGAAGGCGATAAGGGCCCGCTATCGCAAGCTCGTTCAGGAGACGCATCCCGATCGGCTCGTGGCCCAGGGAGCGCCGCCTGGTATCGTCAGGGCAGCGACAGCCAAGCTGGCGCATATCAATGCGGCCTACGAAGAGATTTCCCGTGAGCGGGGGTTCGGGGGGAAGCGTTCATGATTGCGCCGCCGCTGATCACCGCGCCGGACAGCGCACTCGTAGCCGATCTTTACCCATCGCCGAATATCGAGCCGAGGTTCCGCGGGCTTTCACCTTCAATCCTGGTTCTCCATTACACGGGATTGGAGTCGATCGAACGCGCGCTCGATGTGCTTTCCCGGCCGGATTGCAAAGTGTCGTGCCATTACGTCGTCGACGTGGACGGGCGTGTCACACAGATGGTGGCCGAAGAGATGCGCGCTTGGCACGCCGGCGTGTCGTCTTGGCATGGCGAGACGGATATCAATTCGGCTTCGATCGGAATCGAAATTCAAAATCCCGGCCATGCTCTCGGCTATCCCGATTTTCCTGATGCTCAAATGCAGGCGGTCACCGCACTGTCGCTGGACATTTGCCGGCGGCATGGGCTCGTTCCGGAGCGCGTGCTTGCGCATTCCGATATCGCGCCGTCCCGGAAAATCGATCCGGGAGAGAAATTCGACTGGCAGCGGCTGGCGGCGGAAGGTGTCGGGTTCTGGTTGCCGCCGGAGCCTGTTGACGGCGGCGATGCGGGTTTGGGACCTGGCGGGGATGGTCCCCAGGTGGCGGAAGCGCGGGGTCTGCTTGCGCGGTACGGATATGGTGTGGAAGAGGCGGGACCGCTCGATGCAGGGTTGGCGTTCGTTTTGAGGGCGTTTCAGTTACACTTCCGGCCGGGGCGGGTGGACGGCCAGCTCGATCGATCGACCCTGGTCACCTTGCGTCGTCTCGTGGAGGCGCTGCCCGACGCCGCGGTTGGCTGACAATCATCAAAAGCTTGCCGCAAGGACTTGGCATAGGGATCGTTCGTAGGTGACAGTAGGCGATACGGTGCGCCGGTTTTTCCCGGCGCAGCAACCCGACAACCGGAGCGATCCATGGGTGAACTCGAACTTTTCGAGCCGGGAACCCAGATTTTCACCGGGACGGTGCGCTCATGGAGCGGCTCGTTCGGCGAACTTGTGACCGACAGCGGTTTGGCCGTGATTTTCGTGCTGCAGGGCCAGCCGCAGCCGCAGATCGGCGAGCGGATCACGATTAGTACGCGACGCTTCCGGCCGGTCTATCAGGCTGGAACGGTGACGAAGTCTTGAGGTTCGGTGCAACGGTTGCTTGACGGTTCGCGCCGGCAAGGCCACTTATCTCAGTGTCAGTTGGCCGGACGGCCGCTGCCGGCCGGGGCGTTATGGCCCAGACTTGCGTGCCGGTGGAGGAAAGTCCGGGCTCCATGGAAACAGGATGGCGGTTAACGGCCGCCGGGGGCGACCCCAGGGAAAGTGCCACAGAGAATAGACCGCCCGCCTTCGCAGCTTTGCTGCACCGGCGCGGCAAGCCCGCAAGGCCTGCTGTTCGGGAGCCCGTAAGGGCGGAGGCGAGTAAGGGTGAAACGGTGCGGTAAGAGCGCACCGCGGCTCCGGTAACGGCGCCGGCACGGCAAACCCCATCCGGTGCAAGACCAAATAGGGATGGCCGGCAGGTGGAGCGATCCAGCCTGCAAGCCCGTTTCCAGGCCCGCCATCCGGGTTGGTTGCTCGAGGCGCCCAGCGATGGGCGTCCCAGATGAATGGCCGTCGCGGAGGTAACTCCAGACAGAACCCGGCTTACAGGCCAACTGACAACATTATTGGAGTTTTCCGACTTTCCTCCGGAACCCTTCACCGAGACGAAGCGCTCCCGTTTGGCGTGCGCCGGCGAAGACGATCCTGGAACCGAGTGCCGTATTCATTTCAAAACCGCTTTCACGGAAAAGCGTAAAGTCAGGTGTTCACCTTACGCGACTATTCTCTTAGACTTGTTCTCAATTAAGCTGGCACCGGTCAGTCAAGACCGAGTGCGGGAGGGGCACGCCGAGATGCCCGGGAGGAGACGATAAGATGTTTGAAGGAATAAGTAAGACAGCATTTGCCGCGATTTCGCTGGCGTGTCTCGGTTTCGCTGGCTGGATGATGGCAAGCCGTAACGATGCGACACGGCAACTCGAGACCGTACAGCTGGCTCGTGATGCAGCCATTTTGCAGGTCAAAGAACTCACCACGAAGGTGACCGAACTGGAAGGCAAGGTCGCCGGATCGGAGACTGCACGGAACGTCGCCGAAGAAGCGTTCAAAAAAATCGAGGAACTCATTGCGGCGGAGCGTGCAAGGCTGAGCGGCGACGCACCGGCTGCAGCAGCTCCTGAAACACCAGCAGACCCTGCTCCGGAGACGACCGATGCGCCGGCCGCGTCTTCAGAATCTGCGCCGAGCGAGACGCCGTCCGCCGCAACGGACAGCAAATCGCACGACGCCAAGAGCGAAGACGCGAAGCTTGACGGCAAGCCGGCAGATACGACGACCGAAGCCGCGAAGCCCGATGAAAAGCCGGCCGATGCAGCGCCGACGGGAGAGGCATCCACAGACCAGCCAGCAGACAGCCCGTCCGCCGCTCCTTCCAGTGACACTGCTGCTCCAGCAGCGGGCACGCCGGACAGCCCGGCAGCTTCTTCATCAAGCGACCCCTCGTCCTCGTCCACACCTCCGGCCGATGCAGCCTCGGGGGCGACTTCGAACGGCGCATCGACCGACAGTTCGTCCGGCGGCACCATGACGCCTTCGACGGATAGTTCGAGTGGGTCGCCCACGGATTCGTCCTCAACGCCGCCCAGTGACAGCTCCGGAACCGCTGGCAGCGCTCCGCATTCGGCCGATACACCAACGACGAACGGACCGGCGGTTAGCGATCCTTCCGCGACGACGCCGAACGGCTCGACATCGAATGGGTCGACGCCAAACGGCTCAACGTCGAACGGGTCAGCGACGCCGCCGGCTTTGGAGCCGTCCGCGCCGACGCCGTAAAAACTGGCGTTTCAACAAGTTTGATCGATCGAAGGCCCGGAATCTCCGGGCCTTTTTTCGTGGAACCGGCTTCGCTCGCCCTCGACCGACGATGGCTGGTTATCCCATGCTTATTCATTAACGAACCATTGACGCCCATAAAAAACCATGGCATCCCATAAATGCCCGACCGCACCGGGTAGGGATCCGTGGCTTGGCGCCGATCTGGAGAGAGGGCCCAGATCAGGACGACTGCCACGGCCCCGCCGGAGCGGAAGGGCGATGAGTTTCGGAGCGGTTCGAGGGAGCCTTGCGACCGAAGGATCGAGTGGGCGTCGAAGGCGAGGTTCGAAACCGGGGGATGGACCGCTTTGTCTCGACATTCACGAACAAGATCGACGCCAAGGGACGGGTGTCGATCCCCGCTCCGTTCCGCGCCGTGCTCGAGCGCGACGGATATGCCGGTGGCATCTACTGCTACCCTTCGCTCGATGCTCCTGCGCTCGATGCAGGCGGCGAGAGACTTGCGCAGAAAATCGATGGGCTTCTCGCAGGCCTGCCGGACTATTCGGACGAGCGTGACCAACTCTCTGTCGCGCTCTATGGTGACGTGCAGGTTCTCGCGGTCGACGGCGACGGGCGCATCGTGCTTCCTCAATTGCTACGCCTCCACGCCGGTTTTCAATCCGAAGTCACTTTTGTCGGGCTTGGCGACAAGTTCCAGATGTGGTCGCCTGAGCGGTTCGACGAGCGGCGGCGCGCTGCGCGCGAAAAGGTTCAAGAGCATCGCAAGCTTCTCGGACGCCGATCGCCATCCGGCGACGGTGAAGGAGACGGCGCATGAGCGCACGCTCCGGTTCGACGCCGGATGCGCCGCGACACATTCCGGTGATGCTGGCGGATGTGCTCGACGCTCTCAGCCCACGGCCGCACGCAACCTACATTGACGGCACGTTCGGCGCCGGCGGATATACGCGCAACATCTTGCAAGCCGCTGACTGCCGGGTGATTGCGTTCGATCGCGATCCCGCTGCAATAGCGGCAGGCGCGAAGCTCGTTGAGACGTTCGCACCGAGACTGGCGCTGTTGCACCGGCCGTTCAGCGAATTATTCGACGCTTCCCACGAGCTTGGTATCGCGGCGGTCGACGGCGTGGTACTCGACGTCGGGGTGTCGTCGATGCAGCTCGATGAGGCCGAACGCGGGTTCTCCTTTCAGAGCGATGGGCCGCTCGACATGCGTATGTCGCAGGACGGTCCTAGTGCCGCGGAAGTGGTCAATAGTTTCAAGGAAGAGCAGATCGCCGATATCATTTATGCCTACGGCGAAGAACGGCGGTCGCGGGCGATTGCGCGGGCCATCGTCAAGTCGCGGGCGGCGGGACCCGTGACACGCACGAAGGAACTTGCTGATCTCGTGCTGCGCGTCTTTCACGGTCGCAAGGAGGACGGTCGGCATCCGGCAACGCGCACTTTTCAAGCACTCAGAATTTTTGTGAATGACGAGTTGGGGGAATTGGAACGAGGCCTGAAAGCTTCGGAAAAAATTCTTGCCACCGGCGGACGGCTGGTGATCGTCACTTTTCACAGTCTGGAAGACAGAATTGTTAAGCGATTTCTGTCGGAACGCGCCGGCAAATCAGATCAGGGCTCGCGCTACCTGCCGCAAAAGAACTTACAACTTTCGCCCCCAACTTTCCGGATTGTTAACTCGCGTCCGTTAACACCTCAGAAAGGTGAATTGGATGTGAACCCGCGTGCCCGCTCGGCACGGCTCAGGTCCGCTATCCGGACCGATGCTCCCGCCTGGGACATCTCCGGACCCTGATAGACCGGGCCGGGTCCACATCGGCGGCGCGCAGACGCCGGACGCAAACCGGAGTGGCCAATGCGAATTTTAAACCTCGTTGCTGTGCTGCTCGCGCTGGCGAGCGCCTTTCTGCTCTACGGACTCAATTACGACACCCGCATGATCGAGGGGCGGTTACAGGCGCGCGAACGGGAAGCCGAGCGTGCCCGGGCGGACATCGCTGTTCTAAGGGCCGAACGGGCGCATCTTGCGCGCCCGGACCGGATCGAGCCGATTGCGCGCGGACTTGGTCTGGAACCGGTGGCGGCGCGGCACCTGTTGCCGGGTATTGGACGTTCACCGAATGACATCACGACCAGTTCCACGGCACACTGAGGCGGTCATGTCTGCCGGTAGAGGGATGGCGGAGAATAATCTTCTCGTTCTGCGAGCGGCAGCTCCGCGATCACGTTCGCGCATTCTGGCACTTGGCGTTGCTCTGGCATTCACGGCAGTTGGTGGGCAACTCGTGCATCTTGCTCTGCAGCACCAAGGAACAAGCGCGATACGGGTTTCGATGATGTCGTCGTCGGCGTCGTCGTTGGCGCGGCCGGATATCGTTGACCGGAACAGGCGGTTGTTGGCCACCGACGTCAAGATGCCGTCGCTGTATGCCGATCCGATGCTGATACAGGACGCGGATGAGGCGGCGGAACGGCTCGTCCGGCTGTTTCCTGAAACGGACCTGCGCGAGTTGCGCCGCAACCTAGCCGACAAATCGCGCCGGTTCGTGTGGGTGCGGCGCGGTCTCAGTCCGCAGGTGGCGCAGCGGGTTCACAATCTGGGAATTCCGGGCCTGTTGTTCATGGACGAGGTTCGCCGCACGTACCCGGCGGGCCGGCTTGGCGGGCACATTCTCGGACGAGTCGATATCGACAACCGCGGCACCGCCGGGATCGAGCGGCACATCGACGAGATCGGAGCGTCGGAGGTGGCGCACGGCGCACGGTTGTCGGCTCGGGCGCCCGTGCGACTGTCCATCGATTTGAGCGTGATGCACGCGCTCGACAACGAACTCAGTGAGGCCATGGCGCGCTACGGGGCGACCGGTGCGGCGGGTATCGTCATGGACGCACGCACAGGTGAAATCGCGGCTGCTGTGTCGCGGCCGGCCGCCGATCCGGCAATCGCCGAAGAGTCGCTCGATCCTTCGCGCACCGACAAGGTCGCGTCGGGAACCTACGAACTCGGTTCGATCATGAAGCTCGTGACGACTGCGATGGCGTTGGAAGCGGGAAAGAGCCTGGACAGCCTCGTCGACACGACGCAACCGCTGAAGGCCGGGCGTTATACAATCGAAGATCTGCACCCGCTTGGCCGTCCGATGTCGGTCGCCGAAGTTTTTATCCATTCGTCGAACGTCGGTGCCGGGCAGCTAGCACTCTCGGCGGGTGCTGAGACGCAGAAAGCGTTCCTGGAAAAGCTGGGATTGTGGTCCGCGCAGAAAACCGAAGTGGCGACGGGTCCCGAACCTCTGAAGCCTGCTCAGTTGGCGCGTATCGAGCAGATCACCCTCGCCTTCGGGCACGGACTGGCGGTCACGCCGCTGCAATTTACGGCTTCGTCGGCAGCGCTCTTGAACGGCGGCAATAGAATTACACCGACATTCCTGGCGCGCGATCCCGCAACGCCAGCGAAATCCGGCGACCGGGTGGTATCGTCCCGCACGAGTGCCCTGCTGCGCGAGGTCATGCGACGGAATGTGACTGATCCTGCCGGTACAGGCCGCCGGGCGGACGTTCCAGGCTTTGAGGTCGGGGGCAAGACGGGCACGGCTGAGTTAGCGACCGCAGGGGGATATCGCAAGAAGTCGGTTATCGCGTCGTTTCTCGGGGCCTTTCCGGCATCCGATCCGCGGTATGTGACGCTCGTGCTGATTTTCGAGCCGAAAGGCCAGACCATTACCGAAGGCGAGATCACAGCCGGGCGGAATGCGGCGCCCACCACAGCGCGGCTCGTGGAGCGGATCGCGCCACTCCTGGGCGTTCCGGCGAAGGCGCTCTAGCAGCAGGCGCGGCGTTACACTTGGGTGCGATCCTGTCTTGATCCGATGCCGTACACACGGCAAAACAGCATTCGATTGCCCCGGAGGTCAGCCATATGCGTATGCCGCCAACTCTCGCCGCGCTGCTTGCCATTGCCGTTGTGGCGACAAGTCCGGTGCGGGCCAATGCGCCCGGAGCGGAAAACTGGAATGCGCCGGCGATTGCCTGGCATAGCCTTCAGACCGGCATTCCGGAGGCGGCGCGGACCGGCAAAACGGTGATGATGGTTTTCCATGCGCCGTGGTGCACGGCGTGCGCGAAGTTCCGATCGGTCTTCAAGGATGAAAGGGTCGTCGCGGCAGCAAAGGACGTCGTGATGATCCTCGTCGATGCGGATGCGGACAAGACCGCGAACGGCGCGTTCGCACCCGATGGAACCTATGTCCCGCGCACCATCTTCATGACGCCCGACGGCGAGGTGCGGTCCGATCTCACAGGCAAGTCCGATCCCAAGCACCCGCATACGATTGACATCGAGAAGCCGGATGAACTCCTGGCGCTGATGGAAAGGGCCGGTGGCGGTGCTACACCAAACTCCGGCCAGAGGGCCGCAAACTGATCGACGACTCAGCGCGACCGCTCGCGTTGATCGTGCCAGAAATCCACCGTGGCACGGCGCAGGGTGTCGTCACACGTAACGCCGCAGTCAATCAGGGTGCCGCCCTTCAGGCGCATCTTCCAGCCAACACGCGAGTGGACCAGCTTTGCCGTGTAGCATTGCGAACCGTATTTGCTGCAGGCCGTGACTTTTTTCTCGCGAATCTCGCGCGGTGTGACAGGTGAAGCCAGTGCCGGAAGTGCATAAGCGACGGAAAGAGCGGCGATGAAACAGAATTTTGCGACCATGAAAAATACTCCTGGTGAGCCCACGATGGCATCTCCATGCCAGCAGTATAGTCGTGGCTCCGCCCTTAAAAAACGCACATTGCCGCAAGGCCGATCACTTCCTCGCGTTCAGGAATATCTGGATGTCGTGGACTGATCGAATCTTCGCGTACTGCGAGCGGGCCGGTGATCCGGCATTTTGGGCCGAGCCGTTCAATGCGGTCTCGAACGTGGCGTTTTTGATCGCGGCGCTGGCAGGCGCTGTGATGCTGGCGCGTTCACCCGGTGCCGGCTCGCGGCTGATCGAATGGGCGCTTGTGGCTCTCGTGACCGTCATCGGCATCGGGAGTTTTCTGTTCCATACGTACGCGACCCGGTGGGCATCCGTCGCGGATACAGCGCCAATCGGCATCTTCATGATCGGGTATCTGGCGTACGCGACGCGGCGGTTTCTGGGCGCGCCGTATCTGGCGGTCGGTGTGGCCGTCGCCATGTTTCTCGTGGCCATGCGGTGGGCGTCGGCGATCCCATGCGACCCTCAGCTCTTGCCAATTACCGTTGCAGCGGGCCGGCCGTGCTTCAATGGATCGCTTGGCTATGTGCCGGCTCTTGGGGCGCTGCTTTTGATCGGGGCTGTGCTGCGCCTGCGCGGGCATACCGCAGGTTGGCCGGTGCTGGCGGCCGGCGCGATGTTTGCCGTGTCGCTTGTCCTCAGGACAGTCGATTTCGAGGTTTGCGGCACGACGTCGTTCTGGGGGCGGGCGCGGGGAACGCACGCGCTCTGGCACATGCTGAACGCGCTCCTGCTGTTTATCTTGCTGGCGGCGGCGATCCGGCACGGGCGCCGGGACAGTTTGCCCGGATGATTGCGCGCTGGCCTACGACAGAGCATAAAGGCCGCTCCCCGCGGACGTGGTGGAACCGGTAGACACACAGGACTTAAAATCCTGAGTTCGAAAGAGCGTGTGGGTTCGAGTCCCACCGTCCGCACCA
>CAYWIF010000001.1:268036-327634 GCA_964458265.1 uncultured Hyphomicrobium sp. | reverse complement strand
CGCGCCAACGCCGTCAGCGCCTCGCGCTCCTCGCCCACCCGCGACACCGCCGCCGACCAAACCTGCGTGAGCAAACCCCGCACCGCATCCGGCGTTTTCGCCATCGTGTCGTCGAGGCTGTACTCGGCAAACGTGCGATAGCCCATGAGCTTGGCGAGTTCGGCGCGCAGCTTGACGATCTCGGCGACGATCTTCCGGTTATCCGTCTTGCCGCCGTTCTCCCCGCGCTTGATCCACGCCTTGAACGCCTCCTCGCGCAAATCCCGCCGCGCGGAAAACTGCAGGAACGGCTCCACGCTCGACCGCGACAGCGTGATCACATGCGACGCCGGCAGCTTGAGATCAGCCGCCGTCCGCGCCGCTGCGTCGCGCACACCCTGCGGCAACCCCGCCAGATCCGCGTCCCCATCCAGCGCCAACCGCCACGATTGCTCATCCGCCAGCACGTTCTGCCCGAACTGCGTCACGAGTTCCGCAAGCCGCGTATTGATCTCCGCCACGCGCTTGCGCGCCTTCGCCGACAACTTCGCCCCCGCCCGCACGAACGTCGTGTACGCCCGCTCAAGCAAGCGCATCTCCTCGTCGTCAAGCTTCAGTTTCTCCCGCCGCTCGTACAAATCCTCGATCCGTCGGAACAGCTTCTGATCGAGCTGGATCGTGTTCGAGTGATGCGCCAGCACCGGCGCCAGCTTGCGCTCGATCTCCTGCATCGCCGGGTTCGTGTCCGAACCGGACAGATTGAAGAACACGTCCGCGACCTTGTTCAGCGCCTCCCCGCTCTTCTCCAGCGCCACGATCGTGTTCTGAAACGTCGGCGTTGCCTTCCTCGCCCCTATGCCCGCGATCTCCGCCTTATGCTGGCTGAGCGCATCCTTGAAAGCCGGCCAATAGTGCGCAGCCGTGATCTTCGCGAACGGCGGCAGCCCATGCGGCGTCCGCCAGGCCATCTGGAATGGATTGGCGGCTGATTTGGCGCGCGCGGGCGTGATGGTCTTCTTCATGGAGGGACGTGTCCTCGGATTGTCGCGGATGAACCACCACCATAGCGAGCGCGCCCCCAAAACGTCGAGGGCCGGCTTGGGGGAAGCCGGCCCTCGTGCAGAGTAGGGACACATTGGGAGAGTTACCGCGGGGTCCGGCCCGCAACCGCCAGCGAGCTGGGGGCTAGGGCGCTTAAGGCGGCTGTTTTTGTGAGCCGTTCTCCTCAGTAACAGGTCAGATTTTGCCCACCCAATGCGGCGCGGGTGGGGTCCGATTTTGACCCTTTGCGGATGAACGCCTGAAATTTTCGTAAGAATGACTGAGCTTTCCGTCTTCCTGGCAAGTCGAAGCCCCTTGCCAACGGCCAAGACCTTAACGATCATGTCAGCTGTGTGAACAGGAGGCGCCCTTGAGCGAAATTGAGCCCATACAGTTCACGCCGCGAGCGACAAGCTCCCGGCAGCGCTCCGATGCCGGGGGCGCCTCTGAACCCGGCACCCTCACCACCTTCAACCGCCACGAACTCTCCGCCATCATGGCCGTTTACGGCCGCAAGGTCGCCGCCGGCGAGTGGCGCGACTACGCCCTCGATATCACGCGCGACAAGGCCGTCTTCAGCGTCTTCCGCCGCGCCACCGAATTTCCCCTCTACCGCATCGAGAAGAACCTGAAGCTCGCGCGCAAGCAGGGCGCCTACAGCGTCGTGACGCCGACCGGGCTGATCCTAAAACGCGGCCACGACCTCGCCCGCGTCCTTACCGCTCTCGACAAATCCATCCGCGTCGTCGGCTAGCCCACCCCCTCGCCCGGCGGCCAGCTCCCGGCGCGTCCGCGCCTTCCGACCCCGCTCCGCGCCCGGCGGCCGGCTCCCCGAAGGGGAGTCGCCGGGCGCAAATAAAAAAGCCCCGCATTGCTGCGGGGCTTTCTCGTCTCAGATCATCAACCTACTACTCACGATCACCCATCAACTGGAGCAGCGACGTGAACATGTTGATGAAGTTCAGGTAGAGGCTGAGCGCACCCATGATGGCGCTTTTCTGCATCGCGGCTGCATCGCCCTGGACGGTGTAGTAGTCGTCCTTCAGGCGCTGCGTGTCGTAGGCCGTGAGGCCGGCGAAGATCAGGACGCCAAGCACGCTGATGGCGAACGCCAGACCGCCCGACTGCAGGAAAATGTTCAAGATCGCAGCGAGGATGATGCCCACCACGCCCATGATCAGGAACGAACCCCAGCCCGAAAGGTCCTTCTTCGTCGTGTAGCCATAAACGCTAAGCGCCGCGAAAGCCGCCGCCGTCACGAAGAACACCTGCGCGATCGAAGCCCCCGTAAACACGAGGAAGATCGCCGACAACGATACGCCCATCACGGCTGCGAACAGCCAGAAGGCGATCTGCGCCGCCGCCGGGCTCATTTTGTAAACCCGGAACGACAGGTAGAACACGAACGCGAGCGGCGCGAACATGATGATCCACTTCAGCGGTGAACCATAGAGCGCCTGCGCGACCGCCGGGTTGGTTGTCGCCAACTGGGCGGTAAAGAACGCGACGACGCCCGTCAGCGCGACGCCGGCGGACATGTAGTTATAGACGCGCAGCATGTAGGCGCGCAGGCCTTCGTCGACCTCGGCGCCCGAGCGGACAACCGTACCCGGCCGCGCGTATCTATCTTGAAGCTGTGCCATCTGGCAGACCCTTTAATTCATCCCGCGACCGACTCTGAGCCGCGACGAAGATATTGGAGAATCACGGGTCTAATTCAAGGCCGCCCCTCGCCTCTAGCGCACATTTCCGCACAAATCGGCGTCCGCACAAATACTTATGCCCGCTTTAACCCGGCCTATTGCGAGCGCAGGTAAGGAACAGGCCGCGCGCTTAACACGCGCCATGTGCCTGCCGCCCCGAAGACCAGCACGAGCGCCGCCGCCACGAGCAACGCGCCGGCCACCGCTGTCCACGAAAAGGCGAACGGCAAATCCATCAACTGCGTCACCACGCCAAAAGCGACGATCGACCCGAGGACCGTCGCGGCCAGCGCCGATACGGTGGCGAGCAGCAGGTATTCGGCCACGTGCGCCCCCAGGATTCGCCGCCGCGTTGCCCCGAGCGCCTTGAGGATCACCGCTTCCAGGATCCGCCGCCGCTGCGCCGTCGCCATCGCACCGGCGAGAACCAGCGCACCGGCCAACAGTGTCACGCTTCCCGCCACGCGAACGGCCGCCATTACTTTCTCAAAGACCGAATTGAACGCTTCGATCGCTTCCTTCACGCGGATCGCCGTCACGGCCGGAAACGCCTTGCCGAGTGCCCGCGAAAGCCGCACTTCCTCGACCGTCCCCGCGCTCTCCGGCAGCGAGATCGTGGCCAACAGATTATGCGGCGCGCCGGCCAGCGCATTCGGCGAGAACACCATCACGAAATTCAGCGCTAGGCTCTCCCACTTCACTTCGCGCAGGTTTGCGATCTTCGCGGTCAGGTTCCGGCCGAGGACGTTGACCGTAATGCTGTCCCCAACCTTCAAATCGAGATTGCGGGCCAGCTCAGATTCAAAAGACACCAGCGGCTCGCCGCTGTAGCCCGGCTGCCACCACGTTCCCTCCACGACATTCGACCCGGCCGGCACGCGATCCGAATAGGTCAGCCCGCGATCACCCGTCAGCACCCACTGCGCTTCCGGTGGCGCCTTGATCTCTTCAACCGGCACACCTTTCAGTGACACCATGCGCCCCCGCAACATCGGCGCGTCTTCGATCTCGGCCCCTGGTGCTTCCCTCAGAACCGTTTGCCGGAACGGTTCGCTGTCCTTCTTTGGAATATCTATGACGAAATAGGCCGGCGAACTTGCCGGCAACCGGCTCTCCAGTTCGTTGACGATTGACGCATCCGTCAGCGCCACCGCCACGAGCAACGATAGCCCCGCACCGAGAGACAGAATAACGGAGCGCGTCAGACCGCCAGGCGCACCAATGTTGGCGATGGCCAGTGCCAGTTCGGGTCGCCGCGGCCGCTTCATTCTCCGGGCCAGCCGCGTGACGAGCCCACCGAGCCCCCAGAACAGCGTAAGAACCGCGGCGAGACCGGCAACGAAATAGAGAGCGATCAAGCGCGACTCGGACGACAGAACAGCGATGGCGATCAGCGTCAGCGCCGAAGCCGCAATCAGTGTGAGTATGCGCGGCGACGGCCACGCGGAACTAGGATCGACCTCGTCGCGAAAAAGCACACTGGCGCGCACCTGTTCTGCGTGACCCAGCGGCCATAAGGCGAACAGCAGCGCGACCAGAAAACCATACGCCACGGCCAGCCCTGCACTCTGGGCGGACAGCGCGAACTCAGGTGCCACTGGCAGATAGCCCGCCAGAAGCTGCGTCAGGATCGGCGGAATGAAAAGCCCGAGCCCAAGCCCTGCCGCGACGCCGATCAGCGCCATCGCCAGCACTTGCACCAAGAAAACTGCGAACACGGTACTGCCCGTCGCACCGACGCTTTTCATCGTCGCGATCACCTTGCGACGCCGGTCAATGAAGGTCGCCACCGCATTGGCCACACCGACGCCGCCCGTCACCAACGCAGTGAGTCCGAGGAGCGTGAGGAACTGCCGCAGCCGTTCCAAAGTGCGTGTCACCTGGGGCGAGGGATCCCGCCGGTCGGTCACCGTGAACCCCGACTCCGGTAATTCTTTTTTCACGCGTTCGCGGAATGCGACCAGCCTCGGTTCGATCGGCTCGGCACTCTCCCCGAGCGTCGCCGCGTATTTCCAGCGGATCAGCGCGCCTGGCTGAACCAGCCCGGTCTTCTGCATCTGATCGTGCGTGAGCAAGACGCGCGGTCCGTAGGCCACGCGGTCGGCGAGCCCATCGGGTTCCGATTTCAGCAACGCCGCGATAGCGAATTCCGCTTCGCCCACCCGAACCCGGTCGCCGGACTTCAGATTGAGCCGCTCCAGCAGCATCGCATCAACCACGACGCCGCGCGTCAGCGCATCGTCAAGTGTCCCGCCGTCCTCGAGCGTCACCGTGCCGACCAGTGGATAGGCACTGTCCACCGCCTTCAATTCGATCAGCGTCTGATCCTCGCCGTCGATCCGCCGCCCCATTGTCCGCATGGTCGCGGTCTCGCTGACGCGGCCGACGCCTTCGAGCCAACGCCGCTCCGTTTCCGTTGCGCGTGTGTGAGGCCGGGACACGGTGACATCGCCACCGAGCAACAGCGCGCCCTGCTTCTCAAAACCCGACTTCAGTGCATCCGACAACGCGCCGACACCGGTAATCACCATCACGCCGAGCGCGACACATGCAATGAAGACGTAAAATCCAGAAAGCCCTGCGCGTAGTTCACGACCCGCCAGCCGCAACACGAGCGGCAGCGGTGCAAAACCTGCGCGGTGCACCGTTGATGGCGCCACGAGTGTCATGCCGCCTTGGCCCGCTTGTCGCCGACGATGCGCCCATCGCCCATGCGAATGACCCGATCGCATTCCGCAGCCAGCCGTTCATCGTGTGTGACGAGAACAAGCGTCGCCTCGTTCTTCTTCTTCAATCCGAAAAGAAGATCGACCACACCCCGTCCTGTCCGGCCGTCAAGATTTCCCGTCGGCTCGTCCGCCAGCAGGAGTTTTGGTTCAATCGAAAGTGCCCGAGCGAGTGCCACGCGCTGCTGCTCACCGCCCGAAAGTTGCGCCGGGTAATGGTCGAGGCGATGCGCCAGGCCGACCTCGTCCAGCCGAGCCCGTGCAATGCTTTCGGCATTGTCGCGCCCCGAGAACTCCAGCGGCAGCGCGACGTTCTCGAGCGCCGTCATCGTCGGCACAAGATGAAAGGATTGGAATACGATGCCGATCGCCTCGCCGCGTACCCGCGCCAGATCGTCTTCACCGAGGTCCTGGAAATCGTGCCCGGCCACCACAACGGAACCCGATGTCGCGCGTTCCAATCCTGCCAGGATCATCAACAACGACGTCTTGCCGGACCCCGACGGTCCGACAATCGCCACCGACTGCCCGGCCTCGATGTCGAGATCGACCCCACTCAGAATGGCTACGGGGCCAGCCCGGCTGTCGAGCGTCAGATGCACGTCTTTGAGTGAGATGAGGGAAGCAGGCACGCGCGATCCTTCGATGACGGCGTTGTAAGGTGGGGATGCCTTGTTTTGCGCCCATGAGGGCTATACGTGACTGAGACCCCATGGACGAGTCGTTAGGCGGAAAAATGATCGGCGAGAACAGCCTCTGGCGAATACCCCGCGCCCTGCATTTGGGGCTCGTGGCCGCGGTATTCAATGCCTCGTTTTTGCTCGCGCTCCCGAAGGCGGAGGCCAATCCCCCTGTGAAACTCGTTGCATTCGGCGACAGCCTAACGGCCGGCTACCTGTTGAAGCCAGGTGAATCGTTTCCCGTTCAACTCGCCAAAGCTCTGTCCGCGAAAGGCTACACCGTCGACGTAACCAACGCCGGTGTTTCAGGCGACACCACCGCCGCTGGTCTCGAACGGTTCGATTGGGCCGTACCGCAAGGCACCGAAGCGGTCATCCTGGAACTCGGTGCCAACGATGCCCTGCGCGGCCAATCGCCGGCCGAGGCCAAAGCCAATCTCGACACCATCATCACGAAGCTCAAGGATCGCAACATTGCGATCCTGCTCACCGGTATGATCGCCCCGAAAAACTGGGGCGAAGACTACGCGCGCGACTTCGACAGTATGTACCGGGAATTGGCCGATAAGCACGGCCTCATCCTCTACCCCTTTTTTCTTGAAGGCGTCGCGCTCGACAAAACGCTAAACCTCGACGATGGCCTCCATCCCAACGGCAAGGGTGTCGCAAGGATCGTCGAAAACATCCTACCCAAGGTAGAGGAACTGCTGCGGCAGGTCGAAAGCCGCCGCGCACAAATCCAATCCAAATCCTGATGATCGCCGCACGCGGCCTGAGGAGGCCCCACCATGCCCCGGCTCTTCAGCGGACTTGAACTCCCCGGCGACATCAAAGGCGATCTGTCCAGCTTGGAAGTCCCAATACCCGGTGCTTCCTGGATCGAGGAGGACAACCTTCACATCACGTTGCGCTTCGCCGGTGATATCGACAACCGGCTTGCGAACGAATTTGCCGAAGAACTTTCGCGCATCGATCTCGACGTCTTCGAGCTTGCCATCGAGGGCGTGCACGTTCTCGGCGGCAACGATCCCAAAATTCTCTATGCGGGGCTCAGACAATCGCCACAGCTTGAAGCCTTGGCCCGCGCCCACGAGCGCGCCGCCCGCTCAACCGGACTGCAACCTGAAGCGCGCGCCTTCAAGCCCCACATCACGCTGGCACGCCTGCGCCACGTCTCGATCCCTGATTTAACGCGCTTTCTGCAAGCGCAAGCGCTCTACCGCTCGCGCGCCTTCCTCGTCGAAGAGTTCGTCCTGTTTTCATCGAAGCCCAAGACAGGCGGTGGTCCGTATGTCGTCGAGGAAACCTTTCCTCTCCGCGGCTCCACCTACGTCCACTCCAGCCTTGGCGACTGACCGGATATCGCTAGCGCGGCTTCTTTTGCGCTTCGCCTGGCCAACTGAAAATCGACAATCCGCTGAACAGCGACACGGTTTGTACGCTCTGCGCGGGCTTTTGCTTTCGCGTCTTGGTGCGCACCTTGCGCGGTTTCGTCACCGTCCGGCCCGGCGCTGCCGCCGCAATCTCCGCGAAGGCGGCCTCCAAATCAGCCACGTCCGTTTTGGGATCCGCCGAATCGCTCTCCGCCAGCTCCGTATCCACGACCATATCGGGCAAAACGTGCAGGTGAACATACCCCGTCACGCTCACGGCCGGATCGGTTGCAATCTCGATAGCTGCCACGGAATCACCGAACGTGGTCTCTTCGGCCTCGTCCATGCGCACGGCCTCGCGCGTCGCCGCGATGATCTGCGCGATCTTGTCCCGCCGCAGCGCTTCGGCTTTCTCGCGTTCGCGCGTCATCGCCAGTTGCAGCTTCTTTGCGTCGTCGGCGATCTTGTACTCACGGTGCCGGTACGTCTCCACGACCGACCACGGCGCCGGCTTGCAACCGCAGCCGCTGATCAAGGTCTTGCGATAGAGAAACGCGGTCTTGAGCGCGGTGTATGGCGTTCCGTCGAGCGCAACCAGTGACTTTGGATCGTCGCTGTCTTTGTGCTGCGTGTAGAGCTTGGCTTCGCCGGCGCACGTCGCGTCACAGCGCTGTGCATCCGTTGCGAACCGCTCGCTCGTCACGGAGCGGCTCACCGGCCAATAGTAACCGTCGCATGTGCGCACGCAGACCGTTTTATAGCTGCCGCCATACGCCGGATCGCGCCGGTACCCATCCCCATCCGGCGCGGTACTTTGAAACCGCTCCGCCCTCCAAACCGAATACGGCTGCGCCTTGGTGCCCATCCGCACCCCGGTTTTCGGCGCGGCCCGTTCGGCCTTGGGCTTCTGGGCGCCAAACCCGAACAGCGTCTCGAAGAATGACTGCGCATTCGCCGGCGGACACAGAAAGCTGCCGGCCAGGAAGCTTGTCGCCACCCGCCACCACAGCGAATTCATCGCTTGCCAGACAATCCCCACGGAACGACCCCAACCCGCATGCTCTGCTGCCGGGATCATCCCTTGCGATGGGTAATTTTGCCTGAACGGCATAGAGAAAAATCTATGTAAAACAATGCATTACGGTAAATACCGGATCAACGCCCGTGCCAAACCGGAACGCAGCTAGCCGGACACCCGCAAAACGACCTTGCCCGTCGCCTCCCGCCGTTCCAGCACGCCGATCGCCTCCACGATGCGTTCCAGCGGGAAAACCGCATGGGTTCGCGGCTTCAACCGGCCATCCGCCACGGCTCTCAGAACGAAATCCATGTTGGCCCGGTGCCCCGCCGGATCACGCTTGACGCTCTCACCCCAGAACACGCCCACCGCCGACGCGCCTTTCACAAGCAGAAGATTGAGTGGCAGCTTGGGGATGTCGCCGGATGCAAAGCCGACCACCAGAAACCGCCCGTTCCACTTGAGAGCCCTGATCGCCGGTTCCGCAACCTCGCCCCCGACGCAGTCATAGATCACATCAACTCCGGCCCCTCCGGTCCGCGCGCGCAACGCCGCCTTCAAGTCTTCCCGTCCGGAATCGATGGTCGCGTCCGCCCCGTGATCCCGGCAAATCGCCAGCTTTTCCTCCGACGAGGCCACCGCGATGACCCGCGCACCGAGCAGCTTTGCGATCTCGACGGCTGCCAGTCCGGCTCCACCGGCCGCCCCGGTGACCGCCACCCATTCGCCGGGCTGGACTCGCCCGCGATCCTTCAAGCCGTGAATTGCCGTCCCGTAGGTAATCGAGACTCCGGCAGCAATCTCATCGGGCACGCCCGGCGGAATCGCAACGGCGGTATCCGTATTGACAATCACTTCCTCACGCGCACCGCCCCAGCCTATGTAGGCAGCCACGCGATCGCCGGGGTTGAACCGGGTCACACCCGATCCCACGCGCGCCACGACGCCCGCAACCTCGCCCGAGGGCGAAAACGGCAAGTCCGGTTTTTGCTGATACGTCCCGCGCGTAATGAGGGTGTCGAAGAAATTGAGTGCCGCGGCCCGCACCGTCACGGCGATGTCGCCCGGCCCTGGCTCGGAGGCCGGCACGTCCTCGACCACGAGTGCTTCCGGCCCATCGAGCCGCTTGCACAGCACCGCCCGCATACGAAATCTCCTGGAAATGCTATGTCCGAGGCGCTTTTGTTCGCCGGGCGGAATGCTCGACCAGGCCGCAGGGCGGCCCGGCGCAAGCGCCGGACACAAAATCCAGCGCTCGATGCCATGAGGTGGAACGTTTCGCCGCCGCGCGCAAGTCCCCCGCAGCCGCTACGCCATCTGACGAACCCTGCAACGATGAAGCCGCGTGCGCCATGTCTCAAGACCAGCCACCCTCTCAATCCTATCCGCCCCCGCCGCCATCCTGGCCGCCGAGAGCGCGCGGCTACTTTGCCGTCGGCGCGGAGCGCATGTCGAAATCGTTGAACCTCGGCAACCTCATGCGCTCGGCCCATGCCTTCGGTGCCAGTTTCACGTTCACCATCGGCGCGAAATACTCGTCCCACGAGGCCTACGCCGATACCTCCCGCAGTCAGCTTCACCTTCCGCACTACAATTGGCATGGGTTGGAAGACATGGCCTTCCCACAAGGCGTCAAGCTGGTCGGCATCGAACTCGTCGACGGCGCGATCGATTTGCCGAGCTTTCGCCACCCGCTGCGCGCCGCCTATATTCTGGGTCCGGAGCGCGGCTCCCTGTCCGAACCGCTGCTCGCCCGCTGCGACTATGTCGTCAAGATCCCGACATCGTTTTGCGTCAACGTGGCAATGGCCGGCGCCATCGTCATGTACGATCGCGTCAAATCGCTCGCACGCTTCGCCGACCGTCCGATTCACGAGGGCGGCCCCGCCGCGCCGCTGGCCCCGGTCAGCCACGCACCGCTGGGGAAAAGCCGCAAACTCTGACGAAGTGGTCTCTCCCGCTCGCTCAGAGACGGCTAGAGTGCGCAAATCAATGTGCGTCGCGCACCGGCACGAAAATCCCCTCTCCCCGTCCTTTACGGAGAGAGGGTTAGGGTGAGGGGCAGCAGCTGGTTCAGCGCGCCCGACTAACGCAACTGAGAACCGGGCAAGAGACCATGCGCAAAAATTTCAATCTCGCTCCACTTGCCGCCTTGGCACTGGCAGCCCTCACTCCGCCCTCGGCCAATGCGCAGGCAACGACGGTCGAAGGCACCTTCGGCACTTGGAGCCTCTATGAGAATGCAACGGGCGAGTCCAAGCTCTGCTTCGTGGCCGCGACGCCGTCGGAGAAAAAACCGCCCACCGCCAATCGCGGCCCCGCGCTGCTCTACGTCTCCGCCTGGCCGAAGGACGGCATTCGCTCGGAAGTCAGCGTGAAACTCGGTTATCCCGTGAAGCCCGACTCGACCGTCACCGTCGCCATCGGAACCGACACATTCAGCCTGTTCCCCAAAGACGAACGCGCCTTCGTCGCCGACGCGACCCAGGAACTGAAACTCGTCGAAGCCTTGAAGAAAGGCTCCAAGGCTGACGTCACCGCCACCAGCGCTCGCGGCACCGAAACCACCGACACCTATACCCTCAGCGGCCTCACCCAGGCGCTCACGGAACTCGGCAAGCAGTGTAAGTGATCGCCTGTTGAAGTTGCCGAACCCTCTATGTCAATGGCGGCGATCAAATCGCCGCCAACCCACTTACCCCCGCCTCAAATGCACATAAAGCGCGCCGGACCCCCCGTGCTCCACGGCGGCTTCCGTGAAGCTGACAATCAGCCCGCGCACCTCCGGTTCGGCCAACCACATCGGCACGTTCCGCTTCAACACCCCGCGCGGCACCTCCCCGAACGGCCGCTCATCGTCGCCGGCACGCGACCGTGACGGCAATCCCTTTCCCGTAATGACAAGCACCCACCGCCGGCCCATCGCCGCCGACCCGTGAATGAAGCGGATCAACGCCGCATGCGCCTCCGCCTGCCGCATGCCGTGCAGATCGATCCGCGCCTCGATTTCGATCTTGCCGCGTTTCAGCTTCCGGACATTCTTGCGGTCGAAAGGGTTCAGCTCCGGTGCGGCCTTCTTCTTCGCCACGGGCGGTTGCGCGACCACCGGTGTGTCGATCTTGCCGTGCTGCTTCGCCTTCGTCTTCGGCGCGAACAGTTGGGCGAACGCATCCTCGCCTTCCAGCGCCTCGAGCACATAGCCTTTTGTGTTTTTCAAAGGCGACAGCGAGCGCGCCGTGTGTTCCCAGATCTCGTGGTCTTCATCGGTGAGAACAGTCTTCTTGCCGCCCCCGCGACCGGGTTTCTTGGTCACGGCACGGCCTTGGGCAAAAGCACCAAAAAATTGCCCGGATGCTTTGTAGCGCCCGCCCTCGACCCGGCCAGATCGCCGGTACCGAAATAGATGTCGCCCCGCTCCGGCCCGCGGATGGCCGAGCCAACGTCCTGCGCCACCATCAGCCGGTAAAAGCCGTCGTGGCGATCCGCGTGCGTCAGCGCCGGCGACATCACGTAAACCGGCGTGCCGAGCGCATGGAACCCCGTATCCACCGCCAGACTGCGATCGTCCGAAAGCGGAATTTCCATCGCGCCCAATGCCGACCGGGCCGCCTCTCCCGTCAACTCGCGAAAAAACACATACGACCGGTTCTGTCGCATCGCCGCGATGCCGCGAGCACGGTCCGCCTTCAACCAGTCCTTCAGCGCATCGAGCGACATCTGATCCGCCGGAAAGAGACCTTGATCGATGAGATAGCGTCCGACCGACGTGTAGGGGTGCCCGTTTTTTCCGTGATACGTAATCCGCGCCTGACTGCCGTCGTCGAACGCGATAATGCCCGAGCCCTGAACGTGCAGGAAGAACGCATCGACCGGATCTTCCAGCCACACGAGTTCCAGTCCCTGCCCCGCCAGCGCCCCTTCTTCGATGTCTTCGCGCGTGGCATAGGGCTCAGTCCCCGTCGCTGTCCGCCGCGCGTGGGTCAGCGCGTCGGCCTTTGCGCCACGCTCGGAATCCGCCACCAGATTGACGAGATCAGCCGGCCGCCGCAGCACCGGAACGGTGAACCGCTCGGTCGGCGTGCGCGACCCCGGAATCACCGGCTCATAATATCCAGTCAGTAAGCCCTGCGCCGCGCTATGCACCACCCGGTGCGGCACGAAATACGTCTCAAAGAACGTCCGTGCCTCGGCCGCCGATTGAATATGCCCCGCCCCGTCGACGGCAATCCGCGCCACCTGCAACAGCGTTTCGGGGCTGTCCGGCTTAAGCCCATCGCGTGCGCGCTCGAGCAGGCGCCGCGAGGAAACGAGAAACGCGGCGAATGCCGCCGCGTGATCGTCATCTACCCAATGCGAGAGATCGCCAAACGGCACCGGCGCGAAGGAGACATCCGAGCTCCGCATGACCTCGCGCGCCCCGTCCCCGTCTCAGTGCGCGTCTTGCGTGGCGATGAGCCGCCAGTTCGGATTGGACCGCGCCCGTGCCGTCGAAACATCGCGGCTGAATGTCCAGATGTCGGTCACGTCCGTGATGCGCGTCGGATCGCCCGAGACGACCGTCCCCGCCTTGTCGCGCGTCGCGGTGATCAACTGGCTCACGAACCGCATGGTGATGCTCGCAACGCCGCTCTTGACTTCCGCTTCCAGAATGTCGGCCTTGTTGATGCCGACGAAATTCTGCTCGATGCGCTCGCCGCGCGCCTCACGCTCGCTGATCGCCCCGGTGAAACCTTCCAGCACATCTTTCGACAAAAGATCGCGCAGTGCCTTCTTGTTGCCCTCGGCAAACGACGTAACGATAATTTCGTAGGCCTGTCTGGCGCCGTCGATGAATTCGCCCGGATCGAAATCCGGATCGAGTTTGCGGATCGCAAACAGCCCTTCCGCCACCGTCTCGTCGCCCTTGGCAAATTCGCGGACGCGATTGTCCGCCTCCACCGTATCGACGCGCGTTTCGGCAGCCGCGTCCTCTCGATCACGGCGCGGCAGCGTCACGACCTTGTCGGAACCGGCGCCTGCGGTGGTGGGATTGCGAACCTCTTCCCGCGCCCGGCGTTCGATGCGCGCGTCGTCTTCATCCGTGCGTTTGCCGAGCACACTGCGCAATTTTAATACTGCGATCACGGCAACGATCATCGCCAACAGGGTAAAAAGGTCGATCTGGCCTTCCATCGGCAGCTTTCCGGATGAGGGTTCGAGTCTGGGTGCTCTACATGTAGGTCGTGGGGCCGGGAAATCACAGCTCATTAAAGGCTGGCCCGGGCATTCGGACCTGTTCGAGGTCCCGTTCGGTTTGCGGTTGGTGTCGCGTTTGACCTTAGGGCACAATGGCATAGATGCCAACTGTGTCCTGAGTTGATTTGCTTCGGCTCCAGACACCGATCCATCGGACAGCCACGTCACCGCCAAATGGCCGGAAAGTACGAATGCGTTTCGCCCTTCTGCTCGTTTTCGTCGCGTATCCACTCCTGGAACTGGCGCTGTTGATCCGCGCCGGTCAGGCATGGGGCTTCTGGCCCGTGCTGGGTGTCATAATCGGCACCGGCCTGCTCGGAGTCGCGATCCTCCGCCGTCAGGGTTTCAAGGTTGCCGAGAAGATATCGGCTGAACTGAACGCCGGCCGGGCACCTGTGGCACCGTTGGCCGATAGCGGCCTCGTTTTCGCCGCCGGGGCCTTCCTGATGTCGCCAGGCCTCATCGGCGACACGCTCGGCCTCGTACTCCTCATTCCACCCGTCCGCACGTTGATCCGCCATGCGCTCGCCGCCCGGCTGACCGGCTCGTCCTCGGTCATCGTCCGCCGCTCCACCGTGCGGCGCGACAACGAGGACACCACGACCATCGAAGGCGATTGGAAACGCCTCGATGACGACCCGGGAAATCGCCCCTGATTGCCCTACGGCCCCGCGCGTGATAGCGCTCCCGCGACCTTCGATTCCAACGAGCGAAAAAGCCATGGCTGACGAGACGAACGGCGGCGCTGCCGCAACCGAAACCCAACCGGCCCAAATGCACATTCAGGTTCTCGGCCAGCACATCAAGGACCTGTCGTTCGAAAACCCGAATGTTGGAAAAATCCAGATCAAGGAGGGCGAAAGCCCCGCCGTGTCGCTCGAGGTCAACGTCGAAGCGCAGCGCCTTGGACCCGACGTGTACGAAAGCGCGATCATGTTTACCGCCACCGCCTCGCACACCGGCGGCACGATCTACGTTCTGGAAATCAACTACGGCGGCGCCTTTCGTCTGCAGAACGTACCGCCCCAGACGATGGAGCCGTTCCTGCTCGTCAACTGCCCGGCGCTGCTTTTCCCATTCCTCCGCCGGATCGTCGCCGACATTACCCGCGAAGGCGGCTATCCGCCGCTCTGGCTCGACCCTGTCGATTTTGGCGCGCTTTACATGCGCCGCCAGCAGGAGATCGCGAAAAAGGCCGAAAAGCAGTAGGTCTCCGGCTCGGCACTTTATCAGTCTCGGCTCACGCTGGCTAAGTGTACCGGCGCCAGATCGCGTTCGCCCCGAGCGTTTCGACGAACGCGCGATGCGCGGCCTCCACATCCTCCGACAGTCGCGACGGCAGTTCGGCGGGACGCCGCAGGGCCTGACGTTGACCCGTACCTGAGCGCCGCGATCCGCTCTCTTTTCCGGCTCCCGATTGCGCGAGCCCCAGCGTCGCCTGCCGCTCGCCGAGCAGCTCGACATAAACTTCCGCGAGAAGCAGCGAATCCATCAGCGCGCCATGCTTGGTGCGCTTTGAGTTGTCGACGCCATAGCGCTTACACAGCGCATCAAGGTTGTTGGGTCCCGCCGGATGCTTCCGCCGCGCCAGCGCGAGCGTATCGACCACCCGGCTCATCTCGATCGCCGACTTGCCGACCCGCGCCAACTCCGCGCTCAAGAACCCCACATCGAAGGCCGCATTGTGGATGACGAGCACATCACCCGCGATGAACTCCAAGAACGGATCGGCGACGTCATGAAACCGCGGCTTGTCCTTCAGGAACTCCGTCGAAATTCCATGCACCGCCTGCGCTTCGGCCGGAACGTCGCGGTCCGGGTTGATGAAACAATGGAACTCGCGGCCCGTTGGCATACGATTGAAAAGCTCGATGCAGCCGATCTCGATCAGCCGGTCGCCCTTCGTCGGGTCCAGCCCCGTTGTCTCCGTATCGAGAACGATTTCGCGCAACATCCCTTCAGGCCCCCCACCATTGTCGAACCGCACATCAATCGCGCGACCAGAACCGCGCGAACGCATTTGCCCGGCGCCCGCTCAACATGGCCAGAATAGCATCGAGCTGGTGCAGCGACGCCCCTGGCGGCCCGTTCGTATCCACAACGAAATGCGCACGGCGCCGCTTTTCGTCGTCCGGCATCTGACGCGCAAGCAATTGCTCGAGCTTTGCAGCCGTCATGCCCGGCCGCATCATCGCGCGCTCCCGTTGCGCTTCAGCGCTGGCGCTCACGACGATGACCGCATCGAGCGCTGCGTCGAGGCCGGTCTCGTACAGCAGCGGCACATCCAGCACCGCAACTGCCGCTCCTGTCCGGGCCGCTTCCTGCAAAAATGCCAACTCACGCGCGCGCACCAGCGGGTGCACAATCGCCTCAAGCCTCTCGAAGCCGTCCGGCGCGGTTTTCAGAGCCGCCGAGAGCCGCTCGCGATTGACACCGGCGTTATCCGTTGAACCGGGAAAGGCCGCCTCGATCAGCGGCACCGCTTCCTCCCGGTAGATGTCGTGGACGGCCGCGTCGGCATCGAAAACAGGCACACCGCGCGACCTCAAAAAAGCGGCCGCCGTCGACTTCCCCATCGCGATCGAACCGGTCAGCCCGACGACGAGCATCATGCTGGCCTTTCAATATCGGCGCGCACCAGATCGTACAGCTCCGGCGTGACCTTCGGTCTGACACCGAACCATCTCTCGAAACCTGGCACGGCCTGATGCAGAAGCATTCCAAGCCCATCGACGGTCGCAAGGCCGCTCCTCCGCGCAGAGGCTAGAAATTCGGTCTCCAGCGGGACGTAGACGATATCGCTTACCACCGTGTCCGGACGGACCCCCGAAAAATCCAATCCCGGATCGCCCTGCCCCTTCATGCCGAGTGTCGTTGTGTTCACGATCACGCTGGCTTCACGGGCAAGTTCGTCACGCACGTCCCAGTCACAGGCTTCCACGCGCGGCCCAAAGTGGCGGGCAAGACTTTCGCCACGCTCACGCGAACGATTGCATACCCGCACGCGCCCGGCGCCAGCCTCCAGGAATCCGTATGCAATGGCCCGCGCCGCGCCACCCGCGCCGAGAATGAGAACAGGCTGATCGCGCTTGCGCCATTGCGGCGCCTTCACATCGAGATAGGTCATGTATCCAATTGCATCGGTGTTCGACGCATGGAGCCGTCCGTTCTCCAGCCACAGCGTGTTCGCCGCACCAATTGCGACGGCCGCCGCGTCGCGCTCGTCAGCCAGGGCGAGCGCCGCTTCCTTATGGGGAACTGTCACGTTGCAACCGGCAAATCCGGACGCCGCGAGCGAAGAAAGAAAATCCGCCAGATCCTCGAGTCGAACCGGTTCGCGCGTGTAGCTGCCCGCGATACCCAGCGTGCGCAACCAGTATCCGTGGATGAGCGGCGAGCGCGAATGTTCGATCGGCCAGCCGATGACGCATGCGCGCTTCATGCCGCGACCCTTTCCAGCCGGCGCAATTCTCTCAGCAGCGGCAAAAGCGGCATCCCCATAATGGTGAAATAATCGCCTGAAATGCGATCGAAAAGGCGGATCCCTTCGCCTTCGATTTTGTAGGCCCCGACGCAACCGAAAATGCCGTCGCCCGCCGCGTCGAGGTAGCGCTCGATGTCCGTGTCCGAAAGCGCGCGCATCGACAACGCAGCCGTATCAACGCCACGCCAGATTACACGCCCATCCGCAACCAGAGCAGCGGCGGAGTGGAGCCAATGCGTGCGCCCGCGCAGCGCGCGCAACGTTTCGCGCGCACCTTGCCGCGAACCCGGCTTCGACAGGACGCCGTCACCGGTACTCAGAATTTGGTCGGAGCCGATGACGACCGCTCCCGCAAAATCCGCGGCCACCGAGAACGCCTTTGCCTCCGCCAGTGCCAGCGCGATACCGGCATGGGTTGCGGTGGCGATCACGCTGTCGCGCACGCGATCCTCATCGATGGAAGCCGGGACGATCTCGAATTCAATGCCGGCGCGATCGAGCATTTGCCGGCGCGCCGCCGATGCCGACGCGAGGATGAGCCGGGACGAACTCATGGCGACGGCTCGGTTACACGCGCATCCGACCGCCGGTCATTCATCATCTGGATGACCGTCGCTGCCGTCTCCTCGACGGACTTGCGCGTCACATCGATCACCGGCCAGCCATGTTCCGCGCAGATGCGCCGCGAATAGGCGATTTCCTCCGCAATCTGGGTGCGATCCGCATATGCGTTGATATCGCGATCCGACATCAGCAGCGCGCGATTGCGGCGAACTTCGGTCACTCGGTCGACGCTGGCCACCAGGCACGCCACAAAAGCCGAATGCGGCTCGGTCAGCGCCGGTGGCAAAGGAATTTCCGGCACCAGCGGCAAGTTCGTCGTCTTGTAGCCGCGTTGCGCAAGATAGATGCTGGTCGGGGTTTTCGACGTGCGCGAGATGCCAAGCAGAATGATATCGGCCTTGTTGAGATCTTCCGGCAATCGCCCGTCGTCGTGCTGCATCGTGAAGTTCAAGGCGTCGATGCGCTTGAAGTAGCTGGCGTCGAGCACATGCTGTCCCGCCACAGTCGGTGTCTGCGGGGCGCCGAGATACGATTCGAAAACCTGCATGATCGGCTGCAGAACCGGATGCGCCGGAATGTTGAGTTCCCGGCACTTGTCTTCCAGTTCCGCCACCAGCTCGCGGTTGACGACCGTATAAAGGACGATACCGGGCGCCTGCTCGATCTCCTGCAGCACGCGCCTCAACTGGCGGGGCGTGCGCACCAGCGGATGCATATGCTCGATCGGCCGCAACGTCGCGTACTGCGCCGCCGCCGCTTTCGCGATCGCCGTCAGCGTGTCTCCCGTTGAATCGGAGACGAGATGCATATGATAGTAGCTCGGCGGGCTGTGCGGCATCTGTGGACAAAACGGCGTCTTATCAACGGCGTGGAACGGCCCCTCCGGCCCCTCCCCACCTGGCTGTGGGTCTTCCCTGCCAGATACCCACATTCGGCCCCGCCGGGATAGTCCCGACCAATTTTTCTCCCGCCATGGGGATTGGTATTTTCCTCCCTCGCGACCCCGTCGCTATCCCCAACCTCTCCCCAACGGTTGTTGCCGCATCGTTTGCGTCAACACATTGTCTTCCAAAGCAGCATCTGGCGCTGGTAGAGTGTCAGCGCGCGCAGCCACAACATCGTGTCATGCGCGCTATGCACAACGAAGATCCGTTGGAGAACCTGGGGATGACACCTGAATTCCCGCAATCCCTCGGTCTAAGAGTCAAAGAAAAAATCTAGAAGACTCTGCCATTTAGAAATTAAGGGACGGGCATGTCGAGTGCGGGGGCCAACGGCCAAAACGATCGCAAGTTGATGAAGGTGCTCGGCGGTGAGGTCCTTCCGACACCGCCAATTTGGCTCATGCGCCAGGCTGGCCGCTACCTTGCCGAATATCGTGCCACGCGCGCCGAGGCCGGCGGGTTCTTGAAGCTCTGCTACACGCCGGCGCTTGCAGCCGAAGTAACCCTGCAACCGATCCGCCGTTACGGCTTCGACGCCGCAATTCTCTTTTCCGACATTCTCGTCGTCCCTGACGCTCTCGGACAAAGCGTGGCCTTCCTCGAGGGCGAAGGACCCAAGCTCGATCCCATTACCACCGTCGCCGGCCTTCGCCGGTTGGATCGCGCGAAGACGGGCGAGAAATTCGGTCTCATCTGTGAGACCGTCGCCCGCCTGCGGCAGGATCTTCCCCGCGAAACAACCCTCATTGGTTTCTGCGGTGCGCCGTGGACTGTCGCCACGTACGTCGTCGGCGGCGAAGGCTCATCCGATCAGGCCGCCGCCCGCCGCTTCGCCTATCGTGATCCGAAAGGCTTCCAGCAGTTGATCGACATCCTCGTCGATACATCGGTCGATTATCTTTCCCAGCAGATCGATGCCGGCGCCGATACCGTGATGGTCTTCGACAGTTGGGCCGGCACGCTGCCGGATCGGGAATTCGCAAGCTGGGTAACGGCCCCCACCGCACGCCTCGTGCGTGACTTGAAAGCACGCCACCCGAAAGTTCCGGTCATCGGCTTCCCGCGCGGCGCTGGCTCGAATGCCCTTGGTTTTGTCAAGGAAACCGGCGTTCGTGGTGTCGGCTGCGATACCGCCATGCCGCTGAAAGACATGCGCACCCTTGCCAAGGATGCGGGAATCGCTGTCCAAGGGAACATCGATCCTTTGCTTCTCGTCGCCGGCGGAGACGCACTTGATCGCCGGATCGACGAAACGCTCCAAGCCCTGCGCGGCCTGCCGCACATCTTCAACCTCGGGCATGGCATCGTGCCTGATACGCCTCCGGATAACGTCGCGCGCCTCGTCGACCGCGTTCGCTCTTTCAACACGGTCGCCGCATGACGTCGGCAACGCCCAAAGGATCACCGGCCGTTCGCGCCGCAATTTCGCTCGTCGTGACGGTGGCCATCACGGCTGCTGTAATGCTGCTCTTCGGCGATCGGGCCTACCTCTGGGTCAAGGCCGTGCATGTCATTGCCATCATCTCCTGGATGGCGGGCATGCTCTACCTGCCGCGCCTCTTCATCTATCACTGCGACGCGCCGGCCGGATCGGAGCAGTCCGAAACGTTCAAGCTCATGGAAACGCGCCTGCTCACCATCATCATGAACCCGGCGATGGTCATCTCGTGGGCGCTCGGACTATGGCTGGCGTGGCAAGGCGATTTCCTCACTGCCGGTTGGTTTCACGCCAAACTCGCCCTGGTAACGGCGCTGTCCGGCGTTCACGGCTATTTCTCCGCCGCCGCCCGGGCGTTCCGCGAGGATCGCAACAGCAAGCCTCCACGCCACTGGCGCATGGTGAACGAAATCCCGACGTTGCTCATGGTCGGCATCGTGATCCTCGTGATCGTCAAGCCGTTCTGACCTCAGTATTTACGGGGGCCAGCCGCGCCTGCGTCCCCGCGGTGCAGGAATCGCTTTTACTTTTCAATCGACTCTGCTAACAGTTTCGCGTCTCGAACAAGACATCGCGGTCTCTCCGGCCGCGAGACGGTCAAGGTCGGCCCCAATCAGCGGCTCGCACCGGCCAATCAAGCGCAGCACAAGATTGCGCTTTTTATCTCCCTTTCCCCACCCAGGCGCGGCCTTTTCAGCCCCACCTCAGCCGCTGCCGTTGCGGAGCATCCCATGGAAGAAGTTAAGCTCGAGGACCTCAAGAGGAAATCGCCGACGGAGCTGTTGAGCTTCGCGGAAGAGGTCGGCGTTGAAAACGCGAGCACGCTGCGCAAGCAGGAATTGATGTTTGCGACGCTGAAGCAGCTCGCAGCCAAAGATATCGAAATCACGGGCATCGGCGTCGTGGAAGTGCTGCAGGATGGCTTCGGCTTTCTCCGTTCGCCCGACGCCAACTACCTGCCTGGCCCCGATGACATCTACATCTCACCGAGCCAGATTCGCCGCTTTGCCCTGCGCACCGGCGACACGGTCGAAGGCCAGATCCGCAGCCCGAAGGAAGGCGAACGCTACTTCGCGCTGGTCAAGGTCAACAAGATCAACTTCGAAGACCCGGAAGCGACAAAGCACAAGATCCACTTCGACAACCTGACGCCGCTCTACCCGACCAAGTGGCTCAAGATGGAAATCGAAGATCCCACCATCAAGGATTTTTCGGCCCGGGTCATCGACATCGTCTCTCCCCTCGGCAAGGGTCAGCGCGGCCTCATCGTCGCGCCGCCGCGCACCGGCAAGACGGTCCTGCTCCAGAACATCGCGCACGCCATCTCCACCAATCATCCCGAGTGCTATCTGATGGTGCTGCTCATCGACGAGCGCCCGGAAGAAGTCACCGACATGCAGCGCACCGTGAAGGGCGAGGTCATCTCCTCCACCTTCGACGAACCCCCATCGCGCCACGTCCAGGTTTCTGAAATGGTGATCGAGAAGGCTAAGCGTCTTGTTGAGCATAAGCGCGACGTGGTCATCCTGCTCGACTCCATCACCCGCCTCGGCCGCGCCTACAACACCGTCGTTCCGTCCTCCGGCAAGGTTCTGACCGGCGGCGTGGATAGTAACGCCCTCCAGCGGCCCAAGCGCTTTTTCGGTGCCGCACGTAACATCGAGGAAGGCGGCTCGCTGACCATCATTGCCACCGCGCTCATTGAGACCGGCTCGCGCATGGACGAAGTCATCTTCGAAGAATTCAAGGGCACGGGTAACTCGGAAATTATTCTCGACCGCAAGGTCTCCGACAAGCGCGTCTTCCCGGCAATCGACGTGGCCCGCTCCGGCACCCGCAAGGAAGACCTGCTCATTCCGAAGGATCAGCTCAAGAAGGTCTACGTTCTGCGCCGCATCCTCAATCCGATGGGCACGATGGATTCCATCGAGTTCCTCATCGACAAGCTCAAGTCGACCAAGACCAACGGCGAATTCTTCCAGCAGATGAACACCTGATCCCCGTCGCTGACGCGGGACGGAAATGCCAAAGGGCCGCTCAATCGGGCGGCCCTTTTTTCATGCGAACATACGCTTGCCGTCCCGGCCTAGCGCAACTCCCCGCGCCGCGAGGCTTCGCTGTGGCGTGCAATACCGTCCTTGTCGTTGACGTCCGCGAGTTCCAGCGTGTCGTCCTGCACGCTGATCTCCCGGCCGGTCATCGTATAGCGCGGACCCAGCACCTCGACGATCGACGGCGCGCCGGGACCGCCCTGCCCGAGGACGCCATGAACGACCATTCCCTTCTCGCGGTATTCCGGATCCTTCAACAGCGTCTCGTGCAAGTCCTTCAGCTTGTAGTGCGGCACCGAGCAGTAGATGTGATGCGGCAGGTGGTATTCCATGCCCCACGGAAACACGAGCCACCGCACGACCGGATTGACCATCAGCACACGCGAGTTGGTCAACCGCCCGCGATCGGCATTGCCGTGCTGCACCCATTCGCGCGCGATCATAAACAGCGGAAACGTCGTGAACAGCGGCAGGATCCACAGCAATCCGTAGTAGCCCCACGCCGGCGCGCCGGTCAGATAGCATGTCAGCGTAAGCGCGCCGTAGAGCAGCGCCAGAAATCCCATGCGGCCGACGGCGGTGGCGCGATGCGACACGATCGGATTGATCCGGCTCTGCGCATAGTCTTCCTCCGGTATTAGTGCGTAGTAGCCGAGCACCGCCGCGGAAATCGCAAGGTGCGCGATGAGCGCCAGCAACCAGTCTTCCAAGAGGATCAAGATCACCGCGACAGCCGGCATGAACACCGCGAACAGCGCGCCGACACGCACGGTCCATGGCGAGCCCATACGCGTTTTGTCGGCATAAGGGTTCTCGTCCGTTCCGATCGCGCTGTAGCGTGCCCGCGCCATGACGTATTTGACGAGCCGCACCGGATTGAGCTGCCGGATCACGCCCATCAGCAGCTCATACTGCGTCAGCGGAAAATCGAGCCAATGGCCCGACATCTCCGCCTGCGCAAAATTCGGATCGCGCGCGGGGTCGTTGACGAACTGATGATGGGCGAGATGGTGCAGACGGAACGCATAGGTCGACGTGTAGATCGGGAACGCCGCCAGCCAATCGGAGATGACCTCGTTCTTCTTCCGGTCCGCGAAGAGAATATAATGCGTGCCCTCATGGATGGCGCCGCCGAGTTGATGCTGGAAGCCGCCGATGATGATCACGGCCAGCACGGTTGCCGGCACTGTCAGCCAACCGCCGAGTCCTGACGTTTCCGCGTACGCGTAGCACCAGATCGTCGCCACGACCGTCGCGACAAAGATCGCGTAGTTCACCGCGAGGTAGCGGTGGTTCGTGTGATTGTCGCGCTCCTTGAGGCGCTGCAGATCCCTGGCGATCGACTTGTCGAGCGCCCAGGGTTTGGACTCGCGCTCAGCTGCCGCGAGATGTGCAGTCTGCATGAACGAACTCCCGAGCGACGGTCGCCATTGCCGGTTTTATCCACCGGGCACGCCTTCACTCTTGTTGAACAAGTTCAATGTCGTACATGACATTTGTCAACACTCCGTAAGAGCATGGTTAATCCCCCCGGACTGCGCTGCTCGTCGCGATACGGCCACGCTGGCGAGACGCTGGCCTTCCGGCCAAGTTTTCCCATCGAAAGGTGACCTCGCCGCAGCAAAACCCGCGTGGTAAGCACGGCCATCGCGCAGGGTCCGATGTCTCAGTCCTCCGAACGCACCACTATCTATGCCGTCTCGACGGCGCCCGGCCGGGCCGGGGTGGCGGTCATCCGCATATCGGGTCCACGTGCCAGCCAGGTCTTGAACCTGATGGCGCGCCCGCGCCCGAAGCCACGGATCGCGTCCGCCCGCTCCTTCATCCATCCGATCGACAGCCGCCCCCTCGATCGCGGCCTCGTCATCTGGTTCCCCGGCCCGAAGAGCTTCACCGGCGAGGATGTCGTCGAACTCATGCTTCACGGCGGCCGGGCCGTCGTCGCAGCCCTCCTGGAGGCCCTCGCCGCCATCCATGGCTTCCGCCTCGCCGAACCCGGCGAGTTCGCCCGCCGCGCCTTCGACAACGGCAAGATCGACCTCGCCGAAGCCGAAGGTCTCGCCGACCTCATCGATGCGGAAACGGAAGCACAGCGCCGCCAAGCCCTCCGCCAGGCCACGGGCGAACTCTCGGCACTCATTGAGGGCTGGCGCGCCACGCTCATCGACGCTCTGGCCCTCACCGAAGCCGCCATCGACTTTTCCGACGAAGCCGACGTCAGCGACCAGAGCATCGCCCAGGCCCGCGCCAGCGTCGAAAACCTCGAAGCCGCCATCCGCCACCACCTGGACGATTCCAACCGCGGCGAGATCCTCCGCGACGGCTTCCGCGTCACCCTCGCCGGCCCGCCCAACGTCGGCAAATCCAGCCTCCTGAACGCGCTCGCCCGCCGCCCCGCCGCCATCGTCTCCGAGGAAGCCGGCACCACCCGCGACGTGATCGAAGTCCGCCTCGACCTCGGCGGCTACCCGATCCTGCTCTCCGACACCGCCGGCATCCGCCAGACCGAACTCCGCGTCGAACAGGAGGGCATCCGCCGCACGCTCGAGGCCGTCCGCGCTGCCGACCTGATCCTCTGGCTGGTCGACCCCGGCGCCCCAGAAATCCAACTCCCGGCCGACCTCGCCCCCGTCAGCGACCGCGTGCTCCTGGTCCGCAACAAGGCCGACCTCATCAAAACCGGCGCCCCGCCCGCACTCCCCGACGACAGCGTGCTCGTCTCAGCCAAGACCGGCCAAGGCCTCGACGACCTCACCGCGCGCCTCGCCGCCATCGCACAAGATCGCCTCGACGACCGCGGCCTACCCGCCGCCCTGACCAACGCCCGCCAGCGCGCCCTCGTCGCCGACACCCACCATCATCTCTGCGTCTTCCTGGAGGGCAACCCGCACGAACCCGAGCTTCGCGCCGAAGACCTCCGCCGCGCCGCCCACGCACTCGGCCGCCTCACCGGCCGCATCGACGTCGAAGACATCCTCGGCCAAATCTTCAACCGCTTCTGCATCGGCAAGTGACCCGCAACGCGCCACGCACTCACCAATGATTCACGTGAAACATGGCCGTGAATCATCGCGGCCCATCACCCAGCCCGTAGCCCGTAGGGCGGGTTAGCGTAGCGCTCCGATCGGCGCGCACACTTCAGTGCGCGGCGTGAATCGGCAGCGCCAGATAGCGTAACCCGCCGCTGTACCCTCAAATTAAGCCGCTCCGCCACCACCTCTCCCAGCCTCGGCGGGTTACGGCGCTCGCCTCGCGCTCCGCGCCTAACCCGCCCTACGAAACTGCGAAGTCGCCCACGGCGCACGCCGCTGGAATCCCCCTCCCCTCGACGGGGAGGGGTCAGGGGTGGGGTGGAGCTGCACGATCGGAGCCCGCTAAACCCCCACCCCCGCCCCTCCCCGCAAGGGGGAGGGGAAGTGACTCGCAACGACCCACCTGCAAACGAATGATTCACGTGAAACATGCCCGTGAATCCACCACCCCCCCGTGGCCCCCGCCCCCCCGATTCGCCCACCCCAGTTTCACGTGAAACCAATTCTTCACGGCTTTGGAATCGGTTAGCCCCGCTTCAGCACTTTTCCTCTCCGCGTTTTGCGCTAGAACGACGCCCATGAGCCCTGTCAACACCCTGTCGCCGGCCCAGCACACCCCAGCCCTGAACACCTCCGACGTGATCGTCGTGGGCGGCGGTCACGCGGGCGTTGAAGCGGCCGCCGCTGCCGCCCGCATGGGCGCTGCGACCGTGCTCGTCACCCACCGCTTTGCCACCATCGGCGAAATGTCGTGCAACCCCGCCATCGGCGGCCTCGGCAAGGGCCATCTGGTCCGCGAAGTCGATGCCCTCGACGGCCTGATGGGCCGCGTCGCGGACGCCGCCGGCATCCAGTTCCGCCTGCTCAACCGCTCGAAAGGCCCCGCCGTCCAGGGTCCTCGCGCCCAGGCCGACCGCAAACTCTACCGCGAGGCCATGCAGGCCGCGATCCGCGCCACGCCCGGCCTCACGGTCGTCGAAGGCGCCGTCCACGACCTCATCGTCGAAAACGGAAGCGTGTGTGGCCTCAAGCTGGAAGACGGCCGCGAACTGCGCAGCCCCGCCGTGGTCCTGACCACCGGCACCTTCCTCAACGGCCTGATCCACTTAGGTCAAACCCGCACCCCAGCGGGCCGACACGGCGAAGCCCCGGCCAAGGGCCTGTCCGAGCGGCTCTATAGCTCCGGATTGGCCATGGGCCGCCTCAAGACCGGCACCCCGGCCCGCCTCGACGGCCGCACGATTGCCTGGGATCGCCTGGCCAGCCAGCCGGGCGACGACCCCCCGGTCCCCTTTTCCTTCCTGACGACGGCCATCACGACGCCCCAGATCGCCTGCGGCGTCACCGAAACCACGGCCGAAACCCACCGCATCATCCGCGAAAACCTCAGCCGCTCGCCCATGTACAGCGGCCAGATCGAAAGCGTCGGCCCCCGTTATTGCCCGTCTATCGAAGACAAGGTGGTCCGCTTCGCGCAACGCGAAACCCACCAGATCTTCCTCGAACCCGAAGGCCTCGACGACCCGACGGTCTACCCCAACGGCATCTCGACCTCACTCCCCGCCGAGGTCCAAGACGCCTTTATCCGCACGATTCCCGGCCTCGAGCAGGTCACGATCCTGCGCCCCGGCTACGCCATCGAATACGACACGATTGACCCGCGCGAGCTTGAATCCACTCTCGAGGTCAGGCGCTTGCCGGGCCTCTTCCTCGCCGGCCAGATCAACGGCACCACGGGCTACGAGGAAGCCGCCGCCCAAGGGATTGTCGCCGGCATCAACGCCGCGCTCGCAGCCAGCGGCGGCCAGCGCACGTTCGTGCTGTCCCGCTCCGACGCCTACATCGGCGTCATGATCGACGACCTCGTTACCCGCGGCGTCACCGAGCCGTACCGCATGTTCACCTCGCGCGCCGAATTCCGATTAAAACTCCGCGCCGATAACGCCGATCAGCGCCTCACCCCACTCGGCCGCGAAATCGGCTGCGTCGGCCCCGAACGCGCCGCCGCCTTCTCTGCCCGGATGGCCACGCTGGATCGCGGCCGCGCTCTGCTCGACCGGCTGACGCTGACCCCCAACGAAGCCGCCGGTTCCGGGATCGCGATCAACCACGACGGCCGCCGCCGCAGCGCCTTCGAGCTCATGGCCTTTCCCGGCATCACATTCGATCGCCTCGCCGTCATCTGGCCCGAACTTGGCGGCATCCCGGCTGGCGAGGCAGCCCAGCTCGAAATCGACGCCCGCTACGCCGCTTATGTCCGCCGCCAAGAGGAAGACGTCGCGGCCCTGAAACGGGACGAAGCCGTGGCGATTCCGGCAGGGTTCAACTTTGCCGATATCCCCAGCCTGTCGAATGAAGTGCGCCAGAAGTTGGCCAAGCACCAGCCCCGCACGCTCGCCCACGCCGCCCGCATCGACGGCATGACGCCCGCCGGGCTGACCCTGTTGCTCGCCGCCGTCAAAAAGGCCGCCAAATCGGCCGCCCCTGCCCGACTCAGCCGTGCATGACCAACTTAACGAACCCGGTCACCGATGCCATGAGCTTCGCGGCGGCATTCGGGGTTTCACGTGAAACCGTTGCAAAATTCGAATCTTACGCCGCTCTGCTCAAGCAATGGCAGAAGGCGGTGCAGTTGGTGGCCCCCAGCACGCTGGACGCGATTTGGCCACGCCACTTTGCCGATTCCGCCCAGCTTCTAGCTTTCGCCCCGCCCGGCACCCGGAAATGGGCCGATCTCGGGTCCGGCGCCGGCTTTCCGGGCCTGGTCATCGCACTCATGGCTCGCGACCCGGGCTCGCACAGCCCCGATCTCCAGGTCACCCTCGTGGAAAGCGATTCCCGCAAGGCCGCCTTCCTCCGCGAGGCCGCCCGGCAGGCCGGGTGCCCTGTGGACATCTTGGGGACACGAATCGAATCATCCTCGACTCGCGATAAGGTCGGCCCAGTAGACGTGGTTTCGGCCCGCGCCTTGGCGCCGTTGACTGACCTTTTCCGCCTCGCTTACCCCTTCTGGCAGCCCGAAACCGTGGGTCTGTTCCTCAAAGGGCGCGACGCAGAGAAAGAGGTTGACGCCGCTCGTGCCGTTTGGGACTTCGAGTTGGAGCTAAAACCCAGCTTGACCGACCCCGACGCGCGCATTGTGTGCGTCCGAAACCTCAATCCCCGGGGTTAAATCCCCGCCGCCTAACGGAGGGAAAGCCCCGTGACTGGCCCAATGACTGGCACTGATCACAATGGCCCGGGTCTCAGGGTCCTCGCCGTTGCCAACCAGAAAGGCGGCGTCGGCAAGACCACGACCGCCATCAACCTCGGCACGGCGCTGGCCGCCATCGGCGAACAGGTCCTCGTCCTCGACCTCGATCCGCAGGGCAATGCCTCCACCGGTCTCGGCGTCGCGCCCGAATCGCGCACCCGAACCGCCTATGATGTCTTGATTGGTTCGGTATCGCTGGCCGAAGCGACCGTCGCGACCGCCGTTCCCGGCCTCTCCATTGTGCCCGCCAACAGCGACCTCGTCGGGATCGAACACGATCTCATCAACGATGCCGGCCGGCCCTACAAGCTGCGGGACGCCGTAATGGCGCTCGCCGGACGCACCCGCGCAACGCCGGGCCAACCCTCGTTCACCTACATCCTGATCGACTGCCCGCCGTCGCTGAACCTTCTGACCCTCAACGCGCTCGCCGCCGCCAATGCCGTGATCGTGCCGGTGCAGTGCGAGTTCTTCGCACTCGAAGGCATTTCGCAGTTGAAGGATTCCATCGACCAGATCCGCGCCACGCTGAACCCGCGCCTCGAAATCCAAGGCGTCGTGCTCACCATGCACGACGCGCGAACCTCGCTGTCGCGCGAAGTCGCCGACAACGTCCGCGCCTTCTTCGGCCCCAAGGTTTACGAGAGCGTCATTCCCCGCAATACGCGCGTTGCCGAAGCGCCGTCGCACGGCAAGCCGATTCTTCTCTACGACTACGACTGCGCCGGCAGCCAGGCCTACATCCGCCTCGCCACCGAAATCATCGAGCGGGAACGGCAGTCCAAAGCCGCCTGAATTATCCCCGCTCACTCCGAACATGTTTGAGTGCGTGACCACGATGGATTGCCGATCTCTGCAAAGGTGAAGACACCAATGAACGTGCCCCTGCAAAAAAGCCGCCTAGGCCGCGGTCTTGCGTCTCTTATCGGCGATACACCGAGCGTTGCCGCGCCGCGCGGACCCGCTGAAGGCGAGCAGCGTGTCGTGGGTACAGATCTTCTCCGCGGCGGCCGCTTCAACCCGCGCAAGGATTTCCGCGACGAAGAACTGGCGGAGCTCGCCGAGTCGATCCGCCAGAAGGGCCTCGTTCAACCGATCATCGTCCGGCCTGACCCCGCCGACGACCAGCGCTACGAAATCGTCGCCGGCGAACGCCGCTGGCGCGCGGCTCAACGCGCCGGCCTGCACACCGTCCCCGTCATCGTCCGCAGTCTCGACGACAAGGAAGTCCTCGAACTCGCCATCATCGAGAACGTCCAGCGCGCCGACCTCAACGCCATTGAAGAGGCCACCGGCTACCGCGATCTCATCGAGCGGTTCGGCTACAGCCAGGAACAGGTCTCCGAAATCATCGGCAAGAGCCGGAGCCACGTCACCAACACGCTGCGGCTTTTGAAACTCCCGGCCGGCGTGCAGAGCCTTGTCCAGTCCGGCTCGCTGACGGCGGGTCACGCCCGCGCACTCGTCGGCCGCGACGACGCCGAAACCCTCGCCCATAAGATCATCGAAGACAGCCTGAACGTCCGCGAGGTCGAGGCCCTCGTTCAGTCCGGGCCGATCGGCGTGGCCGGATCAACGGGCGCCCGCAAGGTGCGCGACAAAGACCCCGACACCCGCGCCTTCGAGAAGGAACTGACCGACGCCCTCGGCCTCAAGGTCGAGATCAAGCGCGGATCGGGCGAAAGCGGCGTCATGACCATCAAATTCGGCAACTTCGACCAGCTCGACTACATCCGCATGCGCTTGACCGGCATGTCGGAATAGCCCCTCACCGCAGCGGCGTCCCCGGGATTTGCCACGGCCGCCGGAAGTCCTTGACGCGACGGGGGCGGTCGGGCATCGCCATGCCGGTCAACCTCTGACTGTCGCGGGTTCGCCGATGTCCGACGCCGTCCTGACCGAATTGGCCGCGACCATCCGCGCGCGCCGCAGCGCGGCCGCGGGGTCCTCCTACACCAAGGCACTCCTGGATGGCGGCCCTGAGCGCTGTGCCAGGAAATTTGGCGAGGAAGCGGTCGAGGCCGTCATCGCCGCGACCGGCCAGGATGCATCGGCGCTGAAAGCGGAAGCCGCCGATGTTCTCTATCACCTGCTTGTCCTGCTGGAGTCGCGCGGCATTGCGTTGGACGACGTGCTGGCCGTTCTTAAGGATCGTCAGGCAACCTCCGGCCTGACGGAAAAAGCCGCCCGTCCGGCGAATAAGTCCGAATAACGGAGCGTTGGTTTCCCGTGAATCCAGTCCACGAACGCCGGTCTAAGCGTCGCAACCCGCCCAAGCCCCTGCGCGGTAGCCCCGTGGAGAAAAAGCGCCGCGGCAGCCGGTCGACGCTGCCCGACAGCGACCAGTCACTCGCGTTCTCGCCGTACCGTATCTTCACCCGTTCCGATTGGGCCCGGCTGCGTGCCGACACACCCATGACGCTGTTGCCCGAGGAACTCGAGCAGCTCTCCGGCATCATCGAGGAGCTCTCCGTCGATGAGGTTGAGCAGATTTATCTGCCGCTATCCCGCCTCCTCAATCTCTACGTCGCAGCACTCCAGCAATTGCATGCCGTGACGACGACCTTCCTCGGCCACGCCGACAACAGGGTGCCGTTCATCATCGGCGTCGCCGGCTCCGTTGCCGTCGGCAAAAGCACCACGGCGCGTGTTCTCAAAGCTCTGCTCGCCCGCTGGCCGGATCATCCGCGCGTCGATCTGATGACCACCGACGGCTTTCTCCTGCCCAACTCCGAATTGGAAGCGCGCGGGATTATGAACCGCAAAGGCTTCCCCGAAAGTTTCGACACCGCCGCCCTCCTGCAGTTCCTGGCCGACGTCAAATCCGGCAAGGACCTTGTCGAGGCACCGGTCTATTCGCACTTCCATTACGACATTCTGGAGGATCAGAAGGCCGTCTTCCGCCGGCCCGATATCTTGATCGTCGAGGGTTTGAATGTGCTGCAGCCGGGCCGGCTCCCCAAAGACGGCGCGGAGATTCCTTTCGTCTCCGATTTCTTCGACTTTTCGATCTACATCGACGCCGAACCGCCTGTGATCGAAGAATGGTATCTTGAGCGGTTCATGCGCCTCCGCTCGACGGCATTTCGCGATCCGGGAGCTTACTTTCACAAGTACGCCGGCATGTCTCCCGACGAGGCCAGGTCGCGCGCGCTCGAACTTTGGTCGAGCATCAATCTGCGCAACCTCGAAGAAAACATTCTGCCCACCCGGCAGCGCGCACGTCTCATACTGCGCAAAACCGCGGATCACCGCGTCGAATCCGTCGCCCTGCGCAAACTCTGATTGCGCCCATTCCACGCCCTATTCAATTCAATCGACAAAAAGAAAAGGCCGCTTGGGGAGCGGCCTTGAAAGTTGATGGAGTGGCTTTTCGGGCGGGCTTCGTTTCGCGGCTCGCGATCACCGCGAAGTCTCGTCCTTTTCCGTCAAGCTCGACAGAACAAGATGCGCAAACTCGGTATTGCGGATAAAAAACGCATAAGGAGACCAGTGAAACGCGTACCACATCGTCTTGTAGTGCAAGTGGATCGCCGTCTTGCCGGTTGCCACGCTGGCTGCGAACGCCGCCGCAAGAAGATCGGGTTTTACGTCGATGTTGGAGCGCGCCGGGTGCTCGTCGGCGGCTTTCGGCGATTGATCCGCCTCTGACTTTGCCGCAGGCGGCATAGACTTGGGCGAAACAGATTGTTGTGGCCGAATTTCGCGCCGGCTCTTGGTAGCAGAATGCACCTCGAAGGCGATCACATTGCCGGTTGCACGAGCCTTTGGCACACAATCGCGCGGGGCATGTCGCTGTTGATACTTGTCGCGGAGGCGGCGCACCGTCGACGGGTCGGTAATCCCAATTGCCTTTATGGCCGTCGTCGGTTTCATTCCCGGATTGGCGGAGATCATTTCGGCGATGGCTGCAAGGGGACCGGCATCATCGAGGCCCGTGCCCTTCGGCCGGCCGCGTGCCGCGGTCTTCTGTGCCATTCGTTTTTGACCCTGGTAATGAAGTGCGGAAACACGAAAAGAATGCCGGAATTCGCCGCAATTTCCAGGGAGTTTAATTGGGTCTATATAAAGAAACGCATGGAACAGGTTGTTTCTGTTGCGCAATTACACCGGATACACGCAATGCCGCGAGAACGAAACGAGCCGATTCAGCTACAACTCGCCGGCAATCGCGCATTGGACGGCAATGGCCTATTCAAGCCAGCTCTTAATCCGATTCCGAGGGAATCAAGCAATCAAGCCGCGCGACCGAGCCAATTCGCCCAAATTCGTCTGCGGCCGGGCGCCCACGTGCGAAATGATTTCCGCGGCAGCCAGGCTTCCGAGCCGGCCGGCGGTGGCCAGGTCGGCACCAGAAGTCAGCCCGTAGAGGAAGCCCGCCGCGTAAAGATCGCCGGCCCCTGTCGTATCGACGACTTCGGCGACCGGTTCGACGGGGATTTCGTGTCTTACTCCGTCCGCCAGGATCAGCGAGCCTTTGGCGCTCCGCGTCAGCACGGCAAGCTTCGTGTCCGCCGCGGCCCGGTTGGCGGCTTCGTCGAAGTTTGCCGTTTCGTAGAGCGACGCGATCTCCGCTTCATTGGCAAACAGGATGTCCACATCCGAACGAATGAAATCGAGGAATGCGTTCCGATGGCGGTCGACGCAAAACCCGTCCGACAGGGTCAGCGCTACGGCCCGTCCCGCATTGTTTGCAAGTGCCGCCGCATGCCGGAACGCGGCCATCGCATGGGGTTGGTCGAAGAGATACCCCTCCAGGTAGATGACCCCGGCCCCCGTCACCGTCGCCGCGTCGACTTCTGCTTGATCGAGATCGGTGCTGATGCCGAGAAACGTATTCATGGTCCGCTCGCCATCCCGCGTGACGAGAATGAGCGAGCGTGACGTCGGAGCCTTGCCACTGACCGCCGCCGTCTCGAACGCGACGCCGGCCGCCCCGATGTCGTGCCGGAAGATGCGACCGAATTCATCGTCTGCGACTTTGCCGATGAACGCCGCCTTGCCGCCGAAGGACGCCAGCCCGACCATGGTATTTGCGGCCGAGCCACCCGAAATTTCGATGGCCGGTCCCATCTCGCTGTAGAGCCGCTGCACCGTTTCCGCATCGACCAGACGCATGGAACCTTTGGCAGCGCCATGCCGGGCAAGAAAGTCTTCGTCACATCGCCCGATGATATCGACAATGGCGTTGCCGATGGCGGTAACGGCGAAGCGGGCGGCGGACATGACATCTCCTCGGCGAAAAAACCCGCGCGGACTATAGGTGCCGCGATGGCTGGCGCAACAGGGCATCTTGGCGAAAAGTTCGCGCTCAGCGCGGCGTCCGCGCGAGCCGCGAAATTGACAGGATAAGCCGCTCTGCAATGAGATCATCCAGCGCCGGTGATACCCGCGCCGTTCGCGCCGCACTCGCTGTTCCCATCAGTGCCGCGTCCAAGGCCTCGGCACGCCAGGCCCGGCACTGCGCGCCAAGCACGTCCTTCTGCTTGAAATGGATTGGCGGCCTGATCTCGCCAATGGCCTGCTCGATCGATTTGCCGCCGTCGACTGAGGCGCGCAGCCGATGCAGCCGCGTGAAGTGCCGCTGGATTGCCGCGATGATACCTTGCGCGCTCTCCCCCGCCGCGAGTGCCCGCTGCAGTTCCGTCACCGCGCGCGGCCCGTCGCCGTTCGCCGAAGCGGTGACGATGCGATCGACGGTCAGTTCGGCGGCATCCCCGACAACGGCTTCGACATCCTCGTCAGTGATGGTTTCGCGTCCCTGGGCATAGATTGCGAGTTTCTCGATTTCCCCGCGCGACATCGCGCGATCCGCCCCGAGGCGGCTGATCAGGAGTAGGCGCGCTTCTGGCGTGATCTTTAGCCTGAACGGCATCAAGACTTCGGTGATGACACTGTCGAGGTCGCGCGCGTCGTCCGCATAACAGGCTATAGCCGCCGCATTTGGTGCCTTCTCGAACGCGAGGCGGATCGCATCGTCCTTTTTCAGATTGCCGGCTTCGACAACCAGAACGCCCGCCAGCGACTTCACGTCCAAGAGGGGTTTGAGCATCGCGGCGTTGACACGCCGGCTGGATTCGACCCGCACGATCTTGCGTCCGCCGAACATCGGGATCGTCAGCAATTCGACGGAAAGCCGGTCCGGATCGGCATCGATGTCGATCTCGTCCAGCCGGACGACTTCGCCCGGCGGGCTTTCCTGCGCCGCGATTGCCTTGGCGATGCCTGCCGCACGCTCGCTGACGAGCCCTGCGTCGCCTCCGAATACGAGATAGGCGGAATAGCGGGCGTCGGGAGATTTCAGAAATGCCTGGGCCTGATGCGCCTTGACGGCCACCATGACGGACTAAGCGGCGGTCGCGACATACGCACTGATGCGCGTGCGCAATTCTTCCGCGATGGTCTTGGCTGCGCGCGTTTCAGCTTCCTCGCGTGCGCGCACGTTCGAATAGATGGAGCTGAAGCGGTCGAAGGCAGCCCGCGAATAGCTCTTGCCTTCCATCACGACCTGGCTGTCGGCGATCCGGACAAGCTTGAACGAGGCATCGAGGTTGTAGACTTGCGCGCGCGCGTCGCCGGTCCGGTCCACGAGCGTTGAATTGACGGACTCGCGGATCGCCACTTCCAGCCGGTACACAGGCTCCGCGCGTGCCCCGCCGCCGGTTGACTGGAAAATGAATTCGTTGCGCAGTTGCTGCCCGACCCGGCCCGGGATGGTTGAGATATCGACCTGCGCGAGCTTCTCTGAAGCCGATGCCCCGCCGATGCCAGCACCGCCGTACATGGGCCGGAAGCCGGCATCGCCGCAACCGCCGAGAAGCGCGCCGCTAAGCAAAACGGCGCCGCCGAGCGCGCGCCAGCCACGCGAGCCCTTGCGATCTGCCGTTTCGTTGCGACGAGTTTCGATCATACGCGCCTCAGGCAACGATATTCACGATCCTCTGAGGCACGACGATGACCTTTTTGGCCGGCCGCCCCTCAAGGGCTTTCACGACGGGCTCGAGCGCCATTGCCGCGGCTTCTGCTTCGGCATTTGTGGCGGCTCGCGCGAGGGTTATCTCCCCACGCCGCTTACCATTGACCTGTACGGCAAGGGTCACGCGATCGTCAACGAGCAACCCCGGATCGGCCTCGGGCCAGGGTTCTTTGGCGAGCAGGGTGTTGTATCCAAGCCGCGCCCAGCATTCTTCAGCCAAATGCGGCATCATCGGCGCGATCATCTTGACGAGTATAACGGCGCATTCATGCAGCGCCGCATCCACATCTTCACCGGACTTGGCCAATGCTGCCGACAGCGCATTCGTAAACTCGTAGATCTGCGCGACGGCCACGTTAAATCTCAAGGCCTCGATGTTCCGGCCAACCGCGTCGAGGGCCTTATGGGCCGCCCGGCGCACCTCCATGGCATCCTCTGAGGCGGTCGGCGAAAGGCGCCCCTTCGGCCGCTCGGCGATGTCGCTGACGAGCCGCCAGATACGCTGGATGAACCGACCCGCGCCCTGCACGCCGGCCTCCGTCCAGATCACGTCCCGCTCCGGCGGGCTGTCCGACAACATGAACCAGCGCGCGCAGTCGGCTCCCCAGTGTTGGATGATGTCGTCCGGATCGACCAGGTTCTTCTTCGACTTCGACATTTTCTCTACCGAGCCGATGCTCGCCGGCTTGCCGGTCGCGATTTCCGTCGCGCGCCGGGTGTCGCCTTCGCCTTCAAGCGAAACCTCCACCGGTAGCAGCCAAGCGCCGGTGTCCGACCTGTAGGTCTCATGCGTGACCATGCCTTGCGTGAAGAGAGCCGCGAACGGTTCCTTCACCGCCGCCGGTGCCGCCCCCGCTTCGCCCATCGCGCGCCAGAAGAAGCGCGAATAGAGCAGGTGCAAAATCGCGTGCTCGATACCGCCGATGTATTGATCAACCGGCAGCCAGTAGTTGGCGGCCTTCGCGTCGATCGCGCTGGCGCTGCCGGGAGCCGTGAAGCGGCCGTAGTACCACGAGCTGTCGACGAATGTGTCCATCGTGTCCGTCTCGCGCCGCGCCGCTTTTCCGCATTTGGGGCATGCGCAATTTTTCCATGTCGGATGCCGCTCCAGCGGATTGCCTGGCTTGTCGAACGTCGCATCTTCCGGCAACTCGACCGGAAGATCTTTCGCCGGCACTGGCACCACGCCACACGTCTCGCAGTGAATGACCGGGATTGGACAGCCCCAATACCGCTGCCGCGAAATGCCCCAATCCTTCAGCCGGTACCGCACTTGTCGTTTGCCGACAGGCTTGCCGCCGAGCGTCAGCGCTTCAAGCTTCTCGGCGGCCTTCTGGAACGCATCCGCCGTCGATAGCCCGTCGAGAAAGCGCGAGTTTATCATCGTGCCGTCGCCGTCGGCGGCCACGGTGTCGATCTTGAACGAAGCTGCATCGGCGCCCGCAGGCAGCACGACGGGAATCACGCGAAGCCCGTATTTCCGTGCAAAATCGAGGTCGCGTTGATCGCCGGCCGGGCAGCCGAAGATCGCGCCGGTGCCGTAGTCCATCAGCACGAAGTTCGCGACCCACACCGGCACCAGCCAATCCGGATCGAGTGGATGGCGCACCTTCAGTCCCGTATCGAAGCCGAGTTTCTCGCCCTTCTCAATTTCAATCACCGACGTGCCGCGCCGCCGGCACTCGTCCGCGAACGCCGCGAGCGCCGGGTTCTTTTCGGCAATCTTGCGCGCCAGCGGATGATCCGCCGCGATCGCAACAAACGCGGCCCCGAACAACGTATCCGGCCGCGTCGTGAATACTTCGATTTCCGTTTCGCCGTCCGGCGCACCCTGCGGATCGAGCGCCCACCTGAGCGACATACCCTCCGACCGGCCGATCCAGTTGGCCTGCATCAGGCGCACTTTTTCCGGCCACTTGTCGAGATTGCCGAGCGCGGCCAGAAGCTCGTCCGCGAAGGCCGAGATCTTGAAGTACCAGACCTGCATCTCGCGCTGTTCGACGAGCGCGCCCGAGCGCCACCCGCGCCCATCGATCACCTGCTCGTTCGCAAGCACCGTGTTGTCGACGGGATCCCAGTTCACCTTGCCGGGACCGCGATAGGCGAGGCCCTTTTCCAGAAGCTTGAGGAAGATCGCCTGCTGATGCTTGTAGTAGGCGACGTTGCACGTCGCGATCTCGCGCGACCAGTCGAGCGACAGGCCCATCGACTTCAATTGCGCCTTCATCGCGTCGATGTTGGCGTAGGTCCACGCCGCCGGATGCGTCTTGCGTTCAAGCGCGGCGTTCTCGGCCGGCATCCCGAACGCATCCCATCCCATCGGATGCAGCACGTTGAACCCTTTGGCCCGCTTGTAGCGCGCGAACACGTCGCCCATGGCGTAGTTGCGCACATGCCCCATGTGGATCCGCCCCGACGGGTACGGGAACATCTCCAAAACGTAGCATTTGGGTGTCGTTTGATCGGCGCCGGCCGCGAATATTCCGGCCTCGTCCCATGCCGCTTGCCAGTGTTGTTCGCGGTCGGGGGCGTTGTAGCGTTCGGTTGCCATGGGATTTCGGGTGATGCCGGGCGATGGTTAAGGAGGGGCTTCGGCGGGCTAAAGACCCTGAATATCGAGGGGGGTCAAGGCGGCGCGATGTGTGGCTCACGGCCGGGCTTGGTCACCGGCGGTTTTTCCGATTTTTCTCGCATGACGTCCGGATCATGGGCCGTTGGCGACCATGAGGGCGATGTCATGGTAGATTTTACGAGTTTTTCGACCATGAAAGGCTGATCATGGCCGATTGCCTGCCATGTCCCAGCCGTCGTGGTCGAAAATTAGTAAAAATCGACCACAATAACCGCTATCATGCGTACGATTCGCCCATGAGGACACCCTCATACGTCAAAACCCGCCAAAAACGGACATGAGACATGGCCAAGGCCACCGCTAAAGCCGTCAAGCACAGCCCCCCGGATCCCGCGCGGCCGTACAATTCCCTCCCGCTTTTGCCGCCGGCGGTTGAACTTGAGACCCGGGCCGTCCTGAAGAAATGCGTTGCCACGCGCGCCGAGCTCGCCTCGCTCAAGGTCGCGGGCCAGCTCATTCCGGATCAGTCCGTGCTCATCAACGCCATTCCCATGTTGGAAGCCCGCGCCAGCTCCGAAATAGAAAATATCGTCACGACGAATGACTCGTTGTTTCGCGAAGCCAGCCTCGGCCACGAGTCCGCTTCGACCGATCCCGCGGCCAAGGAAGCCTTGCGTTACCGCACCGCCTTGCACCAGGGCTTTCAGGCAATCGGAGAGCGTCCCCTGTCCGTGCGCATTGCCGTTGATACCTGCCAGACCATCACCGCAACCAACTTGGATATTCGGGCGACCCCGGGAACCACGCTGAAGAACGGCCTGACCGGCGAAGTCATCTACACGCCGCCGGACGGCGCTCCGCTGATCCGCGACCTGCTCGGTGACTGGGAGCGCTACGTCAACACCGAAAGCGACATTGACCCGGTAATCAGAATGGCCGTCCAGCATTATCAATTCGAAGCCATCCATCCGTTCGGTGACGGAAACGGACGAACCGGACGCATCCTCAATCTGCTCTACCTTGTGCAGGCCGGGCTGCTCGATAAGCCGACGCTCTACCTGAGCCGCTACATCCTCCAGACGCGCAGCGACTACTACGCGGCGCTTGCTGCGGTCACCCGGAAAGGCGAATGGGAGCCTTGGATTATCTACATGCTGACAGCCGTGGAACAAACGGCGCGCTGGACGAACAGCAAGGTGCGGGCCATCAACGCTTTGATGCTCGATACCGCTGAGTTTGTAAGGGCCAATGCGCGCCGCATCTATTCACGCGATCTCATCGAAGTTATCTTCACGCAGCCCTATTGCCGTATCGAAAACTTGACGGAGATCGGTCTGGGGCGGCGCCACGCCGTTTCGGGGTATCTGAAGGAACTCGTCGCCATCGGCGTGTTGCAAGAAGAGAAAGTGTGGCGCGACAAGGTGTTCATTAACCGCAAGTACATCGACCTCCTGTCGAACGATACGCACGACTTCGCGCCTTATCCGCGCCCACAGGCCGAGCCGGCCCGCACCAAGACATCGAAATGACCGATCCCGCCGCAGCCCTCCGCGACATCCAGAGCCGCATAGAATTGGCCGCCAAGGGAGCCAACCGCGACCCTGCGGGCATCACGCTCGTCGCCGTCAGTAAAACCTATGGCGAGGATGCGATCTTGCCCTTCATAGAGGCCGGTCAGCGAGCCTTTGGCGAAAACCGCGTGCAGGAAGCCAAGACGAAATGGCCGCCGCTGCGGCAACGCATCACGGATGTCGATCTCCATCTCATCGGCCCGCTGCAATCCAACAAAACGAAAGAAGCAGTCGAACTCTTCGACGCGATCCACACCGTCGACCGGCCGAAGATCGCCGAGGCGATTGCCGCCGAAATCCAGAAGCAGGGCCGTAGCCCGCAGCTTTTCGTTCAGGTCAACACGGGCGAGGAACCGCAAAAGGCCGGCATCCCGCCCACGATGACGTCAGCCTTCGTCAACGTGTGCCGCAACAAATTGGAACTTCCGATCACCGGCCTCATGTGTATCCCGCCGGTCGATGAAGAGCCCGCCCTCCACTTTGCCCTGCTCGCCAAACTCGCCTCCGAAAACGGCCTCACCGGCCTCAGCATGGGCATGAGCGACGACTTCGAGACGGCGATTGCGCTCGGTGCGACGCACGTCCGCGTCGGCAGCGCGATCTTCGGCCCCCGGCGCTGAGCGGCGGCCAAGTTTCCCACAACAATTGAAACCGCGGCCGGCCTCTCCGGGTCGGCGTCCGCGGGCGCGATGCTACCGTCCAGCAACTGATTCTCGCCGAGGAGAGCCCCATGACGACCATCGTTGCCCGCAGCTCAAATGCGGCCGCGGAAGCCGCCGCTCAGGATGCCGCGCGCGAAGAGGTTGCCGAACGGTCGGCCAAGAAGGGCTCGTCCAAATCCCCCAAAGTCGGCAAGGATGGCTGGCACCGGTTCACCGTTGATGTCTGGATCACGAACTTCAATTCCATCGAGTTCGGCATTTACAAGCGCTCGCGCAACCGCGCGAAGTCGCGCCAGTTCACAGCCGACATGGATATCTTCGCCGAAATCATCGAGAACGGAGAGCGCACCGGCCTCATCGGCTACCGCGAAGATCTCTGGAAACAGAAGTCGGGCATGGACAAGCGCCTCGTCTTCAAGTTGTTCAACGAAACGGTCAACTGGCGCGCCACCATGGATCTGATGGTCGGTCGCAGCCTGCAAATGACGATCGGCTCGCGCGGACTTCCCGTCACCGCCTTCTCGATCAACACGGACGACGACAACTTCCTCATCTACCTGGAGCGGTCGGCCAACAAGTGGCCCCTCATGCCGGAGAACTTCTCGTTCTTCCTGATGAACGACAACCAGCCCGAGTTTTATCGTCTGAAGCGCGATCTGATCGACCTCGGCGGCGACTACACGCTCTACGACCAGCAAGGCAAAGTCGTCGGCGCGCTAGACGGCAAAGTCTTTTCGCTGGGCGGCAAGTGGTACGGCAAGGTCAAGGAAGGCCATGCCGATCGCCGGCTCATGACGGTCATGAAGCTCTTCGCCGGTATGTTGATCTTCAATGCCGACAGCCGCCGCCACATGAAAGCGCTCTACCGCGATGTCCGTCGCGGCAAAATCAAGCCGCGCATCGAGGCCCAGGAAGCCGACCTCTACCGGAACCCGCGCCGCACGCGCTGAGCGGCTTTGTGCTCGCACTGCCTGCAATATAGGCAGGCCAATGATGAGAATTCGGGCTGGAGCTGCACGCGCGGCTCCAGCCCGTTTTTCGTAGAGCCTTGCAATTCCACGAGACTTTTTCCATCGATGAATTGGCATAAAACTTGATCACCCTGCGCCTCGCTGATGCAGACCGCGCAATCGAAGGGCGGCTGCGCAAAAAAACATCAAGCGGTGGGAGCAGGGGGATATGGAACAACTTCAGACCGGTTCGGACGTCTTCTTTCTATTGATGGGGGCGATCCTCGTCTTCGCCATGCACGGCGGCTTCGCGTTTCTGGAGGTGGGCACGGTCCGCCACAAGAATCAGGTCAACGCGCTCGTGAAAATCCTGGTCGACTTCGCCATCTCGACCGTGACCTATTTCTTCATCGGCTACTGGGTCGCTTACGGCGTCAGCTTCCTGGCGCCCGCGTCAGCCATAGCTGGCGGCGCCGAAGGCTTCGGGCTGCAGGGTCTCTCGCTGGTGAAATTCTTCTTCCTGTGCACGTTCGCGGCGGCTATCCCGGCCATTGTCTCGGGTGGCATCGCCGAACGTGCGCGCTTCTCGGCCCAGTGTATCGCTACGGCCGTCATCGTCGGTCTGGCCTATCCGCTCATCGAAGGCGCGGTCTGGAACCGCAATTTCGGTCTTCAGGATGGGTTGTTCAAGGAAACGCTCGGCGCCGATTTCCATGACTTTGCCGGCTCCATCGTCGTTCATGCCTTCGGCGGCTGGGTCGGGCTCGCCGCTGTCATGCTGCTCGGCGCACGCTTGGGACGCTACGACAAGGGCCGCTCGTTCGGCATTCCGCCGTCGTCGATTCCGTGGCTGGCGATGGGCTCGTGGATGCTTTGCGTCGGCTGGTTCGGCTTCAACGTCATGAGCGCCCAGAGCCTCAAGGGCATCTCCGGTCTCGTCGCGATGAACTCGCTGCTCGCCATGTGCGGCGGCATCATCGCCGCCCTGTTCGCCGGCCGCAACGACCCCGGCTTCGTCCACAACGGCGCGCTCGCGGGCCTTGTCGCGGTCTGCGCCGGTTCCGATCTGATGCATCCGGTCGGCGCGCTCGCAACGGGAGCCGTGGCTGGACTGATCTTCGTCCAGATGTTCCAGATCGCAACCAACCGCTGGGGGATCGACGACGTGCTGGGCGTTTGGCCGCTGCACGGCCTTTGCGGACTGTGGGGCGGAATCGCGTGCGGTATCTTCGGCCTGGAAGCGTTGGGCGGCCTCGGCGGCGTGACGTTCGCAGCGCAGCTTGCCGGCTCTGTCGCTGGCGCCGCGTTCGGCTTCATCGCCGGTCTTGCCGTTTACGGTGTCCTGAAAGCGACGGTCGGTATTCGTCTAACACCTGAGGAAGAGCGCCAGGGTGCCGACCTTTCGATTCATAAAATCGGCGCTAATCCGGAAGAAGACGTTCGCATGGGCCGCGTCTGATCCCGTCGCCTGAATCAAAAAAATGGCCCGGCGAACCGAAAGGCGCGCCGGGCTTCTTCATGTGTCAACGATGCACTGCTGCTGCGTGGCGAACTCAGTTGCGGCGGGATTTGCCGTTTTTCGATGCTGTCTTGTAGCGCTTGCGGTCGCGCGCCGTAACTTCACCGGCCGCAACAAGCGCTCCGATGCACGGCTTCGACAGGCGCGGACCAACCGCGCGCATGCACTTGCGAACCGCCGGTGTGCCGACGGGATGCATGCTGCAATGGGCGAAGTAGTCGTTGGCGCAGGCCCGCTTGACGGCGGGGCTGACGTCTCTGGCGTAAGCGGACCCTGCGGTCAGCGCGATGGCGGCCAGAGCCGCTGCGGCGGCAGCCGTCAGCGGACGGCATAGCGATGCGAGTGATTTCAAGCGAACCCCCTGTGGCACGGTCGGCGCCGCGCCTGTGACGTTGATATTAGATGCCGCCGCCGCTTGCACCGCGCCGGCTCTTCATTGTTGGCGGAAAGGGTACTGACCGGCGCATCCGCTGCTTGACGTCCACGTGTGGACGGCACGTCTGCAAAAGGATAAGCGATTCGCCGCGCGCATTGAGACCGGAGTGAGTGTGCCGATGACGAAATTTGCAGAGCGTGAGTCCGCCGGGCACATCCGCGGGATATCGGCGCTCATGGATGGCACCATCCGCTCACCGTTCACGCAACTCCGCGCACTGCTCGACGGCATCGAACCTGGTCATGCCCGCCCGATCGAATTGACCATCGGCGAACCGCGCGAAGCGATGCCGGAATTCATCGCGGCCAAGATTGCGGAAGCCTCGGACTCTTTCGGGAGGTATCCGCCGATCAGAGGCACAGACGAACTGCGCGCGGCCATTGCTCGGTGGATCGGCCGGCGGCACGGCGTCGACATCGACCCCGCGACGGAAATCTTGGCCCTGAACGGGTCGCGCGAAGGCCTGACGTTTGCCTGTATTCCAACGGTTGGCCGCAAACGCGACGTGGCCAGTCCGGCAATCCTTATGTGCAATCCGTACTATTCGGCCTATGTGGCGGGGGCTTTGGGATGCGGCGCGGAGGCTGTGCTCCTGAACGCAACGCGCGAAACGGGCTTTCTCCCGGACCTCGATGCGCTTGCAGCCGACACGCTGCTCCTCGACCGCACCGTCGCTCTCTTTATCGGCTCGCCATCCAATCCGCAGGGCGCCGTCGCCGATCGTGCCTACATTGAAAAAGCGTTAAGCCTCGCCCGGCGTCACGGCTTCATGCTGTTCTTCGACGAGTGCTACTCCGAGATTTATACGCACGCCGCGCCCATCGGCGCGCTCACCGTCGCGGCCGCAACCCCGGATCGTTTCCGCAACCTCGTGGTTTTCAACTCGCTGTCCAAGCGGTCCAATCTGCCGGGCCTGCGTTCGGGCTTTTGCGCGGGCGACCGCGATTTCTTGGAGGCCTACGGCGAGATCCGGAACATGTGCGCGCCGCAGGTCTCCGGCCCCATCCAACATGCTTCCGCCGCCGCCTGGAACGACGAGGACCACGTCGAGGCCGCCCGCGCCGTCTACCGCCGCAAGTTCGCTGCCGCGGACGCCATTCTGACTGGCCATTTCGGCTACAGCCGCCCCGCCGGCGGCTTCTGCCTTTGGCTTGATATGAGCCATCTCGGCGGCGGCGCCAACGCTGCGGTAACCTTATGGAAATCCTTCGGCGTCAAGGTGATACCTGGTGCTTTCCTCGCCCAGCCGGGGCGGGATGGGCGCAACCCCGGCGACGCTTATGTCCGGGTTGCCCTGGTCCAGCCGGCCGGTGTCGTGCAGGAGGCGCTCGAACGAATCGTTCAGGTTTCAGCGTAAAGAAACGTTCGTGCCGATGTCCGTGTGGCGTGAAGAAAAGTATGACGCCCTGTTGCCCGAGCGCGTGGAAGCACGCTTGCTTGGCCTCACCGCGCGCACCGGCGGCGTGCTGATCCTGCTCTTCCTCGCCTTCGCCTGGGCAAGCCTGCTCACCTGGTCCGCCAACGATCCGAGCCTCACCAGCACCGGCGGCGGAACCGGCAACGCGGGCGGTCCGGCCGGCGCGATCCTGTCCGACATTCTGCTCCAGATGCTGGGCTTCGGCGCCGTATTTGCCCTCTTTGCGCCCATGCTTTGGGCCCTCGATTTGATCCGCAATGAGCGCGTAATCTATTTCCGCACCAGGGGCGCGTTCTACACGCTGTCGATCCTGTTTCTGGCGGGGGCCTGTTCGACGCTGCCGGTCATTTCCGGTTGGCCGCTGCACTATGCGATGGGCGGCATCCTCGGTGACCTTGTCGCCAATTTCGTGCGCACCTTCGTTGGCTCCGTGACCACCCCATCCCTGGCCTGGGCGATCGCGGGTCTTGGCTTGCTTGCCGCAGGCATCGCCGCCGCGGCCGAAAGTGCCGGCGCCGACGCTAAGGAAAGCGCGCAAGCGGCCTGGACCCAGTTCCGCGCCAGCCGTTCCGTGGAAAGCTGGCACAACAGCATGCGCAGCGACCGCCACACCCCGCCCACCAGCCGCCACGCGGCAGCTCCGCCGCCGCACGAACCGGTCTTCGACGCACCCGAACATCATCTGGAAACCCAAGCCGAACCCATGCCCGGAACCCTGCCCAATCTCTGGCAGCGGTTGCGCGATGTCTTTCCGACACCGCAACCGCTCGCCGCCGTCGACAACCGCATCGAGCCGCTTGGCCCCATCGCCGAGGCAGGCGACCCCGGCATCGCCGAGCAATTTGCCGCCCACTTCGGCAGCGTTCGCGACGTCCTGCCCGGTTCCAGGTACGATGCCAGCGAAGATCTTGACGGTCTCGACGAAGAAAGCCGCCGCAGCCGTGAACTCGCGCGCCGGTTTGCTCCCGCCAACTTCCAGCCATCCACCGAACCGGAACTGCCGCGTCCGCAAAGCATGCCGCCGTCGCGTCCCTCCCGCCGCGCCGCCGCGTCGCCGGCCGTATTGACGCGCCCGCCGCTCGACCTCCTGAAGCGCGCCGCGCCCCAAGGCACCCATCTCGCGCAGTCGCAAGCCGCCGCCCGCGCCACCGCGCAGCAGCTTCTCGATGTCCTGGCCGACTACGGCGTCAAGGGCGAGATGCGCGACATCAAACCCGGTCCCGTCGTCACGCTGTATGAGTTCGAACCGACGCGCGGTACGAAATCCGCCCGCGTCATCGCACTCGCCGACGACATCGCCCGCTCCATGAGCGTCACCAGCGTTCGCGCTGCCGTCGTGCCCGGCCGCAACGTCATCGGCCTGGAACTGCCGAACGTGAAGCGCGATGCCGTCGTCTTGCGCGACATGCTGGAAAGCGAAGCCTTTCGCGGCTCGAAGGCTCTGCTCCCGCTGGCTCTCGGCAAATCGATTGGCGGCGAACCTGTCATCGCCGACCTCGCGCGCATGCCGCATCTTCTCGTCGCCGGCACCACCGGTTCCGGCAAATCCGTCGGCGTCAACGCGATGATCCTGTCGCTGCTCTACCGCCTCGCGCCGGACCAGTGCCGTCTCATAATGATCGACCCGAAAATGCTGGAATTGTCGGTTTATAACGGCATTCCGCATCTGTTGACGCCCGTCGTCACTGATCCGCACAAGGCCGTCGCGGCGCTCGGCTGGGCCGTCACCGAAATGGAAGAGCGCTACAAGCGGATGGCCGCACTCTCCGTGCGCAATATCGAAGCCTTCAATCAGCGCGTCCGCGCTGCCGCCGAGCGCGGCGAAACGCTCGCTCGTACAGTCCAGACCGGCTTCGACCGCGCCACCGGCGAACCCCGCTACGAAACGCAGGTGATCGACGCCAAACCCATGCCCTTCATCGTCATAGTCGTCGACGAGTTCGCCGACCTGATGATCGTCGCCGGCAAGGACATCGAATTGGCCGTCCAGCGCCTGGCCCAGATGGCGCGGGCAGCCGGCATCCATCTCATCATGGCGACGCAGCGTCCGTCGGTCGACATCATCACCGGCACGATCAAGGCGAACTTCCCGACCCGCATCAGCTTCAAGGTCACCTCCAAAATCGACAGCCGCACGATCCTCAACGAGCAGGGCGCCGAACACCTCCTCGGCCAAGGCGACATGCTGTTCTCAACCGGCGCTGGCTCGGTCACGCGCGTCCACGGGCCATTCGTCTCCGACGAAGAGGTTGAAGCCGTCGCAACGCACCTGAAGAGCAGCGGCCAGCCGGCTTACGTCGATGGCATCACCGACGGTGCCGCCGAACCCGGCGCGAACATCGCCGACCGCCCCGCCGCCGACGATCTTTATGAACGCGCCCGCGACATCGTTCTGCGCGAACGCAAGGTCTCCACCAGCTACATCCAGCGCCGCCTGCAAATCGGCTACAACCGCGCCGCCGATATCATCGATCGCATGGAACGTGACGGCCTGATCTCGCCGGCCAACAGCACCGGCCGCCGTGAGATCATCAAGCCGGCTGCCTGACCCGCGCACCGCGCCAGCCTGCCCCGTTGCGGTGCCTCTCAAACTCGCTACTTATCGCCCTGGAAGTGAGGGAATGGCCCTCAGTTCGTCGCATTGTTCCGACATTCGCTCAGACGTTGCACAACGCTGGCGATCGGACGAATGGGGGATAGGAAGCATGTCGATTGCGAAGTCATCGGGCTTGGGCTTGCTCGTGATGGCGTCCCTCGCGTTTGCCGCGTCCGCTGGCGCTGAGGATGCCAAGCCCGCCCCGGCCGCGCCCCCTGCGGCGTCACCCGCGTCACCCGCCGCGTCATCCGCGCCCACGCCTGCCGCGGCAACACCGGCGGCGGCCGGAACCGCGTGGAGTGCCGAAGTCTCTTCTGGAAATCAGGGCATCACGCTCGACGAAGCGCAATTGAAGGTCGTGAAGTCCGTCAGCGACTATTTCAACGGCGTCAATACGTTGAAGGGCAGCTTCGTCCAGACGACGTCGGATCAGAAAAAGATGAAGGGCAAATTTTCGATGCTGCGGCCCGGCAAATTCCGCTTCGATTATGCGCTCCCCTCCAAGCAGATCATTATTTCGAATGGCCAAGAGCTTGCCATCCAGGACCTCGATTTGCGTAACGAAGACCGCGTGCAACTCGACCAGACGCCGTTCCGGCTGCTACTGCGCAAGGATGTGGACCTCGCCCGCGACGCCAAGATCATGGAAGTGCAGCAGGCCGAAGACCTTATGGTTGTGGCGCTGCAGGATAAAAGCCCGGACACGCCGGGCCGCATCAAGGTTTACCTGTCGACCAAGCCTTCGGTGGAACTGAAGGAATGGGTAACGACCGACGCCCAGGGCGTCGAAACGCGGGTTGAGATTGCCGATATAAAGAGGGACGAGAAACTCGATCCCGCCGCCTTCGAGATCAAGGGTGTCAACAACAACCCACTTCAGATGCCGCACTGAACGGTGTTTATTCGCTGTGGCCGATCAGTACCGGGCAAGTCCGGGCTGGGGATAAGTAGTGAAATATTGATCACGTTTTCGTGATCGGGCACCAGAAGGCCTATTGAAAATGGCCAACCTGCGCTTAACTAGATCACAGACAGGCCGTGTCACCCTTCATTGGTAGCTCCCCCCCGTCTACCCGGTGACACGCCTGAGGCATCGGCTTCCCTCCCGGTGCCTAGCGCGAGAGCGCAAGCGCCCAACTTCGCCCCCCGGAGTTGGGCGCTTTTCTTTTCAGGAAACTTTTGACGCATCAGCTAGTGGACGTGAGCGTGCAGGGAAGCTCGGCCGCCGCTGTGTCGTGCTGCCGATGCAACGCCTGCATCGTCCGCCACCATTGCATCGATCGCCTTCAAGGAATCGAGCACCGCCGATAGTCTCGCTGTGATCCTTTGCACGAAGTGATCTGCGAGTGCGGAATCTTCGGCCATCTGCGCCTGCAAATCTTCGCGTGCAATCCGCAGCGCCCGCACGTGCGTTCGCGCTATGATCGTCGAGGAATGCCGCGTTTCAATCAACATGGCCATTTCGCCGAGCATGGCTCCAGGCGGCACCGCCTCGGCTGGTTCGGACATCGCCGGGCCGGAGATGCGAACGGCTTCGCCTGAAACGATGACGACCGCCGCATCGCCTTCGTCATCCTCGCGCATGATGATATCGCCCGGCTTGTACACCACGCGATAGGCGCGCCGCGCGATTTCCGTGATCTGAAGCGGCCTCAGACCTTGAAAGATCTCCAGCTTCAACATCGGCTTGACGAACGTATCGATGGCCATGTCCGCACTTTCGGCGCGCTGCAAGTCCCGCAGCGGGCTTGCCAAGTTTCATGGCGGTACGGTCGAATGATTCGATTGTCCCGGTCCAGGGTCCTGTGGATGACCCTGGGGACAGCCGGTTGACAAATCGCGTCAAGGCGCGAGCCGGTAGCCGCCGCTCTCGGTGATCAAAATCTCAGCGTTCGACGGGTCTTTCTCGATCTTCTGCCGCAGACGGTAGATGTGCGTTTCGAGCGTATGTGTCGTCACGCCGGCGTTATAGCCCCACACTTCCAGCAACAGCGTGTCGCGCGGCACGACCTTGTCGCCCGCCCGGTACAGAAACTTCAGGATCGACGTTTCCTTCTCGGTCAACCGCACCTTGCCGCCCTTCTCGTCGAGCAAAAGTTTCGCTGCCGGCTTGAACGTGTAGTGCCCGATCTGGAACACCGCATCTTCGCTTTGTTCGTGCTGCCGGAGTTGCGCGCGGATGCGGGCCAGCAGCACCGCGAACTTGAACGGCTTGGTGACGTAATCGTTGGCACCCGAATCGAGACCAAGAATCTGGTCGGCATCTGAATCGTTTGCGGTCAGCATGATGATCGGCGGCTTGAAGCCGGCCTTGCGGAGTTGTTTCACCGCCTCGCGGCCGTCCATGTCCGGCAGGTTCACGTCGAACACGAGAATGTCCGGCTGCTCCGCCCGCGCACGTTCCATGCCCTTCGTTGCCGTATTGGCGTCGAAGACATCGAACTCGTCGTACAGCGACAGTTGATCCTTAAGGGAGCCGCGCAGATCCTCGTCGTCGTCGACGAGCAGGATTCGGCGTGCGGTCATTCGGGCATCCTCTTGGGTCAGCACGGATCCACCAGGGCGGCGGAACACATCGATGGCAGGGCCGGACATCGTTCCCCCGGCGCCGGTTCCGGAAGTTGACACGACGGTCACGACGGATTTGGTGGGGCGAGCGTTGTCAGGTTATCCCGGACAGGAAAATGATGAGAAACGAGCCGCGAGGTCAACTGTTTGTGAGAGCCCTGTCCCGCGCCTCGCGGCGCGGCGTGTTGCTGGCCGCCGGCCGCACCCTCCCGTGTGCGCTGGGTAAATCTGGCCGCAAGGCCTTGAAGCGCGAAGGGGATGGGGCAACCCCGCTGGGTGATTTCCGGCTGGAAGGGGTGTTCTACCGGCCCGATCGCTGCCCACGCCCGCGCACCGGGTTGCCATTAAAAGCGATCTCACCTCGCGACGGCTGGTGCGATGCACCCGGAGACCGCAACTACAACCGCCGCGTTCGCCACCCGTATCCCGCCTCGGCTGAGGCCATGTGGCGAGCGGACGGACTGTACGACGTCGTCGTTGTCCTTGACTGCAACCGCCGCCCGCGAATTCGCGGTCGCGGCAGCGCCATCTTCATGCATGTCGCCCGGCCCGGCTTCGAACCAACCGAGGGCTGCATCGCGCTCCGCCGCCCCGACCTCTTGCGCGTCCTCTCAGCCCTGCGCCGTGGCGCGCGCCTCCACACCGTCTGAAAAGCCCGCAAAAAAATGGCTCCGGAACGCTTAAAGCGACCGGAGCCAGGGAGGAGCACGTCTAGGGGAAGTCCGTGCCCGGGAGAAATGTGAATGGCCGGCCCGCGAGCATCTGCCCGCGGGCCGCTGTCACGCTTAGTAGTTGTAGGCGCGTTCGCCGTGATCCGTGATGTCGAGGCCTTCGCGCTCCTTCTCTTCCGACGGACGCAGCCCGACGACGAGCTTCACCAGCAGAAGGATGATGAGCGTTCCTAGACCCGAGAACAGGATCGTGAAGCCGACTGCCTTCGCTTGAGCGGTAAGCTGGAACATCATGTCGTAGGGAGCCGTGGTCAGCTCACCCGGCTTCGAGAGGTAGTCGGGGATGCCCGAGCCGCCGAAGTCGGGGTTGACGAGGAGGCCCGTGGCCAACGCGCCGACGATGCCGCCGACGCCGTGGATGCCGAACACGTCCAGGCTGTCGTCGTAGCCGAAGGCATGCTTCACAGCCGAGCAGAAGATGAAGCACACGATGCCGGCGACGAGACCGAGGATGATCGAGCCGAACACGCCCGCGAAGCCGCAGGCCGGGGTGATGGCCACGAGACCCGCGATCACGCCCGACACGAGGCCGAGCAGCGACGGCTTACCCTTGGCCAGCCATTCGACCACCATCCACGAGAGGGCGGCGGCGGCCGTAGCGACGAACGTGTTGATCGCGACGACGCCGATCCAGGCGTTGGATTCGAGGTTCGAACCGACGTTGAAGCCGAACCAGCCGACCCACAGGAGCGCTGCGCCGATCATGCACATGACGAGCGAGTGTGGCGGCATGGCCTCTTTGCCGTAGCCGATGCGCTTGCCGAGCACGATGCAGGCGACGAGACCCGCGATACCGGCATTGATGTGCACCACGGTGCCGCCGGCAAAGTCGAGCGCGCCCCACTTGAAGATGAGGCCGGCATCCGCCAGCGCGCTGTCGAGCGTGGCTTGGGCCGCGACCTTGGCTTCGCCTTCCGCTGCGGCGGCGACGGCCTTGGCGGCGTTGCCGAACGTATCCGGGCCGCCCCAGTACCAGACCATGTGGGCCATCGGGAAGTAGATGAACGTCACCCACAGCGCCATGAACAGCATGACGGCCGAGAACTTGATGCGCTCGGCAACCGCGCCGAGGATCAGGGCCGGCGTGATGGCCGCGAACGTCATCTGGAAGATGATGTACAGGTACTCGGGAATATAGACGCCGTTCGAGAACGTGGCGGCCAGCGTCGTAGAGTCGACACCTGAGAGGAAGGCCTTGCCGAAGCCGCCGACGAAGTCGTTCAGCGCGCCGCCGTTGGTGAACGCCATCGAGTAGCCGTAGGTCACCCACAGCAGCATGACGAGGCACATGGTGGCGAAGACCTGCATGCACATGGAGAGCATGTTCTTCGTTCTGACGAGGCCGCCGTAGAAAAGGGCCAAGCCCGGGACGGTCATCAGCAGCACGAGGATTGTCGCGACATACATGAACGCGATGTCGCCCTTGTCGGGCGTCGGCGGCGCCGCGTCCTGCGCAAGCGCAGGCAGCGCCATCATGGCAAGCGCTGCCGCGGCGCCTGCAAGGCGTCCGGTGCAGCTAGGTAGAGCAAGCTTCATTTGGTAACTCCCCAGTTTCTGGATGGTATGGGTGTGAGGATGGAAGGTGAGGTCAGAGCGCTTCGTCGTCCGCCTCGCCGGTGCGGATGCGAACCGTGTTTTCGATGGGCGAGACGAAAATCTTGCCGTCGCCGATTTGACCGGTCTTGGCGGCTTTCGTGATTGCTTCGACGGCCTTTGCGGCCAGAGCGGACGGAACCACGGTCTCGATCTTCACCTTCGGCAGGAAACTCACCGCGTATTCCGCGCCGCGGTAGATTTCCGTGTGGCCCTTCTGGCGGCCGTAACCTTTGACCTCGGTCACGGTCATGCCCTGCAGGCCAAGCTCGGTCAGCGCCGCGCGGACCTCCTCGAGCTTGAATGGTTTGATAATCGCAGTGATGAGCTTCATCTGAGCACCCCCTTTTAGGTCCTGAGCGTCCACCGCCCGCTTCAACTCGCGCACGGCCGCATATGCGTCCGGGCCGCTAAGACCCGTAAGCCAGGGATAGGAGAGTCAAGTCCTGTGCCAAATCACGGGCCGGACGATAACTCTCTGATAACGTGTGACTTAATCTTGTGCAGGCGGCGATCGCTGCACCGCGGCCCACCCGTCAACGCACAATATTTATGCACAAAAAACGATCAGCCTATTATTTGACCACGAACGCCGTCGACCGCCGCCGGATCAGCCCCTCCTGCGCCACCGACGCGATCAGCCGCCCCTGCCGGTCGAAAAACGACCCCCGGCAGAAGCCGCGCGCCGCGTGCGTGCTCGGGCTATCCTGGGCGTAGAGCAGCCAGTCGTCCGCCCGGAACGGCCGGTGCAGCCACATCGCGTGATCGAGGCTCGCCAGTTGGATCTCCGGATCGAACAGCACCTTCCCGTGCGCGATCAGCGCCGTGTCGAGCAGCGTGAAGTCCGACGCGTACGCCAGCACGCACTGGTGCAGCGCCAGACTGTCCGGCAACGCCCCCGCCGCCCGCATCCAGATCGCCTGCTGCGGCTCGCCCGGTTCGCTGGAGAGATAGCGGCGCACGTCCACCGGCCGCATTTCGATGGGCCGCTCGCGGCTCCAGTAGCTGCGCATGTTCTCGGGCAACTTGTCCACGAACCGCGCGATCAGTTCCTGCGCACTGGGCAGCGTTTCCGGTGGCGGCACATCCGGCATGGCGGCCGCGTGCTCGAACCCCGCCTCCGGCCGGTGAAACGACACGCTCATGGTAAAGATCACCCGGCCGTGCTGGGTTGCCTTCACCCGCCGCGTCGCGAAACTGCCGCCATCCCGCGTCCGCTCCACCTCATAAATCAGCGGGTGCTTGGGATCGCCGGCGAGCAGGAAATAGCCGTGCAGCGAATGCGCCACCCGGCCTTCCTCCACCGTCCGCGACGCCGCCACGAGCGCCTGGCCGAGCACCTGCCCGCCGAACACCCGCTGCCACCCGTCGGACGGACTCCGCCCCCGGAACAGGTTCAAATCGAGCGTCTCGAGGTCCAGGATCGATAGCAGCGACTGGAGGGCGGACGGATGCGGCGAGGGCTCTGGCATGACGGCTGATGTCTGGAATGCTACGACTGGGGCGGCATCACCATAGGCGAACGGGTCCCGCAGCGTGTCAAGCAATCGAGACGAACTGTCCTCCGGCGTTTCGCAGTATGACGTCGTGATCTCGGGCGCGAGTGCCGCCGGCCTGTCGTTGGCATTAGCCCTCGCCGAAGCCGGCGGCGGCGATCTGCGCGTTGCCCTCCTCGACCGCGTCTGGCCCCCGCCGTCGATCGCGGGCGACGTGCGCGCCTACGCATTTTCGGCCGCCTCCCGCCACATGCTTGCGGCCCTGGGATGCTGGCAAACGATCGCGCCTCACGCCCAGCCGGTGCGTCGCATCGACATCACCGACAGCCGCCTCGACGACGGCGTTCGCCCGGTCGTCCTCACCTATGACAACGTCATCGACGGCGGCGAACCGGCGACCCTCATCGTGCCCGGGTCGGTGATCGTGTCGGCATTGGCCGGCCGCCTCGCTGAACGCACGTCCGTCGACCGCTTCATGCCCGCGAGCATTGCGAGCTTTGGCGGCGAACACGCGGGCCTCGCCCTCACCCTAGCCGATGGCCGCGCACTGCAAACCCGTCTTCTCGTCTCCGCCGAAGGCCGCCAGTCGCCGCTGCGCGACGAAGCCGGCATCAAGATCATCACCTGGCCCTACGATCAGATCGGTATCGTCACCTGGGTGGCGCACGAACGCCCTCACGAAGAAACCGCCGTCCAGCATTTCCTCCCCGCCGGCCCGTTTGCCATCCTGCCGCTCACCGGCAACCGCTCGTGCATCACCTGGAGCGAACGCAGCGACGAAGCGCGCCGGATTCTGGCTCTCGACGACGCGCCGTTCCTGGCCGAAGTCGAGAAACGTTTCGGCGGGCGGCTCGGCGCCATCGAACTCGCCGGCGCGCGCCAGTCCTGGCCGCTGTCCATGCACCTCGCGCGATCCTACGTCGCCCACCGCTTCGCCCTGATCGGCGACGCCGCCCACGGCGTGCACCCCATTGCCGGCCAGGGCCTGAACCTTGCGCTGCGCGATGCCGCCGCCCTGGCGGAAGTGGTCATCGATGCCGCGCGCCTCGGCCTCGACATCGGCAATGCGGAAATCCTCACCCGCTACGAACGCTGGCGCCGCTTCGACAGCGCCGTCTCTACCGCCGCCTTCGATGGCCTCAATCGCCTGTTTTCCTATGATGACGCCGTCCTGCGCGCCGTTCGCGATGCGGGTCTCGGCATCGTCGACCGCTTGCCGGTCATCAAGCAGATGTTCGTGACTGAAGCAGCAGGCCTCTCCGGTGATCTTCCGCGCCTCTTGCGCGGCGACGCCATTTAATCGCGAAGGTTACTGCCCCTTGGCGGACTTCGACGTGCCCGGCCGGTACGCGACACCCTCTTGCCGCTCGATCAGCCGCGCCGCGTTCGCGCTGAACGGATGCACCTCGTCCGTCGCACCCGATGGACCCGTGAGCGGCCGCTTCTCGTTGTGCCAGCGGAAAATCCCGCCTTCCATGTTATAGACGCCCGCCGCGCCCGCCTGTCGCGCCACCTTATCGATGCGGTTTGCCAGATCGGAACTCCGCCCGCCAACGGCGCAATAGATCACCACCGTCTTGCCGGCGAGATCCGCGCCGAACCGCGACTGGAACTCCGTCGCCGAGATGCGTGGATCGACATGCTGCGCGCCCGCAATCCGGCTCACGCCGAACTCCGCGTGCGTGCGCGCATCGAGCAAAACCACCGGCTTGCCGGACGCTTCCAAGTCCACAAGTTCCGCCGGCCGCATGTTGGCGACATTCGGATATGCCTTGCGCATGTCGGCTTCGACGGCAGCGAGCGGCGACGCCTGTTCCGCATTCGCGAAAGTCGCGGGCCACGTGGCGGCGACGGCGGCAGCCAAGACAATCCCGAAGTATGCAGCGTGCGTCATGCGCTACTCCTGTTCGCTATCCTTGTCGTCGGGTCCGGCATTCGTGTCGTCGGCGGTATAGACCGGAGCGACGATGCTGACACGCCCAGCCATGAGATCGACGGAGGGAACCGTATCGTTCGTGAAAGGTATGAGAAGTGTCTCGCGTTCCCCCGGCCTTCGGATTTCAACCAGATCGCCCGCGCCGAAATTGACAACGCCCACCACGGTGCCGATCGGCGATCCCACAGGATCGACCGCCGTCAGTCCAGCCAGATCTTCGTGATAAAAGCTCCCCGGCTCGGGTTCGGGGAGCTGGCTGCGCTTTACGTAGAGCCCGGTGTTGCGCAGCTTCTCCGCCGCCGTTCGATCTTCGATGCCGCTGAGCCGTGCGATCACGGCGTTGCCGGAAACGCGCAGCCCCGTGATCTCGAAGGTCCGTTTGCCCGTCTTGTCCTTCAGCGGGCCATAGGCTGCGATGTCGGCTGGAACCTCGGTAAAGGTGCGAATGCTCACCTCCCCGCGAATTCCATGCGCGGAGCCGATTTCACCGAGGAGTATGAGCCGGTCAGGATCGATCATGGGTCTTGTTAAGGCGTTGTCGCGCCGCATGTGAAGGCCGGTCAGGTGCCGACCGGTCCAAGATAGGCCAGTGTCAGCCCGAGCGGCTGCCCGTTAACGTGCGCGATCGTCGAAGCGATGGGCTCCGGACGGTCCAGATTGGCCACCACTTCGACCAGTCCTCCCGTATCCCCTGTCGCCAAACCGGTCACAAGCTGTCCTTGCGGCGGCACGCGCAGCCACACGCTGAATTGATAGGTCCGGCGCGCGCTGTCAAATTGATACCGTCCTTCGAATTTTCCTCCCCACGCATCGGTGCCGACAATCCGCCCGCCCTTAAGAAGCGCGACGGCATCGCCGGCGTCCGCATCGGCGGCGCCGGGCGGGGCATACCGAAGGCTGTAGAGACCTTCGGGGATTGTCGGCGTGCGCGCAGAAAGCCTGGCGAATTCCAGCGTCCGCCGGGACTCATCGGCGAACTGCAACATTCTAAGGTACGCTTTTACCGGTCCCGGCAAGGCGATTTCACCGGTCGCCCAGAGACTGACGGTGCGGGGGCTCACGCCCAACAACTTGGCGAATTCGGCCTGTTTCAGTCCCAGACGATCCAAAATGCGCTTCAATCCGCCCATGATCGCCGTTCAGCAAGAGCCGGGCCACAGTTGCCTGGCCGCCCTGAGTTGCCGTCACGCGTAGCCCAGCAACTGGACGAGAAACCGCAGGCCGACGGCGGTGGCCGAAGCCGCCGTCGCCAGAGCCGCTCGGCCATTCAGGATTTGGTTGCGGTTGAAGGCCGTCACGATGCGGTTGATGTCGTGCTCGTCGATCTCTTCGCCCCTCTGCAACCGCCGCAGCGATTTTCCGCTGGCCATGAACCATAGGATAGAGGACGCGAACGCGGCGACCATGGCGATGATGTCGAGCGCAAAGATCATGCTGAAGCTCCGGAAAATCGATCTGCGAACACTGAAGTTTCGCTGCCGTTCGGCCAAGAAAAAAGGGAGCCTGAGGGCTCCCTTCTCTGTCGCCGCAGCGATGTGGCGCTAAAACCTCAGCCCGCGGGGGCCTCTGCCGCCTTCGCGGCCTTCTCCGCCGCAGCAGCCGCGCGCTCCTGCGCCTTCTTCTTCGGCAGCGCCTTCTGCACGCTCTTCACCGGCGTCCGCTTCATCAGGCCTGCCGCGTCGAGAAAGCGGGCCACGCGGTCGGTCGGCTGCGCGCCGACGCTGAGCCAATGTTTGGCCCGGTCGGCGTTCAGCTTCACGCGCTCCGGGTTGTCCTTCTTGAGCATCGGGTCGAACGTGCCGATCTGTTCGATGTAACGCCCGTCGCGCGGCGAGGTCGTGTGCGCAACGACGATGTAATAGTACGGACGCTTCTTCGCGCCGCCGCGCGAGAGACGAATCTTTGCTGCCATGGTCTTCAGGTCCTTTCTAATCTAGCTCTTGATTCCGGTTTCGGTATTGAATCGCTTCCACTCCACGTCGAGGTACTGCTTCGCCACGATGCGGGCCGCGTTGTACTTCGTCATGTGCTCCTCATCGCGGCTCGATGCGTTCCGCGGGAGGATGTTCTGAATCGCGCGGACGAGTGCGTCCGAGTGCGGGTTGTCGTCGTTGATCTTGAAGTCCACCTTGCAGACCTTCTCGATGAACGATTCCGTAAAGGCTTGATCCCATTTCGCCGGGCTGTGCGGGATCGCGGCAAAGAGTTCGGCGAGATCGTCGACGGTCGATTCCAGCCGTTGCCGCCGCGCTTCCGCCCGCCGCCGCGCGCCTTCGCCGCGCCACGCCAGAAAGCCGAACAGCGCGGAGGCAAACGCCATCATCAGCGTCGAAAGCGGAATTGCGATCTTCCAGATGTCGGCCAATTGATCAGGGTACATGGCGTTACTTCTTCTTGCCTGGCAGTCCGGGGAAGCGCGGCGCGCCGCCCAATCCCGGAAGCGCTCCACCGCCGAGTCCCGGCAGGCCTTTGGCCGGTGCGCCGCCGCCAAGCCCCGGCAATCCTTTCGGCAACGATGCCCTCAGTTCGGCCGGCAATTGTTCCAGCGCTTTCGGATCGAGCGACGCCAGCTCTTCCTGCATTTTCATCAGTTCGGCTTCGCTGGGCCCGCCCTTGCCCATGCCGCCCATCGGCGAAATGCCCATCGCACCCGCCATTTTCGCCATCATGCCGGGGTTGCGGCCCATCGACTTCATCATGTCCGCCATCTGGCGGTGCATCTTCAAGAGCTTGTTGATGTCTTCCACGCGCGTGCCCGAGCCCGCCGCGATGCGCCGCTTGCGCTTGGCGTCGAGCACCTTCGGCAGCCGCCGCTCCTTCGGCGTCATCGACGAGATGATCGCGCGCTGACGCACGATGTCCTTGTTGAAACCGCTCTCGTTGATCTGGTTCTTGAGCTTTCCGATGCCGGGCAACATGCCCATGATCCCGCCGGCGCCGCCGAGCTTTTCCATCTGCTTTAACTGCTCGGACAAGTCGTCGAGGTCGAACTCGCCCTTCTTCATCTTCTGGGCGATCGTGGTCGCCTTTTCGATGTCGATCGTCTGCGCGGCTTTTTCGACGAGGCCGACGATATCGCCCATGCCGAGAATGCGGCCGGCGATTCGCTTGGGATCGAAGTCTTCGAGCGCGTCCCATTTTTCGCCGACGCCGATGAGCTTGATGGGCTTGCCCGTCACCGCCCGCATGGACAGTGCCGCGCCGCCCCGGCCGTCGCCGTCCGCGCGCGTCAGGACCGTGCCGGTGATCGAAAGGCGCTCGTCGAAGGCCTTCGCGGTATTGACGGCGTCCTGACCCGTCAAGCTGTCGACGACGAGCAGCACTTCATGCGGATTGGTGGCCGCCTTGACCTCGGCCACTTCCTGCATGAGGTCTTCGTCGAGCGTGATACGGCCTGCGGTATCGAGAATGACCACGTCGTAGCCGCCGAGCTTCGCCGCCGTGATGGCGCGATCGGCAATTTGCAGCGGCGTTTGGCCGGCGATGATCGGCAGCGTCGCCACGCCTGTCTGCTCGCCAAGGATGCGCAACTGCTCTTGTGCCGCCGGCCGCCGCGTGTCGAGCGACGCCATCAGCACCTTCTTGCGGTCCCGGTTTGTCAGCCGGTAGCCGATCTTGGCGCTGGTCGTCGTCTTGCCCGATCCCTGCAGGCCGACCATCAGGATTGCAACGGGCGGAACGGCTGCGAGGTTGATCGGCTCCGCGTCCGATCCCAGCACGCGCACGAGTTCGTCGTTGACGATCTTCACGACCATCTGGCCGGGCGTTACCGACTTGACGACATCCGCCCCGACCGCCTTCGCCTTCACCGCCTCGGTGAAGTCCTTGACCACGTCGAGCGCCACGTCCGCCTCGATCAGCGCGCGGCGCACCTCGCGCATCGCCTCCGCGACATCGCTGTCGGTCAGCGCGCCGCGGCCGCGGAGCTTGTCGAGGACGCCGGACAACCGGTCCGAGAGGCTCTGGAACATCAAATATCCCAACGAACAAAAGACATTAGCACCCGAGAGCGCGACGCGCTTTCGGATGTTGACCTCCGGACTAGCACCTCAAG
>CAYWIF010000001.1:219233-267936 GCA_964458265.1 uncultured Hyphomicrobium sp. | reverse complement strand
GTCGCCGGGAGAGGTGGTTGCTCCGCGTTCGCCGGGTAGGGTAGCAAGCGGGGCAACGGGCGGCACACAATGAGATGCGCGGCGGCTAGTGCCGGCAGCGCACGGTTCGGGGGAAAACGATGACGGAACGGTTTCGGCCGGCGGCAAGGCAGCCACTGTGTCTGATCCTCGGGCTAGCCGCCGTTGCCGGCGGCTGCAGTTCGATGCCGTCGCTGACGGGCGGTGGATCGCCTTTCGGTTCCGCCTCCGGCATCGACCGCACGTTCATCAGCGCGGCCCAGACCTGGGATTTCGACAAAGACGGCACCGTCACCTGCGACGAATGGAAAAACTACGTCGCGACGCTCCACCGCGAAGCCGACGCTGACGGCGACGGCGCCCTGACCGACGCCGAATTCCAGAAAATGTCTAAGACAGATCAGCTATTTAGCGTGGCCGACCGCGCCTACTTCGACGCCAACGGCGACGGCAAAGTCACCGTCGAAGAACTCGCCTCCAAACCCAATCCCGCCTTTAAGGCCTTGGACAAGAACGGCGATTGCCGTCTCGATCGCAACGAATCCGTTCGCGTACTCCCCGTCGATGGACCGAAGCCGTCGACGGCGCCGAACACCGACCAGCAAGTGCCCGGCAGAGGCGGCGGTGGCGGCGGTGGGTATTGATCAGGAGCCGGGCGTCAGCCGCACGATCTGACCGTCGCGTGCGTCATCTGTCAGCAGCCACAACGCGCCATCGGGTCCCTGCCGGACGTCGCGGATGCGCTGATCGAGGTCGCTCAAAAGCGTCTCTTCGACGACGACGACGCCTTCCTTCATAACGAGCCGCGCCAGTTGCGCACCCCTCAACCCACCAACGAAGATATTGCCCTTCCAGGCCGGAAAGAGATCGCCCGTATATACGGCCAGCCCCGACGTTGCGATTGAGGGAACCCAGTAATAGACCGGCTGTTCGAGTCCGTCTTTTGCAGTCTCGCCGACTGGGCCGCCGAAATACTCGTTCGAGTAGCTGATTGTGGGCCAACCGTAATTGCGCCCGCGTTGCGGCGCGTTCAACTCATCGCCGCCTCTTGCACCGTGCTCCACTGTCCAAAGTTGCCCTGTCGCGGGGTCGATGGCCGCGCCCTGTATGTTTCGATGTCCCATCGACCAGATTTTCGCATCCCATCCGGTTTGCGCCGGATCGGTCTGCGCGGCCGTGCCGTCGGGCTTCAGGTTGATCACCTTGCCGATGAGCGAATTTGGTTTTTGCACTTCGTCGCGCGCATCTCCGCGATCACCTGTCGTCACGAAAAGGGAACCGTCCGGTGCCCAGATCAGCCGCGATCCGAAATGGTTTGACGAGCCCGCGATGGCCGGCTGTTGCTGAAAAATGGTCGTGACATTGTCCAATTTCCCGCCGCCGTTCTCATCCAGAACAAGGCGTCCTCTGGCCACCGCCGTCGCTGCCGCGCCGCCTTCTCGCGGCTGAGCGAAGGACACAAAGATATCACCGCCTTTATCACCGAAATCCGGCGCGAGAAGGACGTCGAGCAATCCGCCCTGCCCCTTGGCATAGACCTCGGGCACGCCATCAATGGCCGGCCCTATTGTCCCCTCCTTCGTGGCGATCCGCAGTCGCCCTGGCTTCTCAGTGAGGAGAATTCGTCCGTCCGGCAAAAATTGCATCCCCCACGGATTGGCCAGTCCACCCACAACCGTTTCGGCCTTCACGCTGCTCGGTGTCGCGGGTTTCGGCGCATCGGTCTGCGCCGCATTCGCCGCACCTCCCAAAATGGCAAGGACCACGGTGATGGATAGCGAACGGCGCAAATTGCTCATGATTTTCTCCGGGCTGGATCGGCGGACGGATCGCTTTCAGATAGGACTCGCGTGCGCCAGCTGCAATGGCGGCCCTGTCTGCCCTGCAACTGCCCGCCGCATTTGTATTTTTGGGCTGTCTCGGCCATATAACCGGCATGACGGACTCTTCCACCACCGCGCCTGCAAGGCTCCAATTTCACAAAATGAACGGCCTCGGCAACGAGATCGTCATCGTGGATCTGCGCAGATCTGCAAAGCAACTGACCTCGGCCGACGTCCGAGCAATGGCCGCCGCCCCGCGGTCACACTTCGATCAGTTGATGGTGCTGCATCCGCCGCGCAGTCCAGGCACGGAAGCCTTCGTTACCATCTTCAATTCCGACGGCTCCGAAAGCTCCGCCTGCGGCAACGGAACCCGCTGTATCGGCTGGCTTGAGAGCCGCAACACGGGCCGCCCACAATTGAGCTTTGAAACCAAGGCCGGCCATCTCGAGGTGACCGTGGAAGACCTTGATCGCGTCACCGTCGATATGGGCGAACCGCGTTTCGATTGGAACGAAATTCCGCTCGCCGAACCATTTCACGATACGCGCGCCATCGAACTCCAGATCGGTCCGATCGAAGCGCCGGTTCTCCACTCGCCATCCGTAGTCAACGTCGGCAATCCGCATGCGATCTTCTGGGTCGATGATGTTGATGCACACGACCTCGCGCGTTTCGGCCCTCTGCTTGAGAATCATCCGATCTTCCCCGAGCGCGCCAACATTTCTTTGGCGCAAGTCCTCTCCAGGGATGGCATCAAGCTGCGCGTGTGGGAACGCGGAACCGGCATCACGAAGGCCTGCGGCACGGCCGCCTGCGCTGCCGCGGTCGCCGCCATGCGCAAAAAGCTGGTCAATCGAACCGTCACCGTTCACCTGCCGGGAGGCCCGCTTGTCGTCGCTTGGACCGAACGCAACCGTATCCTCATGACCGGACCCGTCGAATACGAATACGAAGACGCCTGGACCCGCGCGCCCCTTGCAGCCGGTGCCTGATAGGCAATTCTCAATTGAGCGCACACCACAAAATGAGCGAACCGGCGATCATCACCTTGGGCTGCCGCCTGAACGCGCATGAAGGAGAAACTGCGGCCGCCCACGCGCGAGCTGCCGCCATTCCAGATGCAGTCATCGTCAACACTTGCGCTGTCACGGCCGAATCCGTGCGCCAGGCCGCCCAAACGATCCGCCGCATAAAGCGCGACCGTCCCGACGCGCGTGTGATCGTCACAGGCTGCGCGGCCGAACTTGAGCCGGAGCGCTTTGCGGAACTGCCGGAAGTCGATGCCGTGATCGGCAACAGTGAAAAATTGGATCCGGAAACGTACGCACACATAGCACGTGCGAACGGCAAGGTGGTCAAGACCGGGGCGGCCGCGTTGGCACGCAGCGTTACGCCGCCGTCGCCGGACGCCGCGCCACGCACCCGCGCCATCCTCGCGGTCCAGAACGGCTGCGATCACCGCTGCACGTTCTGCATCATTCCGCTAGCCCGCGGTCCGGCGCGATCGATGCCGATCCCCGACGCGGTAGCGAACGTCAGGCGTCTCGTGGCTGCGGGACATGGCGAAGTCGTACTCACCGGAGTCGATCTCACGTCCTACGGAACGGAAATGGGCAAACCTCCGGCGCTGGGCCGCCTCGTGCGTGCCATCCTGCGCGGCGTTCCAGACCTTCCCCGATTGCGCCTCTCCTCCATCGATCCCGCGGAGGTGGATGCCGAACTACTCGATTGCCTTCAGCACGAGCCTCGCCTGATGCCGCATCTCCACTTGTCGCTTCAGTCCGGCGACGACATGATCCTGAAGCGCATGAAGCGCCGCCATACCAGCGCCGATGCGATCCGTTTCACCGACCGCGTCCGCTCCGTCCGGCCGGACGTCGCCTTTGGCGCGGACCTCATCGCCGGCTTCCCGACGGAAAGCGACGAAATGTTTGCCAACACGCAGGCGACGATCCGAGCCTGTGGTTTGACTTACCTGCACATTTTCCCCTATTCCGCGCGCCCGGGTACGCCCGCAGCCCGAATGCCGCAGCTTCCGCAAAAGATCGTCGTGGCGCGGGCGGCGGGTTTGCGTCAGGAAGGTCGCGAACGCCTCGCGGACTTTCTCGCATCCCAGGTAGGTGAGGAACACGACGTGCTCACCGAACGCGGTGGCACGGGACGTACGCCGCAGTTCGCCGAGGTCGTCATCGAAGGACCGGCCCGGGCAGGTTCCATCGTAAGAGTGAAGGTCGTTCGGCATGACGGCCGCAGGCTGATCGGCCAGCCGCTGACCGGTATCGACGCCAGTCTGGTTTCGGCCCCGCGCCGCCCGGAAATTGAGGACAGGGCGTGACAAACGAAGCCCAGAAGAAAAAGCCGGGACTGCTTGGACGGTTGTTCGGCGCTATCGAACAGGCGCCGTCAGAACCACAGCCGGACATGTCATCGGCTTCGGTTGAATCCGAAGCACTGGCAACAGGTGATGCGGATCACCCCGAGACTGCCCAACCCGCGGCTGTAGAACAGCAAGTCGATGTTGTTGAAGTCGATGAGCTTGCTTCTGCGCCCGAACCTCCAAAGAGCTGGTTCCAGCGACTGAAGTCAGGACTGACGCGAACATCCTCCAAGCTCACCGACGGGATTACCGGGCTCTTCACCAAACGCAAACTGGATGTCGCGACACTCGAAGACCTCGAAGACTTGCTGATCCAGGCCGATCTCGGCGTGGAAACCTCGAGCCGCATCGTCGACCGCATTGCCAAGGGCCGTTTTGAAAAAGGCATCTCGGCCGATGAGGTTCGCGATATTCTCGCGTCGGAAGTCGAAGCCGTCCTCGCGCCCGTCGCCAAGCCCCTGACCGTCTCGAACGAGAATCGCCCGCACGTCATTCTGGTTGTCGGTGTAAACGGAGGCGGCAAGACGACCACGATCGGCAAGTTGGCAGCGCGCTTCAAAGGCGAAGGGAAAGCCGTCCTGTTGGCCGCCGGCGACACCTTCCGCGCAGCCGCCATCGACCAGTTGAAAGTCTGGGGCGAACGAACGGGCTGTGACGTGGTGGCCTCGGCGGTCGGCTCCGATGCTTCGGGTCTGGCGTTCGAGGCACTGAAGAAGGCCAAGGAAACCGGCGCCGACGTTCTGATCGTCGATACCGCCGGCCGTCTGCAGAACAAGCTGGCCCTGATGGAAGAGCTTGAAAAAGTCACGCGGGTGCTAAAAAAGCTCGATACCAAGGCTCCGCACGATGTTCTCCTCGTTCTTGACGCGACCACGGGTCAAAACGCCTTGCAGCAGGTCGATATATTCGGCAAGCGGGCAGGCGTTACGGGGCTTGTCATGACCAAACTCGACGGAACGGCACGTGGTGGCATCCTTGTCGCCATTGCCGCCAAGCACAAACTGCCCGTTCACGCGATCGGCGTCGGAGAGGGGATCGACGATCTCCAATCTTTCAAGGCGCGCGACTTTGCCGATGCCATTGCCGGATCCTAAGCATCACATGATCAGCACGCCACAACCGCATGTGTCGAACGTGAAGCGCAAGCGGCGCTTTTTCCCGTTCAACGCCGAACAGACGATCAACATCCTGAGCGAGTTCGGCCCGCTCGCGACGATGTTCATCGTCAACGCGCTCTACGATATCAACACCGGCACCTGGGCCCTGATCCTCTCGACGATCCTGGCAATCGCGGTCATGTTCTACATGTTCGGCCGCCCGCCGATTTTTCCGCTGATCGCATCCACGGTTACAATCGTCTTCGGCGCCCTCACCATCGTGACGGGCGACCCCATGTGGGTTCAGATCAAAGTCACGATCTTCAATGCCATGTTTGCCTTGTTCCTGTTCGCGGGCCTATGGTTCAACCAGAACTTTTTTGAGTACGTCTTTGGCAAAACCTTCCACTACACCAAGGAAGGCTGGAATACATTCACGCGCAGCTTTGCCTGGTTCTTCGTCATGACGGCCGTGCTCAACGAAGTCGTCCGGCTGACGTTTCACGACACAGCGATCTACAACGTGCTTGGCCACGAGATGAGCGGTGTGAACATTTGGATCGCCTTCAAGATTGCGATCATTATGCCGATGAGCGGGCTCTATGCTTGGTTGTTGACGCGCTGGATGCAGCGTCATCACCTGCCGGAGGCAGACGAGGAGGGCGGCACCGCCACCTTGGCCGCGGCGGCAGCAACGGCACAACCCATAGCTGAGCATATCAAGCCGTCCGCACGCCAGGGATCTGATCTGCCGTCCTGACGCGCTGGTTCCGGCTGTCATGTCATGCGACAATCGACGAAGGCGCGGTGAGCGCAAAGAGAGAGACTGAAAATGACGGAGCCGCCGCTGGCCAAGGAACAACCGCCCAAGTCTGCGGAGCCAGACGTCGATCCGCAGCAGCTTTGGAAGTTGCTCGTCGAATTGGGGCCGCTGCTGGTCTTCTTCATCGTCAATTCCCGCGCCGGCATCTTCTGGGGCACGGGCGTGTTGATCGTCGCAACGGCAATTTCAATCGTCGCTTCACGGATCATGTTCGGCAAGCTGGCGATCATGCCGCTTGTATCGGCATTCTTCGTGGTGGTGTTCGGAGGGCTGACGTTGTGGTTGTCAGACGAACTTTTCATTAAGTTGAAGCCCACCATCGTCAACCTCATCTTCGCGACGATCTTGCTTGGCGGTTTGGCGTTCGGTCAGTCGCTGCTGCGCCATTTGTTCGGGGACGTCTTCAAATTGACGGACGAAGGCTGGCGCAAACTGACGCTTCGATGGGGACTATTCTTCGTCGCACTGGCGGTCCTGAACGAAGTCGTCTGGCGCAACTTCTCGACCGACGCTTGGGTCAGCTTCAAGGTCTTCGGAATTTTGCCACTTACGATGATATTCGGTATTGCCCAGATGGGCCTACTAAAGACCCACGAGCAAAAAGCCGGCTGACGGCGCTCCGCAACACTGCGTAAGGGCGTTCCAAACCCGGACCGACGTTCGGAGTTTGTTGACCTTTGACGTCTTTTTGGTGGACGACCCCGTCGAACTGCTATTTTCTACAAATCGTGGACAGTATGTTGCTAATCTAGCAACCAACATCTTCGGCGATCAGTTCAAAAAATCCAGTGACCATGCAAGCGATGGGGAAAGAAGCAGGGCTGCGGCCGACGGCGGCGAACCAACTTGATCAATCGCCGATTCATCTGCTGCACCGCGCCGGCCAATGTGCGGCCGACATCTTCCAAGCCGAGATGGGGCTGGATGACCTGACGCCGCGGCAGTATGCCGTGCTGCTCACAGTCTCTCAAAATGAAGGCCTGAGCCAAACGCAACTCGTTGACAAGACGGGCATAGACCGCTCGACGCTCGCAGACATCGTTCGCCGAATGCTCAAAAAGGGACTATTGACCCGCCGCCGGACGCGCGAGGACGCGCGGGCCTACGCAGTGCGCTTGACCGACGACGGCTGGAAGTCATTGCGCACCGCCGATCCCGTGGCACGGCGCGTTGATGAGCGCATCTTGTCGGCGCTTCCCGCTGCCCAACGCGACCGCTTTCTGGCCGACCTCGGAGCCATCGTCACGGCACTCGGCAAGTTCCGGGACAACCCGCCCGCAAGTTAATCCGCTCCGTCAATCCCAGGGAATAACGCAAGCCGCCGGCCATCACGGCCAGCAGCTTCTGAATTTGCGTTCGCGGCGAGCGCGCCTATGCTGCCGACTTCAACAGGTTCTGTTCGATCATGGCTTCGGCAATCTGCACCGTGTTGAGAGCCGCGCCCTTGAGGAGGTTGTCCGACACGATCCACATCGCCAGACCGTTCTCGACAGTTGCATCTTCGCGAATGCGCGACACAAACGTCGCGAACTCGCCAGCCGCCTCGACGGGCGTTGCGTAGCCACCCGGTTCGCGCTTGTCCACGACAAGTATGCCTGGCGCGTTGCGCAGGATTTCACGAGCTTCTTCGGCGCTGATCGGGTTCTCGAATTCGATGTTGAGCGATTCGGAATGCCCGACGAAGACCGGCACGCGCACGCACGTCGCGGTCACTCTGATCTTGGGGTCGAGGATCTTCTTGGTTTCCGCCAGCATCTTCCACTCTTCCTTCGTGTAGCCGTCTTCCATGAAGACGTCGATCTGAGGAATGCAGTTGAATGCAATCTGCTTTGGAAACTTCTTCGGTTCGACCTCCGTCCCCGGCACGTACTTGGCCTTGGTCTGCTGCCAAAGCTCGTCCATCGCGTCTTTGCCCGCCCCCGAAACCGACTGATAGGTGGAAACAACGACGCGCTTGATCTTCGCCGCGTCATGCAGCGGCTTCAGCGCCACGACCATTTGCGCGGTTGAACAGTTCGGGTTGGCGATGATGTTCTTTTTCGTGTAGCCGCGGATGGCCTCGGCATTGACCTCGGGGACGATGAGCGGCACGTCCTGGTCGTAACGCCAGCACGACGAATTATCGATGACGACGCAGCCTTTCGCGCCGATCTTCGGAGCCCACTCCTTGGCGACGCTCGACCCGGCCGACATCAGGCAGATGTCCGCCTTGGTAAAATCAAACTGTTCCAGATCCTGGCATTTGATGGTCCGCTCACCGAACGAAACTTCCGTGCCGACCGACCGCCGAGAGGCGAGCGCGAACACTTCGCTCACCGGAAACCGCCGCTCCAGCAGCACATTCATCATCTCCCGGCCCACATTCCCGGTGGCGCCGACAACGGCAATTCTGTAGCCCATAAGGCGAAATCCTTGATCTGCTTGCGGGAACTCGCGCCGCTAAGGCGCCTGGAACCAGCCAAATTGAGGTAGCGATGACTTACGCGGGGTCTAACCGCCTTTCAAGCCGGACTTCGGTCGCGTGCCGCCTTTCAAGGGCATGGAAACGCCCTCGGCCCTCGGTGATTGAGTTCGGCAAACCTGGGATTGAATAAATGCGGGTAACGCAAAGAGCAGTACTTTTTGTCGTCCTCGCCGTTGCAGCGGCTGAGGTCATGGCCGCGCCAGGGTGGATGCCCGATGCCGAACTCTCGGCCACATTTGGCGGCCGGACCATTGCCGGGGAGTACGAGGACGGCGAGACGTTCGAAGAAACATTCGCAAGCGACGGGGCCGTCTCCTACCGCGATCGGCAGCGATCGTCGGCCGGCAAGTGGTCGGTCCGCGCCGGAACTTTCTGCACGATCTATGACGACGATCCGGCGGGCGGCTGCTATCGGGTCCGCCAGGCGAGCGATAACTGCTTCGAGTTCCACTTCGTCGCCCGCACCGCGTTGGAAGCGGAGCGGGATCCGCGCCGCCCGGACTGGACCGCCCGCGCATGGTTCCCGGACAAACCCAAAACCTGCGCCGACCGCGAAAGCGTCTAGTCCCAACCCGATCGCTTAACACTCTGTTAACGCCCTCATGGGAACGTCGCGCTGGTTCTGCGTCTGTTCCAGAGGCACAGCGATGCCCAGGCTCTACAAGTTCGCGCTGATCGCTTTTTTCGCCTATGCGCTCGTGACGGCCACCCCGGCCCAGCAGACCGAGATCGGCCGCGGCCTTCTCGCGATCAAGGACGCTGCCTTGGACGCCTGCATGGTCGAGGGTCGCCTCTGTACGCGGGCGCTGACCTACATCTCTCATTCGGTCTGGGGAAAACTCAGCGACGAACCGACGCCTTGGCTCGACCACGGCGGCAAGCCGCAGGCGCAACGTCAGCAGTCCTCGTCCGTGCAATCGCCTTAATTATGACCGTCTGGATTTTCTTTGGTCGCATCAACGCGCGCGTTCCACGGACGAGATCAGCAGTCTGCCGGGGGACCGATCTCTATCGGCGGCCGGCTGGCTAAGCGGCGCCGCCTGCGCAGTCAGATCTGCTGCGGCCCGATCCGCCCGGAACTCCACCGCCACGGACAGCACCAGGATCTGCACGAGACCCCAACACACTGCTTCGCGCATCGTCATCGCGTAGGCCTTCATGATCGCTCTCCGTCGTTCGCAATTGAAAAGGGACTTAATTGGTCGCCAGCGGATACTGGCTGATCCGCAGCGACATCGGTTTTGGGAACAGCGACATCCGGACGAAGGTGAGTTCGGCCGCCGGGCACCACTGACCGCTGACATTCATGATCTCGAGGGAATGGCTATGAATGACGCTGCCGCGGAGACGGTCCACGATCCGCAGCCTGCCGACTAACGCCTTCGATATCAGCCGCACGACCGCCGCATCGTCGTGGATATAATCCGACCACCCGCCGATTGTTACGAAGTAATCCGAGTTACCCGCAGGCGTTATCGTAATTGGCACGCCGGCGCCCCGAGGCAACAGCGACAAGCTCTTGCGTGTCACCTGCATGGTCGCGACGGGCGAGGTCATCAGCAATTCCGATATTGTCCTTTGAAGTCGCCACAACGCGGAAATCGGAGAAAGAGCCGGTGAAACCGGGTAACCAAGGTCATGGTAATGCCCTCGGCTTGGCCAAAACGATGCGGAACGGGAAATCATTCCCATGACGGGTCACCTCTGCTAAAGCTCGCGAAATGCTGGGTTTATGCGTCTGTCGGTCTGGACAATTTTTTCTTACTTCGATTGTCCAACATTTAATTGCCCGATTGTAGAAATACTTACGTACCTGCCTCGGCGAATCACCGATGTTGGTCGTCAGTCTTGTCGGCAATGGGCGCAAGGCGCCCCGTGTATCCAATCATCAATATTCGAGAATGGTGGAATACGGTGCAAACGGAGAAAGTGCCCAAGATTGTCGTCGTTGAAGACAATCCGGAAATGCTGACAGCGCTCGTAGATACTCTGAAAAGCGAGAAATTCCGTGTACGTGGATTTCCGTCTGCAGAGGAATTGATCGAGGCCCTGGAGTGGCTCGACAAAATCGATTGCCTGATTGTCGACCACAACCTTCCGGGAATGTCCGGGGAAGACCTTTTGCGTGATCTGCAAGTAAGGCAAGTTCGTCGCCCGGTCATTATGCTGACTGGAAACGGAGAGATTCCAGCGGCCGTTCGCGCGATCAAGCTCGGCGCGGTCGACTACATCGTTAAGCCCGTCGATGCTGATACGCTAGTCGACACCGTTCGATCTGCACTTGAAATGAGCTGTCGAAGAACTGACCCAACCGTTTCGCCGGCATCGCGCGACGTCTTGAGTGGCTTGACCGAACGGCAACGAGAAATTCTAGCCCTCGTCGGCAGAGGTCTGACCAGCAAGGAAATCGCTATCAGGTTGAACCTCAGTCACCGGACTGTGGAGACGCATCGAGCGGCCATGATGAAACAGCTAGCGGCAAAGTCTGCTGCCGACTTGATCCGCGTCGGCATAGAAAACGCAAACGTCCTCAACCAGCACCTGTCTGTTCCGCGTCCCTCATCATCGAGGGGTTGAGGCCGATGACGGGCGAGGGGCCACCAAGCGACGAGTGTGGCGGCAGTGTTGAGGCTTTGCAAGCCGATCGTTACGCACATGAACTGCATCAATTGCGCAACCTGCTCGGCGTTGCGCTACTTGAGGCGTGCCACATTCGGCGAATGGCGGTCGGAACAGACCTCCAGGTCTCGGCTGATAAGATCGTCACGCACCTGAGATGCGCCGCCGGGCTGATCAGCAAGGTCGGCGCGAATGCGACGCCGGACGTTTGACACCCGTCGCGCGCCACTATTCGAAAAAGAGCATAGCGTGCCAAAGAGAATTCTGAACCGCGCCGTCGAAATGACGGATCGCCTGGCTTTCCCATCTCGGTCTCATCACTGGAGTCTGCGGGCTGCCCTGGCAGTCGGATTGACGACAGTCGTGTTTGCCGTCGCACTTCCAGTCTTTGTCACTTATCTCATGATGGTCGACTTCTATTTTTTCTTCCCTGCCGTTCTCCTGTCATCGATTCTAGGCGGCGTCGTGGGCGCCCTCGCGTCGGTGGGTACGGTTCTCTTCTGGACCTCCTTCCTCGTTGATCTCCAAGTCATCTTCCTCGACCTCATCGGCTTTCTCGCCGTATCGGCCATCCTGGTTCTGCTTGTCGAAGCACTACAACGCCGGCAGATCCGGGAACAGTTGGCAACCGAGCAGCGCATGGCAGAGCGTATGCGCGACGCAACACAGATCGCCGTACTCTCGGAGGAAGTGGCCCACCGCTGCAAGAATCTTCTGGCTGTCGTTCTGGCCATCGCCGAGAACTCTTGGGACGCTGGCGCGACAGGCAATTTCAAAGAGAACTTCAAGGAACGTATGCGCGGCCTGGCGCGCAGTCACGATCTTGTCGAGAAATCCGGCTGGGCCGGTGTTTCACTTCGCGAGGTCATCGATGGGCAGATTGGCTACTTGATCAGAGCCGGCCGCAAGCGCGTCGTTCTGGATGGTCCGGATATATCGCTTCAGGTCGCCGCCGCTCAGTCAATCTCGATGGCGATGTACGAACTGGCAACCAATGCCATAAAATATGGCGCACTCTCCAATTCAGTCGGAATTGTTCGATTGTCTTGGAGCATTACTGAAAGTCATTTGCGTATGTCTTGGGAAGAAAGCGGCGGGCCTTTGGTGCGGCAACCAAACCGAACGGGCTTCGGACAAAAAGTTGTGAAGAAATACCTTGAGCATTCACTGGATGCGATCGTGAAATTGGAGTATAAATTGACCGGTGTTCAGTGGTCGTTATATGCTCCCGTGCAGACGATAATTTGTAAGCAGGAACATGGCAAACGCGCCGTCGATATTGCTGGTCGAAGATGAGCCGGCGCTCATGGATGCTCTTGAACGGATTATAGCGGCACAAGGCTGGAAAGTGGCGGCAACGGTCGCCACAGTTTCAGCGGGGATTGAGTTCGTTTCTAACCGTGATTGTGATGCGGCCATTGTCGATGCAAATTTGCGCGGCCAATGTTCAAAAGAACTTGTAACAGAACTATTGCGCCGGAAAATTCCGTTAGTCGTTGTTTCGGGATACAATGCGTCTAATCGCGGAGGCTTGTGGGACGAGGTTACCTGTATCCTGAAGCCATTTGATGAATCGGAGCTGATTTCCGTGGTTTCGAATCTGCTGAAACAGAACATGCAATAGGCTTTAGTTTTCTAACGGAAACATCCTAACGCACGGCGGCTCATGCCACCAGCTTCGCCACGGCATCCACGATGGCTTTGCCCATCTCGCCGGTGCCGACCTTCGTCATCCCAGGTTGCATGATGTCGCCAGTGCGCAGACCGCTGGCGAGAACCTCGGCGATCGCGTTGTCGACGATGTCGGCCTCCGCCGCCATGTCGAGAGAATACCTGAGCGCCATTCCGAACGAGGCGATGGTGGCAATCGGGTTTGCAAGTCCCTTGCCGGCGATATCCGGCGCCGAACCGTGCACGGGTTCATAAAGCGACATCCGCTTGCCGGTCTTGGCATCCGGCGCGCCGAGTGACGCGGACGGCAGCATGCCGAGCGACCCCGTGCACATTGCGGCCTCGTCCGAGAGCACATCGCCGAATAGGTTGTCCGTCACGATCACGTCGAACTGCTTCGGGTTACGGACAAGCTGCATCGCACAGTTGTCGGCCAGGATGTGCTCCAGTTTGACGTCCGGTGCATAGGACTTATGAACGGCCGTCACGACTTCTTTCCACAGAACGCCCGTCCGCATCACGTTGTGCTTTTCGGCTGAATGGACGGTGTTGCCGCGCTTGCGCGCCAGGTCGAAGGCGACCTTGGCGATACGCTCGATTTCGTGCGTCGTATAAAGTTGCGTGTCGACCGCGCGCTTCTCGCCGTTCTCCAGTGTCACGATTTCCTTGGGCTCGCCGAAATAGACGCCGCCTGTGAGTTCCCGCACGATCATGATGTCGAGGCCCTCGACAAGCTCGCGCTTCAAGGACGACGCATCCGCCAGCGCCGGATAGCAGATGGCGGGCCGCAAGTTGGCGAACAGGCCCAGGTCCTTGCGCAACCGCAGCAGCCCCGCTTCGGGACGCGCGGCATAAGGGACGCCCGCCCACTTCGGCCCACCGACAGCGCCAAAGATGACCGCATCCGCCGCCTTTGCCTTGGCCACGCAATCGTCTGTCACTGCCACGCCGTGCGCATCGTAGGCCGCGCCGCCGACCAGATCGCTGTCTGTTTCGAAGACCACGCCCTTCGAGCGCGTGTTGAAAAACGCAATCAGCCTCTCGACCTCGGCCATGGTTTCGACGCCAATGCCGTCGCCGGGGAGGAGGAGGAGCTTCTTCGTCGCCATGGGATGGGTCAACCTGTCTGTCGCGCTGGTAAAGTGGCTGTCGCCGGGAGGGGGTATTGACCGGTACTGCTATCCTTCCGGTTGGATGCTCGCAAGTGGGCCCGTTGGCCCGGTCGTCGCAGTCAAAGGCGAGAAAAGTGATGCCCCGTCGTTCGCTGAACTGGCTCATTGTGATCTGCGGGTGTGTGTCGCCGGCGGCTGCGATGGCCGAACCGCCGCAACTGGGAATGCCCGTCGCCTGCGACCTGGGACGGTCCTGCTTCATCCAGAGTTACGTCGACATCGACCCCAGCCCTGCCGTCCAGGACTTCGCGTGTGGTGGGGCGTCATACAACGGCCACGACGGCACGGACTTCCGGCTCCTCTCGACCCGCGAAGCCGCAGCCGGAGTCGACGTCAAAGCCTCCGCAGCGGGTACCGTGAAAGCCGTGCGCGATGGTATGCCGGATCGGCTGGCGGATCCGCAGTCCCGCAGTCTCGTCGCCAATCGCGAATGCGGCAACGGCCTCGTGATCGACCACGGTGCGGGCTGGGAGACCCAGTACTGCCACTTGCGGTCCGGCAGTCTGAAGATTGCGGTCGGTGATCGGGTCGAAAAGGGTGCTGTAGTCGGCGCCATCGGCTATTCCGGATTGGCGGAATTCGCGCATTTGCATGTGACCGTTCGCAAGGATGGCGCGCCAATCGATCCGTTCTCGGGCCAGGGCAGCGCAGGGCTGTGCCATGCCGATCCGGTGTCGGCGGCAGGATTATGGGACGCCGCCTTCCGGGCAAACTACCGCTACCTCAATGGAGAAATCATTGCAGCCGGATTCTCCGGATCACTGCCGGACCTGAGGCAGTCGGAAATCGACGGCGGTGCCACGGACCCGGCTGCCACGAGTGCGCAGTTCATCTTTTTCGCGCGACTCATAAACCTCAAGGCAGGCGACGTGATTGCGCTCGATGTTGAAGGACCGGGCGGATTCGCCGCGAAGTCCGCTTCGCAGCCGCTCGACCGGAACAAAGCAACCTGGATCGCCTATGCGGGCAAACGCCTGAAAGAGAGCCGCTGGCCTTCCGGCCGCTACAGCGGCACTGTCCGCCTTATGCGCAACGGATCGGCCGTCGCTGAGACGAGCCGCAGCTTCGACCTCGCGCCGTGAACGCTATCCAAGGCCCGGCAGGCTCGCCGCGAGCGTAAAACCGTTGAGAGTGAGCAGCAGTCCACCAACGCCGAGAAAGCCGCTGATCGCCAGCAGAAATGTACCCTTCGTGATGATCGAGATCGACGCCAGTACGATCGCAATCTGAAGCAGCGCCTCGCCGTAATCGAAGTACGGATCTTTGCGCATCGCGATATCTCGCTCGACCTCGAGCCGTTTGCCTTTTTCGAACAGCTGGTCGAGGCCCTCGCGCGCCTCCACTGGCTTCGCAGGATCGCCCGTGGTCAAGATGTCGTCCTGCTTTTTGTATTCGGCGATCTTCGCCTCGATGGCGGAACGCCCTTCGGCGGTCAGATCGGGTTCGGCCTTGAGCCTGAGCGACAGGTCATCGGCTTCCACGCGCAGCACATGCCGGCGCATGTTCTTGGCTTGGAAAAACGCCCACGTATTTGCCGCCTCGATATTCTTCAAAGTCGCGTCTTTGGAAGCGTTGCCGCCACCCATGGAACAGATGGCCAGGAGTACCGCGAGCACACCGATATAGACGCCGACCCAGCGGTCGCGATCGCGAGCGTTTTCGCCTTCCGCATCCTTGGCAAGCTCATCCCATACCATCGTCACCCCCTTGCGCTGTGACGAGATCGGCGCGGTCGAGCACGGCGCCGGCCGCATCGAGTTGGTACACGATCGGCGCCGCCGTCGCGAGTTCGCGGGCAATAATCTCGTCGCCCGTCAACCCTTCAAGCTGCATGATCAGGGCGCGCAATGAGTTCCCGTGGGCCGCGACGATCACGGTCTTGCCAGCTTGAACCGTCGGCCAGATATGCTCATCATAGTAAGGCAACACGCGCGCGGCCGTGTCCTTCAGGCTTTCCCCGCCGGGCGGTGGTACGTCGAAGCTGCGCCGCCAGCGAGCCACCTGTTCCTCGCCGAAGCGTTGCTTGGCCTCGTCCTTGTTAAGGCCGGACAGTTGCCCGTAATCGCGCTCGTTCAGAGCCTCGTCGCGCGTGATCGGTACCCCTGCCTGCCCCATCACGTCGAGAATGATGTCGAGCGTGTTCTGCGCCCGGCGAAGCTTGCTCGTGAACGCCAGGTCGAATTTGAGTCCATGGTCGCGCATCACGCGCCCCGCCCATCGAGCTTCGATAACGCCCTTCTCGGTCAGATCCGGATCGCGCCAGCCCGTGAACAGATTGAGCCGGTTCCATTCGCTCTGGCCGTGCCGGACCAGCACGAGCGTGCGCGTAAGCGTTAGAGACTTAAGATCGGGTTGGTGTTTCTGCATCGTCGCGCGCGCCGCACTCACAGGCCGAGGACGTCGAACATGGAATAGAGACCCGGATCCTTGCCGCGGCCCCAAAGCGCGGCCTTAACCGCGCCCCGCGCGAAAATACTGCGATCGGCGGCGTGGTGACGGATCGACACCTCTTCGCCCTCGCCGGCAAAAATAACGGTGTGGTCGCCCACGACACTGCCGCCGCGCAGCGTGGCAAAGCCGATGTCGCCGCGCCTGCGCGGACCTGTATGCCCGTCGCGAACCCTTACTGACGCCGTCGTGAGATCGACGCCGCGCCCCTTGGCCGCCGCTTTGCCGAGCATCAGCGCGGTGCCGGACGGCGCATCGACCTTGTGCTTGTGATGCATCTCGACGATTTCGATGTCCCAGTCGGCGTCCAGGCGGGACGCCACCCGCTCCGTGAGCGCGGCCGCCAGATTGACCCCGAGGCTCATATTGCCGGACTTGATGATCGTCGCATGGCGCGCCGCCGCCGCGATTCCAGCATCCGCCGCCGCATCCAAGCCAGTCGTGCCGATCACGTGGACGATCCGGGCGTTGGCGGCGAGCCCGGCGAAGGCGACGGTCGCTTTAGGCGAAGTGAAATCGATGATCGCGTCCGAGCGCGCGATCAGGTCCAAGGCATCGGCCGTCACGGGAACACCGTTCGCACCAAGCCCGGCCAGGTCGCCGAGATCGCGCCCGAGATCGGGGCTGCCTGCTGCCTCCGTCCCGCCCGATAGGGTACAGCCCGGATCGGCGGCGATCGCGCGGACGAGCTCACGGCCCATGCGGCCGGCGGCACCCATCACGGCGATCTTCATCAGCGACACGTCCGGCCTCCGCTTCGACGGTTGGCCGGGGGTATAGCAACCGCGACCCCAAGCGGGAAGTGCGTCAACACGGTCCTCCACGAGCAGTGGGGATTACGTCGTCGCTTTGTACCGGGCTATCGCGTCACAGATCAGCCGCCGGGCTTCCTCGGCGCCGCCCCAGTGGTCGATTCTGACCCACTTGCCAGGCTCCAAATCCTTGTAATGGGCGAAGAAATGCTCGATCTGGTCGGTCGAAATGGATGGCAGGTCCGAATAGTTCTTCACCTTGCTGTAGCGCTGCGTGAGCTTGTCGCTCGGTACCGCCACGATTTTCTCGTCGCCGCCGCCGTCGTCCTCCATCACGAGAACGCCGATGGGCCGGCAATTGATGACCGCACCCGGCACGATCGCCCGCGTATTGCAGACCAGCACATCGATCGGATCGCCGTCCGCCGACAGCGTGTGCGGAACGAAGCCGTAGTTCCCCGGATACCGCATCGGCGTATAGAGAAAGCGGTCGACGATAAGCGTGCCCGAAGCTTTATCCATTTCGTACTTGATCGGCTCGCCGCCGACGGGGACTTCGATGATGACGTTGATGTCGTCCGGCGGGTTCTTGCCCACTGGAATAGCCTCGATGCGCATCGATAAGCCCCGTTTCTTAAGTGTGAGTGTTTCGGCCGGGCGGGATAGGTAGGTGTTCGGTCACCGTACTCTGCCCCAGGCCGCTATCTGAAAGATAGCCGCCGAAAGTCGAAATCTCGCCGGACAACGCCTGTCCCCGGAGCGCCGCCGCCCGTCGCGCCGGTAACCAAGGCGACGCTACGCCCAGCCGAACCCAACCTTCTTCAAATGCGCCTGCCCGAAGGGCTCTTTGACGGTTTTGAAGGGTCGGCCACCGCGGCGCCAGTAGAAGTCCCGCGCCGAGTCGTTGTCGGCCAAGGTCCACACGACAAGACCGTTCAAGCCGCGCGCATCCAGCAACGCCCGGCTGGCCTCGAACAGATGTTCGCCGAAGCCCAGGCCCTGATAGGCGGGTGCGACGTAAAGCTCGTAAATCTCGCCCTGATGACGCCCGCGTCCGCGCGCTGCGCCAAATGTGACGTATCCGGCGACCTCACCCTTTTGCACGGCGATCAGCGGACCATCGCCGTCCCGGATCGCCGCAGTCCACCATGCCTTGTTGCGGCGGCGAATGATGCCCTCGAGTTGCTCGTAAGGCACCAGGCCGGCATAGGCTCCCCGCCATGTTTCGGCAAAAAGCTGAGCCAGCCCGCCTGCATCTGCGATCTTGGCCGGCCGCACCGATACGTCTGTCCGCCAGCTCAACATTGTGAACGACTCCGCGCCATCGCCAGGGCTCCCCGGACCGAATGTAGCGAATTCCATGCCAAGGTGGCGGATTAATGCTGTGCGCACGCCGCACAAGGCATTTCACCAAAGAAAAAGCCCGGGACGATTGTCCCAGGCTCGATCGCATCGAAATTTGCGGCGCGGTTAGGCCGACTTCTTCATCTGCTCGAAGGTCTTTGCGGCAGCGGCGTTCATCGTTTCGAACGTCTGCTGGGCAATCTTCGAGGAAAGCTCGAACAGTTCCTTGGTCTGGTTGGCCGAAGCCGTCAGCTGCTGCTGAACGTACGACGTCTGAAGCTTGAGAACTTCCGGAAGAGTCTTCGCCTTGGCCATAGCTTCGGCGGCGTCGAAGGCAGCTTCCGTGTTGATCTCGACGTTGCGCAGAACCTTCTCGCCGATCGTGCGCGCGCCGGCCTGAGCCGTCAGCATCACATTCTCGATCGTCTTCACACCGTCCTTCGAAACGGTCTGAATCTTGTCGAAGGCTTCGCGCGTCTTGGCAACGCCGTCTTCGGCGATAGCCTGAATGTTCTCCGGAATGCGCGCATCCTTGGCGGCGGCAAACATGTCCTGAGCCTGGCGGGTGAATTGATCGTTCATGACGGATGACCTCATAGAGAGCTGATTGATGCGGATTTTGGGGGCATGCTGCGCCAGCGCCGGACGGCATGGCCGTCGTGTGATGCTGGAATTGGGTAGGACCGGTAGAACCCGTCCGTGCTAGTTTATATAGCAGAGTTTTTGTGCATTGCAACATCAAAACTGACGAGGCTATCTAAGAAATCATATATGTCTTTGAAACTGCGACATTAAAAGCGACCTTGCATCGCAAAACAATTGATCAGAATCAAACCTTTCTGGTCGGCCTCTTGCGACAGTGTCACAGGGCGGGAAAGTGGTTCCTGTAACCCATGGCGGCCGGATCAAACAGGATGTCCGCCGGCCGCAACGGCCGTGCCAACGCGAGACCATCCAGCGACCGGCACCGTGATAACGCCACATACGCCTGCCCGTGCGCAAAGGTTCCCCGGCCCAGATCGATATACACTTTGTCGAGCGTCAGTCCCTGCGCCTTGTGGATCGTCAACGCCCAGGCGAGCCGCAATGGAAATTGCCGGAATGTGCCGGCAACCGTCTCGACGACCTTATCTTGCTGCGTATCGAACGCATAGCGGCGGCTCTCCCACGCCGCGGGCTCTATCTCGAACTCCTTGCCATTCACATCGACCCAGACCTGCTTGTCGGTCAGCCGCGAAATGCGCGCGACGGTGCCATTCACCCAACGCCGGTCCGGATCGTTCCGCAGCAGAATGACTTTTGCGCCCTGCTTCAAAATGAGAGTCGCGTCGGTCGGCTGCGCGCTGGGATTGAACTCGCCGCTGACCCCCGCCTCGTAGCTGTGGACCCGCCCTGGAAGTGCATCGAGATAGGCCATATTGATCCGCTGGGCCGCCGCGTTCGTGGGCGTCAGGATAACGTAGGCGTCGCCCTCGCCCAGCGAACGAACAGGACGCACGCACTCATTGAGCAGCGCGAGATCGTCTTCCTCGACATCGCCCTCTCGAATGCGGTTGAGAACCCGGATCAGGCCCTCGTCGCTCTGCCTGAATACCTGATTGAGTTCCAAGAGCATGGTGCCCAGGCCCTCGCGCAAGCCCGACGCGGAAAAGAAGAAGGGCCCGCCATGCTCACTGTCGAGATATTGGGCCACGTCCGCCTCCTGCACCACGGGCGGCAACTGGTGCAAATCCCCGAACATCACGAGTCGCAATCCGCCGAACGCTTCCCGCGGCCGGCCGCGATTGATCCTGAGCGACATATCCATCGCCCACATCACATCGGATCGTACCATCGAGACTTCGTCGATGATCAGAAATTTCAGGCGCCGCATGACCTGGCCATTCCGGCTCCGTCGGATATCGTCGGATTTTATGAGGCGCGGCGGCAGGCCGAAGAACGAGTGGATGGTCTGTCCGCCGACGTTGACACCCGCGAGACCCGTTGGCGCCACGACGGCCACGTCTTGCGGTATGAGATCGCGGATGCAGCGAAGGAGCGTGGATTTACCCGAACCCGCCCGCCCGGTGACGAACAGATTTCCGCCGGGCTCGCGCAGGTATCCGATTGCAGCCTCATACTCCGCAGTCGGCGTAACGCCAGTGGGCCAGGCAACAGGTGGGCCTGATGCTGCGGCAGCCGCTGCAGCGGATATGGTCCCGGTCAAGATCGCCCTCGTCTCTGATGCACCGGCACACTAAGCAGCGCGCGCGTGGCAATGTCAAAATTGACAATCCGGATGGCTGCAAAAGAAAGGGGCGGCAACCTGAATGGTTGCCGCCCCGAAACTGTCCGCGGGATTTAAATGGTCCCGGCGCTGGACTTAGTCAGCGGTGATGCTGATGACCTTGAAGGCCTTGTCCATCTTGATATCGTAGTTCGCACCGTCGGCGCACTTGGCATCGTTGAGTTCGAGGACGCCAGATCCTTCCGATTCCTTTTCGCCTTCGCCGCCCGAGCAGCCCCATGCCTTCGCCGTGGCGGCGATACCGGCTGCTTCTTCAGCCGACGGCTTGTCGTCAGCGAAAGCGACGCCCGACGAGAGTGCGAGAACGGTCATCGCGATGAGCGACTTCTTCATGTGTGAACCTCCGAATTGAATGGATGAGTAGCCGTTTGGGGAAACGATGACCCGGATAGACTCATGCAAACGTGAGAGTATCCACGCCGGATCACGGATGATTTAGCATCTTCCGCTAACAGCTTATGTGGCGATGCCGCAAACTTTAGCAAGAGGAAGAATTCCTGAGATTATAAGGAAATTATCCTACATAAACGCGGGAACTACGCGCACATTTCGTTAAGCAACGTCCGCTTCACGCTCGGCCTCTCGTTTGCGTTCTTGCTTCTTACGCTCATTGGGGTCGAGCCAGCGCTTCCGCAGCCGGATCGTCTCCGGCGTGATTTCGACAAGCTCTTCGTCGGTGATGTACGACATCGCCTTTTCGAGCGTCAGCTTCATCGGCGGAACAAGAGTTAGAGCTTCATCCTTGCCCGACGCACGGACGTTGGTGAGTTTCTTACCCTGCACGACATTAACGATGAGATCGTTATCGCGCGAATGCTCACCGACGATCATGCCTTCGTAGACCCGCGCTTGCGCGCCGATCATGAACTGTCCGCGATCCTGCAAATGAAAGATCGAGTATGCGGTCGCTTCGCCCGTTCCATTGGAAATGAGCACGCCCTGGCGCCGGCCCTGAATATCGCCCTTGAACGGAGCGTAGGAGTGAAACAGGCGGTTCATGACCGCGGTGCCTCTGCTGTCTGACAGCAGTTCCGACTGGTAGCCCAGCAGTCCGCGCGTCGGCACGAGGAAAACCATGCGCGTTCGCCCGCCGCCCGACGGGCGCATTTCCATGAGATCGCCGCGCCGCTCGGAGAGCTTCTGCACGATGACGCCGGTGAAGCCGTCGTCCACGTCGATGATGGTTTCCTCGATGGGCTCCAGCTTCTGCCCCGTCTCTGGGTCCTGCTTGATCACCACTTTCGGCCGCGAAACCGTCAGTTCGAACCCTTCGCGCCGCATATTCTCGATCAGGATCGCAAGCTGAAGTTCGCCGCGCCCGGAAACGATGAAGCTGTCCGTCTCGTCGCTGTCGGCCACCTTGATCGCGATATTTCGCTCCGCTTCGCGCATCAGCCGGTCACGGATGACGCGGCTTTGCACCTTGCTGCCTTCCTGGCCCGCAAATGGTCCATCGTTGATGCGAAACGTCATCGACAGTGTCGGCGGATCGATCGGCTGCGCGGCCAGCGGCTGATCGACGGCGGGATCGCAAAGGGTGTCGGCGACCGTCGCGTCCGTCATGCCGGCCAGGGCGACGATTTCGCCGGCGCTGGCTTCATCGACCGGAATTCGGTCCAGGCCCCGGTACGCCAGCACCTTCGTCACGCGGAACGTCTCGACCAGCGTGCCGTCGTGGCGCAGCGCCTTCAGCGGCATGTTCGGTTTGATGGTGCCCGACGTGATACGTCCGGTCAGAATTCGCCCCAAGAAGGGATCGGCTTCGAGTGTCGTCGCCAGCATCCGTACTGGGCCGTCGTCCACCGCCGGCGGCGGCACATGGTCGAGCACGAGATCGAACAGCGGCGCGAGGTCCGTCTGCGGACCCTCCGGCGCCAGCGCCATCCAGCCGTTGCGGCCCGAACCGTACAGCACCGGGAAATCAAGCTGCTCGTCCGTGGCGTCGAGGTTGGCGAACAGATCGAAGATTTCATTCAAGACATCGAGGTGCCGCTCGTCAGGCCGGTCGATTTTATTGATGGCGACGATCGGCCGAAGCCCGCGCTTCAAGGCCTTCGAAACCACGAATTTCGTCTGCGGCAGCGGCCCCTCGGAGGCATCGACGAGTACAATGACGCCGTCGACCATATTCAGAATGCGCTCCACCTCGCCGCCGAAATCGGCATGCCCCGGCGTATCCACGATGTTGATGCGGGTATCTTTCCACATCACCGACGTACACTTTGCTAGAATGGTGATGCCGCGCTCGCGCTCGAGGTCGTTGGAATCCATCGCGCGCTCGGCAACCTTCTGATTGTCGCGGAAGGAGCCGGATTGTTTCAAAAGTTCATCGACGAGCGTCGTCTTTCCATGGTCGACGTGCGCGATGATCGCGATATTTCTGAGCTTCATATTCGGTCTCTGTCTGGGGATGGCCGGGTCCGGGCTGGGACCGGTCGAACCGGCAACAATTGGGGCGGGAGGTAGCACATCCCCCAAGGACCCGCCAGGGACGGTTATGTCACCCCCGCGTCACACGAAGTCCCATGTGCCAGCAAAGCATAAACAGCCCGGCCAAATACCGCCGGCCGTCCCCGTCGCGCTTAGGAGCAGGCTAGGTAAGACTAATGCAGCTTGACGTGCGGCTCCGTGCGCCGTGTCAGCAGCCGCGACACGCTGTCGAGGGCCACCTTCCAGAAACCGTGCAGCGCCCACTCGTGCATCTTGTACAGCGAGCGGTACATCATTTTTGCAAACAGACCCTCGATCATCATTTTCCGGCCTGTCACGAAACCCATCAGACTGCCTACGGTCGAGTAGTCGCCGAGCGACACCAGTGAGCCGAAATCGCGGTATTTGAACGGCTCCAGCGGCTCGCCATCCAATTTGCGGCGAATCTGCCGGTAGACATGCGACGCCATCTGATGCGCCGCTTGGGCGCGCGGCGGAATCGGCTGGGTGTCGCCTTCCGGCACGAGATAGGCGCAATCGCCCAGAACGAAGATGTTTTCGTCGCGCGTCGTCTGCAGCGTCGGCTTCACGACGAGTGTATCCATGCGGCTGACTTCAAGTCCGTCGAGGTCTTTCAGGACTGCCGGCCCCTTGACGCCTGCCGCCCACACCACGAGTTCCGAAGGTATGAATTCGCCCGACTGCAATTCCACGCCGTCCGCGCGCACCCGTGTGACGCGCGAATTCGTGCGGATGTCCACGCCCAGTTTGCGCAGCGTCTCGGAGGTCGCCTCCGAGATACGCTCAGGCAACGCCGGCACAATGCGCGGTGCGGCCTCGATCAAGGTAATCTTGATGTCCTTTTCCGGCTCGATCTTGTCCAAGCCGAACTGAGCGATGCCGCGCACTGAGCGATGCAGCTCGGCTGATAATTCGGTCCCGGTTGCGCCCGCGCCGATGATCGTCACGTGCAGCTGACCCGGCTGCACCGGTCCTTCTTGCGCCTGCGCCCGGACGCACGCGTTCAGCAGCCGGCGGTTGAAACGTTCGGCCTGTTGCTGGGTGTCGAGCATGATCGCGTTTTCGCTGACCCCCGGCGTCCCAAAATCGTTCGACACGCTGCCGATGGCGATCACGAGAATGTCGTAGACGAGCGCCCGCTGCGGTGTGATTTCCCGACCGTCCTCGTCGTGTGTGGCTGCCAGAATCACCTGCTTGTTGGCCCGGTTGAGGCCGATCATCTCGCCGTACCGGAACTTGAAATGATGCCAGTGGCTCTGCGCCATGTATTCCAGTTCGTGCTGATCGACATCCATGCTGCCCGCCGCGATTTCGTGCAGCAGCGGCTTCCAGATGTGCGTGCGCGACTTATCCACCAGCGTGATCGCCGCCTTTCCCCGCTTCCCCAGTTTATTGCCTAAAGTCGTCACCAATTCGAGCCCGCCGGCGCCGCCGCCCACCACCACGACGTGAGTCTTCTCCGGTTTCGGAACCACCAGCGTGCGCGTCGCAGTCATGGAATTGGTCTCCCCGCTGTAAGGCATCAGCGTGCGCCGCAGTGTAGCCGTTGGTCAATGCGTCATGGTCAGCCGCGAATTTCGCCGCCGGTCGCCTTCTTCACGTCGGCGATGATTTTCTGCGATACGGCCTCGATCTCCTCGTCCGTAAGTGTCGCCGAAGTCGGCTGCAGCGTCACCTCGACGGCAAGCGACTTCTTGCCCTCCACGGCAAGCGCACCACCCTCGAAGACGTCGAAGACGGTCACTTGAGCAATCAGAGCCTTGTCCGCACCTGCCGCCGCTTTCACCACATCGCCGGCTGCGACACCCCCATCAAGCACAAACGCGAAGTCGCGCCGTACGGGTAAGAGATCGACGGAAGCGAGCGGTGGCCGCGCACGTGACTTTCGTTTCTCCGGCGGAACCGCGTCGAGGAATACTTCGAACGCAACTGCCGGCCCTTCGACATCCAGCGATTTCAATGTCTGCGGGTGCAATTCGCCGAAATGGGCGAGCACGGTCTTGGGGCCAAGTCTCAAAACACCTGACCGTCCCGGATGAAACCAGTCCGGCGCATCGCGCGTGATCTGAGCCTTGCCGGCATCGATGCCAAGCGCGGCTAGAACCGCCACAGCATCGGCCTTGGCATCGAACAGGTTCACATCCCGCGTCGCGCCGTCCCAATGCCGCCCCGAACCCGGCAAAGCCGCGGTGCCGGCCCGCACGCCGGCAGCGTTGAGCATCTGGTCCGCCGGCCGGTCGCCACTGTAGGCCTGACCCAATTCGAACAACGCCACGTCCGCAAACCCGCGATTGGCATTCCGTGCCGCACCCATCAATAACCCCGGAAGCAAACTCGGTCGCATCGACGACAGGTCCGCCGAGATCGGGTTCGCCAATTCCAGCGCATCCGATCCACCGCCGAATTGCGCCGCAACCGCGCGCGGCAGGAATGACCACGTCACCGCTTCGACGAGGCCGCGCGCCGCAAGCGTACGGCGCGCCCGCCGTGCCCGCTTTTGCCGCTCGGTGAGAACCGGCTTCGCGATGCCCGTCGTCCGCTCCATCGGCGTCGACGGAATGCGGTCGAGACCGGCGATCCGCACGACCTCCTCCACGAGATCGGCCGCTCCATGAATATCCGGCCGCCACGTCGGCGTCGTGACGGTAATCTCATGCCCCTTGCCGGACAGCGAACAGCCGAGCGCCTCGAGAATGCGCCGCACTTCGGCCGTCTCAATGGCAATGCCCGACAACTTCGCGACGCGGCCGGTATCGAACGCAATAACCCGCGCGGTTTCGGGCGCCTTGCCCGCGACCTTCGCCTTCGATGGCGTGCCGCCGCAAAGCTTCTCGATCATTTGCGTCGCTAGATCGAGGCCCGGCAGCACCGACTGTGGATCGACTCCGCGCTCGAACCGGTAACGTGCGTCCGTCACGAGGCCGGTCTTGCGCCCGGTCGCCGCCGTGCGCAAAGGATCGAACCACGCGCTTTCGATCAGCACGTTCCTGGTGTCCTCCGTACAGCCCGAAGCCTCGCCGCCCATGATGCCGCCAAGGCCGAGAACGCCCTTGTCGTCGGCAATCACGCACATGGTCTCGTCGACGTGATACTCTTTGCCGTCGAGGCCGAGAAACGTTTCGCCCATTTTGCCCAGGCGCGCGACGATGGCGCCGGTCAACTTGTCGGCGTCATAGACGTGCAGCGGCCGTCCATGCTCGTTGGAAATGTAGTTGGTCACGTCCACCAGTGCATTGATCGGCCTGAGCCCAATGGCTTTGAGACGGTTCTGCAGCCATTCCGGCGACGGCCCGTTTTTGACATTGGCGACGAAGCGCGCGGCAAACACCGGACATGCGCTCTCGGCCCCCTTCGCAAACGCGAGCTTCACGTCGATCGGGCAATCGTTCGCCCCCTCGACACCGTGGATGCGCGTTTCATGCTTGAGTGTCCCGATCCCCGCCGCCGCCAGATCGCGCGCGATGCCACGCACGCCTGTGCAATCCGGCCGGTTCGGCGTCAGCTTCACTTCGAACACGGGATCGTTGAGACCGGCGACGTCGATGTAGCGGCTGCCCACTTTATCGGCCAGCGCCGCATCGAGTTCCAGAATTCCGCTGCTTTCGCCCGACAGTTCGAGTTCGGCGGCCGAGCACATCATGCCGTTTGATACGACGCCCCGAACCGGCTTCTTCTCCAGCGTGATGTTCGAGCCGGGAATATACGTGCCAAGCGGTGCGAACACCGAGACGAGGCCCACGCGCGCATTGGGCGCCCCGCAGACCACTTCCATCAGCGGCTGCCCCTTGGCGATCTCCACCTGCACGACCTGCAACTTGTCGGCATTCGGATGCTTCTTGGCTTCCACAATACGCGCCACCGTGAACGCGCCGAGCTTCGCGCCGGGATCTTCCACGTTCTCCACTTCCAACCCGATGGCCGAAAGCTTGGTCGCAATCTCTTCGACCGTCGCCGTCGTCTTCAGGTGCTCTTTCAGCCAGGACAACGTGAATTTCATCGGACGATTCCGTTCAACGGGACTTCTTGGCGTTAATCGCCATGATGAAGACGAGCACCCAAAGAAGCGCGGGCGCGAGTGTAAAGGCAAACCCCGACACAAAACTCTGGCCGAGCCGTTCGCCTAGGGAGCAGGGCGACACTGCGCCAGTCAGCGCGTAGCAGTTGCCGTCGTAGATTGCAGCTTCATAGCCCAGGGGCAGCAACATCAGTGCCGCCACGCCCAGTGCGCCCACCACCTGCTGCTGTTTCAACGGCCGCGCCCACATGAGGGAGCCGAGCCCGAACGCGACGAGCAGCGCGACCGTCATGACGATGAGCGGAATGGCGAGGGACATTGGTCAATCTCCGCGCGTCACGACGAAAGCCCGCCGCCGAGTGTCGGCTGGTCAAGCATCGAGAAGCCATAGTGGCGCAGCCAACGCAGGTCCGCCGAGAAGAAGGCACGCAAGTCCGGCAGTCCGTATTTCAACATCGTGATGCGATCGAGCCCCATCCCGAAGGCGAAGCCCTGGTACTTCTCCGGATCGAGCCCGCAGTTGGCAAGCACGTTGGGATGCACCATGCCGCAGCCCAGGATTTCCAGCCACTGTCCGGGCTTTCCGATCGCAGATGCATCGATGTCCACTTCCATCGACGGCTCGGTGAACGGAAAGTGCGACGCGCGAAACCGCATCGTCACATTATCGACCTCGAAGAACGCTTTCGCGAATTCTTCCAGCACCCACTTCAGGTGTCCCATATGCGTCGCCTCGTCGATCACGAGGCCCTCGATCTGATGGAACATCGGCGTGTGCGTCTGGTCGCTGTCGCAGCGATACACCCGGCCCGGCGCGATAATGCGGATCGGCGGCTTCTTCGTTTGCATCGTCCGGATTTGTACCGGACTCGTGTGCGTGCGAAGCAGCAGCCGCGATCCGTCCGCTTTCGGCTTGAAATAGAACGTGTCGTGTTCCTGTCGCGCGGGATGCTCCAACGGAATGTTGAGTTTGGTGAAATTCAAATCGTCCGTCTCGATATCGGGACCTTCCGCCACCTCGAAGCCGAGGTCGGCAAAAATCTCGATGCATTCGTCGAGAACTTGGCTGACCGGATGAATCCGCCCCAGGGCTTCCGCACCCGCCCGCACCGGCAGCGTGACGTCTTCGCGTTCACTTGCGAGACGATCCGACAGCGCGGCCGCTTCCAGCAAGGCCTTGCGCGCGTCGAGCGCATCGGAGACTTTCATTTTCACGGCATTGACCGACGCGCCGAACGACTTTCGCTCGTCTGCCGGCAACTTGCCGAGCTGCGCCATCAACTCCGAAATGCGTCCCTTCTTGCCGGTGGCAGCAACGCGAACAGTCTCGAGCGCCGCAAGATCGTTCGCGCCGGCAATCTCGCTCAGGAGATCATCTTCGAGCCGGGAAAGGTCAGAGCCAGATGACATGAAAGTTGGCCTCCGGAAAAAGCGGATGCCCGTCATCCCGTCCGCGGAGTCCGGCGCGAGGCACGCCTCAGAATTGAGGTGCGCGGCGAGGAGACGCCGCAGGGCGCGATGAAACGGTCTATTCGAGGTGTGCGGGCCGGGGGCTTTGCGTCCCCGGCATCGCTTGTGCGTAGCGGCGTGACAAAGATTAGGCGGCCTTCGGCAGCGCGGCCTGCGCCTGGTCAACGAGTGCCTTGAACGCGGCGTTGTCCTTCACCGCGATGTCGGCCAGAACCTTGCGGTCGACCTCGATGCCGGCCTTCGTCAGCCCGTCGATAAATCGGCCATAGGTCATGCCGTGCTCGCGGGCGGCCGCATTGATGCGCTGGATCCACAAAGCGCGGAACGTGCGCTTCTTGTTTTTGCGGTCACGGAAATTGTACTGCAGCGCCTTTTCGACAGCCTGCTTCGCGACGCGAATGGTGTTCTTGCGGCGACCATAATAGCCCTTTGCGGCCTTCAGGACTTTCTTGTGCTTGGCGTGGGCGGTAACGCCGCGTTTGACGCGTGCCATGGGAGTGCTCCGTTTCGATCGGTAAAGTGTGGCTCTGCCGGCCGTGACTGGCCGGAATTGGGCTCAACGGTTATAGGGCATGTACTTCTTGACGATCCCGGCATCCGAGTCGTTCAGCACCATCGTGCCGCGCGCCTTCTGGATGAACTTGGCCGTCCGCTTGATCATGCCGTGCCGCTTGCCAGCAGCACCCGCTTTCACTTTACCGGTCGCCGTGAAACGGAAACGTTTCTTGGCACCACTTTTGGTCTTCATCTTGGGCATTTGGCTTTCCTTTCTGGAAGCCGGCACAAAGCCGGCGGACAGCGATCGGTTTGAGGCGAGGCCCCGAAGCGCGCTGCCGTTCTGTTTTGTTGAAGCATGAAAGCCGCCACGGCATGCCCTGCCGGACGGCTCCGGCCGGCGTTATAGGGGCAGCCCGCTCACGTTGCAACTGCCGTCCGCCCAGTCTTGGCCCGCAATATGGTTGTATGCGCGATTAAGCTGCGCCAGCATACCTTCGAACATGACATGTGAGGACGGCTGGACTCCAAACAGAGATCGGGTCTGAAGGTCGCGTTGTAACCACCCATCAAACAGACTTGATTGCCGTCGGTTGCCCACCGGCCGCCTCCGCCTAATGTTCACGATGACACCGCCGATCGGAGCGGTCGGCCGCAAAAAATCTCGTGATCCCGAATATTTGTAGCGGTTGTCGATGGGCTTCGACCTTGCGCTCTCGCGCCACTCGGGTCATATAGTGCCTATCGAACACGCCTTGGCTAACTCTGCGACAGCTCTACCGAGTCTGACACTAGACGTCTCCAACGCGCGATTTGATGGCCCCCGCGGGTATCAACTCTCGGGGTATTTCTACCTATGCTTTGGAGGCATAATCGATGTCGACTGGTACCGTGAAGTGGTTCAACGGGCAGAAGGGCTATGGCTTCATTCAGCCGGATGAAGGTGGGAACGACGTATTCGTTCACATCTCGGCTGTTGAGCGCGCTGGCCTTTCGTCCTTGCGTGAAGGTCAGAAGATCTCCTTCGAGACCGAGCGCGGCCGCAACGGCAAGATCGCTGCGATCAACCTGCGTCCCCTCTAATCGGGGTGCGTTGTACGGATCGTGCTTGGGGAGCAGAGTTATCTGCTCCCCATTTAGTTGTGCGGTGCCCATCCGCACGTCACTTCCAGAGGGCAAATGGCTAAGGAAGAAGAACTCGAGTTCGAAGGCGTCGTGGTTGAAATTCTGCCCGATGCACGCTGCCGCGTGAAACTCGACAACGGCCACGAAATCGTCGCCTACACGTCCGGCCGCATGAAGAAGAATCGCATTCGCATTCTTGCCGGTGACAAGGTCACGGTCGCGATGACGCCCTATGATCTCACCAAGGGCCGCATCAATTTCCGCCATAAAGATACACGCGGCGGCCCACCGCCCGGTGCAGGCGGACCGCCCGGCGGCGGTCAGCAGCGTCGCCGCTGATGAGCTGATAGATGCAAGGTGGCCGGCCCCGAATGGAGCCGGCCGCTTTCTTTTAAAACACCCGGTGCGGGAAATAGCGCGAAACGAGTTCGTCGAAGCGTCCTGACGCGCGTACTTTATGCAGCGCCGCATTCAAGAGCGCCCGAATCTGCGGATCGTTCTGCGGCACGGCAATGCCGACGCCGTCGCCGAAGTAACGGGGCTCGAAAAATGGTCCGCCGCGCATTTCGCAACAGCGCCGCGAAAGCGTCCCGTTGATCCAGAATGCGAGCCCGATGCCGTCGTCGAAGACGTAATCCGACTTGCCCTGTAAAAGCGCTTCCCGCGCCTGTTCGGCCGTCTCAAAAACGATCACGCGGCTATCGCGGAAAAACGCCTTCACGTAAGCCTCGTGTGGCGTTCCGCGCGCCACTGCGATCGAGCGGCCGTAGAGTTGTTCGGGCACAATGTCGGTCTTCGCGGTCTCGATCTTGGCTGCAAACCGGCCGGGCGTGTGAAAGTACCGCTCGGTGAACTCGACATCGCGCAAAGTTTCCGCCGTCACCGCATGTCCCGCGATCACGGCATCCGCCTCCCCGCGCTTCAATGCCACCAGCAGCTCGTCCCAAGGCCGCACGCGAATATCGCACGAAGCTCCGATTTCATTGCAGAGCGCGCGAGCAAGATCGACATTGAAGCCGTTCAATACGCCGTCCTCATCGAGATAATTGAACGGTGGGAAATCACCCTCCGTGAGAAACCGCACAACCACCCGCCGCGGTTGCTGGGTTTGCGCCTCCGGCAGTTCTTGCGCGGCGGCCGCATTGGCCAGCGAGAATGAAACCGATAGCCACGCTGCCAGGGCCGCAGCGAGCGCCAGCGCTGTGCGTCGCGCGCAAACGAGGAATGTTTCTCGTGGGGAGGTCGCCATGTCGCCTACAGGCTATTCAGTTCACGGTGTTTGCCGTAGTCTTGCGCCTGGGGGGCCCGGACAGCGGCTGCCGTGTTGTCATGCGAGCGCGTCGCCGTGTCAAATCCTGGCCTACGCAAGCAGCAGATTCCGTTGGGGACGTCCATCTGCGTTCCGGAATTGGAACATGGCCCTTCGTGGGTCGACACCCTGCGCAATTCCCAACCTGAGCTATCCGCCGCATCACCATTGTGCCGCTGGCAACGGGCAGCGCTCGGTTTTCTCGCAACCGGTCTGCCGCTGGGGATTGTGCTCTCCCCGGACGCGACCGCGATGGTCGTCATGGCGCTTCTGACACCGGCATTTTTCTGCGTCGCCTTGCTTCGCGCCGCCGCCGTCGCAGACTTTGCCACTCGCCGAATCGACGGGCAACCCGATGCGGCCATCGCCGCCGCAAACCTGCCCATCTATTCGATCCTTGTGCCGCTTTACCGCGAGGCGCACATGGCCCAATCGCTCGTCGCGGCGCTGGAACGCCTCGACTGGCCGGTCATGCACCGCGATATCATCTTCATAACGGAAGCAAGCGACAGAGAAACGCGCTTGGCGCTTGAAGCACTGGTGAGGGATCGCATTGGAATGCGTATCCTTACAGTTCCACCCGGCGCACCCCAAACCAAGCCGCGTGCGCTCATGTACGCGCTGCCCTCCGCCACCGGCGCGTTCGTCGTGGTGTACGACGCCGAAGACGAGCCGGAGCCAAACCAATTGCAACGGGCTTATCGCCGTTTCCTCACTGGCGGACCAGAACTCGGCTGCCTGCAGGCGCGCCTCAACATTTACAATCCGCGGGACAGTTGGATAACCCGGCAGTTCACCCTCGAATACACGGCCTTGTTCGATGCTCTTTTACCCGCCGTCGAACGGCTGCAACTGCCGATACCGCTGGGCGGCACTTCAAATCATTTTCGCCGGGAGGTGCTCGAACAATCCGGTGGTTGGGATCCCTACAACGTCACCGAAGATGCCGATCTCGGCATCCGGTTAGCCCGCCAGGGCTGGCGTGTGGCGATGCTGGACTCTATCACTTGGGAAGAAGCGCCGGAAACCGTTGCATCTTGGCTCGGACAGCGAACCCGCTGGCTGAAAGGCTGGATGCAAACATCGCTTGTCCATCTTCGTAGGCCTGTAAAGCTGTGGGAGGATTTGGGTCCGCGCGGCTTTCTCGGTTTCAACGTTCTGATGGGTGGCGTCATTCTCTCCGCGCTCGTCCACCCGCTGGTCTATGCTTACGCCATCGGCAAGCTCTGGGCTGGCGATCTCTCGCTCTGGCCACCGGAGGGCTGGGCCGCCGTCATTTGGTGGGCGGGAGCCGCCAACCTGGTCTTCGCCTATGTTGTCGGCATCGTACTCGTTTCGCTGTCGGCGGCACGCCGGCATGGCACCGGCATCGCCCTGCACGCCGCTTTTCTCCCGATATATTGGATAATGATTTCGTTGGCTGCTTACCGGGCGCTCGTCGATTTGGCCTTGCGCCCCTTTCACTGGCGCAAGACGGAGCACGCCGGCCAGCACGCGCATCACGTCCGGCGATCGACCGCCGCGGTGCGGTAAGAAGTCGGCAAATCAAGTATAGGACCGGGATGCCGTTGACACTGCCGGGGTTCCCGCGTCACGTGGCGTCGATACCTTCGGGTTCCTCATTAAGGTGGGCGCCATGCCAACACTGGATCAGATCATCGTTTGGGCGATTGTTGGTCTCATCGGCGGTAGCCTTGCCGGAGCGCTGACGACCTGGGACAAGCAAGGTCTTGGCAAGGGCCGCAACCTGGCACTCGGCCTGGCGGGCGCCCTCGTCGGCGGCTTTCTGTTCCGCACCTTGGGACTGCTCCCGGACCTGGATCGCATTGCCATTTCGCTTCGGGATATAATTTCCGCTGTCGTCGGCTCTTTTGTCGTGCTTGCCGCGCTCTGGGGTTGGCGGACCTATGGCGGCAGAAGTTCCTAACGCGCCCTGATTGGTTAGTCTGCATCTTCCGGTTTCATGCCGGCCCGATGGGGTTGAGACGTATCAGCGATGCAGCCGATCATTGATCCCCGCGCGGGCGACATCGAAGACGACGCGGCCAGCACCAAGAGCCGTAAGCTGTCGGCCATCGCCGGCAGCATGCTCGTTGAAATCAGCCTACCGAAACTCATCACGGCCTGGGTGCTGCTCATCGCCACCCCGGGCCTGCTGCTTGGGCTGGCGCCGCTTGTCGCATGGGCTTGGCTGGCGCAGGTCAGAGACAAGCTCGCAGCATTTTCCGGTATCGGCTCTCTGCTCATCGTCGCTTTGCTTCTGGTGGTGGGATTGTACGGTGTCCGACGCGTCTGGCGCTTTGTCGAACGCAGCTTCTGGTCGTTGCACGCACTCGCGGTGCAGCCTGTCTATGCGCTCTGCCGGGAAGGCCTCAGCCAGTTCGCCGAAAGCTTCCTCCCGCCGGAAGCACATGAGCGAGACCGTTCGCGCCGCCGCGCGGCCATGGCCGCAGCCGCCGGCATTCTCGCATGTGGATTGGCGGCAGGCATCGTCGCGCTGGCCTGGCCGCATACGCGCTGGAGCGCAAGCTGGGCCATGTTGTCTGCGCCCGCGACGCTGATCGTTCCCGCGCTGGCCAACGCCGTGGTGATCTCCGGCATCTACTTGCTGTTGGCATCGATCGTGTGGGGCTTCACCGACGCGGTCATGGATCAGCCGGAAAGAATGCACCTGTTCCACCCGGACCGAACCGGTGCGCGCCGCTGGCGGATTGCGCATTTGTCCGACATCCACACCGTTGGCGAACGCTTTGGCTTCCGTATCGAATCCGGGCGGTCTGGCCCACAGGGTAACGAGCGGTTCGACGCGGTACTGGCGCGGCTGGCCGAAATCCACGCCGCCGCGCCGCTCGATCAGATCCTGATCACGGGCGATATGACCGACGCCGGGCGTGCCTCCGAGTGGGCCGAGTTCCTCGACCGGTTGGGCCGCTACCCGCAGCTTGCCTCCATTGCGCTGGTTCTGCCCGGCAATCACGACCTTAACATTGCCGATCGCGCCAATCCGGCCCGCCTCGAGCTGCCCACGAGTGCCCGCAAGCAAGTGCGCCAAATGCGTACGCTCTCGGCGATGGAGGTCATCCAAGGCGGCCAGGCCTATGTTTGCGATCGTACGGCGGGCCGCATCGGACCGTTATTGACGGAAGCGCTTCGACCGGTCCGCGCCGCCATCGAGACGCTGGCGGACACGCCGCGGCTCAACCGGTCAGCCGAACTCGCGCGCGTGTGGGCGGACGTCTTTCCGATGGTGGTTCCCCCACCTGAGCACGGCGGTCTCGGGATCATCCTGATCAATTCGAATGCCGATACGAATTTCTCCTTCACCAATGCGCTGGGACTTGTTGCCGCCGACGATATTTCCATCGCCTGCAAGGTCATGGACACTTATCCCGAAAGCGCATGGATCTTGGCCCTGCATCACCACGTGATGGAATATCCAATGCCGGTGAAAGCCTTTTCCGAACGCATCGCCACGGCACTCATCAATGGCAGTTGGCTGGTGCGACGTTTGCGCCCCTACGCGGGCCGCGTCGCCGTGATGCATGGTCACCGGCATATCGATTGGATCGGCAGGATCGGTGAACTCACCGTGGTCTCGGCACCCTCCCCGGTTATGGAAGCGCGCGACGACCAAGAGACGGCGTTCTATGTGCACACCATGATAGTCGGCGCCGGCGGACGCCTCGAACTAGGCGAGCCCGACCGGGTCTCCGTCACAGGCCGAGACGATGCGGCGCCATCCGCCGCAGCCTGACCAGTGCGACGATTGACTGGAGGCATCGGGCCAAAGGCCCGGGGAACAAGGCGACCTGGCGCATGCGCCGCCCCAAGCGGAGCTTGAAACCAAATAAGCGCGGAGCGCGCTTCGCGCGCGTGAGTGTCGGTATTGACTGCGCGCCTGTCGAAGGAGGCATCGGGCCACAGGCCCGGGGAGCAAGGCGACCCGGCGCATGCGCCGCCCCAAGCGGAGCTTGAAACCAAATAAGCTCGGAGCGCGCTTCGCGCGCGTGAGACATTATATGGAGCGGGCGAAGGGAATCGAACCCTCGTATGCAGCTTGGGAAGCTGCCGTTCTACCATTGAACTACGCCCGCGGAGCGTTTTCGATACCATAGCCCCGGCCACGGGAACAAGGATCGCGAAACCCGTTCGTCTGCGATGACGTATGGCCTTGAGCCGGCCGCGCCGAACGCGCAATCTGGCGGCGCTAGCATAGGAGGCCGTGTGACCGTCGAACACCTGACCCTGACCGGAGTTGCAACGGCTGCCAAATTTGCCGATCCCGACCGCACGGCCAAAGGTGAGCCGCGCGCGACCGTCGCGTTGAAGCATTTGGACACGCTTTGGATCAATACCGGCACGCTGTGCAACATCACCTGCCGCAATTGCTACATTGAATCGAGCCCGTCCAACGACCGCCTCGCCTACATCACCGCCGCTGAAGTTGCGCCTTTCCTGGCGGAAGCGCAGGCCTTGGGCACCCGCGAAATCGGCTTCACCGGCGGCGAGCCGTTCCTCAATCCCGAGTTTGAAGCAATCCTGACTGAGACCCTGGAGGGAGGCTTCGAGGCTCTCGTCCTGACCAACGCCATGGCGCCACTGCAGCGTCCCGGAGTGAAAGCGTGGCTCACAGGTCTGCGAGACCGCTTTGGCGGTAAGCTCACGCTCCGCATCAGTCTCGACCATTACACTCAGGCCTTGCATGACGAGGAGCGCGGCCCGGGCGCGTTCGGCAAGACCGTCGAAGGAACCGACTGGCTGGCCACCAACGGCTTTCACATCGCCATCGCCGGGCGCACATGCTGGAACGAGAGCCGCGAAGCGGCCATCGCGGGTTACGCCGCGCTTTTTGCCCGCCAAGGCTGGCCGTTCAACGCGCACCTCGCGCGCGACCTCGTGCTATTCCCCGAAATGGACGGCTCGCTCGACGTTCCGGAGATTACGCCGTCCTGCTGGAGCATTCTGAAAATAACTCCAGACGCCATGATGTGCGCGGGGTCACGCATGATCGTTAAGCGCAAGGACGCCCCCGCGCCGGTCGTCCTCCCCTGCACGTTGCTGCCCTACGACGAACGCTTCGAAATGGGCGCAACGCTGGCCGAGGCCGCCGTTGCTCGGTCCGCCATGTTCGACGACGGCGCGGTCAAACTCGCCCACCCCCATTGCTCGCGCTTCTGCGTCCTCGGCGGCGGCAGCTGCTCGTGAGCAAAACAATAGCCCCGGAGGAGTGCAACTCCGGGGCTACTGCCGCAAAAGTTCAGTTACTGCGCCTACTTCTTGACCAGCGCGTCGCGAATTTCCTTCAAATACTTTTCGGTGGGCGTCGGCTCGGGGGCGGCCGCGGCGGGCGCCGGCTTCTTCATCGAATTGATCGCCTTCACCAGCAGAAAGATCGCGAAAGCCGTAATCGCGAACTTGATCAACGCATTGAGAAAGAGTCCGTACCTGATGAGAACGCCGTCGTCGGTCGGCGTCGGAAGTGTCACGGCAAGCGTTGAGAAGTCGACTCCGGCCATGAGATAGCCGATCGGTGGCATGATGATGTTGTCGACGAGCGTCGAAACGATTGGTGCAAAGGCAGCACCCATGATGACGCCGATGGCGAGATCGACGACGTTGCCGCGCATCGCGAACTCGCGAAATTCTTGGATCATTCCCATGGTGGTCTTCCCCTGTTTGCGTTGCCAGCGGACACCACTTGCCAAGTTGGCCACCCGGGTATCGCCGCGCGATCGCCTGCCTGAACGGGCGATTCGCAGCGGGAACGATAGGCAACCTCTGCATAGGGAACAATCCTACGTTCGGCGTTTCATTTATTCGCGGTTCTAGAATATCCTTCTGCGTCAGTTGGCTAAAGCCGCGCCGCATGGGCCCGGCGGCGTGCGCCGCTGATGGTCCAAGAAAAGGCGGAAACCTGCTGGCAGTTGCAATCGATTGGGCTACATACGCGGCTGCGAAGGGTGGCTGGGCTGGGGAAGCGGCATGATCGAACGCAAGGAGCGCAAGCCCTACTGGCGGCACACGAAATGGCAGATGTTCGCCAGTCTCATTCCGTTTCTCGCGGTCATCATCATCCTGCCGCTTTATGCCGAGCGGCTGAATTCAAATAAGTTTCTGGGCTTTCCGCTGGGCTACTTTTTGGCAGCGCACGGGCTGGTGCTGATTGCAGTAATTACCGTTGCAAGCTTCGTGCGCCAGCAGGATGCGATCGATCATTGGCACGGCGCCCACGAGGACAACTGAAGCGATGGCGACCCTTTCTCCCTCGCGCGCCGTCAACCCGCGGCTCGGCTCGTACTTCGGCATTTTCCTGAGCGGCTTTGCAGCCATCGCGCTCCTGAGCCTCATTCTGCACAGTCTCGGTGTCGAGCCGTCGGTCCTCAGCCTCGCCATGCTGCTCGGTCCGCTCGTCCTCTACATGGCCATCGGTGCGGCCACGCATGCCTCCGACCCGCTCGACTTCTTTGCCGCCGGCCGCCGCGTACCGGCATTCTTCAACGGTCTTGTGCTGGCGATGTCCGCGTTTGGCGCCACCGGACTTGTCGGGCTCACCGGCCTCTTTTTCCTCATCGGTTTCGACGCACTTTTCATCGCGATCGGCGCTCTGGGCGGCTTCGTCATTATGGCGGTCCTGCTGGCGCCGTTCCTGCGCAAGTTCGGCGCCTTCACAATACCGAGCTATCTCGGCCGGCGATTTGAATCCCGCCCACTCCGCTTGGCCACCGCGCTGGTGGTTGCGGTTCCAATCCTGATGGTGCTGTCGGCCGAACTTCGCTTGGCCGCGGAGGCCGCCGCCAAGCTCTCGGGATGGAGCCACGGCCAGGTTTTTCTGCTGCTTTACCTGGTGCTGCTCGCAACGTTGATCCCCGGCGGCATGCGGTCGATGACGTGGTCGAGCGTCGCGCAAAGTCTGGCGGCAGTATTGGCGGTGATGGTGCCGGTCATCATCGTCGCCGCCATCGTCACAACATTGCCGGTGCCGCAGTTAACGTATGGTCCCGTCCTGCGCGCCGTGGGCCGTAGCGAAGCCATCCAGGGTCTGCCGATCATCCTTCCGCCGATCTTGGCCTTCGATCTCCCCGGCCCCGAATTGCAGCCCATCATGAAGCGGTTCGCCGATCCATTCGGCGCCGTCGGTGCCGGCGCATTTGTTCTGGGAACGTTGTCGATGATGGCGGGTGTCGCCTCCGCGCCGTGGCTCTTGCCAAGACTCGCGGCGGCGCCTGGCGTTTATGACGCCCGCAAGACGCTTGGCTGGGCGACTTTCATCTTCGGCATCGCCATGCTGACGGCGAGTTCCGTTGCCGTGTTTATGCGTGACTTCCTGATGGACCTGCTCGTAACGCCGGGTCCGGCAATCGTGCCACCTTGGCTCGCCGATCTGGCGAAGCGCGGCTTCGCTTCCATCACCGAAACCGGCACTCAGTTCACGACCCAGAGCATTAGCTTTGCCCGCGACAGCGTCATTCTCAGTCTCCCCGTCGCGGCGCAGCTTCCCCCGATGCTGCTCGATCTGACGCTCGCTGCCATCGTGGCTGCCGGACTCGTGACCGCAAGTGCGGCGGTCACCGCACTGGGCCACGTTTTGTCTGAAGACACTCTGTTCGGCTCGACGTGGGACCCGCCGCACGGGTCAGCACGGCTCCACGCCGGCCGGGGGGGAATTGCCGCCGCCGCCGCCGCTGGGATCCTAGCTGCCGCCTTTGCCGCGTCGGACCCGATCCGAATGGTGCTGAACGCCTTCGCCATCGGCGGATCGGCGCTGTTTCCCGTCCTTGTATTGTCGATCTGGTGGAAGCGAATGAATGCCTACGGGGCCATGGCCGGCCTACTAACCGGCTTTTTCGTAGCCCTGTTGGTCGCGACCGGCGGCCAGTCGGAAACGGCCGCACTTCCAGTCGCATTGGCAGCTTTTGCGGGCGTCCCGGCCGCCGCCGCTGCGGTGTTGGCAGTGTCGTTCGCCACCCCTCCGCCCAGCCGCCACGTCCTTGAACTCGTGCGCGACATCCGGGTACCCGGCGGCGAAATCTTGTACGACCGCGAAATGCGGACCCAAAGGTTAAAGAAGCAGCGGCAACTCGGCTGACGGCGCCCTCCCATTTCTTCGTGAATTCCGGTAGCTTCGGGGCTGCGAACCTCCTACTTAGGTCGCATGGTGGCTGGGACGCGTCGCCGGCGCAAACCAGCCACTTGAACCGCGCAAATGGATGGGCACAGGCGGTAACGCCGGTCTTCCGTATGAAGAACCCGATGACGATCGCCGATGGTTTGAATGGACACCTGTTGCGTCTCCGCAATGCGGAGGGCTGGCGGCCATGATGCCGATTACTTCCAGCGCACCGGTTCGCGCCACGGGCCACAAGCCGCGCATCGTGGTCGCCGACAAGAACCCCGTCGTGCGCACCGGACTGGCTGAACTCATCGCGCGCGACGGCCGCTTCGACATCGTCTCGACCGTTGCAACGGGTGGCGCCTTCATCGCCGCATGTACGGAGAGCCAGATCGAAATCGGTCTCATCGGCTGGTCGCTTCCCGATATGACGGGCGGTGATGTGCTCGACGTGCTGAAGCGCCGCCAGATCGGAACGCGGGCGATTATCTATACGGGCGAGTCGGTCTCCGACGTGTTGCGCCAGACGATCAAGTCCGGAGCTTGGGGATTTATCTCCAAGAGCGACGAGCCGCCCGTGTTGCTCGATACGATCTCTTGGGTTGCGCGCGGACGTCTTTGCTTCCCGTACGTCGATCTTGAGACGCTCTCGCAAGACCCGCTCGAAATGCTAACGTCGCGCGAGCGCGAATTGCTGGCCGCCTTGGCCAACGGTTGGTCCAATCTCCAGATCGCATCGCGCATCGGAATTTCGCGCAACACGGTCAAGTATCATCTCAAGAATCTCTACGACAAACTCGGCGTCAACAACCGAGCCATGGCGGTTGCGCTCTACATGTCGAAGACCGCGCGGTCGCCGTTGCAGGACGCCGCGACAGGGTAGGTTTTTCCTACCCGAGCGGGTGTCGGCGCGCCCACTCCCGACCGGTTTAAATACCACCCATCTGAGCCGCAATTCTCGCCGCGCGGGTATTGTGATGCCCTAAGCAATCGTCAATGTTGCGCGCCACCAGCCGTTGGTGTTTCGAGGTCTCTCAGCCAGACCCGCCGAATGCCGCGGCTCGGCAGAAATTCATCACCTGCTGCGAATGCGCCGCGCCTGAAGGTGTCAGTCAAAGAGACGCCCGACTTCGCGACGCCGCAGTGAGTTCGAAACGACAGACCGGAGGAATCACCATGTCCGTCACGCCGCATCTCTTCATTCCTGGCCCGACCAATATTCCGGACGCTGTCCGCATGGCCATGAACGTGCCCATGATCGACATGCGATCGGGCGAATTCCCGAAGCTGACACTTCCGATCTTCGAAGACCTGAAGAAGGTCTTCAAGATGAAGGACGGCCGAGTGTTCATTTTCCCGTCCTCGGGTACCGGTGCGTGGGAGTCGGCGATCCAGAACACGCTGAAGGCCGGCGACAAAGTTCTCATGAGCCGCTTTGGCCAGTTCTCGCTCCTCTGGGTCGACATGGCTGAGCGCCTCGGCCTCAAGGTGGAGCTTTGCGATGAAGAGTGGGGCACGGGCGTTCCGCTCGAAAAGTACGCCGACATCCTCGCCAAGGACAAAGCGCATGAAATCAAGGCTGTCTTCGCCACACACAACGAAACTGCCACGGGCGTGACGTCCGACATCGCCGGCGTCCGCAAGGCGCTCGATGCCGCCAAGCATCCGGCCCTCCTTTTCGTCGACAGCGTCTCCGGCGTCGGTTCGCTCGATATGCGCATGGGCGAATGGGGCGTCGACTGCTGCGTCTCCGGTTCGCAGAAGGGCTTCATGCTGCCGACCGGTCTCGGCATCCTGGCCGTCAGCCAGAAGGCATTGGACGCGAACAAGGCAGGCGGCGGCATGCCGCGCTGCTTCCTTGCCTGGGAAGATCACATCAAGACCAACGACCTCGGCTATTTCCCCTACACGCCCGCTACCCAGCTCATCCAGGGTCTGCGCGCCTCCCTCGATCTGATCGCCGCCGAAGGTCTGGAAAACATCTTCGCTCGCCATCACCGCCTCGCCAACGGCGTCCGCGCCGCTGTCGATGCATGGGGCCTGAAGCTCTGCGCCAAGGAGCCCAAGTGGCACTCCGACACCGTGTCGGCGATCCTCGCGCCGGAAGGCATCGATAGCGCACAGATCGTGAAGACCGCCTACTACCGCTACAACACGTCTCTCGGCGTCGGGCTCAACAAGGTTGCCGGCCGCGTGTTCCGTATCGGCCACCTCGGCGCACTCGACGAGTTCATGGTCGGTGGCGTGCTGTTCGCCGTCGAGATGACGCTCAAAGATTGCGGCGTACCGGTCAAGTTCGGCTCCGGCACCGGCGCCGCCGCCGAATATTTCAACAAGACGGCGACCAAGGCCGCCGAGCTGCCCAAGGCCAAGGCAGCCTGATCGACAACGGCGGTGTTCAGCGACGGGCACCGCCGTTCTTCTGCCGGGTGCCAGCCTGACCGGCCCGCGACTGCCGTGCGGCCGGCGGGGCTCGCTCCGCAATCCTTTCCAATTCTGAGAACACAACAAGGAAACGTCCGATGAGCTTTACCCTCTACCCGCTCAAGCAGCAGCGCCTGCAGCGCTCCGAGCTCGCAGTCCCCGGCTCCAACCCGACCATGATCGAAAAGGCGCTCGTCAGCGCCGCCGACTACGTCTTTCTGGATTGCGAAGACGCCGTCGCGCCGCCCGACAAGGAGCAGGCTCGTAAGAACATCATTCAGGCGCTGAACGATCTCGACTGGAAGGGCCACGGCAAGACGGTCTCCGTCCGCATCAACGGCCTCGACACGCACTACTGCTGCCGCGACGTTGTCGATATCGTCGAGCAGGCAGGCTCGAAACTCGATACCATTCTGATCCCCAAGGTCGGCGTTCCCGCCGACGTCTACGCCATCGAAAGCTTCGTCAGCCAGATTGAGGTCGCCAAGGGCTTCACCAACAAAATCGGCACCGAAGCACTGATCGAAACGCCGCTCGGCATGGCCAACGTCGAAGCCATCGCCTCGGCCAACAGCCGCCTTGAAGCCATGCACTTCGGCGTTGCCGACTACGCCGCCTTCAACAAGGCGCGCACCGTCGTCATCGGCGGCCTGAACCCCGACTATCCCGGTGACCAGTGGCACTTCGCCATCTCGCGCATGACGGTTGCCTGCCGCGCCTACGGGCTGCGTCCGATCGACGGACCGTTCGGCGATTTCTCCGATCCCGCCGGCTACACGGCCGGTGCCAAGCGCGCCGCCGCTCTCGGCGTCGAAGGCAAGTGGGCGATCCATCCCTCGCAGATCGAACTCGCCAACGCCGTCTTCTCGCCGACCGCAGCCGAAGTTGAGAAGGCCAAGCGCATCATCGCTGCGCTCAAGGAAGCGGAAGCCCAGGGCAAGGGCGCAGCCTCGCTCGACGGCAAGATGATCGACGCGGCATCGGAAAAGATGGCGAAGAACATCATCGTCGTTGCCGAGAAAATCGCTTCGAGCGCCGGCAAGTAAGGTCGAGAAGCACGGCGGAGTTCGATTTCAGGAGGTCCAAAAATGGACATTCACGAATACCAGGCCAAGGAACTGCTCTCCAAGTTCGGCGTCGCCGTCCCTCGTGGCGGCCTCGCCTACAGTCCGGAACAGGCCGTCTATCGTGCAAACGAGATTGGCGGCTCGAAATGGGCGGTGAAGGCGCAGATCCATTCCGGTGCGCGTGGCAAGGCCGGTGGCATCAAGCTCTGCCGTTCCGACAATGAGATCGAGGACGCAGCCGAGTCGCTTCTCGGCAAACGTCTCGTGACGGTGCAGACAGGCGCGACAGGCAAGCTCGTCTCGCGCCTCTACATCGAGGAAGGGACCGACATCGACAAGGAGATTTACCTCTCCTTCGTCATGGACCGCGCATCGGAACGCATCGTGGTCGTCGCCTCCGCAGCCGGCGGCATGGACATCGAAGAGATTTCCCACAACCGTCCAGACACCTTGATCAAGGTGGAAGTCGACCCCGCCGTCGGCATGCAGGGTTTCCAGGCGCGCGAAGTGGCGTTCGGCCTGGGCATCGAGCCCGAACTCATCTCCAAGATGGAACGCACGATTCTCGGCGCTTATCGTGCCTTCCGCGATCTCGACGCCACCATGGTCGAGATCAATCCGCTCGTCATCACCAAGCAGAAGAACGTCGTGGCGCTCGACGCCAAGATGAGCTTCGACGAGAACGCGCTCTTCCGTCGCCCGCAGATCGCGGAACTTCGCGATAAAAGCCAGGAAGACCCGCGCGAAACTTACGCGTCCGACCGCGGTCTCGCCTATGTCGGACTTGATGGCGATATCGGCTGCATCGTCAACGGCGCCGGCCTCGCCATGGCGACACTCGACATGATCAAGCTGGCCGGCGGCGAACCCGCCAACTTCCTCGATATCGGCGGCGGCGCAAGCCCCGAGCGCGTGACGAAATCCTTCAAGGCTGTTTTGCGCGATAAGAACGTCAAGGCGATCCTCGTCAACGTCTTCGCCGGCATCAATCGCTGCGACTGGGTGGCGAAGGGCGTCGTCGATGCGGTGAAGGAACTCGAGATCAAGATGCCGATCGTGGTTCGCCTCGCGGGCACCAACGTCGAAGAGGGCCGCCGCATCATCGACAGCAGCGGCCTCACGGTCATCAGCGCCGAAACGCTGGCGGACGCGGCGGCCAAGGCCGTCTCCGCCGCCAAGTCCGTGGCTTGAGGGTAAGAGGAACAGATCACATGGCGATCTTCATCAACGAGAACACCCCGATCCTGATCCAGGGCTTCACCGGCCGCATTGGCACGTTTCACGCTCAGGAAATGATCGATTACGGCTCCAACGTCGTCGGTGGCGTGACACCGGGCAAGGGTGGCTCGACCCACCTTGGCCGTCCGGTATTCAATACCGTCAAGGGCGCCGTCCAGGAGACGGGTGCCGAGGCGTCCATCGTCTTTGTGCCGCCGCCATTTGCCGCTGATGCGATCATGGAAGCCGCCGACGCCGGTATCAAATACTGCGTCTGCATCACCGACGGCATCCCCGCGCAGGACATGATCCGCGTGAAGCGCTACATGCGGCGCTACAAGAAGGAAAACCGCATGATCCTGACCGGCCCCAACTGCGCCGGCACGATCTCGCCAGGCAAGGCGATGCTGGGCATCATGCCGGGCCACATCTACATGCCAGGCCGCGTCGGCATCGTCGGCCGTTCCGGCACGCTGGGTTATGAAGCGGCAGAACAGTTGAAGATGCTCGGTATCGGTATCTCGACTTCGGTTGGCATCGGCGGCGACCCGATCAACGGCTCCTCGCATCGCGACATCCTGGAGCACTTTGAGAACGATCCCGAAACCGATGCCGTCCTCATGATCGGCGAAATCGGCGGGCCGCAGGAAGCCGAAGCCGGCATGTGGGCCCAGGAAAACATGAAGAAACCGGTGGTCGCCTACATCGCGGGTCTTTCGGCGCCGAAAGGCCGTCGCATGGGCCACGCAGGCGCCATCGTCTCCGCCTTTGGAGAATCCGCAGCCGAGAAGGTTGATATTCTCAAGGGCTGCGGCGTCACCATCTCGCCGACGCCGTCGGAAATGGGCGCGACCATCGCCAAGGTTCTGCAGGCCCGCAAGGCTGCTTAACCGAAGCCGGTGGCGGCCAACAAATAGAAGCCGTCCGCATGCCCTTAATCATGCGGACGGACGGCGAACCGGACGAGCAGAGTTGCGGCATCAAAAGCCGGTCAAGAGCTTGCCGCGCGCCGGTTGTGAGCCCTAAGTTTGAAGTCGAAGCCCGATCTGAACCGTTGCCTCTTGGAGGAATGCCGCGTGGATAGCATCAATCCGCAGATCTCGGTTCTCGATGAGTTCAAGCTGCGCGACGAATTGAAGACGATGCGCTCGCAGATCCCCGACGCGCCCGGGCTGAACCCCATCGTCAATATCGCGTTCTATCTTTCGCGCAGCCTCGAATCCGGAAAGATTACCTTCGAAGATTTGAAGGCGCTGGCGGGCCGCCTCATGGACCGCGCCTGCGTTCGGCGCGCCAAGCGCTTGCGCGAGCAGATTGGCTACGTCGACAATCAGACGACCATTCGCGAATTTTCCAATTTCGTCGCCAAAACCGTCGGCAACGATCCCGACGCCGACAAAGCGTTTGCAGCGTTCAAGGAACGCTGGGGCCGCGCCCGCAATGGCATCGTGTTCACCGCCCATCCGACCTTCGGCCTGTCATCGGCATTGAGCCGCCGTATGGTCGAGATCGCTTCCGGCGAAGTTGAAGGCGAACCCGCGATCGGCATACCGCATCGCCCCGACAGCCCGATCACACTCGAATACGAGCACAAGGCCGTTCAGGTCTGCATTCAGAACCTGCGCGATGCGTACGAGGAGCTGTTGAACGGCTTCTATTCCGTCGCGTCCACGGCATTCGGTGAGCGGGCCTACAAATTCCGTCCGAAGGTTGCCACCGTCGCGTCATGGGTCGGCTATGACCTCGATGGCCGCACGGATATCAAATGGACCCACTCTTTTGTGCTGAAGCTTCAGGAGAAGGTCGCGGCCCTCCACGATATTCGGACGCGCTTCATCATCTTGAAGCATCGCCTGCCCGACGATGTCGATGCGCAACGCATCGCGCGTCAGGTCGTCGCCAAGCTCGATCTCGCCATCGCCTCCGCTCAGAAGCAACTGGATAGCCTCGAGGCCGCCATCAACGGCAAGAACAAGCTGTCCGATGCCGCCAACATCATCACCGAATCCGATTCCTACAATCTGACGTCCCCGGCACCCGTTTTGGCTCTGATCGATCAATTGATCGATGTTCTACCGCAGCCGCAGTCGAAGCGCGAGTTGGCGGCCCTCGCCAGCCTGTTCGACCAGACCGGTATGGGCACGTCGCACATCCACCTGCGCGTCAACGCGGTCCAGTTGAACAACGCTTTCCGCGCATTCGTTCACGAACCGTGGACGAGGGATTTGAGCGAACGTCAGGCGCTCGCCCGCATCGTCGAAATGATCCGCACCGCCGGCAAGGAAACGGTGAACTTCGAGACGCTCGATCTCGAAACCGCGACCGCCATCCGGCAATTCGCCCTGGCCGCACAATTCCATAAGCACGTCGATCGCGAAACGCCGATCCGCTACCTGATCGCGGAGTGCGAAAGCCCGGCGACGATGCTGATCGCGCTGTTCTTCGCCAAGCTGTTCGGGATCGAGCACGTCGTCGATATCTCGCCCCTCTTTGAAACACCGGCCGCGCTCGAAACCGGCGCGCGTCTCATCGAACGTTTGCTTGAGGAAGAAGCCTACAAGGACTATGTGCGCGGCCGTAAGCGCATCTGCATCCAGACGGGCTTCTCCGACGCCGGCCGCTTTATCGGCCAGATAGCAGCGACCCTGTCGATTGAGCGTCTCCACCAGGGCTTGGCCGAGGTCCTCGATGCCGACGATCTGGGTGGCGCGGAACTGTTGATCTACTCCACTCACGGCGAGTCGATGGGACGCGGCACCCATCCCGGCCCGATGTCGCGCCGTCTGCGCTATGTTTTCTCGCCCAACGCGCGCCGCCGTTTCGCGGATGCTGGCATTCCGCTGAAGCACGAAACGAGCTGGCAGGGCGGCGATGGCTACCTCTATTTCGCCACCAAGCCGCTAGCCATGCGCGCGCTGGCAACGGTGATCGAGGATGGCGAAACGCCGGACGCGATCGAGGACGAGTTCTACGACGATACCAACCTCGCGCTCGACTTTCTCTTGCGGCTGCGCGCCTATCAGCAAGACCTGTTCGCGCATCCGGGCTACCGCGCAGTTCTGGGCGCATTCGGCCCAAACCTGCTCTTCAGAACCGGCTCGCGCCCCGTGAAGCGTCAGATGGAAGGCGCTTCGACTGCCGATCGCGGCGACCCCGCGCGCATGCGCGCTATTCCCAACAACGCCATTCTCCAGCAGTTCGGATATATCGCGAATGTGGTGGCGGGCCTTGGCGCCGCCGTCGGTTCGGAGCGCGAGCGATTTGTGGAAGTGGCCCAATCGTCCGCGCGGCTTCGACCGCTGATCGAAATGGTCGCGCGCGGCAAGCAGCTCTCCAGCCTCAATGCGATGGCCGCCAACGCCACGGTCTTTGATCCAGGCTTCTGGGCGATGCGTGCCTCGTGGGGACGCGAGCCGCATCTAACGGCCGCCTTCAAGAATCTATCGACGTTCCTGCTCGAAGACGAACGCAACGCTGCCATCAACGGCCTCGTCCACGAACTGCGGCTCGACGCCATCGACCTGCACACCTTGCTCGAAGACATCGGCATCGATGGCGGCAAAATTCCCGATGAAAACCGCCTTGAACTCGACCTCCTGCAGGCTATCCGCCTGGCGCTGATCATGCGCGTGTTCATATTGGCCGGCCAGTTGCCCCGGTTCACGACAAGGGATGTCAGTCATGCGCAGATCGTCGCGTCGGCATTGACACTCGAGGTCCCGGAAGTCATCAACGTGATGCGTCAGGCGTTCCCGAAACGAACTGGCACAGCCGAGGACACGTCGGCCTTCCGCGAGACGGCAACCTATCTGCCGCAGGGGATCGACGACTACGGCCGCATCGAGACGGAAATTCTGGAACCGATGGAGCAGGCCTACGAGGCCATCCGCGAGATCGGTACCGGCATCTCCCACCACTTCGGCGCGTTCGGCTGATCGATAAAATTCTGGGGGAGAGCGGCCGTCCGCTCGGGGGGCGCCGTTGGCGCCCCTTTGCTTTACAGCCCACACCCGCCTGCGGAGTGTGGGCCAGCAATACGCCACACCCGCCTGCGGAGTGTGGGCCAGCAATACGCCACACCCGCCTGCGGAGTGTGGGCCGGCAATACGCCACACCCGCCT
>CAYWIF010000001.1:174028-219133 GCA_964458265.1 uncultured Hyphomicrobium sp. | reverse complement strand
GCAATACGCCACACCCGCCTGCGGAGTGTGGGCCGGCAATACGCCACACCCGCCTGCGGAGTGTGGGCCGGCAATACGCCACACCCGCCTGCGGAGTGTGGGCCAAAGCGAAAATTACATGAGCCCCAGAAGCCGCGGCAGCGTCAGCGACAGACCCGGCCAGTATGTCACGAGCATCAGAAACGCCAGCATCGACAGCAGCCACGGCAGCACCGCGCGCGACGCTTCGGTAAGTCCAATCTTTGCTACACCGCTTGTCACATAAAGATTGAGACCCACCGGCGGGGTAATCATCCCGATCTCCATGTTGACGACCATGATGATTCCGAAGTGAACGGGATCGATGCCCAGTTTGGCCGCCACCGGAAACAAAATCGGCGCCAGAATGAGAATGATCGACGCCGGCTCCATGAACGTTCCTGCGATCAGCAGCAGAATGTTCACGACGATCAGGAACGTGACCCAGTTGAAGCCCTGCGCCACGATCCAATCGGCGATCGACTGCGGAATGTGCTCGTGCGTCAACAGGAACGAAAACAGCATCGCGTTCGTAATGATGTAGAGCAGCATCGCGCTCATGTTCGCCGCGGAGAGAAGAACCTTCGGCACGTCGCCCCATCCGATGTCGCGATAGACGAACTTGGCGACCACGAAGGCATAGACCGCACTTAGCGCCGCGGCTTCGGTCGGCGTGACAAACCCGCCATATATGCCCCCCAGCACGACGGCGATCAGGGCCAGGCCCCAGATGCAATCGACGAATGCGTCAAACGCCTCCCCCCAACTCGCGCGCGGCGCCCTGGGGTACCCCTCCTTTTTGGCAATCCACCACGTGACCGTGCCGATGACTATGGCGAGCAAGATGCCCGGCACAACGCCCGCCATGAACAGATCATCGACGCCCGCCGCGCCGACCCGCTCGCCTTCGGGCCCTCGCGCACTCATGCCCGCCGTGGCAAGCGCATAGAGCACCATCACGATCGACGGCGGGATCAGAATGCCAAGTGTGCCCGACGAGGCGATAACGCCGGCACCAAAGCGCGCGGGATACCCCTGCGCCGCCATGGCCGGAATGAGAATGGACCCGATCGCGATCACAGTTGCCGGCGACGAACCCGATACCGCCGCGAAAATGGCGCACGCCAGCACCGAGGCAATGCCGAGCCCGCCCGGCCAATGCCCCGTCATTGCGGTTGCAAATCGGATCATCCGCTTTGCCACCCCGCCGTGCGTCAGAAACGCTCCAGCCAGAATGAAGAACGGCACCGCCATGATCTCAAACTTTTCCATGCCCGTGAAAAGTTTGAGCGCCACCGCATCCAACGGAACGTCGGTGATGGCGAACAGTGCCGTCAGAACCGTCAACCCGAGCGCAATTGAAACCGGTGTGCCGGTCGACAGCAGTAGAATGAGCAGGCCGAAGATCAGCAATGAGGTCATGTCCGCGGCTCATCCGCGATGACATCGGTCGCCGGATCGTAATGCGGCAGCTCTCCCGTATCCGCAAATCGCGCCGCAACCTGCAGGAACCTGAAGCACATCAGAAACGAGCCCAGCGGCAGGCACAAATAAACGATCCACATCGGCGCTTCGAGAACAGCCGATACCTGCCCTGAATGAAAAAGGTGCACCACGAGCCGCGCGCCGAGCCAACCCACGAACGCCGTGAACACCACACCGCAGGCAAGCCCGAACAGGATCAAACGCTTCCGCCACCCCGGCGCCAGTTGATTGACGAGAATATCCACCCCGACGTGAATGCCCGTGCGCACGCCGTACGCCGCCCCGAACTTCGCCATCCACACGAAGAGATAAATGCACAGCTCCTGCGCCCAGGTGAGCCGGATCGAGAGCAGCCAGAAATAGACCATCCGCAACGTCTCGGACAACTCCGTATAGCCGGCATCGCGCGCCCAGACGACCAGCCCTCCCAGATGCGAGAGCGAATACCGGTGCACGACCGCCACGAAGATCACGAGTGTCGCAAGCCCCATGAGCGTGGCGATGAGGTTTTCCTCGAGCCGGTCGAGCCACCGCAATCCCGGTCCCGACGTCATGGCGCGGGCCTCGCCAGTTCCACTTCAATGCGGCGCACGAGATCGACGCCGACCCGGTCCGCCATCCGCGCACGCGCGGGCTTGAGCGCGGCCTCCCATGCCTTGCGTTCGTCCTCCGTCGGGTGATCGAAGGTGGTCTTTCCGGTCTTCACCATCGCCGCCAGGGCTTCGTCGTTTTCTTTTGCCGCCTCGTCATTGGCGTAAGGTGTCGCCTCCCGCAATGCCCGCTGGATCGCGGCGCGAATGTCGGCGGGCAAACCGTGCCAGAAGTCGCGATTCACAATAACCGCGTAACCCAGAAAGCCGTGATTGGTCATGGTCGCGAACCGCTGCACCTCGAACATCTTCTGATTGTAGAAATTGGCGGGCGGATTCTCGGTGCCGTCGACCACGCCCGACGACAGCGCTTGATAGGCCTCCGAGAAGGCCAGCACCTGCGGCAGCGCGCCGAGCGCCGTCATCTGGTCCTCGATCACGCGCGAGGATTGAATGCGCAGCTTGAGCCCGAGCAGATCGTCCGGCTCGTTCAAGGGCCTGTTGGCCGACAGAATCTTGAAACCGTTGTTCCAGTACGCCAAGCCGACGATGCCCTTTGCTTCGAGCATGGCCAATATCTCATCGCCGATCGGCCCTTCGGTGATCCGCGCCAGGTCCGCCGTATCGCGAAACAGATACGGGATGTCGAAAACCTCGAACGCCTTGATCCCGAGCGGCCCGAACTTCGACAGCGACGGCGCCAGCATTTCGACCGCGCCCAACTGCAAGGCCTCCAGCTCTTCCTTGTCCTTGTAGAGCTGTGAGTTCGGGTAGAGCTCGATGCGGACCCGCCCTTCGGCATATCGTTCGGCAAGTTCCTTGAAGCGCTCCGCGCCCTTGCTTTTGTGTGCCTGGGGTGCCGCAACGTGACTGAACTTAATCACGATGGGGTCAACGGCCGGGCGCGCATCTGCCTTCGCAGTCGAAGCGCAGCACAACACCGCAAAGAGTGCGAAAAGGATGCGGCGCATGTGGTCCGTCAGTTCAAGGTGGAGGGGCAGGCCGTCTCTATGGTGGCGGACGGATGCGCTGTGTCAAGCTCCGGGCTTAACCTCATCCAGTGTCGTCCGGTCCTGCTCCCACGATTTCACGACCGCGCGTACGAGCCGCAGCACGCGCTTGGTTCGCTGCGCATCTTCCCGCGCAAGACACCAGCAGCCGCAGCAGAAGCCAGGCTTGCGCGCCAGCCAAAGCGTCATCGCGTAATCGTTTCCGGCCCGCATGGTCGCTCCAGTCGATCAACGTTTCCGGCCGCGCCCTTCCGCTTGATTGGCGGCCATAAGTTCGGGGGCGGTCAACGCAAAAACCTCGCCCGTGCTGTCTTCGGTATCCAGCCAGAGAAACGGCAGATGTGGAAATTCTTGCTCCAGGATGTCGAGCCCCGTCCCCACCTCAACGACAAGAACGCCGTCCCGTTCCAAGTGGCCGGGCGCATCCGTAAGTATACGGCGTACGAGGTCGAGTCCGTCCTCGCCGCCGGCGTGCGCCATGATCGGTTCGGCCCTGTACTCCGGCGGAAAAGCCGCCACGGCCTCCGCCGAAACGTACGGCGGGTTGGAGATGATGAGGTCGTAGCGCCGGGAGCCGAGCGCACCGAAAAGATCGGACTGTTGCAACGTGATCCGGTCCGCCAGCCCATAGTCAGCGACATTGCGTTGCGCCACCTGCAGGGCCTCCGCCGACAAATCCACAGCATCGACGATCGCGTTCGGATAAGTGAGCGCTGCAAGAATGGCGAGGCACCCTGACCCCGTGCACAGATCGAGGACAGACGTCACGGCATCCGGGTCGGGAACCACCGTCGCAAGCTCGCCGTCGAGCAACTCGCCGATATACGACCTTGGCACGATGACCCGATCATCGACGTAAAATTCGCGCCCCCGAATGTACGCGCGATTGACCAGATAGGGCGCGGGCCTCCGCGTCGTAATGCGCTCTTCTATGAGATCGGCCACGCGCCGCCGTTCCGGCATCGTCAGCCTGCAGTCAAGCCACGGGTCGAGTTGATCCACTGGCAGGTCGAGCGCCGCCAGAATGAGGAAGGCTGCTTCGTCGAGTGCCGTCGATGTGCCGTGTCCGAAGACGAGACCGGCTGCGCGAAATCTAGACACGCCATGGCGCAGCCAGTCGCGTACGGTAACAAGATCACTAACGTAGAATTCGGCGGCGCTCATATCGCGACTGGCTCCCGGCATCGAACGGCGCGCACACTAGCTTGTCCCGTGCCGGCCCAAAAGACCAGAATGCCGGTATGCCCAAAGCGCCGGTTCAACCCTTGTATTCGTCGATTTTCCCGAACGCCTCTCGCAGCGCGGCGGCCCAGGAACTCGACAGATTTTTGAAGTATTCGTCGTCCTGGCAAATCCGGCTGTAGCGGCGCACATCGAGACTGTCGCGCTCGTAGAGCAGAAGATCGATCGGCATTCCAACCGACAGGTTCGAGCGCAGCGTTGAATCGAACGATAGGAGGAGAAGTTTCGCGGCTTCCCCTAGCCTCATGCCCGGCTGCGCCACGCGGTCAAGAATCGGCTTTCCGTACTTGTGCTCGCCGATCTGCAAGAACGGGGCGTCGTCCGTCGCTTCGATGAAATTTCCCTCGGAGTAGATCTGGAAAATGCGCGGCGGCTCCGCGCCGATTTGTCCACCGAGAATGAATGACGCATAAAAACCGCTCCGCGTCTGTTCAAGCGCCTCCCCGTCGACGCGGCGCACTTCTCGCACCGCGTCACCCACGATTCGCGCAGCGCGATACATGGAGGTCGCGGTCATCAGAGTGTGTTCGATGCCCGCCTCTTCCGCCAACTGTTCGTTCAATATGCTGACGACGGACTGGCTGATGCCGAGATTGCCGGCCGTCAACAAAACCACGACGCGATCGCCGGGCTTGCGCCAGAAGTGGAGCTTGCGGAACTGAGAGATGTTGTCGACACCGGCATTGGTGCGGGTATCGGCGGCAAATACGATGCCTCGGTCGAGACGCAGGGCGACGCCGTAGGTCATAGGCGGGGTGGCTCAAGCTATTGTTGTTGTTGAGCGCCTTGCTGCTGGACTTCGACAACGACGTCAAGTGTCTCGTTCTGGCCGCCCCGCCGATTGCCCCGAATAGGCGCGGCGGTCGCTGCATCGAGGCCTGTGGCCAGCCGGACGTAACGCTCCGTCGGGCACATCAGGTTTGCCGGGTCGAAACCCACCCAGCCGAGCCCATCCACCCAGGCTTCCGCCCAGGCGTGATGTGCATTAGCCGGATCTGGCGTACCGGAGAGGAAGTAGCCGTTCACATAGCGCGCGGGAATGCCGAGCAGACGTGCCCCTGAAATGAAGACATGCGCATGGTCTTGGCACACGCCTTTGCCGTCCGCCAACGCCTCGCTCGCGCTGGTGTGCGAATGCGTCGAACCGATCTCATACGTGACGGCCTCTCGCACCGTATGCATAAGCTTGTGCAGCTTGTCGAGAGTGCAACCGCCGTTGCACTTTGCAGCCAGTTCCCGCACTGCGTCGTCCGGCGCAGTCCGAGGCGTCTCGCGCAGATAAACTCGCACCGGTGCCGGTTCGGCCAGTCCCTTTGCCACGCCGATCCGATCCCCCGTCTCAACGACGCCGTTGGCTTGAATTGTGATGCTGTCGTGCTCGCCCTGGTAAGCGGTCAGGTGGACGAGATTGCCGAACCCATCCTGAAACCGCGCTGCCGTTTCGATGCCCGGAGCGCTCAACTGCCACGAAACCACTTTCTGCGCATCGAAAGACGGTGGCGTCAGACGCAGGCTCTCGATGGCATAAAGCGCGAGCGCATCGTAGCGGTACGTCGTGGTGTGTTTGACGCTCAGCAGCATGGTGCGGCCTCAACCGTTGAAGTGGTACGCCTGCGAAATCTCCTGGGCAACGCGGTTGTTGCGCCCGAGAAAGTCCGTCAGGAATTCATGCACGCCGGACTGGAATATGGTGTCGATATCGCCATGTTCCAGCATATCGAGTGTCTCGTGCGCGCTCGGTACGCACATATCGGTCTGGTGATAGAACTTTTTGAGACCCGCAACTGCCTGATCGATTTCCAGATAGCAGGCCTTGAGCGAGCGCGGCATCTCCGCATTCAAAATCAAATAGTCCGCGATGTTCCACGGCTTGTAGTGCTGCTTATAGACCCAGCGGTAGCTGCGGTGCGCCGAGACGGATCGCAGGATCGAAGCCCACTGCAAATTATCCACGCTCGACCCGATCATTTCGTAATTCGGCAGCAGCACGAAATATTTCACATCGAGGATGCGCGCGGTGTTGTCGGCCCGCTCAAGGAAAGTGCCCAACTGGCTGAAGTAGAATGTGTCATTGCGCAGGATGGTGTTGAGAAGCGCCCCGCGATAAGTCGCCGACTGCTCTTTGATCCAGTCAAGAAGCGCAGGCAGCCGGTCGGATGTGATGTCTTGCGGATTGATCGCCTCGAAGTTGATCCATGCACTGTTCAGGCTTTCCCACATTTCGCGCGTTAGCGCGGTTCGCTGGGCCCGGGCGTTGCGCCGGGCGATGGAGATGCACGATCGCACGCTGGAGCCATTGTCGGCATCGAACAGCAGATAGTTGATCACGTCCGCCGTCGTGGGCACCGCGTACTTTGCAAGGTATCCCGTCTCGCATCCAGCGCTCTGCAACGTGGAACGCCATTCCTCGTTGTAGCCTTCGCCTTCGCGCGGAAGCAGCGCGATGCGATAGCCGACTTCGATCAGCCGAGCCATGTTCTCCGCGCGTTCGAGATAGCGCGAGAGCCAGAACAGATCGTTTGCCGTGCGGCCGAGCATGAAATTCAACCAGAGTTCGTGTTGTCGGTGGCTGCAATGGTGTCCTTTAGTCCTGGAGAATCCAGGTATCCTTCGTTCCGCCTCCCTGGCTTGAGTTCACGACCAGTGAGCCGTCGCGCAGCGCCACGCGCGTCAGCCCGCCGGGCACGAGGCGCACGCGGTCACCGATGAGAACGAACGGCCTGAGATCGAGATGCCGCGGTGCCAGCCCGCTATCGACCAGCGTCGGACACGTCGAAAGGGCAAGCGTCGGCTGCGCGATGTAATTGTGCGGCCGTGCCTTGAGCTTCTCGCGGAACGCTTCGATTTCCGCCGCCGATGCAGCCGGGCCGACAAGCATCCCGTAACCGCCGGAACCATGAACCTCTTTGACGACCAGGTCTTTCAAATTATCGAGGACGTATGCGAGATCGTCGGGGTTGCGGCAGTTACGGGTCGGCACATTCTTCAGGATGGGGGGCGACCCGGTGTAGAATCTGACGATCTCGGGAATGTAATTGTAGATCGCCTTATCGTCGGCAATGCCGGCTCCCGGCGCGTTCACGATCGCCACCCGGCCCGACCGGTACACGTCGAAAAGCCCCGGGACGCCGAGCAGGGATGTGGGATCGAAGACCAGCGGATCGAGGAAATCGTCGTCGATACGTCGGTAGAGAACGTCGACCTGTTTGCGGCCTTGCGTCGTCTTCATGTAGAGCGCGCCGTCAATGACGACGAGATCCTGCCCCTCGACGAGTTCGATCCCCATCTGGTCGGCGAGGAATGAGTGCTCGAAATAGGCGCTGTTATAGAGCCCCGGCGTCAGCAGCGCGAAGTTGGGATCGCGGTCGAGCGACTTATCGGCGACGCTCTCTAAGGTCTTCAAAAGATTGTCCGGGTAGGTCTCGATCGGCGCCACGCGGTTCTTCGCGAACAGGTCCGGAAACATGTGCATCATGGTTTCCCGGTTCTCCAGCATGTAGGAGACGCCGGATGGCGTGCGCGTGTTGTCTTCGAGAACATAGAATTCGTTGGGGCCGGTGCGCACGATATCGATGCCGATGATGTGCGAATAAATGCCCAGTGGCGGATCGACACCGATCATTTCCGGCACGAACGCGCTGTTCTGGACAACGAGTTCTTCGGGAACGCGCCCCGCCCGCAAAATCTCTTGTCGGTGGTAGATGTCGTACATGAAGGCATTCAGTGCCTTCACCCGTTGCTCGATGCCCGCTGCAAGCCGTCGCCATTCAGAGGCGGAAATAATGCGCGGCACAATGTCGAACGGTATGAGCCGTTCCGCGGCCTGGCCGTCGCCGTAGACCGCGAACGTGATACCGGTGCGGCGGAACAGGGCCTCAGCCTCCGTCCGCTTCTTTTTCAGATCGTCGATTTTTTGGGTCTCAAGCCATTCGGCCACGGCGCGGTAGGGTTCGCGCACCCCGCCACCGAAGCCATTCATCTCGTCGAAGGCTTTCGACACGCCGGATGTTCCCCCAGTTCCAGTGTTGTTGCCATCGTTAGCGCAAAGACCGGGCCAACTAGAAAACTTAGTTGTCATAATAAGTTAGCCGCCATCTGACGGTTCATTGCGAATGCTGATGCGGCAGATGCACGAAAAATAGGCGACCGTACCCGGTTCATACCATCTGCCCAAACTTACTGCAGGCGCGCATTAACCAAACCGCCCGCCGGCTTGCCCCTCTTAGGTGCCGACCCGTCCTTCGCCGCTTTCGCTCGTGATAGTAAGACCATCGGTCTGGGAGCATCGGGGGGTTTTCGCAGTTGGGCGTACCGGGGGACATAGCGGAAAGCAGTGACGTTGAAAGTAAAACGTACGCGGAAGGCAGCGGTTCCGCCGAAGAACGCGTCGGCGTGATTGTCATCCACGGCGTCGGGGAGACGGAAGCCGGCTGGATCAACGAAACCCTCATCCCACGCCTGACCCAGCATCCCGACAGCCCCGCGTTCGATAACCATAGCGAGGTCTATGATCTCCCCGATCGCGGTCGTAACCGTCCCAACCTCTGCTTCCAAGCCTATCTCCGCCGTGGCCGGGTACGCACCGGCGATCACTTGGCGCTGATCGAAATGACGTGAGCCGACCTGTCGCGCGTCGGCACAGGCACCATGGCCAACGCACTCGTCATGCTCAAACTGTTCTACGAAGCACCCCAGGTGCTCGGCGAGTGTTTCTTCGACAGGACGCGCAACGTCTTCGCCACTGTCATCGGCCAGTTGATCCGCCTCGCCAACTGGATCCTCCGATGGCCGATCACCGGCTTGAACATCGTCGCTTTTGTTTGCGCGTTGATCCTCCTCCTGCGCCAGAAGATGCTGGAGACGCCCGATCTCCAGCCCCTATTTTTGTTCGAACTGCCGACCGTGATGACGGCGCTGCTGTTGAGCCTCGCTGTCCTGTCGCTGCTCTTCGCCCGCTGGCGCGTTTACCGCGACATTGCGCTCACCGACATCGGCATGTCGACGATGATGTTCGCGGCGGTGTCAGCCGGCGCCATTGTTGTCACCCAGCAATTTATGCCGGGCGATCTGCTATCCAATCCCGCCATCTATCTGATGGCCGCCGGTGTCGTCATCTTCGGCTTCTGGCTGATCTGGAACTACGCGATGCTGTTCGCGATCCTGTCACTTGGCGCCCTCGCCATCCAGCAGTGGTTCGAACGCGACAAGACCGAACGCATTCCCATCATTCGTCCCGCCGCCGCCGTCAGCCTCAGCGTCGCGCAGGGGGTCATCTACAAAATCGTCATCGCGCTTCTTTGGATCTTCATTTTCGTCACGCTCGATTTCAACGAACGCACCGCGGCAGCCTGCCTTGACGACCCGCTTCAGGCCTGCAGCTACCTTGCGGAAGTCCAGAAAAACCTCGTCGGCATCGTCGTCTTCAACCTGATCGTCGTATCCGCTCTCGCCGTCACCTTCTTCCTCATTGCGATCTCGCGCTCATTTCTGCGCATTCCCGCCCGCCGCACGCGCCGCCTCGCGTCCTTCTGGATGCCGCGCATGATCGTGAGCCCGGTGGCGATCTTCGTTCTTCTCACAGGCACGCTGTTCAATCTGATCATCTTTTACTGGCGAGAAGCCATACCTGTAGATTTCTACCAGCAGGTCGACGTGCGCCTTGTGCCCTGGCAGGAGGTGGTCAAAGTGATGATCGGCGGCGGCTCGGCGCTGACGGTGGCCTTCTACGCCTTCCGTGCCCTTCAGCACGCGTCCCGCGGCATTCTCCACATCGGCCGCGATCTCGTGGACCACCAGTTCACCCCGCGCTTCACGTTTTCGCGCAACCTGCTCCCGCGCCCCTCCCACAAAGATGTCGCCCACCCGCGCCGTGCCCGCATCGAGGCGCGACTTGATGTGCTGATCCGCGAAATCGCCGATGTCGAGAAATTCGACCGGCTCGTCTTTGTCGCGCACAGCCAAGGCAGCGTCATTCTGCACGACTACCTCAGCAGCAAGCACGATGATGCGTCTATCCACCGGGCGCGGCGCATCGACGTGCTGACGCTGGGTTCGCCGCTCTCGCACCTCTATGGCTACTACTTCGCGAAATACGAGACATCGAGCGCCGGTCCCGACGCCCTCAACGCGCGCCTCACATCGTGGACGAACATGTGGCGCGTGGACGATCCGATCGGCAACAGGATCGACTTCTTCGGCGGCAGTGTCGTCCGCAACATCCCGCTCCGCCCAGGCGGCCACGTTGACTATTGGAAAGACCCGGAAGTCGTGCGGGCAATCATCGACTTGATCGAAGAACGGCCGGTTGCGGCCTCACCGCCGCAATCGGAAAATGTTCGATTGGAGCCGGCCGGTGCGGCCATGCCCGCCGGGTCAAGCTAGACGGCCGAGCTGCGAACGCCCGGGACATCCAGTGCGGCGCCCGCGAACGTGATGACGTCCCCGTCGCTGATCGACGCCCCCAGGTCGAGATTGCCGCCGGTGTAGGTCCCGGGATTCATATCCCGGCCATTGCAAAGCACGCGCGCGATTTCATTCAATGGCAGGCGATAGCGCCGTATCAAATCGCCGACCGTGGTTTCCGCCGGAACGTCGATCTTCTCAGACGATTGCCGGCCTTCGCTGAACTTCGACAGGCTCGTCAGAAGACGCACCTCGACGGTGATGCTGTCGGCCGCTGGCGGCGCGGGGGAGATTGAACGGTCGTGGGCGGTCATGGCAGAGCTCGCATCGGTGATGGGACCGGCACGAGATCCCTCAATTCGCCGCGCCACACAATCCCTCGAAAGTCGAACGGGCGCCGGAAATTTCCGGCGCCCGCTGCAACTCTTGTCGGCAGAAAATTTTCGCCTGGGTCAGAACAGGCCTTCGATCTGCCCCTGGTCATTGAGGCGGATCGTATCGGCCGACGGCACCCTCGGCAGGCCGGGCATGGTCATGATCTCGCCGGTGATGACAACGATGAATTCGGCCCCGGCCGAGAGCCGCAGCTCGCGCACCGGCACGATATGGCCCGTCGGAGCCCCGCGCTTGTTGGGGTCCGTCGAGAACGAATACTGGGTTTTGGCCATGCAAATCGGAAGGTTGCCGAAGCCCATGGCTTCCAGTTCCTTGAATCGCGTCTCCACCGAGCCATCGCAAGAAATGTCCGCCGCGCGGTAGATCTCGGTGGCGATGGTGCGGACCTTGTCGCGAAGCGGCATGTCGTCCGCATAGAGCGTCTTGAAGTTGGATTTCCCGCTCTCGCAGACGCCCACCACATGATGCGCCAGCGCCTCGGTACCCTTGCCGCCATCCGCCCAGTGCGTGCACAGGAAAGCCTTGGTCCCCATGCTCTCGGCCGCCTTCATGACCTCCTGGATTTCAGCTTCCGTATCGGTGATGAACCGGTTGACGGCCACGACGGCCGGCACGCCGAACTTGGCAACGTTCTCGATGTGCCGCTTGAGGTTTTCGCAGCCTTTGGCAACGGCGGCGACGTTCTCGCCCTTCAGGTCTTCCTTCTTCACGCCGCCATGCATCTTCAGCGCGCGAACCGTGGCGACGATCACGGTCGCCGACGGCGCAAGTCCGGCCTTGCGGCACTTGATGTCGAAGAACTTCTCGGCGCCAAGGTCCGCGCCGAAGCCGGCCTCCGTTACGACATAGTCGGCGAGCTTGAGCGCCGTCTGGGTGGCCAGCACCGAATTGCAGCCGTGCGCGATGTTCGCAAACGGACCGCCGTGGATGAAGACCGGGTTGTTCTCCAGCGTCTGCACGAGGTTCGGCATCAGTGCGTCTTTGAGCAGCACGGTCATCGCGCCATCAGCCTTCACGTCGCGCGCACGCACCGGCTTCTTGTCGCGCGTGTACGCAATGATGATATTGCCGAGCCGCTTTTCCAGATCCTTGAGATCGGAGGAAAGGCAAAGGATCGCCATGACTTCGGACGCGACCGTGATGTCGAAGCCGTCCTCGCGCGGGAACCCGTTCGAAACGCCCCCGAGTGAATTCACGATCGACCGCAGCGCCCGGTCGTTCATGTCGAGAACCCGGCGCCACTCGACGCGGCGGCTGTCGATACCCAGGCTGTTGCCCCAGTAGATGTGGTTGTCGATCAGCGCGGACAGCAGATTGTGTGCCGAGGTGATGGCGTGGAAGTCGCCCGTGAAGTGCAGGTTGATGTCCTCCATCGGGACCACCTGGGCATAACCGCCGCCGGCCGCGCCGCCCTTGACGCCAAAGCACGGGCCCAGCGAAGGCTCCCGCAACGCCATGATGGCTTTCTTTCCGATCCGGTTCAGGCCGTCGCCGAGCCCCACGGTCGTGGTGGTCTTGCCCTCGCCGGCCGGCGTCGGGTTGATGGCCGTGACCAGGATCAGCTTGCCGTCCGGGCGGCTCTTCAGGCTGTCGATGAAGTCCGCGGTCACCTTGGCCTTGGTGGGGCCATACTGGAGCAGCGCGTCCGGCGGGATGCCCACCTTGGCGGCGACGTCCGTGATCGGCTTCATGCTGGCTTCACGAGCGATTTCAATGTCGGTCTTCACGGTCACGGCGTGTTCCTCGAAATGAGTTTATTGTGCTTGGCTGGGTAGCAACCGCGTGCGTCGGGCGGAAGCCGGCAGCGGGAAAAGGCGTAAGCGGCCGGTCGCGAATATGTCGGCTAAAGTCCCGGTCGCCAAGCTTGATGTTCGCCCGCAGACGCGAATCGCGGTGCGGCTTTGCTTCGCACATGCGAAGGCCCGCCGCGGTTTCGCGACGGGCCTTTATGGAGCGTCCCTGCAGACGCGCTCAGCGTTCCCGGAAGGCCCGGTTGATCTGGTCGGCCATCGGCTTCACGAGGTACGACAGCGCCGTGCGCTCTTCTGTCGTAATATGCACCTCCACCGGGATGCCCGGCTGCAACTTCTTGGAGCCAAGCTTTTCGAGTTCCTCATCCGGGATGGCAATTCTCGCCGTGAAGTAAATTTCACCCGTGATTTGGTCGCGGCTGAGATCGGGTGCAAGTCTGGTGACGACGCCGTCGAGTTCCGGGGTCGTCTGCTGGCTGAAGGCGCTGAAACGCAGCCGCGCCTGCATGCCAGGCTGCACTTGATCGATGTCCTGCGGCGCAATCTTGACGTCGATCATGAGCCGGTCGTGCTGCGGCACGATCAACATGATTTGTTCACCCGGAGTGATGATGCCGCCCACCGTGAAGACGGCCAGCTGGTGAACCACGCCATCCTGCGGAGAGCGGATATCAACCCGGCGTAGCTGATCGGCCGCTGCCACCTTTCGCTCGACGAGTTCGGCGATCTTGGTCTGGGCATCGCGCAGTTCATTGACGACTTCAGTCCTCATCTCCTGGTCGAGACGCGCCATCTGCAGGGCGACTTCCGTCTTGCGTCCGCTCGCCTGTGCCAAGGCGGCGTCGTACTGTCCAAGTTCACCTTCAAGCCGCGCTTTCTCGCGCTTCAGTGCTGCAAGCTTTGTCGTGGTCACGAGTTGCTTGGCCTCGAGCGCGAATAGTCCGTCCAGTTCGTCTGCAATCAATTTTATTTCGCGCGACTTCGCGTCGATCTGCGCGGCGATGCCCGCGGATTCCTGCACGAGCTGAGCCGACCGCTCCTCGAGCTGAGACAGCTGACCCTGCTTGGATTCGCGTCTGGACTTGAAGAGACTTTGCTCGCCGTTGACGATTTCCGCCACCTCCGCCTCGAATGACCTTCCGGCTAGAATTTCTGGAACGGCAATCGTTTCGGTGCCGTCCCGTTCGGCCTTCAGCCGCGCTTCGCGCATCAGAAGCTGGTCGAGCTGTTTGGAAATTACCTGTTCATTGGTCCGCGTCAGCGTCTCATCGAGGCGGATCAACACGTCGCCAGCCTTAACCTCCGAGCCGTTCTTGACGTTGATTTCGCCGACGATGCCACCCGTCGAATGTTGAACTTTCTTGACGTTCGTCTCAACAACCACAACACCCGATCCGATGACGGCGCCCGCGATGTTGGTGCTTGCAGCCCAGACACCGAGCCCGCCGACGAGCAGGAACATGACGGCCAGTCCGGACGCGACATAGCCGTGGACGTTGGCGTCGACCTCTGTCGCTTTGCGCTTTGGGGTTGTCATTGAAGGCCCCCGGAATCGCGATCTGAGATGACTTTGGCAGCGCTGCTCGGCAAGGGTGGCATGGCTCTGTCTGGGTTGGCGGCCGCCGGGGAAGCGACGGTCACTACCGGCCTGAGCGATGCCGTGGGTCTCGCGCTTGAATCCGTACGCACGGTGCGGATGACGGCTGGTTGCGCTTTTGCAATGGCGCCACCGGAAACACGCTCCTGTTGCGGCTCCGGGCGCTTCACGTGATCGGTGTGCGCGCTGTCCTGGTTCGTGAAATTCTGAGGCGCGGGTTGGGGTACCTGCGGCATGGCGAGAACGTCTCTTAGCACCTCTGATTTTTCACCGAAGGCGGCCACCTGGCCTCGTGCCATGGCGAGAACCTTGTCGATGGCCGCGAGCGCCGACGGGCGATGCGCAATGACAATGGCGATGCCGCCGCGGGCACGCACGGACTGAATGGCGGCGGTCAGCGCATTGTCGCCGGCCGTATCCAAATTCGAATTGGGCTCGTCGAGAACGACGAGGAACGGGTCACCATAGAGTGCGCGCGCGAGCGCGATGCGCTGCCGCTGACCTGCGGAGAGGCCGACGCCACCTTCCGCAATCACCGTCTGGTACCCGTCCGCGAGGTTGACGATCATATCGTGCACGCCCGCTGCCTGGGCAGCTTTGACGATGCGTTCGCTCGTCGCCTCCGGATCGAACCGGGAAATATTTTCCGCGACGGTTCCGGCGAACAGCGCGATTTCCTGCGGCAGATAACCGATATGGCGGCCAAGTGCTTCCGGCGACCATTGATCGAGGGCGGCGCCGTCGAGCCGCACGCTGCCGTTAGCGGTGATGGGCTGCCAAATCCCGGTGAGCGCGCGGGCCAAAGTCGATTTTCCCGAGGCGCTGGGCCCGATGATGCCGAGGCCGTCGCCGGCGTTGAGCGCGAAGCTGACGCCGTGGATGATCGGATTGCGCTCTCCCGGCGCGGCAATGGCCAGGTTCTTCACCGTGAGCGAAGCCGCTGGTGTCGGCAGTTGAACAGAATCAGGCTCTTCGCCACCGATGTTCATCATTTCGAACATCTTCGTCAGACGTTCGTAGCTTTGCCGCGTCGCGACGAAACCGCGCCAGTGTGCAATCGCCGTCTCGACCGGTGCCAGGGCGCGCGCCATGATGATCGACGCGGCAACGATGGTGCCCGCCGAAACTTCGCCTTGGATGACAAGCCACGCGCCCACGCCAAGAATGCCAGACTGCAAAAACAGCCGCATGACCTTGGAAATGCTACCGATGCCGGACGCGGCATCGTTGGCGACCATCTGTTCTTTGACATGCCGCGCGGTCAGTTTCTCCCACCGCTCGAGCATGCGCTCGCCAAGGCCGAGTGCATGGATCACTTCGGCATTGCGCCGCGTTTCCTCGCCGAAGGCAAATCGGGCCGACGCACTGCTGACCGCCGAGCGGGTCGGCTCGCGGGTTTGCCGCTCTGTGAGAAGCGTGAGAGTGACGAGGACAATCGCGCCGAAGAGCGCGAAGACCCCGAGCACGGGATGCAGCAGGAAAACGATGAGGAGGTAGATCGGCACCCACGGCAGGTCAAACAGGGCCGTCGGCCCAAGCCCGCTCAGAAAGGCGCGAATGGTATCGAGGTCGCGTACGGGCTGCAGTCCGTCGCCCGGTGTGCGGTGCTTCAAAGGCATCAGGCGGATGGCGTGAAAAACACTTGCACGCACATCGTTGTCGACCCGGACGCCGACGCGGCTCATGACTCGGACGCGGATAAAGTCGAGAAAACCGTTGGCGATATAGAGCAGCGCCATCAGCACCGTCAGGCCGATCAACGTAGGCACGCTATTCGACGGCAGCACCCGGTCGTAGACCTGCAACATGTAAAACGAGCCGGTCAGCGCCAGGAGATTGATCACGCCGGAAAATACGCCGACGGCAATCAGCAGGTCCTTCGACCGGTGAAGCGTCCGCCGCAGAGGGTTCTGCGGGGTGGAATTGGAGGACGGCCCGCTCATGATAGCACTCAGACTCCGGATCGCGCCGGGAGTGCGTCTGGGAGCGGATGCTCCTCGACGCGGCTCCACGGATGCTTACCGGACCATTGGTGCCAGAGAACCCTTCACATATGGCTAACCGTGAGCATAAAATGCGTTTACGGAGAGTCACTTGGCGGGACGGGTGTTCATCATCTGTCAATTGCTTGGCGTCGGCGTCTTGAATTCCAGGCGTCCAACAAACGGCTTCCCGTCTTTATCCCGAGCGCGCAATTTTGCCGGCGTCTTCGTGAACACAGACTTTGACAGTTGCTGGAACAACTGATTTACCACGGTTGGCTCACCGAACGCTGCGACGATCCAGGGGATCTCCCCTGATTTCCATTCGCCCGGGTCCAGTTTCATGGGCTTATCGAGTTGCGCTGATAGTCGCTTATCGACCGCTTCCGACACCCACGCCCACAACACCACCCCCATGGGCGTCACCATGCCGGTCTCCTTCTGCTGGGCCTCCGCCACAGCGAATTGGCCCGTCTGCATGGCCGGCACGACCATCCATTCCAGATCGGCCAGCGTTCGCGTCCGCTCCGACTGCGAACGCATCAGCATGGTCACGATGTCCCCGAAGGCGCCCGAAAGCTGCTTGGCCATCTGCGCTCGGCGCTGCAGTTCCTCTTTCGGAAGGCCATTGTCCTTCTCGTTTGCGCCACCGGCCATGAATACGGTCCTGTCTGAATGAACTTCTGAAGCAAGCGCCTAAGCGAACCGCTCAAGCTGGGAAAGTCAAGGCCGCTCGGGCGTACCCGCCGCCTCCCCTGACGCGGGCTTGGAAATTTTCATCATTGCTTGCCAAGTTCTATGTTGCAATGGGAGCGCCAGCCGGTTGTCAGCCCGGCGTCGGTCCCCTCGTTAATTTTTTCTGCCCGTCGCCAAGGGGCAGCCGAAGCAGGATACATGATCCCGGCATGTCCGAAGCCCTCGAATTGACCGCTTACCTCGCCCGCTGGGCCGACAAGAACCCCGCTCGGGAAGCCGTGTCGGCAACCGTCGATGCCATCGCGCGCGCGTGCATCACGATCGATGCGCTGGTCCGCAAGGGTCCGCTTGCCGGTGCCGTCGGTGCGACGACCGGCAAACAAAGCGGCGTCGATCAACAAAAGAAAATCGACATTCTTGCCAACGACATCCTCCTGGACGCCATGCGCGCATGCCCTGTCGCATGCTTCGCGTCCGAGGAAATGGACAACCCGCTCTGCATCCACGCTAACGGCACTCTGGCCGTCGCCGCCGATCCGATTGACGGCTCATCCAACGTCGATGCCAATATAACGCTCGGCACGATTTTCTCCATCCTGCCAGCGCTCGCCGGCGGGGCCGATGGATCGAGCTTTATGCAGCCGGGCCGCAATCAGCTCGCCGCCGGTTTCGCAGTCTATGGCCCATTCACAAGCCTGGTCGTCACTGTCGGTGCCGGCACGCAGATATTTTCACTCGATCCAGACGACAGAAAATTCTACCGCACCTTGTACAGTGTCGCCATTCCCGCGGTCACCTCCGAGTTCGCGATCAACAGTTCGAATTACCGGCACTGGGAAGATTGCGTCCGTATCTATGTCGACGACTTGCTGCGTGGCCGCGAAGGCCCACGCGGCAAGGATTTCAATATGCGCTGGACCGCAACGCCGGTGTCCGACATCTATCGCATCCTGAGCCGCGGAGGCATTTTCCTGTACCCCGCCGACCTTCGCGATGGCTACACGTCCGGCCGCCTGCGGCTCATCTACGAAGCCAATCCGCTCGCCTACGTCATCGAGCAGGCCGGCGGCGGCGCGTCCACCGGCAGACTGCGGATCCTCGACGTCGAGCCGCGCGGACTGCACCAGCACACACCGATCGTCGCCGGATCGAAGGCCGAAGTCGATTATGTCGTCCGGCTGCACCACGAGCCGCATGGTCCGGGCGAGCGTTCGCCGCTGTTCGGCCGCCGCGGCCTCTTCAGATTCTGAATACGGGGAAAAGCAAGAGATGTCCGCCAAGCATCCGATCATATCCGTCACCGGGTCGTCCGGCGCAGGCACGACGTCCGTCAAGCGGACGTTCGAACAGATCTTCCGCCGCGAAGGTCTCACCGCAGCCTTCGTCGAGGGCGACGCATTTCATCGATACGACCGCGAAGAGATGCATGCCGCGATGCAGGCCGCCGAGACGGCCGGCAACCAGAACTTCAGCCACTTCGGTCTCGAAGCCAATCTCTTGAAGGAGTTGGAACAGGCCTTCCGGTCTTATGGAGAAATCGGCACCGCCAAAACCCGGCATTATATTCATAACCAAACGGAAGCCGATGGATACGGCGCGGAACCCGGCACATTCACCCAATGGGAAGAAATTCCGTACGGAACCGACCTGCTCTTCTATGAAGGCCTGCACGGCGCGACCGTCACGGACAACGTGAATATCGCCAAGTATGCCGATCTCAAAATCGGCGTCGTGCCCGTCATCAACTTGGAGTGGATTCAAAAAATCCACCGCGACCGTGAAGATCGCGGCTACTCCACCGAAGATGTCGCCAGCACGATCCTGCGCCGGATGCCGGACTACGTGAAGTATATCTGCCCGCAGTTCACCGAGACCGACATCAATTTCCAGCGCATCCCTACGGTGGATACCTCCAATCCGTTCGTCGCCCGCTGGATTCCGACCCCGGACGAGTCGATGGTCGTCATCCGTTTCAAATCCCCGCGCGGCATCGACTTCTCCTACCTCTGCTCCATGATCAAGGACAGCTTCATGTCGCGGGCGAATTCGATCGTCATTCCAGGTTCGAAACTCGATCTCGCCATGCAGCTCATCCTCACCCCGATGATCCTGCAGCTCATGGAACGCAAGCGCCGCACCTTCTTCTGAGCCCGCCGCCGCTAAGGCCGGAGTTATAGACCTAGTTTTTCAAGCCTCCCGCTTGCTCCTCCCGGTCGGCGCGTGTACCCCTGCGGCGACGACCTACCGGAGGCACCCATGACCCGGCCGCTGATTATCGCCCCGTCGATTCTTTCCGCCGACTTTTCGAAACTCGGTGCGGAGGTGCGCGCAGTCGATGCCGCCGGTGCGGATTGGATTCACCTTGACGTGATGGATGGCCATTTCGTGCCCAACATCACATTCGGACCACCCGTCATCAAGGCAATCCGCAGCGCCTCTCCCAAGGTCTTCGACTGCCACTTGATGATTGCCCCGTGCGATCCTTTTCTTGCAGCGTTTGCGGAGGCCGGCGCCGATATCATCACGGTCCATGCCGAGGCCGGTCCCCATCTCGACCGTTCGCTTCAGGCTATTCGCTCACTTGGCAAGAAGGCGGGCGTGTCCCTCAATCCGTCGACCCCTGCCAATGTCATCGAGTACGTTCTCGACCGCCTCGACTTGGTTCTCTTGATGACCGTCAACCCCGGCTTTGGCGGTCAGGCCTTCATTCCGTCGGTGATCGACAAGGTAAGCCAGGTAAAAGCTCTCATCGGTAACCGGCCAATCGACATCGAGATCGACGGCGGCGTCACTGCGGAAACCGCGCCGCTGGTCGTCGCTGCCGGTGCCAACGTGCTCGTGGCAGGCTCCGCAGTCTTCAAAGGCAGAACAGAGGCGGCCTACGCTGACAACATCCGCGCCATTCGCACCGCGGCTTCGTCGGCGCGCGTGCGTGCGGCGTGAAGCTGTGATCCCGTGATGCGTTTCGACACGCCTCTGCCCATCGATGATGTGCTGGCGGAACTTTGTGCGACACTGTCCACGCGGAACACGGCGGTCCTCGTCGCGCCTCCCGGCGCCGGTAAGACGACGCGTGTGCCGCTGGCGCTTCTCGCTCAGCCATGGCTTGCCAATCAAAAGATCCTCGTTCTCGAACCACGCCGCATTGCCGCCCGCGCCGCCGCCGGGCGCATGGCGCGAACGCTAGCCGAGCGGGTCGGAGAAGCCGTCGGCCTGCGCGCCCGAATGATCTCCAAATGCGGCCCTCGAACCCGCATCGAAGTGATCACGGAGGGTATCTTTACCCGCATGGTCATTGACGACCCGTCGCTCGAAGGCATCGGCGCGGTTCTCTTTGATGAATTCCACGAGCGCTCGCTTGACGCCGACCTCGGACTGGCTCTGGCCCTCGACACGCAAAGGGCCTTGCGCAATGACCTGCGAATACTTGTCATGTCCGCCACGCTCGATGGCGCGCGCGTGGCTGCCCTGCTCGACGGCGCACCGGTCATCGAAAGCCAAGGCCGCGCCTACCCGGTTGAGACAAGCTATCTGGGCCGAAATGCTAGCCGCCGCATGGAAGATCAGGTTGCCGACGCCGTGCACCTCGCGCTGCGCTCGGAACCCGGCTCGTTGCTGGTCTTCCTCCCCGGACAAGCTGAAATACGGCGTGTCGAGGAGCGGCTGCGCGAAGCCATCTCCGACCCAAACATCCTGCTTGCCCCGCTCTATGGCGCCATGGACAACGCAGTCCAGGACCGGGCGGTCGAGCCTGCACCCCCCGGCAAACGCAAAGTCGTGCTCGCCACCGCGATCGCCGAGACATCGCTGACCATCGAGGGCGTCCGCGTCGTCATCGACAGCGGCCTCCAGCGCGTGCCGCGCTTCGAACCCGATGCCGGTGTGACGCGACTTGAGACGGTGCGCGTATCGCGCGCTTCCGCCGACCAGCGCCGTGGACGCGCGGGCAGAACCGAACCAGGCGTCTGCTACCGCTTGTGGGACGAGCCCCAAACGGCAAGCCTGCGGCCTTACTCCGAACCTGAGATCCGCGCCGCGGACTTGAGCGGACTTCTACTCGACCTTGCCGAATGGGGCGTATCCGAACCCGCGACCTTATCCTGGCTCGATCCGCCGTCCGTTGCGGCCGTATCCGCCGCGCGCCATGAACTCCAGACCATCGGTGCGCTCGACGCATCCGCACGCATCACGCCGGAAGGTCGCCGCATCCGCGCGTTGCCCCTTCCCGCACGGCTGGCGCGCATGGTGCTGGCGTCGCAGACGTATCAATCCACCGAAATCGCCGCGGTGCTCGTCGAGCGCGGTTTGGGCGGCACCGATACCGATCTCGATCACCGCATCACGAGCTTCCGCCGCGACCGGTCGCGCCGGGCCGAAGATATGCGCCGCCTTGCCGGCGTATGGGCCAAGTCTGCGGGTGTGAGCAACACGGCAAACGAGACGAGCGTGGCAATGACACTCGCGCTGGCCTACCCCGACCGCATCGCGAAAGCCCGCGGCGCACCTGGTCAATTCCTCCTCGCCAACGGGCGCGGTGCTTTTCTCGATCCGGCCGATGCCCTGGCGCAATCGCCTTACCTCGTTGTCGCCGAGCTTCAAGGTTCGGCCGCTGCGACGCGCATCCTCGCCGCCGCCCGCATCTCCGAAAACGAAGTTCTGGAAGCCGCCGCGCACCGGATCATGACCCGCGATGAAGTCGCCTTTGACCTTGCCGCCGCTGCCATCCGCGCCCGGCGCGTGCGTAGTCTCGATGCCATCGTAATTTCCAGTGAAAGCCGGCCCGTCACCCCGTCACCGGAAACGGCCGCGCTATTGGCCCGCGCGGTTGCCTCAACCGGCATCGATCGGCTGCCATGGTCGAACGCGCAACAACAGTTGCGACATCGCATTGCATTTCTGCGCGCTGCCGAGGGCGACGGGACCACATGGCCTAATCTCAGCGACGACGCGTTGTCGGCGTCTGCGGAAGCCTGGCTCGCCCCGTTTCTCGATCACGCGATACGAATGTCGGACATTGACGCAAGCACGCTTGGCCACGCCCTCGACGCGCTGGTCTCCTGGGACGTGAAGCGGAAGTTGGACATCGAGGCACCGACGCACTTTGATGCGCCGACCGGAAACGCGCACCCAATCGACTACGCCGGCCCCGGCGCGCCGTCCCTCAAAATTCGCGTTCAAGAGCTTTATGGCCTGAAGAACCACCCAACGATAGCCGGCGGTCGCTTGCCCCTCACGCTCGAGCTGCTCTCGCCCGCACATCGACAGATTCAAATCACCCGCGATCTTCCGGGGTTCTGGTCAGGCTCATGGAGTGCAGTGAGGTCAGAAATGAGGGGCCGCTACCCGCGTCATGTCTGGCCTGACGATCCAGCCAACGCTCAGCCGACCGCGCGCGCCAAGCCGCGCGGAACGTGAACTTCATCCGTCGTGCGGATTAGCGGTAGCACGGCCGTCCTTCGACACTCGCACTCCAGCCGCTTGATTCCTTGGAATAGGAAACTTTTCGGCTTGCGGAGTTGGAGAAGCTGGCCCAACGCCGGCCGTATTCCAGGTCGGTGAAATCGATCCACGAACGAATGGCAGCCTTCTGTGCCGCGTCTTTCGTCGCCCCGGAACCGTTGCCCGAATGCCAGTGATCGCTCATGCAAAGTTTGCCCCGTTCACGACGCATATCGTGCATGGCCGCCAGCCCGGTTATTTCCTGAGCCGACGCGGCCATCGGTGCGGCCATCGCGATGAATCCCAGAGCAAGCATGCTGAAGCGCATTTGGTAACTCCCCGAAGCAATTTTCCCGCACTTTCGAATCGTCCGAAGAGTAGCGACGCAACACGGAACGTTCAATCAGATCAATCGCCGCGAGCGAAGGCTGACGTGTCCGGATCGTCCGACGATGATGTGATCGTGCACCGCCACGCCAAGTGGCCGCCCGGCATCAATCACGAGCTTTGTCATGTCGATATCCGCCCGCGAGGGGGTCGGATCACCAGAGGGATGATTGTGCACGAGAACGATCGCGGTAGCGGAAAGCTCTAGAGCCCGCTTGACGACCTCGCGTACGTAAACCGGCGTATGGTCGACCGTGCCCTCTCCTTGAACTTCGTCGGCAATCAGCCGGTTCTTCTTGTCGAGAAACAGTATCCGGAACATCTCCCGCTGCTCATAGGCCTGCGCCATGGTCAAGTAAGCGATCACCTCGGGGCCGGACGATAATAGGGGTCGTTGGGTGAGACCGGTGCGCGCAAGCCGCGTCGCAGCCGCATGGATGAGTTTCAGTTCCGTCACGACGGCAGCGCCCACGCCCTCGACCTCCCTGAGCCGGCCCTCGGGAGCATTCACGACTTCGGCAAAAGAACCGAAACGGGCGATCAGTTTTTTGGCCAGCGCCTTCGTGTCTCGTCTCTGGATGGCGCGAAACAGGACGAGTTCGAGGAGTTCGTAGTCCGGCAGCGCGTCGGCGCCGCCCTTTAAGAAGCGTTCCCGCAGCCGTTCCCGGTGGCCTGAGTGCGGAGTCCCCGGCATGGCGCCCGGCGGCGCTTCGAATAATCCGCTCTGCACCGGTTGGTTGCCGTCCTTCCCCCGGTCGGACATCGATGCTCCCCGTCCGCGAACGTCACGCTGTGTGGTAAGGCGGCTGATGCAATCCGGCCGGAGACGTCGTGAAAATTTCACAGCCCGTTTCCGTGACGCCGATGGTGTGCTCGAACTGCGCTGACAGCTCGCGATCCCGCGTCACCGCCGTCCAGCCGTCCGACAGAACTTTGACGGCCGGCCTTCCGAGATTGATCATCGGTTCGATGGTGAAGAACATGCCCGGTTGCATCAGAATGCCTTCGGTCTCTTCGCCGTAATGCAGGATATTTGGCCGGTCGTGGAACACACGCCCCAAGCCATGGCCGCAAAAGTCGCGCACCACGCTGCAGCGCTCGGCTTCGGCAAACTGCTGTATGACAGCGCCGATCTTGCCGGTTGAGACGCCGGGCTTGACGGCCCCGACGCCCCGCATCAGGCACTCGTACGTCACTTCGATCAGTCGTTCGGCCTTTCGCGAAATTTCACCGACGCCGTACATGCGGCTCGTGTCGCCGTGCCACCCGTCCACAATAAGTGTCACGTCGATATTGACCACGTCGCCTTCGCGCAGTGGCTTGGGTCCCGGTATGCCATGGCAGACCACATGGTTGATCGACGTGCAAATGGCCTTCGGAAACCCGCGGTAGTTCAGCGGCGCCGGAATGGCGCCGTGGTCCTGGGCAAACGCCATCACCAGCGCATCAAGATGTTCCGTCGCTACACCTGGCTTGACGTGCGGCGTAATCATGTCGAGAGCCGCAGCCGCCAGTTGTCCGGCTTTGCGCATGCCCGCAAAATCGTCGGGTCCATGCAGCTTGATAGTGGTATCGCGCTGAAGCGAGCGGGAAACTTCGACGTTTGACATGGAACCTGAAGACGTTTCGTTGCAGACAGTCTTGAGACTAGCGGAAAATGGCTCGCTAAGCCAACGCGCGAAAATCATAGATCCGTCGCGGCGACTTACAAAAGCAAACGGCGGCCCTTTGGACCGCCGTTCTGAAGTATTGCACGGTGCGCCGTCGTCCGGACTAGGACTGAGCTTCGCCTTCGCCATCCCCTTCGGCGGGTGCTTCGGCGGCGGTCAACAGCGCGCGCGCCTGGCCGATCCAGTCTTGCTTTTCGATCCGGCCGTCGATGTTGAGCGCGCCTTCCACGTTGGCGATATCCTCATCCGAGAAGTTGGCGATCTGCTCGAACTTGTAGAGGTTGAGTTGCTTGAGGCGCGCGGCGAGCGTCGCGTCGATGCCGTTGATCTGCGCCAGATCGTCGGCCTCGCCCTTGGGCTTCTTGAAGCCCTTCCAAGCGGCGTTGAGTTTGCGGGCACGCGCGTCCGTGCGCTCGAAAATGCGGGCGGCCTTGCCGCGCAGACCACGCAGATAGTAGAGCTTCGCGCGACGCACGCGTCCACGCCGCAGCACCTCGATTTCAGCGATGTGCGGCGAATAGATCGGGAACACGCGCTCCACACCTTCGCCGTAGGAAATTTTGCGCACCGTGAAGCTCTCGTTGATGCCGGCGCCGGAGCGCGCGATCACGATGCCCTCGTAGGCCTGTAGCCGCTCCGCCGGCGCGCGGGCCGCGGCGGCCTTCTTCTTCTTGTCCTTGGGATCGACATCGGCCGCCTCGACCACGCGGACGAGAACCTTGACCGTGTCTCCGGGCTGAAATTCCGGAACGTTTCGTTTGGCGAGCACGGCATCCATCTGCTCGCGCTCAAGCTCTTGAATAATGTTCATTTTCTGTCCTTTTTGGTTGTTTTTTCGAAGCAGAGGAGCATCGCCGCCGGCAAAATCGACGTACGAGCGAGGCTCATGCGGCCCTTGAGGGCACCCTTATCGGGGAATTGGTTGCGGCGGGTGATACCGGAAAGACCGCTGCTTGTCGAGAGGCCGTGCGGACCGGAAAACCCCATTTGTAACGGTCACGGTGGCGCAGCACCATCAGGCTCAGCCGCCGGTTCGATGGACCCCGCGCCCAGTCCCCGCAACGTCGTGAACCTTGGATCCTCGCGCAACGCCGGCGGCAGCCCGCTCGAAGCGCTATCTTTCGGGTCCGGCTTGAAAAAACCTCCCGGAAGCGCGTTCGACGGAAGCACCTTGACGACTTTAGGAGCCGGCGCTGTCTTGGCGGTGCTCCCAAGCGATGAGACCGGCGGCTTGGCATTGCTGACCTTCGCTTGCGGCCGCACGGTCTTGCGCAGGCTCTTGCTGCCCGGTCGCACCGCTTTTGCCGGTCGGACTCGTGACTTTGATACCGGATCGGGTGGATCAACCGCCGATGACCGAGGCGGCCCACCCCCGCCAGCCTCGCGCACTTCCACCGACAGCGACTTGATTTTCACGCCGGCACGGTTCCGCAAGTCGAGCGTCGCGCGAATGGCGCCGGTTCGTTGTCGCGGCAACTGAACAACCAGTTTATCGAGATCGCCGAAAGCCACCGCCCAGTCGACGGTATTCGCATCGGCGCCCGGCACGGCCGTGCCGGCGGACAACCGGGTCTCGGCGGGCAAACCGGACACCATGACCGAACCGAGTGGGTCGAACTCGGGTATCGCCAGCAAGGCGTGCTGTTCGACCGGCGATGTGCCGGCGGCTGACTGAGCCGCCCCTGGGATTTGCGCCAATTGTGGATGGATCAGCGCCTTTGCTTCCCGCGCGACGAAAGCAAACGGCGGCCCCGCCCTGATGATCGGCGCGGACCCGGCGGAAAGCAGCGGTGTTACGGCAGCACCGTCACGCGTACCGCGCGAACTCTCCAACGCAAACCACGCGCACAAAGCCAGCAGCGCGCCGCCAAGCAAAAGAGCCTCGGAATCAAAAGCCCAGCTTCGGACGAGCCGCGGCCAAGCCCCCGGCTGACGCAGGCCCTGAACAGGCCTGGGCTCGGGACGACGGGTGCCGCGCACATGCCGTGTCGCGCGCGCATCGGCTGCCGGCATGAATGAACCTCGCAACGCCTGGACCGGCATATGGCCGCCGGACGAAAGGATGTAGGACCCGGTTTGCAACCAATGCCGGACATATTCAAATCTAAATTGAAGTAGAATCGAAACGGCCTGAAGAGGTAGTAAAAATCTCAGTAATTATTGCCATCTATTGATCCAATATGAAAATAAGCCTCGTCAGAAAAGACTCGATCCAGAAACAAATATTTACAGCAATATCAGAGAGTTGCTTTGCGTCTAATGATTGGCGTAGAATTCCATGGTTATTCCAATTCGGAGCCTTTCGAAATTCGGCCTGCGGTTTTGGCTACGGTTAATGCCATACTCATTCTGCTGATCGGATCTCGGCAAATTGCGCCATTTGAATTGCATGAATTTAGAGCACCGTTAACCACTTGTTAACCGGCATCGCGAAACCTTCTCTTAACTGAGACGGGGGAAGCGAAATGATTCGTCAGCTCTACGAACTGGAAGATTGGCTGTTCTACCGGTCCCGCTCGCTCGATCCGGCCCTGCGCCGCATCATCGAGAATTCGTCCTGCCTGGTCGGCCATTTCGCCGACCGTCTGAACGCCATCGCCTGGCGCAGCCGCGCCACCTGAGATGCGCAGTCGCGCCACCTCACATTAGCCGGCCGGCTTCTTTGCCCTAAGGTCGGGCCGCCGCTCGGCCGTGATCCGCTTCGCTTCCGCCTGCCGCCACGCCGCGATCGCCCTGTGATCGCCCGACAGAAGCACCTCGGGGATCAGGTGCCCCTCCCAGTCCCGCGGCCGGGTGTATTGCGGATATTCAAGCAAACCGTTCTCAAAGCTCTCATGCGCCAGACTGTCGGCCGCCCCGAGTACGCCCGGCAGCAGGCGCACGCACGCATCGATCAGCACCATGGCGGCCAACTCCCCGCCCGACAGCACGTAGTCTCCGATCGAAATCTCGATCAGACCTCGCCCACCGATCACTCGCTCGTCGATGCCTTCGAACCGCCCCGCTAGCAGGACCACGCCGGGGCCGCCAGCCAGCTCCCGCGCCAGCGCCTGATCGAAAGGACGCCCGCGCGGCGAAAGATAAATCAACGGGCTGCCGGCATTGCTATCGCTGGCCGCGTCGAGCGCCGGCCCCAGCACATCCGCGCGCAACACCATCCCCGCGCCGCCGCCCGCCGGCGTGTCGTCCACCTGCCGGTGCCGCCCCAATCCGAAGTCGCGGATCTGATGTGTAGTCAGAGACCAGAGACCCGCCTGCAGCGCCTGTCCCACCAGCGATATGCCAAGCGGCCCCGGAAACATTTCCGGAAACAGCGTCAGGACACTGGCGTGCCATGCCGGCCTCTCGCCTTTGGTGGGAAAGTGCGCCATGCTTTGCCCTAGACGCCCTCCACAACCGTGATGTCGATCGAGCCTGCGCCCTGCCGCAGCGCCTTGGCCTCGGCATACTCCGAACTCCGGGCGTAACCGATCGCGTGCTCGAAGCTGGGAAATTCCAGCACGACGTTGCGCGCCACGCCATTGCCTTCGACGATCTCGCATTTGCCCCCGCGCACGATCGGCCGGCCTTCATACTTGTCGAGCGCGACCTTGGATTTGGCGACGTAGAGCCCCCACTTCTCGGGGTCGGTTACGGTGGCGTGCGCGATCACGTATCCCTTCGGCATTCGTCTCGAGTCCTCTATTGGGGAATGTTCAGCGCGACTGGCATAAGCCGTGGGCAATCCGCCTGCAAGCAGCCCACCCTGCAAAGCCCCGCGCCACCGGCCTATACGGCCTGCCTGATGTGATGGTGGAAGATCTGCGCAGCTTGTGCCGGGTCGTCGGCCTGGGTAATGGGCCGCCCGACAACGATATGGTTAGCCCCCGCACCCACCGCATGTTCGGGTGTCATGACCCGCTCCTGATCGTCGGTCGTGCTGCCGGCGAGCCGTATGCCCGGCGTCACGATCAGAAACTCCGGTCCTGTCGCGGCCCGGATCGCTGCCGCCTCCTGGCCCGAGGCAATCACGCCGTCAAACCCCGCCTCGAAGGCGAGCCGGGCCCGGTGCAGCACGAGTTCACTGGGCGAAAGCCGGCTGCCCTGCTGCTTCAGGTCTTCCTCGGTCAGGTTCGTCATGACGGTAACGGCCAGCAACTTGAGTTGGCTCGCGCCCCGCCCGGTCACGGCTGCCCGCAGCGTTTTGAGATCGTGACCGTGCACCGTCAGAAAATCGACGCCCAATTCGCGCGCGTTCGACACGGCCCTCTCGATCGTGTTGCCGATGTCGAGCAGCTTCATGTCGAGGAACACGCGCTTGCCTTGCGCTTTCAAACTGTCTGCGAGATCCAGTCCACCTGTGAACAGAAGTTCGAGCCCCACTTTGTAGAAAGACACGGCGTCGTCGAGTTTCGCGACGAGCCGCTGCGCTTCCTCGACAGTCGGCATGTCGAGGGCAACGATCAAACGGTCTTTGATGGGTGTGTGGGTCATGAATTCGGCATCCGCCATCCGGAACAGGCATCCGGCGTGAGCTGTGGCATCGTCGATCCGGGTGCCGTTCGCCGGCTGCCGGATCATGCTCTATCCATGCAGCACGTGCGCCGCACGGGCAAGCTTCTGGATCAACCCTTTGAACTGCTCCTGGCTGTCTTTGTTTTTCAGGTGACCGTTCTCGTCGTAGGCGTCCATTGCACGCGGCACGGCGAACTGCTCGGGCAGCACCAGCGCCCCCAGGCCAAGTTCAAGGACTGTCCGCGCGGTATTGAGGCCCCTCAAACCGCCCATGCCCCCCGGCGATGACGATCCAAGTGCGAACACGCGGGTCTTGAAGACATAAAGCGGCTCCTCGCCGTCGTTTCGTATCCGGCTCAGCCAGTCGAGCGTGTTCTTGAGCAGCGGCGTGATCGAGGCGTTGTACTCCGGGCAGGCAATGAAAATGCCCGTATGAACTCGCATCAGGGCTTCGAACTTGCGCGCGTTCTCCGGAATGCCGTCCGCGTTTTGCAGATCCTGATTGTAGAGCGGCAGCGGGTAGTCGCCGAGGTCCGCGAATGTGGCCGCGATGCCGTTCGCCTCGGCTATTGACGAGCCGAGCCTTGCAAGCCGCAAATTGTGGGAACCGCTCCTCGCCGAACCGGCAAAGAATAGTAGGCGCGGAGCATTCGGCGTTACGGACATGTTTTCCTCTAAGAGCTGGCAAGCTGCGTGGAATGTATGAACCAGAGATCATAGGTCACCGTCCAGACGCGGGAAACGGGCCTCTGGTTCCGCGTTGATTCCGGCTCAACTCTCGCCGCCGAACAAATCCTTCATGCGTGCAAAAAAACCCGCACTTTCTGGGCTTGTGTCCTTGGCGCTCAGGCGTTCGAATTCTTCCAAAAGCTCCCGCTGCTTTCGCGTGAGGTTCTTCGGCGTCTCAACTTCGACCTGGATATAAAGGTCGCCCGAAGCGTTCGACCGCAGCACCGGCATGCCTTTGCCCTTAAGCCGGAACTGCTTGCCGCTCTCGGTGCCTTCTGGAACTTTCACCCGGCTCACGGTGCCGTCGAGTGTCGGCACCTCGATTTGACCGCCGAGCGCTGCCGTCGTCATGGAAATGGGAACGCGGCAGAACACGTCCGAACCATCGCGCTGGAACAATTCGTGCGGCTTGATCGAGAGAAAAATATAAAGATCGCCGGCCGGACCGCCACGCGAGCCCGCTTCACCCTCACCGCTGAGGCGGATACGGGTGCCGTCTTCCACACCGGCTGGAATGTTGACCGACAGCGTCCGCTCTTTGACCACGCGCCCCGCGCCGTTACATGCCGGGCAGGGATCAGCGATCGTTTCGCCGCGCCCCTGGCACGACGGACACGTCCGCTCGATGGTGAAAAAGCCCTGGCTGGCGCGCACCTTGCCTGCGCCGCCGCATGTCGCGCACGTCACGGGCTTGGTTCCGGCCTTCGCGCCGGAGCCGGAGCAGGTCTCGCAGGTAACGCTCGTCGGCACGCGGATCTGCGCCGTCTTGCCGGCGAAGGCATCGTCGAGCGAGATTTCCATATTGTAGCGCAGGTCCGCCCCGCGCTCGCGCCCCGAGCGACGCTGCTGGCCCCCGCCGCGCCGTCCGCCCATGAACTCGCCGAACAGATCGTCGAAAATATCCGACATCGACGACGCGAAGTCCGGCCCAAAACCGGCGCCGCCGCCACGGCCGCCCATGCCGCCATCGAACGCCGCGTGTCCGAACCGGTCATAGGCCGCGCGCTTCTGGGGGTCTTTCAGAACCTCATAGGCCTCGTTCAATTCTTTGAAATTCTGCTCGGCGCCCTTGTCGCCGGGGTTGCGGTCCGGATGGTGATCCTTGGCGAGCTTGCGAAACGCGGACTTCAAGTCCTGTTCGCTCGCATTCCGCTGCACCCCAAGAATGTCGTAGTAGTCGCGCTTGGCCATTGGGGCGTTTCATCCGAGGCGGGAAGGGCGGGCACCGGTCGTGGGGCGGCCTTCGCATCCGGCCTTAGTAAACCTAAGTGAAATTGAGTGCCGCTTCGCTGCGGCAACAGCGGGAATGGCGGCTATCCGGTTGGCATCGCCCCGCCGCGATGTGCGGCGGGGCGTACTCGCCGGCTGTTTAGCCGGCCTTTTTCTTGTCGTCCTTCACTTCCTCGAAGTCGGCATCGACCACGTTGTCGTCCGCCGAGGCGCTGCTGGCTGACGTATCGTCTGTCGCATCGCCGCCGCCTGCGCCGGCCGAGGCACTGTAGATCGCTTCGCCGATCTTCATCGCCACCTGCGCCAGAACGTTGGTCGAGGCTTTGATCTTCTCGGCGTCCTCCGAACCAAGTGCGTCTTTCACGCCGGCAATCGCGGCTTCGACATCGCCCTTGACGGCTGCCACGGCGGCATTCGCCTCGTTGTCGGCGAGTTGCTTCTCGGTCGCGTGAACCAGAGCTTCAGCCTGGTTTCGCGCTTCAACCAACTCACGCTTCTTCTTGTCTTCCGAAGCATGAGCCTCGGCGTCTTTCACCATGCGTTCGACCTCGGCGTCGGACAGCCCGCCCGATGCCTGAATGCGCACGGACTGCTCCTTGCCTGTCGCCTTGTCCTTGGCCGAGACATGCACGATGCCGTTGGCGTCGATATCGAACGTCACCTCGACCTGCGGCACGCCGCGCGGCGCTGGCGGCAGTCCGACAAGGTCGAACTGGCCGAGCAGCTTGTTGTCCGCGGCCATCTCGCGCTCGCCCTGGCTGACGCGAATGGTGACCGCCGTCTGTCCGTCTTCCGCCGTCGAGAACACCTGGCTCTTCTTGGTCGGAATGGTTGTGTTGCGGTCGATGAGCCGCGTGAACACGCCGCCCAGTGTTTCGATCCCGAGCGAAAGCGGCGTGACGTCGAGCAGAAGGACGTCCTTCACCTCACCCTTCAGCACGCCGGCCTGGATCGCAGCGCCAACCGCCACCACTTCGTCCGGGTTGACGCCCTTGTGCGGTTCCTTGCCGAAGATCTCCTTGACGGTCTGCTGCACCTTGGGCATGCGCGTCATGCCGCCGACGAGAACGACTTCGTCGATCTCGGCAGCCTTGAGGCCGGCATCCTTGATCGCCTGCAGGCACGGTCCCTTGGTCTTTTCGATGAGATCTTCGACCAGGCTTTCGAGCTTGGCGCGGGTCAGCTTCATCGTGAGATGCTTGGGTCCCGTCGCATCGGCTGTGATGAACGGCAGGTTGATTTCGGTCTGCGCCGAAGACGACAGCTCGATCTTGGCCTTTTCGGCAGCTTCCTTGAGGCGCTGCAAAGCGAGTTTGTCCGACCTGAGGTCGATGCCGTTCGACTTCTTGAACTCGTCCGCGAGATACGACACGAGCTTCATGTCGAAGTCTTCGCCGCCAAGGAACGTGTCGCCGTTCGTCGACTTCACTTCGAAGACGCCGTCGCCGATTTCCAGGATCGAAATGTCGAACGTGCCGCCGCCGAGGTCGTAGACCGCGATCGTCTTGGCTTCCTTCTTCTTGTCGAGGCCATACGCGAGCGCTGCGGCCGTCGGCTCGTTAATGATCCGCAGCACCTCAAGCCCGGCGATCTTGCCGGCATCCTTCGTGGCCTGCCGCTGGGCGTCATTGAAATACGCGGGCACCGTGATGACGGCCTGCGTGACCGTCTCGCCGAGCTTGGCCTCCGCCGACTCTTTCATCTTCTGCAGGATGAACGCCGAGATCTGCTGCGGCGAGTAGGACTTGCCATCCACCTGCACCCAGGCATCGCCGTTCGGACCCTTTACGATCTCATACGGGACGAGCTTCTTGTCCTTTTCCACCATCGGTTCATCGAACCGGCGGCCGATCAGCCGCTTGATCGCGAACAACGTTCCGGTGGGGTTGGTGACAGCCTGACGCTTGGCGGGCAGGCCCACGAGCCGCTCGCCGTCGTCCGTGAATGCGACGATGGACGGGGTCGTATTGGCCCCTTCAGCGTTTTCCAGAACACGCGGCTTGCCACCCTCCATGACGGCGACACACGAGTTCGTGGTGCCGAGGTCGATGCCGATCACTTTAGCCATGGTAAACTTCCTCTTTCGTTGTGGCGGACCGCCAGGACCCACGTCATGGCATCCAGTGCTGACCCGTGCCCGTTAGAAGAGGGCCGGAGCCGTTGCGGTCCCCAGGGAGTTAATGAGACGTCGTGCTGACCTATATAGGGCCGTTTCGTGGGGGTGCAACGGGATGGCATCACCCATCCGTGACTAAAATCCGGTCAAGCCAGCATGCCGCACGGAAAGGAGCCGAACGATCGCCGCTCGACCCAAAAGTAAACCCTCGCCAAAGGCTTCCGGCATGACGGGTGAGCGCCTTCCGGACGGCTTTCGCCTGATCGCCGGAGCCTTGTCCCTGCCCGAGCAGAAAGCCCTGATGAGCGCCATTCAGGACGCAATCGCGTCCGCCCCGCTGTTTCAGCCCCGGATGCCGCGGTCCGGCCGGCCCTTCTCGGTCCGTATGACCAATTGCGGGCCGCTAGGTTGGGTCTCTGACAAGGAGCGCGGCTACCGCTACCAGCCCGTCCATCTGGAAACCGGCCGTCCCTGGCCGCCCATTCCAGAGACGCTTCTCGAACTCTGGCGCACCTATGCACGCGTCCAGGGACTTCCAGAAGCCTGCCTCATCAACCATTACCCGGCCGGGGCGAAGATGGGCTCGCACCGTGACGCCGACGAACAGGAGCCCCGCGCCCCGGTCCTTTCGGTCTCGCTCGGCGACGATGCGGTGTTCCATGTCGGCGGGACGGACCGCAGCGACCCCAAGGTGCGCGTCACGCTTCGCTCGGGCGATATTTGTATCCTGGGCGGACCGGCGCGCTTTGCCTATCACGGCATCGACCGCATCTTGCCCGGCACGTCCGGCATCGTGCCCGGAGGCGGACGGATCAATCTGACGCTCCGGCGCGTAACGCCGTTCGATTGAACCGCGGACCGATCTGCACCAGCAGGACCGCTGCAATCATCAGGCCGGCTCCAAGCCACGATACCGCGCTCAACCGCTCGCCCAGCATGATCGCCCCGGCAGCCGCCGCGAACAGGCTCTCCGCAGAAAGAATGACGGCCGCTTCCGGCGGCGTTGTGTGCCGCACGGCGATCGCGAACAACGTGAACGTCACGGCCGTCGAAACGAGGCCGACGAAGAGGATCGGGACGGCGGCCGCCTTGAGACCCTCAACTGTCGGCTGTTCGGTCGCAAACGCCGCGACCACTGCAAACGCCGTCACCACGCCGAACTGGATCGCCGTGAAGGTCAGTGGCCGCTGATGCTGGGAGGCTCGACCCGTCACGACGCAGTGTGTTGCCCAGAACAGCGCGCTGGCGGCGACCAGAAGATCGCCATGGGCGAGCCCGCCGAGCGATCCGCCGCCCAGCAACCACGTTCCCGCGAACGAGAGCGCAATCGCCGGCCAAACGATCCGCGGCGGCGCGATCCGCAACCAGAACCACGCCACCAGGGGCGTGAAGACGACGTACAGCGAAGTGAGAAACCCGGTGTTCGTGACGGAAGCCGTCACCAGCCCGGCCTGCTGCAGATAAGCGGCCAGCAGAAACACCAGGCCACCGAGGATCGCGATACGCTGCATCCCCGGCTTATCGGTTGTCGGCACCGCGCGGCGATGCTCAAGTATGGCCAGCGGTGCCAACGCCACCGCCGCCAGCCCGGCCCGCGCCGCAATGAACGTCCACGGCCCGATGTGCGCCATGGCCTCTTTCTGAAAATAAAACGCCGTTCCCCACAGCGCCGCCGCGAAAAGCAGCACGAAATCAGCCTGAAGGCGTGTCATTCCGCCATCGCGATTTGAACCGTCACGCGCCGTTCGGCGGATCGCCTGGGGCGTCCGTCGCAGCCCCGTTGTCCGCGTCCGGCTTCGCCGCCTTCGGCCCGCCCCGCGCGACGACGACAACTGCCGGCCGTATAACCCGCTCGTCAATCACGTAGCCGGCCTGGAACACTTGCAAGATCGTGCCATGGGGAACGTCGGGGCGGTCCTGCTGCATCATCGGCTGGTGCAGATGCGGATTGAACAGGTCGCCTTCCGGCCAGATGCGCGTCACGCCGTGCCGTTCGAGCACACTCTTGAGCTGCCCATCGATCATCTCCACGCCTTCGACAAGGCTCTGCAACGCAGGGTCGGCTTCGGCCGCGCCGGCCGGCACGGCCTGCATGGCGCGCTCGAAATTATCGGCCACGTCAATGATGTCGATGGCGAACTTGGAAATGGCGAATTTCGCCGTTTCCTGCTTCTCCCGCTCCGTCCGCTTGCGCAGATTGTCCATATCGGCCACGAGACGCAAAATCTCCGTCTTGGCTTGAGCGAGGTCTTCGTTGGCCTTTGCCAGCTCGTCCTGAAGCGCGCCGATGATGGCCTTGATTTGCTCAGCGCCATGTTCAGCGGCGAACATGTCGGAATCCGGCCCCGGCGCGGCGGCATTGGGGTCGGGAGACTTATTCGGATCGGACATAGGGGGCTCGATCGCTCTCTACAAATAGGGTTTTTCGCGGTCGGTCGGGGTATCGGCTGCCGGGCCAAAAAAATCAAGAGACGAGCAGGATCAGGAGATGAGACGCGAAATGATCTTGGCGGTGTAATCGACCATCGGAATGATGCGGGCATAATTGAGACGGGTTGGTCCGATCACGCCGAGCACACCCACCACTTTTCGCGATTGGTTCTGGAACGGCGCCACGATCAGTGATGACCCTGACATTGAAAACAGCTTGTTCTCCGAACCGATGAAGATTCGCACGCCCTCTCCGCCTTCGGCAAGTCCCAGGATCTGCGAAAGTTCCGTCTTGGATTCCAAATCGTCGAACAGCTGGCGGATGCGCTCCAGGTCATCGATCGCCGTCAAATCTTTGAGCAGGTTTGACTGACCCCGAACGATCAGGCTCTGCCGCTCGTCCAGCGCGCCGGACCATTCGGCAAGACCGGCTTTCACCACCTTCTGCGTCAGCCCATCGAGCTCCGCGCGTGCGTTGGCGAGTTCTGCGTCCACACGCTTGCGCGCTTCGGAGATCGTCAATCCGCGGATGTGCGCATTGAGGTAGTTGGCCGCCTCGATCAGCGCCGTGGCGGAAAGTCCGGGCGGCAGGTCGATGATGCGATTCTCCACATCACCATCCTCGCTGACCAGAATGGCCAGCGCCTTGGTCGGTTCAAGCGGAACGAATTCCACCTGCTTCAGCCTGGCGACCTGCTTCTCCGCCAGCACCACGCCGGCGCAGTGCGACAACCCCGAAATCATCTCGCCCGCTTCGCCCAGAACCTTGTCGAGTGACGTCGACCGGCTGGCGGCGATCTGCGCTTCGATCTGCTTGCGCTCGTCGTCGGAGAGCCCCCCCGTCTCCAAAAGGCCATCGACGAACATGCGCAGCCCGGTCTGCGTCGGCAAGCGGCCAGCGGATGTGTGCGGCGCGTAGATCAACCCCAGCTCTTCCAGGTCCGCCATGACGTTGCGGATGGACGCCGGCGAAAGATGGAGCGGCAGCACGCGCGACAGATTTCGCGACCCCACGGGATCGCCCGTGGAAAGATAGCTTTCCACGATTTGGCGCAGGATGGCTCGGGAACGGTCGTTGAGCTTGACAATCACGGACATCGGCTTTTGCGGAACGGCCTCGGGCGCCTTGCCCGGTTTTCACCGTGAATGTAGGGAGCGCGGGGGGCGTCCGTCAAACCAGCACCGTGCCCTCTCCCTCGTTCTCTGCGCAGGAGGGCAGCAAGCGGCCTGTCCTTGCTGATCCGCTCCAAGTGCAGTTGCACCGGATCAGCCCCCGGACTAGGGTCGCGCCGGATTCCAGAAATTCGAAGGTATCGACCACCCATGCGCCCCTCCAAACGCCAGCCGGACGAGCTTCGCCGCGTCTCCGTCGAACGCGCCGTCTCCATGCATGCGGAAGGGTCTTGCCTCATCAAGTTCGGCAACACCCATGTGCTCTGCATGGCGAGCCTGGAGGAGCGCGTGCCGCCGTGGTTGAAAGGCCAGGGTCGCGGCTGGGTCACGGCCGAATATGCCATGCTCCCCCGCGCCACCTCCGAGCGGACCCGCCGCGAGGTCACCGCCGGCCACCCATCCGGACGCACCCAGGAAATTCAGCGCCTCATCGGCCGCGCGCTGCGTGCCGTCGTCGATCCCCAAAAACTCGGTGAGCGCCAGATCACCGTGGATTGCGACGTCATTCAGGCGGATGGAGGCACGCGCACGGCTGCCATCACCGGCGCCTGGGTCGCGCTCCACGACTGCATCCAGTGGATGAAAGTCCGCGACATGGTGAAGGACGGCGTGCTGCGCGACCACGTCGCCGCCGTATCCTGTGGCCTCTATCGCGGCACGCCCGTGCTCGACCTGGATTACGCCGAGGATTCCACCGCCGATGCCGACTCCAATTTCGTTATGACCGGAGCCGGCGGTATCGTCGAAGTCCAAGGGACCGCCGAGACGACCGCCTTTTCACAGGAAAGCTTCGACAGCCTCATGGTTCTGGCCCGCAAAGGTATCTCCGAACTCGTCCAGCTCCAGAAAATCACGGTGGCCTAAGGCTCGCCGATGCGCACCCTGCAACGCGGAATGACGCTCGTCGTCGCCAGTCACAACAAGGGTAAGGTCTGGGAGATCAACCAGCTTATCGCGCCATATGGGCTGAACGCCGCTTCGGCGAGTGCTCTCGGCTTGGCCGAGCCCGAAGAAACCGAACCCACCTTCGAAGGCAATGCGAAATTGAAGGCTGTCGCCGCCGCAGATGGCTCTGGCCTGCCCGCGCTCGCCGACGACTCTGGGCTGGAGGTCGCCTGCCTCGGCGGCGCGCCGGGTATCTTTTCCGCGCGCTGGGCAGGCCCGCAGAAGGATTTCGGCCTCGCGATGGAAAAAGTGGCCAAGGAAATCACTGCCCGTCACGGCTGGTCCGCACCCGGCCCACGCGCCAACTTCGTGTCCGTCCTCTGCCTCGCCTGGCCCGACGGTGAAACGGCAACCTTCGAAGGCAAAGTGTTCGGCCGCCTCGTCTGGCCGCCCCGCGGCGGCAACGGTTTCGGCTACGATCCGATGTTCGTTCCCGATGGCCACGACGTCACGTTCGGTGAGATGGAGCCGGCCGGCAAATACGCGATCTCACATCGCACCCGCGCGTTCGACGCCTTCCGCAAATCCGCCCTCGGCGACGTCTCGCCTGAACCCGTCGCACCCAATGCCGACCGCGATGCGGATGGCCTTCGTGCCGCTGCCGCCAATATTTCCACGCGCGACGAACTCAAAGTTTTCGTCAAATACTTGAGCGCCGATCTGGAGCGCCGTGGTCAACCGCGCGTGAATCTCGGCACCCTCATGGTCGCGCTTGAAGATTCGGTCGGCGAAAGGAGCGATGAACCACGCTGGCGCACGCTTGCGAAGGCGTTGCTGGCCGCCACGCAGGTCAAGCAGCCGTGACCGCGTCCCGGCAGCGCCCCGACGCCGACGCGCTGTTCGGCGTCTACATCCACTGGCCGTTTTGCGCGCAGAAATGCCCCTATTGTGATTTCAATAGCCACGTCCGTTTCGGCGGTTGGGACGAAAGCCGCTTTCTGGCAGCCTACCTCCGCGAACTCGATACTGTGCGCGCACGCGTCGGCCGCCAGGAGGTGGTCTCAATTTTCATCGGCGGCGGCACGCCTTCTCTTATGCAGCCCGCAACCGTTGCCGCGATCCTCGACCACATCGGTCGACTGTGGAGCGTATCGCCCGGCGCGGAAATCACGCTTGAAGCCAACCCCAACAGCGTCGATGCGGATCGCTTCGCCGGATATCGCGCCGCCGGGGTCAACCGCGTGTCGATTGGCGTGCAGTCTCTGCGCGACGATGAATTGAAACGCCTCGGTCGCCTCCACTCGGTGGCCGAAGCGCGCGCCGCGATTGAAATCGCGCGGCGCACGTTCGACCGGTTTTCCTTCGATCTCATCTATGCGCGTCCCGGTCAGACAGCCGCAGCGTGGCGCGCCGAATTATCCGAAGCGCTCGGCCTAGCGGGCGGACACCTCTCTCTCTACCAACTGACCATCGAACCCGACACGCCGTACGCCGATTTGCATGCGCGCGGAAAACTCGTCATTCCCGATTCCGACGCCGCGCTCGAATTGTACGCCCTCACTCAGGATTTGACCGGTGCCGCAGGCCTGCCGGCGTACGAAATCTCCAACCACGCCGTGCCGGGCGAGGAAAGCCGCCACAACCTCCTCTATTGGCGCTATGGCGCGTATGCCGGTGCCGGCCCCGGAGCCCACGGCCGCATTGTCGTGCCCGGCGGCACCCGGCTTGCGACCGTAACCGAACGCAATCCGGAGCTTTGGGTCGAGCGCGTCGAGAAGTCCGGCCACGGTTTTGCGGAGGAAACACCGCTCACCCGCGAGGAGCAGGCCGACGAAATGCTTCTCATGGGCTTGCGCCTCTCGGAAGGGATCGATCTCGATGACATGGCGCGCCGCTTCGGTTTTGCCCCCAGTTCGGCGGAAATCGCCAGTCTGGCTGAAATGGGCCTCATCAAGGTCTTCTTGGACGATCCCGATTGCGACCCCGACCCCGGCTTGATTCGAGCCTGCGTGGGCCCCGGAATGAGCCCATCCGCCGGCTTCGGATATACCCCGCGTCACCCGATCATAAGCGCGGTCGGCGAAGGCCGCTTCGTCCTGAACGAACTGGTCCGCCGCCTGTCTCTCAAGACCCGGCCCGCCAATCCTGCGCAAAACTCCGCTGCAACACTTCGCACATAGACACGTGTCGCAACCCCCACTAATGACCCCGCGATGATGAAACGCCTTTATGACTGGATCATGGGCCTGGCCGCCAGCGACCGCGCGCCATCGGCGCTGTTCTGGGTGTCGTTCGTCGAAAGCTCGTTTTTCCCGATTCCGCCCGACGTGATGCTGATCCCGATGGTGATCGCGCAGCGTCTGAAGGCTTGGTGGTACGCGACGATCGCGACCGTCGGCTCGGTCATTGGTGGCGCGTTCGGCTACGCCATTGGCTTTTTCGCCTTCGAAAGCGTCGGCAAGCCGATCCTAGAATTCTACGGCAAGGCCGACAGCTTCGGTGAATTCACCCAGTGGTTCAACGAATGGGGCGTTTGGATCCTGATCGCCAAGGGTTGGACACCGTTCCCCTACAAGGTGCTGACGATCACCGCCGGTGTGACCCACATGCCGTTCATCGAATTCATGCTGGCGAGCATCGTAACGCGCGCCATGCGGTTCTATCTCGTTGCCGGTCTGCTCTACTTTTTTGGCGAGCCGATCCGCGACTTCATCGAAAAGCGCCTGACGCTGGTCACGACCGTGTTTGTGGTCCTCCTTGTTGGCGGCTTCGTTGCAGTGAAGTATTTGTTCTAAGTCCTGTGCGCCGAAGGTGAGCGATGCTCGAAACGACAACCCGCCCCGATCGTGCCGACGCCTACCGGCTTGGCGGACTGGCGCTGTTGATCGCCACCGGCATCATCCTCGCGGCGCTCGGCTTCGAAGTCCTCGGCGGCTATGCACCCTGCCCCCTGTGCCGGATGCAGCGCTATGCGTTTTACGCTGGCATTCCTCTGACCTTCGTGGCCATGGCGCTTGTCGCGGAACACGCGCGTATCGCGGCGCTGCTGTTCTTCGCCGTCGCGCTGGGCTTCCTCGCGAATGCGGGCCTCGCGGCCTATCACACCGGCGTCGAGTGGCACTTCTGGCCGGGTCCCGACACCTGCGCGACAGCTCAGAATTTGCCCACCAATCCGTCAGAGCTGCTCCAAGGACTGGAAAACACCCGCGTCGTGCGCTGCGATGAAGCCCCCTGGCATCTTTTTGGCCTCTCGTTTGCGGGCTGGAACGTCATAATCTCGCTGGCCCTCTTCGCGATCTTGCTGCAAGCCGCGTTCGCGGCCGCGCCCCGCGACTGATTTTCAAATCAGTTCAAAGAACTAGCCTTGCATCGCAAGTCTTTGCGCGAGCCTACGCCACTTATCCGGCGGCGGGAACTGATCATGAACAGAATGCAAGCGAATTTCCTTGGGACGGGCCACTCTCCGCCATTTTTGCGCCTGAGTGTGGCAGTTAATTCACACCAAGCGCGGAACACAAATGGAACGTCAAGCCATATGGCCACGATCCAAGACGTTCCCAGCGGAGTGAAGGAGTGGTCGCGTGCCGGGGGTTTCAGTCGCGTTTTCCCCGTCGTCTCCCAGGCAGGTTTTGTCGCGTTGTTTGCGTCCTGCCGGCGTCACGGAGATGTCCCTGACCGAAGAACCCGCGCGTGTGGGTCCGCCAATTGGTCTGCGTCAGCGTTGCGTACCTGTTGCGTTAGTAGCGTCCCCTGTTGCGTCTGCGTCGCACAACCCCAAGAGCGTGCTGAAAGGTGCGTTCCAATCTCTGAAGCGAGCGGTCTGGCGTGAAAAATTCATGCGTCTGGCCAGACTGCTCCCCCCGGAACCGCTCCCTGAGATCCCGCCGGCGTCGCAGCTTGTCCACAAGTGGGTTGCTGAGCGCCGGAACTGAAGTCCGATCGTGACGCGTTGTTGCAGCGGTCGGCACGTCGAGTAAGTGCAAGTTGCGTTGCGTACCTGTCAGCGTCTGTCGTGTTTCAGTTGCGTGAGGAGTGCAATGCCCAATCCAGAAATCCAAAGTCCGAAGTTTGCGTTCCTCGCGTCCGGGCTTTCAGACACGCCGGCAACTTGGCGGTCTTTGTCGGAAGTTGTGTCCCGTGTCGTGCGTGATGCCGAAGTCAAGAGCGCTGCTGCAGCTTGCGCCCGTACTGAGCGTGAACTGCCGAAAGCAGCGTGAACCCTCTCGTAAGTTTCGCGGGAGCGCCCCAGCGGGCCGCCCGCTTCCGGAACGGCAGGTGCATCGAGTGAAGGACCGGTAGTCCCCAACGGCACTGCATCACACAGTTTTGCGTCGTGGTGCCTTCAGCACTCTGTGCGCCTGCCACCGTTTCGTTTCGCGTGATTTAGTATTCGTAAGGAGCACCCCATGGCCCACGTTTCGATCCCCGGTCACGTCAACCCCATTCAGTGGCAGCACGCGCAAGGCATCGCCCGCCAGACCTGCGCCCGGTTTTTCCGGGACGGCGGCACACCCAGCGATGCGCTGCAAGCGTTCGGCGTCGCAACGGGCGAGATCACGGTGTTGGACTGGAGCCGTGCAGTCGATGAAATCGCTCACACCCTTTGCGCCGCACCGCAGCGCCACGCTGCGTAGCCGTCCGGCGGCGACCAGCGCGAAGTCGGCTTAGCAGGCACAATTCGTCCGATTATCTAAAGGCCCCGCGCGCAAGCACGGGGCCTCTTTTTTCCTGTAGGCGGCGAATTACTGCAGGTCGCGGCTCCAGCGATCCACCTCTTCGCGGGCCTTGTCCTTGCCGTACCCGTAGCGCTCCTGAATGACGCCTTCGAGCTGCTCGCGCTGGCCGTTGACCTTGGCGATGTCGTCGTCGGTCAGTTGACCCCACTTCTCCTTCACGCGACCGCTGAACTGCTTCCAGTTGCCTTCGATGCGATCCCAGTTCATTGCGTCCTCCTAAGGTGTGTTGACGAGTGTGGCGGAACGCCGGGTTTGCGCATCGGTTCCACTTTTCAAACGCCCCAGGACAAGTATGATTGCGTTGCAATTTGACGAATTGCCAATTCCAAAAAACGCGATAAGTTCGGATCATGTCCTATGCCGGCGAGTTTCCGTAAACGGAAACAATGCAGGCGGAAAATTGGCCCAAATCATACCTCGCGGTCGCTCAACAACGAGGCTCGCCATGAAAACGCATTGTGCGCTTCCCGCAATCTTCGCCGCCGCCCTTGTGTTGGCAGCACCCGTCGCGCAAGCGGAACGCTTCGACGGCGGCTGGTCGATGGTGGCCAAGACCACGCGCGGACATTGCGGGGTCATCCAGGTCGGCCTGAGCGTCAATCGCGGCCGCATATCCTCGACCGGCGGTTCGTTTGCATTCTATCCCATCAATGTCGGAGGCCGCGTCACCGCCAACGGCCGCGCCAGCCTGAAAGCCGTGGCCGGACCCAGAACAGCGCACGGCACCGGCAGCTTCCGGCGCGCGCAGGCCACGGGAACGTGGAAAGGCCGTGGTCCGTCCGGATTGTGCTCAGGCGTGTGGACTGCAAAGCGCGTTTGATCGCGAACATTCAGACCAATCAGAATAGCGCCACCCAATCGCGTTTCTCTCACCAATGAGAAATGGCGAAAGCGCGCGAGCGGTTGTTCCCATTAAGCGCAATATCGCGATCTCAAAGCACTGAGAAGTGCCCGCGCCGTCAGTTATCTGAGCAGGCGACATCGCACGTATTGCGCCTAATCTTTCCCGGAACCGTGTCGGTCCTTGGTCGTTCTTCCCACTCATCGAAATGCCAAGGAGGAAACCATGAAGAGACTGCTATGGACCATTCCGGCGCTCGTCGTTGGATCGACAGCCGTTCTCGCCGGCGCGAGCAGCGAGAACAACTTGAGTGACAAGGCGCTCAAGGGACCGGACGGCGCCGGTGCTCACACGACCGATCCTGGAACCGACCGCACGGGCGGCACCGGAACCGCCGGCCCGGATGGCGCTCAGACAGCGCCTTCGTCCAAGTTCAACGACTACGGCACAGGTGCACCGGCCGGCTCCGTTCGTGAAGGCGGCGGTGGTGATGCTGCCGGGATGAAGGGCGACGCCGATACCGGATCGCAGAACGATGTCGCTCCGTCGAACCCGGCGGCCAAGACCCCATCCGAAAGCGACATGCGCTAAGCGAAAACGGCGCGTGAGCGATCGGGAAGGCAGAGCTTTCGAGCTCTGCCTTTTTTGTTTGTGTGCACAATCCCGGGGCAAGTCGAATCGGGCTGATATGTACCGGTCGACAGCCAAGAAACGACAACGCCGCCGGGAGAATGCCTGCCAATTGACGGCAAGTGATCCAGACAATTTCCCGGGTATGTCTTCCAAACTTTGCAATTGGCTCGGGTTCGGCCCGTGCTTGAATTGCCGCGCTGGGCGGACAAGTGAAACTCCAGTGAGTTGAATTTGTCCGATTGTCTCCAGCGACCGCTCGGACGTCGTCCGCTTCGAAGCGGAGCCGGCCACCGGCGGCTCAGCACGCCGGCATCAGCCGGCCACGAACGCTCCAACACATCAGAACCGAACTTATGGGAGAACGTCCATGCACCGACGCGTAAGCATCTTGCTACCGTACGCGCTGCTCGCCTCAGCCGCTTCGGCGAGCCTAGGAACGACAGTTGCGACGGCCGCGGATGTACCAGTACTGGCCAACACCACCATACTCACTGGACTTGAGAACCCGTGGGACATCGCCTTCCTTCCGGACGGCACGATGTTCTTCACTGAGAAGTGCAAAGGGCTCTCCGTGCGCAAGGCCGACGGCAAAGTCAGTGCACTGCTCGGAATGAAGGGCAGCAAGGACTACGCCGAGACCGCGGACGATCTGTTCTGCGAAGGCCAAGCGGGCATGCAGGGTGTCGCGGTCGATCCGGACTTCGCCAAGAACCGCCAGATCTTTGTTTACTCGACGTCGTCGATGACCGCCCCTGGCACCAACCGGGTGTTGCGCCTCAAGGTCAGCGACGATTTCAGCAAAGTGTCCGATCGCACCGACATCGTCGCCGACATTCCCTACAAGCCGAAAGCGTCTGATCATCCCTTCGGCGGACCCGGCGCGCACAATGGTGGCCGTCTGCGCTTCAATCCCGGCGACGGCTTCCTTTATGTCACCACGGGCGACACCCACAATGGCGAGGTACCGCAATCGCCGACCAAAATCGGCGGCAAGGTGCTGCGCATCGACCGCGACGGCAAAGCCGCTCCCGACAACAAGGCGCCGGAAGGCTTCGACAAGCGCATCTACACCTACGGCCATCGCAATCCGCAGGGCATCACCTTCCGCCCTGGCACCAACCAGCCCTACACGTCTGAGAACGGACCCTGGCACTCCGACGAAATCACCGCGCT
>CAYWIF010000001.1:155174-173928 GCA_964458265.1 uncultured Hyphomicrobium sp. | reverse complement strand
CGTATGGTCGTCGGCCTGACGGGCATTGGCGTTCACGGAACGCCCGTCGGCAACCGGCTGGACGTGCTGGATATCGCCGCTGATGGCTCGTCGGCAACGCGCACGATGGCGAACTTGCCGATGCCCGCCGGGCGGTTCCGCTCCGTCGTACAGGGGCCGGACGGCAATCTCTACACCGCCGTCGATGAAGGCAGCATCATCATGCTGAAACCGAACTAAGCCTGTGCACAGCCGCATCGCCTTGGGGCGGTGCGGCTGAATTTCCACCACCCCACTACACCGAAGTGGTCAGCTTGCCCCCCTATGCTGAGCAAAAAAAGAATTAGGGAGTGCCATGGCTGACGAGGACCATCAGGCAGCCGGCACACATGCAGCAGACCATGACGATCGCTTTGGCGACGACAATCACCTTGATGTCGGCCTTGTACATCACGTCTCCAGCTAACGCGGTCGAAAATGCGAAGGGCGGCGCGGCAACGACGCCGATCGAACGCCTAACAGCCACCGAAAAAGGCCAACTCAAGAACCCGCTTACCCTCATCCCCGAAATGGTCACCGCCACTTCCGTGCCCAACGTCATCGCCGTCATCTGCCTCGCCACGCGCCGCGTCCACCACAAGCTGAGCAGTAAAGACGAGAGCAAAACATGATCACTGGGGAGCGGCGGCTATGGGCCATAAGCGACCGATCTAAGACACGGACGATCAGCGCAAGTGTGCTTTCTTCGCACGGCGTTTCCTGCTCTCATGCCTCGTCTGTCTTCTTAAGGTGACGCTTAATCGCCGCTAATGTGGATTGGTCGAATGAGTTCTCTGATCGGAGAAGACTAGCAAATGCTGTTATGAGACCGTCAGCTTCATCCCACTCGTCATCAGCATAGATCGCTTTAGCCTCTTCACAGACAATATCGGCCAATCTAGTTGCAGTAACCAAGTTTTCTGCTGCGGTAAAAAGCTCATAAGGGTCTTTTGATAATCCTCGTCCACCCATAAGTTGATTTAGAACAAAATACACACCGAAAGAAATCGTCTTCTCATCGCGCCAACCGTGTGCCCGAAGATAACTTGGGAAGACAACTTGGGAGCAATACATCTCATGCTCGCCATCCCGACTAGCGACATATCTGCGAATTACATCGAGCGAGTCTGCTTCCGAGAGCGCTAGCGCATTAAGCGCATATCCTAAAGCTTCAACACCCTTTTGACCATCACACCATGGATTGCGGCTATCCCCGGTACCTATTTTTTCGGAAAATGTGAGCAAGAGCTTCCGCAATGAGGAAGCAGCAGGGCATCCAATTTCCATGAGATTTTGATAAAACAACTCCTCGCTGCAAACTTTCGTTGGTGTGCTGAACCGAAATTTAAGCGTGCCCCAAATAATCAAACGATCGATCTGCCACTCAATTCGGCGCGTCATTTCCTCAATAGCTTGAAGGCACGAACTCGAAGACAAGTCGGGCAGCTCGATTGTTACTGCTTGACGCTCATGACCTAAGTCCTTGACAATCGTGATCAGGGCGGGGTCGCGGCTACGGGTCCATGACGTGGTCGTTGGTACGCACCGTGAGGTTCTCTCGATCACACCCGTCTCGATATCCAAATTTATTCTGGAACCATTAGGTACGGCAGCACATGGAAGGAACTCTCCCCAGTTTAATTGCGACGTCGTATGCACTATCTTGTCGCCGGCATAAGTTCCGGGTGCCGCCAATCGAGCAAACGTCAATCTTTGCGACAACCTTAGCTCGTCATATCGAGTGCGAAGATCAGGCGAGTGAAATACGCGCCGATCCCCGCTGGGCGTCGCAGCTCCCCAACCGAAGAACTCGCTTGTTTTCGCTAGTCGAGCCCGTTGGAAGTCAGATTCCCAAATAATCAGATCGAACCGTAACATTTTGCACTGTTCATTCAAGTCGATGATATTAACTCCGCTCCGGCTCAGCGACACGAGTTTATTTCTGTCGCTACACAACAGAAGCTCTGCAAGATGGTCTAGTTCCGCTTTATGCAAATCTGAGAACGCGTCGTTTGTAATTGAATAGGTCGCCAGGTGAGCGTTTGCGGAGGCCGCATATGAGAGAATTATCTGATCATCTGAAAGCCAGTCAGCAAAAGATATTCTCGACGGAACAGGTGGAAAAACAATAGTTGGTGTATCTATTTTCGGGCGATTGATTATCAAGACAGATTGAAACGGTTCATCGATGTCTACAACTTCCAATGTGCCGCGCATTTCAACAACAAACGCCTCTCTTCAATTGGTTGTCGACAGCCACTCTGGGCCAGATGAGAACTAAAGCGTACTTTTGAAGCAAGGCGCCTTCACTGCTCCGTCAGTTGGAGTTGAGGTTATTGCAGGGCGACATCTCTCGTCGCTGTACTTTGCATGTCTCTAACGCAACTGCATCATGTCCGCTCAGGGCCAAAAGCAGCCACGCCCGCATCACCAACGAGCCGCAAAAAACCAGCCGCGCCGCTATTCTTCCAGTTCCGTATCCCAGTACAGATAGTCCATCCAACTCTCGTGCAAATAGTTGGGCGGGAAAAGGCGGCCGTTACGGTGGAGTTCGAAGACCGTTGGGCGGTAGGGCGGCTGTAGTGGCCGCATTCCAACTGCCTGGAGTGACTGGCTGCCTTTGCGCAGATTGCACGGTGCGCACGCCGTCAGAACGTTTTCCCACCTCGTCATCCCGCCGCGTGCGCGGGGCACCACATGGTCGAAGGTGAGATCGTGCTTGTCGCCACAGTACTGGCAGGAAAACCGGTCGCGCAGGAAAACATTGAACCGCGTGAAGGCGGGATAGAGCGCGGGTTTGACGTAGGTCTTGAGGGATACGACGCTCGGCAGGCGGATTTCGAAACTGGGACTTCGGACGGTCGTGTCATATTCGGAGACGATGTTGACGCGGTCCAAAAACACCGCCTTCACCGTCTCCTGCCAACTCCAGAGCGACAAAGGATAGTAGCTCAGGGGGCGGAAGTCGGCGTTCAGAACCAGGGCCGGACAGGAGTCCGGCAAGGCAGCATGAGCATTCACAAGCTTTGCTTCCAGTCGGTTCGCCGCTCGAATCGGTGTTTCAGACCGCTTCGACGCGCGGGATACTAACCGCGCATGTCAGCGATGTGAAGCCTTGCGAACCACGCGCGCAATTCGCACACAAGTTTCTGCCAGAACTCGCTTTTTTGCCGATGATGATGCTTTATGAGGTCGCAGCGGGTTCCCGCAATGTGGCCCCGTGGTGACGTGTGGCGACACCGCTTGCAACGGTGAGCCGTCCCCACGAGTATTTGTCCATGTGCCCGACCAAACCCGCTCAACCCCCCGCGAAAAAGGCCGCTGCGAAGCGTCCCGCGCCCAAACCCATCATCTCGACGGGCTATTGGCTCTTCAAGTCGGAGCCGGATGTCTTCTCCTGGGAGATGCTGAAGTCGAAAGGTGGGAAGGGCGAGCCCTGGACCGGCGTGCGCAATTTCCTGGCTCGCAACAACATGCGCGCGATGGCCGTTGGCGATCTGGGATTCTTCTATCATTCCAACATCGGCAAGGAGATCGTGGGAATCTGCCGTGTCGCCGCCCCTGCCCATCCCGATCCAGACGACGGCACGGGAACTTGGCAATGCGTCGATGTCGTCGCGCACGCGGATCTCAAGCGGCCGGTGACGCTGATTGACGTGAAGAACAATCCAAAGCTCGCCGGGATGGCGCTCGTCACCTCAATGCGCCTGTCCGTGCAGCCGGTGACCGCGAGCGAATGGGCGGAGGTATGCCGCATGGGTGGCCTTGATCCCAAGAAGCACGTGCGATGAGCGTTTTGTTGAAGGAAGATACCGGCTTCGCGCACTTCATCGCCGCCAACACCAAGCTGATCGCACCGCCGCATGTGCCCGAAATCCGGCTGCACCTTGCCGAAGAGTCGCTGCCGATCTGGCAGAAAACCGAGGACGAACTCGGTGAGATGAACGTACCCCCGCCTTTCTGGGCGTTCGCTTGGGCCGGCGGTCAGGCGCTCGCGCGCTACCTGCTCGACCATCCGCACGAAGTCGCGGGCAAGCCGGTTTTGGACCTTGGCACCGGTTCGGGGCTCGTCGCAATTGCGGCCATGAAGGCGGGCGCGGCATCCGTTCTCGCCGCCGACATCGACCGGATGGCCCTGGCCGCCGTCCGCCTCAACGCCGAAGCGAATGCCGTCAGCGTCGCGGCAACGTCTGACGACCTCCTGAGCGATTCTCCCGGTGCTTTCGGCACGATTCTGGTTGGCGATCTCTTCTACGAACGCGATTTGGCCGAGCGCGTGATGACGTTCATCGCTACTGCCGAGCAGGCTGGCGCTCGGGTTCTGGTGGGCGATCCGGCCCGCAGCTACTTTCCCCGCGACGCCTTTGTGCAGTTGGCGGTCTATGAGGTGCCGGTCACCCGCGAGCTGGAGGACGCCCTCGTCAAGAAGACGGCCGTCTGGGCGCGACGGCCTAAGACCGGCGGGAAACCCGAAGGTTAACTGGGCCGGCACGCGCCGCTGCGCGGCCCGATGCGACGTTCTGAATCGTACCTTCTATCAGTTGTGCGCTGCCGCAAGCCCTCCCATAATCGGCGCCAATCAAAAAAGACGGCTTGGGAGGAGAGCAAGATGTCCGAGAAGGTGTACCCGGTCAAAGCCGACTGGGCCAAAAACGCGTGGATCGACGACGCCAAGTATCGCGCACTGTACGATCGCAGCGTCGCGGACCCGCAGGGCTTCTGGGGCGAGGCAGGTCTGCGCCTCGACTGGATCAAGCCCTACACCAAGGTCAAGAACACGTCGTTCGATCCTGGCAACGTCTCGATCAAATGGTTCGAGGACGGCACGCTCAACGTCTCCGCCAACTGCATCGATCGCCACCTCGCCACGCGCGGCGATCAGGTCGCGATTATCTGGGAAAGCGACGACCCCACACTTGATGAAAAGATCACCTACCGGCAGCTCCACGAGCGCGTCTGCCGTTTCGCCAACGTCTTGAAGGCGCACGGCGTCAAGAAAGGCGACCGCGTCACCATCTATCTGCCGATGATCCCCGAAGCCGCCTACGCGATGCTCGCGTGCACGCGCATCGGCGCCGTGCACTCGATCGTCTTCGGCGGCTTCTCACCCGACAGCCTGAAGAACCGTGTCGACGATGCCGAGAGCCGCGTCATCATCACGGCCGATGAGAGCGTTCGTGGCGGCAAGAACGTGCCGTTGAAGAAAAATGCCGATATCGCCCTCGAAGGCGCGCATCCCGAAACCAAGCTGCTGGTTGTTCGCCGCACCGGAAATCCGGTCAATTGGGTGCCGGGCCGCGACTTCTGGATGCACGAGGAAAGCGCGAAAGTCACAGCTGACTGCCCGCCCGAGGAGATGAACGCCGAAGACCCCCTCTTCGTCCTCTACACGTCGGGCTCGACCGGCAAGCCCAAGGGCGTCGTCCATTCCACCGGCGGCTACCTGCTCTACGCCGCGATGACGCATCAGTATGTCTTCGACTACCACGACGGCGACATCTACTGGTGCACCGCCGACGTCGGCTGGGTGACTGGCCACAGCTACATCGTCTACGGTCCGCTCGCCAACGGCGCGACCACATTGATGTTCGAAGGCATCCCGACCTATCCGACCGCATCCCGCTTCTGGCATGTCGTCGACAAATGGAAGGTCAACATCTTCTACACTGCTCCGACCGCCATCCGCTCCCTGATGGGCCAGGGCGACGATTTCGTGAAGCGGTCCAGCCGCTCCTCGCTGCGCGTTCTGGGTTCGGTCGGCGAGCCGATCAATCCGGAGGCCTGGGAATGGTACTACAATGTCGTCGGCGACGGCCGTTGCCCCATCGTCGACACGTGGTGGCAGACGGAAACCGGCGGCATCCTCATCACGCCGTTGCCAGGCGCAACCGATCTGAAACCGGGCTCCGCGACGCGACCGTTCTTTGGCGTCATGCCGGCGCTCGTCGATGACAAGGGCGCGCCGGTGGCAGGCGCAGGCAACGGCAATCTCGTCATCCTGGATAGTTGGCCCGGCCAGAGCCGCACGATTTACGGCGACCACGAACGCTTCGTGCAGACCTATTTCTCCACCTATCCCGGCCAGTACTTCACCGGCGACGGCTGCCGCCGCGACGACGACGGTTACTATTGGATCACCGGCCGTGTTGACGACGTCATCAACGTATCGGGCCATCGCATGGGCACGGCCGAAGTCGAAAGCGCGCTCGTTTCCCACGCGAATGTGGCCGAAGCAGCCGTTGTCGGTTATCCGCACGACCTCAAAGGCCAGGGCATCTACTGTTACGTGACGTTGAACAACGGCGTCGCCGCGTCCGACGAACTTCGCAAGGAACTCGTGGCGCATGTCCGCCGCGAGATTGGGCCGATCGCATCGCCCGACCTGATCCAGTTCGCGCCGGGCCTGCCCAAGACCCGTTCAGGCAAAATCATGCGCCGCATCCTGCGCAAGATCGCCGAAGACGAATTCGGCAGCCTTGGCGATACCTCGACGCTGGCCGATCCCGCCGTCGTCGATGACCTGATCGAAAACCGGCAGAACAAGCGCCCGGCCTGAAGCAAGGCGGCGCGGCCTAGTCACGAATAAAGGGCGGATGGGACATGACCCTATCCGCCCTCGTCCTGTCCGGTTCACTTGCAGCGCGAGAACGCGCCGCGATCGAAATGAAAATGGTTCTTGTGCGCGGCGTTGTACTCAGGGCCGAGTGCGACCCGGAAGTAGCGGCATGCACGCTGGTGCACATCCTTGAGAAATTTTGCCTCGCGCCCCTTGCCCGGCCAATCGCGCAGCACCGAAATCTGCTTGCCCCCTTCCAGCGTGAACCCGGATATATCGACCGCGTTCGCCGTGGCGTGCTGACTGCGGATATTCTTCATCAACGGATTGCCGACGATGTTGCGGCAATCATAGATGCCCATGTTGCCGATGGAAGCGACGCGCGCCCCGAACATCGACTGCGCGAGCGGCTGCACGTCGTGCTCGATCCATAGCGACAACGCCGCCGCCATCTCGCAGGTCAGCTTCTCCGCCCCTATCCGCGCACCGCCGGCCTTTGAGAAACGGACGGAGTTTTGCCAGCCGCAGCCGTCCTTATAAGGTTGATCGGCAATGGCAACCGCATCGATGTACGGCTCCTTCAAGACGGCATCGCACAGCGGACGGTCGAGACGCAGCGCCGCGAGACGCGAATCGACGAACCATGACGGCGGTGCGTCGAGCGAGATCGGCGGAAACGGACTGAAACGCTGGGGAATCCAGCCGAGCCGCATGGCGCCGAAATAGGCTCCCGCGAGCAGGATGATCAGCAAAAGCCGGGCGAGAAATCGGCTCTTTTTTCGGGTTTGCGACGTCATGGGATCTCCGGATCGGGCCCCGACACTATCGAACCCGGCGTAGCGCTCCTAGGTCCGCAACGCCACACTCCACCCGATGTTCTTCAACGTCCCGGCCGCCCAGGCCCGCATGAAAAAGGTCCGCGCGTAACGGCGCGGACCTCGCCATGCAATGACGGATAGCGGCTCGTTACTGCGTGAGCCGCAGGTCGTTGAGCGACCGGGCGATCGAGACGAAGGCCGTGCGCAGGTCATCGGCATTTTCCGCCTCGTGGAACACGCCGCCGGCACGCTCCGCGCAATCCTGCAAAAGCTCTTTCGCTGATGCGGGCGACTCGAACGCGACGGTGTGGACCTGAACGCCCTTTTCTCCCAATCCGTCGCAGATCGACAGGGCCTGCGCCGCCGAATGATCGTTGTCGTAGGCCATGTTGAAAATGCCGTCGGTCATCAAGATGACAGCCTTGGTTGTCTTGGGGTCGCTGTACGCCACCGGCTCGCTGGCTTCCGGCCACAGTGACGAGAAGTTGGGCGAGATGAGATTCCAAGCCCACTGCGCGCCGATATGACCTGCCGTGGAGCCCTGTGCCCTGAAGCCATCGACCGCGGTACGCAGCACGTCCTTGTCGCTGGTCAGAGGCACGACGGCTGACGACGGGCACGAGTAGCCCTGGAGTCCTTGGGTCGGGTCGATGTCGGTGAAGGAGCCGGCACCCTGGAACGCGCCGCCGTCTTCGATCGAATCATCCGTGTAGGCGCTCGACCCGGCGCGTTCGCGCACGCATCCGTCGGTGCTGCTGTTGCCCGAGGCCGCCGCGGCATAGCCGCCAAGTTGAACCGAGGCCGAGTAGGGCGCCAGGCCGATGCGGACCTTGTTCGGACGCTCGGCCTCGGGGAGGAGCGTATCGAAGAGATCCTTTGCGGCGGTCTTCAACGCGTCGAGCTTGCGCCCGGCCGTGCACGGCGAGCGGCTGCCATTGCACATCGATCCCGTGATGTCGAGCGCCAGACCCAATTCGAGATCGGAGGCTTGAAACGTCGTGACGGTGCCGGTCGACGTATCCACATCCTCGAACCCCGCGACGCGCATGAAGGTCATCGGCACATCCGCATCGACCTGCACTTCGATGGAATTGTCGGCGCGGTTTGGGATCACGCGGACGTTGCTGACCCTGGAAAATTCATCGCCATGGGTCAGATTGGCGTTGAAATAGCGGGCGCCGAATTGGGCGATCTCGTCGTCGCTCATCGTGCCGTCCATGAGTGCCCGTCCGGCCGCCAGCGCAGCCGCGTCGGCCGCAGCCGTGATCCGGGATTTCGAATGCGTTGCCCGCGCGTAATCGACGGCAACGCCGACCGACATCACCAGTGCGAGCAGCATAAATCCGAACAGGATCGCAACTGCGCCCCGCTCGTCGCGGGCAAAGTCCTGGGCAATGAAGCGGAGGCGGGCCGGCATGGTGTCTCTCCTTGAAACAACCCGTCAGGGTTTGCGACTAGGGGAGCAACCGTGGTGCCGCACGGCTCCGCAGCCGGAGACGTGGCGCGGGTTTGAAAATCGCTGGTTGAGAAAGTCTTAAAAGCCGTCTCGCAGCCTTCCCCAATATCGAGCAAAATCAATGCGAGCATATCGGCGGGGTGCGCCGCGCTAAAAAGGCAAGCACGTACCGGGCAAAACGAACCCCCGGCCAGCCTCACCCATTAAGCTTTTTTGTCTGATCGAATGGCGGACATTAAGCGTCGGCGTCTCTCCATGAGACATTTGTCGTGCGTACCCTTCCGCGCCAACCGGCCGGCTCCCCGCAGGCGTGTCGTTTGGCGCAATCCCACCCTTCGCGCGTCGCGGCCGGCTCCCCGCAGGGGAGTCGGTTGGCGCAATCCCACCCTTCGCGCGTCGTGGCCGGCTCCCCGGAGGGGAGTCGGTTGGCGCAAACCACGCCTTCCGCGCCAACCGGCCGGCTCCCCGGAGGGGAGTCGGTTGGCGCAAACCTAAAAGTCCGACGTAATCCCGTCTTTCTCCCAGTCGCCGAAGCGCACGGGGTCGGGTCCTTTCCGTCCGCCAACTTCCGCCGGACGCTCCTGACGCTCGTCGGCTTGCCGGGCGCGGCGGCGCTCCTCCGCTTCAGCCAGGGCTCTCAGCGCCGCATCGGACAGCGGACGCCGGGGCTCTGAGTGAGTTCCGGTCTCCGGCATCGAACCCGAAATGTGATCTTCCTTGTCCGCCATTCGGTTTCGCCCGCATTGTCGCCGGGTGGCTGGTTGTCGCCCGCAGTCATTCCCATATACCATCCGCATCCAAATTCGGATGTAGTCTCCGGCGGCGTGGTGCCGCTGGGGGCATTTGAGACTGGAGCCATGTCGCGTCATGCCGATGAACTATGCCAAAACCGGTTTGTTGCTGATTGTCCTGACCGGCATCTTTGTCGCCATGGGCGCGTTGGTGGGCGGCAAATCCGGCCTCATCGTCGCGTTTGTGATCGCGCTCGGCATGAACGCGCTGAGCTTGTGGAAATCCGACACCATGGTGTTGAAGATGTTCCGCGCCCGTGAGGTGGACGAGTCGACCGCGCCGGGCTACGTCGGTCTGGTTCGCGAATTGGCCGAGCGCGCCGAACTGCCGATGCCGCGCGTTTGCGTGATCGACAATCCGCAGCCGAACGCTTTTGCCACAGGCCGCAGTCCGAGCCGCGCCGCTGTTGCGGCCTCGACGGGGCTTTTGGACACGCTCTCACGTGAGGAGCTGGCCGGCGTGATGGCGCACGAACTGGCGCACATCAAGAACCGGGATACCTTGACGATGGGGGTTGCGGCCACCATTGGCGGCGCAATTTCCATGTTCGCCCAATATCTGCAGCTCGGCATGTTGTTTGGCGGCAATCGCGAGGGTGGCAGCGGTCCCGGCTTCTTGGCGTCCCTCGTTGCCATGCTCGTGGCGCCGTTTGCGGCCATGATGGTGCAGATGGCGATCAGCCGGTCGCGTGAATATCAGGCTGACCGGATGGGCGCGATGATCTGCGGCAATCCGATGTGGCTGGCCTCGGCCTTGGTCAAGATTCACAACGCCGTCAAGCGAACGCCCAATTGGCAGGCCGAGCGTGTGCCCGCCGCCGCGCATGTCTTCATCGTCAATCCGCTGACCGGCCAAGGCATCGACAACTTGTTTTCGACGCACCCAAACGTTGAGAACCGTATTCGGGCGTTGAAGGAGATGGCGGTCGAAATGGGCCAGCTTCCCGGCTCAATGGACATCGACCGGGCGGAAGGCGTCGATTACGGCGCCAATACTAGCCGCCCGGCATCGGGACCCTGGTCGGGTGGCTCGGAACCGCGTGGACCGTGGGGCTGAGCCAGCGCGTCCTTGAGATGGCGCCATTGACCCGGCGCTCTCGCCACCGTAGCCATGGCCGATGACAGGCAAACGCCCACCGCGCGGCATCAAAGCTGCTTCGCAATCTTCGCGGCCGTCCGGTAAGCGCGGATTCGATCCCAGTAAGTCGAAAAATCCACCGCCCAAGCCGGCCGGCTTCGAAGCGCGTCAGGCGGCCGTCGAAACGCTTTGGCGCGTCATGAAGCGCGGCACATTCTTCGAGGACGCCTTCGCAGAAGCATTCGCCAAGCCGGAACGTGCATCCGTCGAATCGCGCGATAGGGCCTTCGCCCGCCTCCTCGTCGCGACGGTTCTGCGCCGGCATGGCGAACTGGCGCACATTGTCGGCGCGCATCTCCAGAAGCCGTTGCCCGAACCGCAGGGCTGGGTCTGGCAGATATTGCTGGCAGGCGCCGCGCAACTTCTGTTCCTGGAGACGCCGCCACATGCCGCGATCGGTCTGGCCGTGGATCAATGCAAGGCCGACCCAAACGCCCGCCGGTTCGACAAACTCGTCAATGCTGTGCTCCGGCGGGTGTCGGACAAAGGCCGCGCCGCGCTCGACGATCTCGACCCCGTGGCGCTGAACGTTCCGGCTTGGCTGTTCGCTGGCTGGGAGAAAACATACGGCCCCGAACGTGCGCGCCGCGTCGCCCTCGCATCGCTGGAAGAACCGCCGCTCGACGTGACGGTCAAAGGCGATCCCGCCGAGTGGGCCGCGAAGCTGCAGGGTGTCGCACTCCCCACCGGCACGGTGCGGATCCTGCAAGCCGGCCGCATCACCGACTTGCCTGGATTCGATGACGGTTCCTGGTGGGTCCAAGATGCGGCCGCGGCCCTCCCCGCGCGCCTCGTCAATGCCAAACCGGGACAGCACGTCGCCGATCTCTGCGCTGCTCCGGGCGGCAAAACCGCGGAACTCGTGGCCGCCGGTGCGACCGTGACCGCGGTCGACATTTCGGCGGCACGCCTGCGTCGCGTGAAGGACAATCTCGACCGCCTGCAAGTCTCGGCCAACTGCATCACCGCCGACGTGCTTGACTGGCTGCCACCCGCACCGTTCGACGCCGTGCTGATCGACGCACCCTGTTCCGCGACGGGAACAATCCGCCGCCATCCTGATATTTTGCATGTGCGCCAAAGTCGGGGCTTCGGCAAACTCATTGACCTGCAAAGGAAGCTGCTCGACCGTGCGGCAACTTTCGTTCGTCCCGGCGGCCTCCTCGTCTTCTGCACGTGTTCGCTCGAACCCGAGGAAGGCGAACACCAAATTTCCCGTTTCCTCGAGGATCACCGGGACTACGAGCGCCTGCCGGTGACTGCGGCCGAAATCGGCGGACTTGCCGGAGCGGTGACCCCGGACGGCGACATGCGCACCCTGCCTTGCCACCGGTTTCCGGGCCATGAGAACGGTTTAGGGCTCGACGGATTCTACGCGGCGCGGCTGCGCCGTCTCGATGGCTGAGGCGCGGAACGATCTACACACAACTTGATGCGACCCCTGCCTTGTCGCGGACTTAGCGCTGCGCTACCTCCGCAAGACACGGGCGCCGGTGTGGCGCCTGATGGCTCAAGCGCGGGGAGGCAATCGGCCGATGGCGGCTCTCAGTCTGGCCGAAAAATCCCGGATCGCATTCATCGCCGCCAAGCGATCCCAACGCGCGTCGATGGCGCGGCTGCAATTTTCGCCCATGCTGCGCTGGCGCTTCGGTTCGGCAAGTCTCGGCAATTTGCTGATCGTCCCGCAAACGCTGCGCTCAGCCGACCCGAGTTTCTGGCCGGAATTGAAGCTCGGTCACATGGGTCTGGCAGGTACGGGCGCCGACCTTCGTGGACGTTCGCCCTTCGAGTTAAGTCCTCCGAACGATGCGTGGGAGCGTGCTCTGCATGGCTTCGGCTGGTTGCGCCATCTGGAGGCTTCCGGCGACTTCGAAGCCCGCGATCTTGCCCGCAAGCTGACGGTCGAATGGACCGAGCGGCAGCGCGGGACGGGAACGGCGTGGGAACCGGCCGTCGTCGGCCGCCGCATCATTTCTTGGTTAAGCCATGCCAACTTCCTCCTCGACGACGCAGACGTCGCCACCTACGACGCAATCACCTCCAGCCTCGGCTCCCAAATCGTGCGCCTCGCGGCATCTTGGCGCGATGGACCGGACGGCTACCCGCGCATGCTTGCACTGACTGGCCTCGTCCTCGCCAATCTCTGCGTTTCCGGCCATGATCGGCAACTCGACGAAGTCGAGAAGATGTTTGCCGCCGAGATCGACAGGCAGATACTTTCCGACGGCGGCCACGTCAGCCGTAACCCGGCTGTACTCATCGAAATACTGCTCGACCTCTTGCCTGCGCGCCAATGCTTCGCCGCCCGCGGTCGCAAGCCGCCGCCGGCCTTGATGCAGGGTCTCGCCGACGCTGTGTCCTTTCTCCGCTACATGCGCATGGGCGATGGCCGCCTCGCACGCTTCAACGGCGTCGCCGTCGCATCTCCCGCCGGCCTTGCAACGGTTCTGGCCTACGACGATCTCTTCTCCACGCCGCTCGCCGCGGCCCGCGAGTCGGGCTATGTCCAACTCGCCCGCGGTGCGACCACGCTCATCGCTGACGCCGGCAAAGCTCCCCCCTTCGAGTTCGCAACCGAGGCCCACGCCGGTTGCCTGTCTTTCGAGTTGAGCGCCGGCGCGCGGCTTATTTTCGTCAATGGGGGCGCGCCGGCCCCCGCTGACCAGGAGTGGCGTGCCCAGGCCCGAGCGACGGCATCCCACAACGCACTCGCCATCGGTGAGATGTCTTCCGCCAGGCTGGTTCACCACCGCAGCCTCGAAGCCATGCTCGGTGGCACACCAATACGTGGACCGCAGCACGTCGAAAGCAGGGTGGAAGAGCTAAGCGGCGATCTTGTCTGGACCGCCTCGCACGATGGCTACTTCGGCCGCTTCGGTCTCATCCATCATCGCCAAGTATCGCTAAGCGCCTCCGGATCCTGCGTGCGCGGCGTGGATCGCTTGAGCGGAACGGAAACGGCGCTGCGCTTGAAGGCAGACCTGCCGTTTGCAATTCATTTTCATTTGCATCCCGATGTCAGCTGCCGTCTGTGCGCTGAGCCCGGCATGGCTGAGATCGTTACGCCTGAAGGCCAAGTCTGGCTGTTTCTGGCTGACGGCGCAACGCTCAGTATCGAGGAAAGCACTTACTTCGCCGATAGCTCCGGACCGCGCCGCACACTCCAATTCGTGCTCCGCGCCGCTACCTTTGGCGATACCGCCGTATCCTGGGAAGCCCGGATTAAAGCCTGAACCGCATTCCGAAGGCCCCGTGACTTTGTGGCCTGCGGCGCGCACAAGTGCGGCGCTACACGCCTTCCGGCGTTCGTGCTAAGGCCCGGCTGATAACGCCGAAAGGACGACAACAGTGGCACCCGACGTCATCACCATCCGCCGCGCTCTCATTTCCGTTTCAGACAAATCGGGATTGATCGAACTTGCGCGTGATCTGGCGGCGCGCGGCATCGAGATTCTATCAACCGGCGGCACGGCGGCCGCACTCAAGGCGGACGGTTTGGACGTAGTCGACGTGTCCGATCACACTGGCTTTCCTGAGATGATGGACGGCCGTCTGAAAACGCTTCATCCGAAAGTGCATGGCGGCCTGCTCGCCATACGCGGCAATGAGGAACACGAGCGGTCGGCCAAGGCGCACGGTATCGCGCCGATCGATATCCTGGTCGTCAACCTCTACCCGTTCGAAGATACGCTCGCCAAGGGCGGCACCTACGACGACTGCGTTGAAAATATCGACATCGGCGGCCCGGCGATGATTCGCGCTGCCGCCAAGAACCACGCTGGCGTCGCCGTCATCGTCGATCCCGCCGGCTATGAGGCCCTGCGCGAGGAGATGAAATCAACCAACGGCGGCACCACGTTTGCGTTCCGCAAAACGATGGCCGCGCGTGCGCTGGCTCGCACCGCCGCCTACGACGGTGCAATATCAAATTGGCTGACGGCTGATCCCGATGCGGCTGGCCGGCCCGCATGCGCCTACCCTCACTCATATTCGCTGCAACTGAACAAGGCACTCGATCTGCGCTACGGCGAGAACCCCCACCAATCCGCCGCGTTTTACCGCGAGACCGTCGCGCCGGCCGGTTCCGTGTCGGCGGCCCGTCAGATCGGCGGCAAGGAACTCTCCTACAACAATATCGCCGACACGGACGCGGCGCTCGAATGTGTCAAGGAATTCGATGAGGCCGCGCCCGCCTGTGTGATCGTCAAGCACGCCAATCCCTGCGGTGTCGCCGTCGCCTCGACGCTGACGGAAGCCTACGAACGCGCCTGGCGAACCGATACTGAGTCGGCTTTCGGCGGCATCATCGCGCTCAATCGGCCCCTCGATGCGAAGACCGCCGAAGCCATTCTCGCGCGACAGTTCGTGGAGGTCATCGTGGCGCCCGAAGCATCGGCTGAAGCGGCCGAAGCGCTGTCGAAAAAGAAGAACGTGCGCCTCCTCGTTACCGGAAAATGGACGGCCAACCGCGCACCGCGCCGCGACTTTAAGAAAGTCACCGGCGGCCTTCTGATTCAGGATGCCGATATTGGTCTGACCGAAACACTAAAAGTGGTGACGAAACGCCAGCCTACGGCTTCCGAGATGGCCGATATGGTTTTCGCCATGCGGGTCGCGAAATTCGTCAAATCAAATGCAGTGGTTTATGCGCGCGATCTTGCCACCGTTGGCATCGGAGCCGGCCAGATGAGCCGCGTGAACTCCACGCGCATTGCTGTGGAGAAGGCCCGGCAGGCCGGCCTCGAGACGGCGGGCTCTGTCGTCGCATCGGATGCATTTTTCCCGTTCGCGGACGGCCTCGTCACCGCCGCCGAAGCCGGCGCAACCGCCGTCATCCAACCCGGCGGCTCCATGCGCGACGACGACGTTATCAAGGCTGCCGACGAGCGCAATCTCGCCATGGTCTTCACCGGCATGCGCCACTTCCGTCACTGACCCAGGCTAAGCTCCGCCCTTCAATTTTTTCAGCGCATAAAGCGCTTCGAGCGCAGCCTTTGGTGTCATTTCGTCTGGGTTGAACTTGGCCAGCGCCACTTCCACTGCCGTTGGTCCAGCCTTCGTCGCAGAACCCTTGGGCCGCGCGGCGGCGAACAGCGGCAGATCGTCGAGTGGCTTTTCCGAACCCGTCGCGCGCCGGTCGTTTTTTTCAAGAATTTCGAGTACGTCCCGCGCGCGGTCAATCACTGTCTGCGGCAGACCCGCGAGCTTCGCCACCTGGATTCCATACGAGCGGTCGGCCGCGCCCGGCCGCACCTTGTGCAGAAACACGATCTCGTCCTGCCACTCTTTCACGTCCATCGTGACGTTGCCGACGTCCTGCAGCCGGCCCGCGAGCGCCGTCATCTCGTGGTAATGCGTCGCGAAAAGCGCCCGGCATTTGGCAACATCGTGCAGATACTCAACAGTCGCCCAAGCAATGGAAAGGCCGTCGAACGTCGAGGTTCCACGCCCAATTTCATCGAGGATGACGAGCGAGCGATCCGTCGCCTGGTTGAGAATGCCGGCCGTCTCAACCATCTCGACCATGAATGTCGAACGCCCGCGCGCCAAATCATCGGAAGCCCCGACGCGCGAAAAGAGCCGATCGACGGCGCCGATCCGCGCCTCGCGCGCCGGCACGAACGACCCCATCTGGGCGAGCACGACGAACAGGGCGTTCTGACGCAGAAACGTCGACTTGCCGGCCATATTCGGTCCGGTAACGAGCCAGATGCGCGCCGTCGTCTCTTCGTCAAAACCTGTCGGCTTCTCGTGTTCAAATCCCAGAACGCAATCGTTCTCGATGAATGCGCCCGCCTTTGTCTGCTTGAGCGCCTGCTCGACGACCGGATGCCGCCCACCCCGGATTTCGAATCCGCACCCGTCACTCATTTTTGGGCGAACATAGTTTTCCGTCACCGCCAGTTCCGCCAGCGCCGCCTGATGATCGATCTCGGCCAACGCCGCAGCGACGGTGGTCAGCGCCAGCTCGTTTCGTGCAACTGCCGCCGCCAGTTCCTGGAACACCTCGTCTTCCAGAGCAAGCGCCCGCTCGCCCGCCGACGCGATCCGGCCCTCGATTTCCGACAACTCGACCGTGGTGAACCGCATCGCGTTCGCCATGCTCTGCCGGTGCCGGAACACCGCGTCGAGCGGCGGGGTAGTTAGCGATTTGGCGTTGAGTGCCGTCACCTCGATGAAGTAACCCAGGATATTGTTGTGCCGGATCTTGAGCGTCTTGACGCCGGTCTGTTCGGCGTAGGTGCCTTCAAGGCTGGCGATGACCTGGCGGCTGTCGTCTTTCAGGCGGCGTGCATCATCGAGCGCGGCGGAGTATCCGGTGCGAACGAAACCGCCGTCCCGCTTTAAATGCGGTGGATTATCGACAAGCGCAGATGCAAGCGCGTCGCTGAGCTTGGGTTCGGTTGCCGACAGGTCCTTCGCGATGCGGGCAAGGTCCTGCGGCAGACCCATCGCCGCTCCCGCCTTGTCCAGCAACGCCGCACAGCCCTTTGCCGCCTCCAGACCATCGCGCAGCGCACTAAGATCGCGCGGACCCCCACGGCCGAACGCCAGCCGCGCCACCGACCGGGAAATGTCAGGCGCGCCACGCAGCCGCTCCCGCAGCACGTCCCGCGCCGCCGCATCCGACGCGAGAAACGCAACTGCATCCAACCGCAGCTCGATCGAGGAAACATTCCGCAGCGGGCTCGCAAGACGGTTCGCAAGCTCTCGCGCGCCCGCGGCCGTCACCGTTCTGTCGATGGCGGCAAGTAAGCTGCCGCCCTTCTCGCCCGACGACGACCGCATCAGTTCCAGGCTCGCGCGGCTCGCCGCATCGATCATCAAAACGCCGCCCGCGCCCGCGCGCTTCGGCGGGCGGATAACCGGACGCTTTCCAATCTGTGTGAGTTCGACATAGCGCAGCAACGCACCGGTCGCCGCCAATTCGAATCGCGAAAATCCGCCGAAGCCGCCCAGATCCAAAACACCCAGTCGGGCCTTGAGGCCGCGCTCGCCGGCCAGGCTGTCAAACGACGCGGCAGGCACCGGCGTCGCCGCAGCGCCCGAAATGCCAATCCAGCGCGTTATTTCTTCCTCTGCAACAAGCGCATCGGTTGCGAGAATCTCGCTGGGCGACAATCGAACGAGTTCGCCGGGCAGGTCCGGACCCGCAACTTCGCCGACCTCCATTTCGCCCGTTGAGATATCGAGTGACGCGAGCCCATATGTCGACGACGCATCCAACGCACGTCCTCCACCGGAACCCGGTGCGCGAAAGAGGGCCGTCAGATAGTTGCGCGACTTCGCGTCGAGCAGTGCATCTTCGGTCAGCGTTCCGGGGGTAACAAGCCGAACGACATCGCGCTTGACGACGGCCTTCGAACCGCGCTTCCTCGCTTCTGCCGGATCTTCGAGCTGCTCGCAAACCGCCACCCGGTAGCCCTGCCGGATCAGGCGCTGGAGATACTCGTCCGCGCGATGAATCGGCACCCCGCACATCGGAATTTCTGCGCCCTGATGCCGGCCGCGCTTCGTGAGCACGATTCCGAGTGCGGCCGAAGCCACCACCGCATCCTCGAAAAAGAGTTCGTAGAAATCTCCCATGCGATACCAGAGCAGGCTGTCGGGATTGGCCGCTTTGATCTCGAGGAATTGCGCCATCGATGGCGTGGCCTCGGCGACCGGCTGCAAATGGGAAGCTGCCGGTTCCGCCGGCGCTGACATCCCACCGTCGTCAGCCGGCCCGTCGTCCCCGCCTTTGCTCGTGCGCCGCGCAGCCATTCCCCACCCTTCAACCGGCCCCGGCAAGCCATACCGGCTCTGGCAGATCGGCGCTAGGTCACGCGGCAGGCCGTTGGTTGCCGTCACACTAAACCGAAAGTAGCAGATTGGCAGCGTTGAGAAATCCGGCACGGAGGCCTACGGTGCGCCAACTTAGATGGCATTTCGCCGCTTCCGGCCGGCTCCCCGGCAGGGGAGTCGGAAGCGGCAAAC
>CAYWIF010000001.1:85585-155074 GCA_964458265.1 uncultured Hyphomicrobium sp. | reverse complement strand
TGGCATTTCGCCGCTTCCGGCCGGCTCCCCGGCAGGGGAGTCGGAAGCGGCAAACAAAAAAGCATCCAACATGGCCCCCAAGAACCAGCCGGCACGCGTTACGGCCCAGGAAGCCTTGCAGTTTCACGCGCAGGGCAAGCCCGGAAAGCTCGAAATCACACCGACGAAGCCGCTCGCCACACAGCGCGATCTGTCGCTGGCCTATTCGCCGGGCGTCGCGGCTCCAGTCGAGGCCATCGCCGAGAATCCGGCCCTCGCTTACGACTACACGAACAAGGGGAACCTGGTCGCCGTCGTGTCGAACGGCACGGCTATACTCGGTCTCGGTAATCTGGGCGCTCTTGCCTCCAAGCCGGTCATGGAAGGCAAAGGCGCGCTCTTCAAGCGCTTCGCCGATATCGACGCGACGGACCTGCTGGTCTCGACCGAGGATGTCGATGCCTTCATCAACTGCGTCCGCTACCTCGGCCCCACGTTCGGCGGCATCAACCTGGAAGATATCAAGGCGCCGGATTGTTTCATCATCGAAGAGAAGCTGAAAGAGCTGCTCGACATCCCCGTCTTCCATGACGATCAGCACGGCACCGCGATCATCGCCGCCGCTGGCTTGTTGAACGCGCTCGAACTGACCGGCCGCTCCATCGAGAACTTCAGGCTCGTCGTGAACGGCGCTGGAGCCGCAGGGATCGCATGCCTCGAACTCTTGGGCGCGCTCGGCATGCCGCGCAGGAACGTCATCTTCTGCGACACCAAGGGCGTCATCTACCAAGGCCGTAAGGATGGCATGAATCAGTGGAAGTCGGCTTATGCGGCCAAGACGACCGCCCGCACGCTTGCCCAAGCCCTGGATGGCGCCGATGCCTTCTTCGGTCTTTCCGCCAAAGGCGCGGTGACGCCCGACATGGTCCGCTCCATGGCTGCCAATCCGATCATCTTTGCCATGGCCAATCCCGATCCGGAAATCACGCCGGAAGAGGTTGCCGCCGTGCGTTCCGATGCGATCATGGCGACGGGCCGCTCCGACTACCCCAACCAGGTCAACAATGTTCTGGGCTTCCCCTTCATCTTTCGGGGCGCCCTGGATGTGCAGGCCAAAACCATCAACGACGCGATGAAGATCGCGGCAACAAAAGCGCTTGCCGAACTTGCCCGCCAGGAAGTCCCCGATCAGGTCGCCGCCGCCTTCCACGGCCGCCGCCCAACGTTCGGCCCGGAATACATCATCCCCGCGCCGTTCGATCCCCGCCTCATCAGTCATGTGCCCCCCGCAGTTGCCAGAGCCGCGATGGAAAGCGGCGTGGCCCGCCGCCCCATCGTCGATATGGAAGCATACGTCGCCCGTCTGAAGGGTCGCCTCGATCCAGTGACCGGTTGGCTGCAGGCCACGTTCGACAGCGTCCGCCAGAACCCCAAGCGGGTGATATTCGCGGAAGGCGAAGATCCCGCCGTGATTCGCGCCGCCAACACCTATTTTGCGCAAGGCTTTGGCGCGCCAATTCTGGTCGGCACCAAGGACATCATCAGGAAGCGCTTTCAGGAACTTGGCATTCCACTGCGCCCCGAGTTCGATATCATCGACACCAATTTCTCATCCCACGCGGAAGAGTTTGCCGAATTCCTCTATCAGCGCCTGCAACGCCGCGGCCACTTGAAGCGCGATTGCGAGCGCATCGTTCGCAACGAGCGCAACGTCTTTGCAGCGCTCATGGTTGTTCATGGCCACGCCAGTGCGATGGTCTCCGGCGTCACGCGCAACTGGACGAGCGTATTTCAGGATGTCCGCCGCGTAATGGACGCCGAGCCAGGCCGCAACATTATCGGCGTCTCGCTCGCCTTGTGCCGCGGTCGCGCGGTGTTGATTGCCGACACAAGCGTGCACGACATGCCGACGCCCGACCAACTTGCCAACATCGCCGTCGAAGCCGCCAAGGCCGCGCGCAATTTCGGTCTCGAACCGCGCGTCGCCATGCTCGCCTACTCGACATTCGGCCAACCGCGCGGCGAGCGCTCGGACGTGGTGCGCCAGGCGGTCCACATTCTCGACGAGCGCCAGGTAGACTTTGAATACGATGGCGACATGGCTGCCGACGTCGCTTTGAACACCGATCTGATGAAGCTCTATCCGTTCTGCCGTCTCACCGATACTGCGAACGTGCTCGTCATGCCGGCCTTCCACGCCGCTTCGATCTCGACCAAAATGTTGAAGGAATTGGGCGGCGCCACCGTGATCGGACCTCTTCTGGTTGGCCTCGAACACTCGGTCCAGATCTGCACGCTCGGCGCCAAAGATGCCGACATCGTCAACATGGCCGCGTTGGCCGCCTACGATCTCAGTTCTTGAGTTTATTCGCTTCCCAGGTTCTGCGGTCGTCCGACATGCGTTCCATCAGATCGGCAAGGCGGCGGGATCGTGCGACGGTGATCGCTGTCAGCGCGGCGACGGCTGTCAGAACTGCAACGAAAATGGCTGCTCGCCAGTGTGAGCTTTCCGCGGTCCAATCGAACAGGTTCATCCCCAGGAACCCGGTTGCGATGGTGGCGATGAGTCCGAACGTCGTGACGACGGTCAGCCGCGTCATCGTCTCGTTCTGCCGCCGCATGGCCTCGTTCTCAAGGAATTCGCTCATTTCCTTGAGTTCCTCGCGCACGTCGTCATAGAGGCGATCGACTTCCAGATGCTTGCGGCAAAGCGCGAAGAGGTCGTGGACGTGCACCTGATTGCTGATCACGTGGAACCAATACCGGTGCGTGAACCGCAAAAACGTTTCCAACGCTTGCCGGGTTTCGACGCGGAATGAACGCACAGCGGCTGTTTCGGCCGTGTTGAGCCGACTGACGGCCTTCGCCAGCCGGTCGGAAAACATCAAAAGCGACGCCTTGTGGAAGTGTGCAATGAGGAACAGCAGAAAGTTTTCGTGCCGGAAGCTGTTGAGGCAGCCATGGTCGAGATTGACGAAGAAATCGTCATCCGCCGAGCCTGTCACGACAAGCGTGTGACCGCACGTCATGTAGCGGCTCTCTGGCCATTCTATCGGACAACTCTGCCGGAAATAGCGGTCGTAGCAGAACTTGTTCTCGAACTTCGCCAGTTCGCTGTCGGAAAACGGCAACCTGTCGCTGTCCCCCGCCCCCGTCGAAAGCGCGAGGCGAATGTAGTCCGCGCGGGTCAGCGTGTGGCTGCCATCCATGGCCAGAAAGGCCATCTGCGGCATGCGGTAATATTCCAGTTGCCGGTAGCGCAGTGGTCCAGACTGGTCGGAATGATGCAGCACAAGTGGCTTTAATATGAAATCCCAGTGTGCCGCCGTTCGCGGCGAACGGTTCTGACAGGCGAACGCGAGAAATGCCTCGCGGTCTTGGTAATCCGAAACTGCCAGAACGTCGCCGCCGGGTGACAGAAGCTCCACCTTTTCTGGGCAGTGTCCGGCCTTGCCGTCCGTATGCCAGAACGCCGGATAAGCGCGCCCCAGCTGAAACATCAAATTCTGCACGGTTTTCAGCGGAAGATCTGTCGCGAACAGTTCGACGGCGAGGATAGCAACGTCGATATCGTAGAAGAAGTAGAGGTCGACGTGCACGACGTTGAGCGTAATCGGCTTTTCTTCGCCGAGAAGTTTGACGCGGAAAGCCGCGATATCGTGCCGGCGCAGCACGCGCATCGGACTGCGCCCTTCGCCGCTGCGCGCGTTGCGGCCTGATCCATAGAGAAAGCGCTGCACCGGCGGCAGGAACGTCACGAACTCATTGTAGTGCCGCTCTTGGAACTCGGCCGGATTGCCGGTGAATTCATCGACGACTTCATTCCAAATATTGCCGCCGTCCAGACCGGCCACCCGTTCCGCATGGCTGCGCGCCGACCCTGGCTCGCCCGGCGGCATGAGTTGAACGGGCCAAAGCAGAATCTCGCGAAAATGCGCAACCGCCGCGCCGTCGTCCGTTTGGCGGTGCTGGGACGCAGTGAAAGCTGGCGCATCCATCGGCAATCAGGCCTCGTTGCTGGAACCGCAATTCCAAACACTACATCTCGACGCAAATCTTGCCGAAGTGCGTCGCGCCTTCCTCATGGCGGAACGCGTCCGCAAGGCCTGTCAGTGGAAACGTGCGGTCGATGACGGGGCGCACCGCAGGATTGGCGTTGAACGCCCGGACCATCTCCTGCTGATGCCGGCGGTTACCGACAATGATGCCCTGAAGTTTGATCTGTTTGACCATCATCAGGATGGTTGGAACATTGCCGGCCAGACCTGTCAGGATTCCGATCAGCGAGACATGCCCACCGACGCGCGCCGCCGTGATCGATTGCGGCAAGGTGCCGGGGCCGCCGATCTCCAGAACGTGGTCCACGCCGCGCCCGCCCGTCAAATCGAGAACGGCCTGACCCCACTTCGGCTCGGACCTGTAGTTGATCGTATGGTCTGCTCCGAGCGCCCGTGCCCGTTCAAGCTTGGCGTCCGACGACGAAGTTATGATGGCCGTTGCGCCGAACAACTTCGCAAACTGGAGCGCAAACACGGCGACACCGCCGGTCCCCAGAATCAGCACGCTGTCGCCTGCCTTCAATTGGCCTTCGACGACCAGCGCGCGCCAAGCCGTCAGAGCAGCGCAAGGCAGTGTCGCCGCCTCCGCGTGCGACCAGGCCTTTGGTGCATGGGTGAACCAATGCGCGGGCGTCACCACCACTTCGCGCGCATAGCCGTCGATCCCGTCGCCCGGAACGTGGCTGAAATTTCCATGCGGAGGAACGCCGTCCCGCCAGTACGGAAAAAACACGGACACTACGTGATCGCCAACGGCAAACTCCGTCACTTCTGCGCCGGCGGCTTCCACGACGCCCGCTCCATCCGACATCAGGATGCGCCGGTCCTCAGTGGGCAGCGCGCCATTGGCGACGGCGTAATCGTGGTAGTTGAGCGAGTTGGCGTGGAGGCGCACCCGTATTTGACCAGGCCCAGGGGTGCCGGGATCGGGCAGATCGATCACCTCCAGTGTGTCGAGGCGGGAAGGCTTACGGGCGATGACGGCTTTCATCTTTAGTCGGTATCCTTATTCGTAGAACGCGTAGTGCTTACGAACGGTCTCGACGACCTCCCACGTTCCGGCGAACCCTGCTGGCGAGACAAACGCATCGCCGGCCCTGTAGGTCGCCGTCTGCCCATCGTCACCGGTCACGACGAGTACGCCGGAAAGAATCTGGCAGAATTCGCTTTCCGTGAAGACGCAGCGCCACTTTCCGGGCTTTGATTCCCAGATGCCGGAATGGAAACGTCCGTCCGGACTAGTGAAAAGATTCCACGCCGTCTGGACCGGATTGCCGGCAAGCAGCCGGTCGGCAGGCGGGCTATACGTTTCACCTTCGGGCATGGGTGCGCCGAATGAAACGAGCAAAGGCAAAGCGGCGGGGGAGGGCTGTGTCATGGCTCTCGCGATGGGTTGGACGGCATCGCGGGCAAGATAGTCGGCCTAGCCTGGACCAGCAATGCCGATCACGCCGGGGTCGCAACCCGGCTTTTGATCTCGTCCGGCGCTCCGAAATGTTCAAAGTAGCGCGGGTCGATCTTTTCCACCGGCAGGATGACGAGAACATCTGTCGTCCCGAACTGCCGGTCGATCACCGCGCCGTCGCCCACGAAGGCCCCAAGGCGAAGATACCCCTTGATCAGCGGCGGCATGGCTTTGAGAGCCTGCTTGAGGTCGATCTTGTCTTTCGGCACGAGATCCATGCGCTGGTGCAGCCCCGAATGTGCCGCACAATGCCATTCGTCGGGGGCTTTGGCATAGTGATGCAAATAAGAGAGCGCCATCGCGTGATCGGGCGGATTGACCCCCTCGAAGCTCGCGCAGCCGATCATCACATCGACTTTGTGTTCTCTGATGTACGTCCACAGCCCATGCCAGAGCAATTCGACGGATCGTTTCGACCTGTAGGGCTTCAACACGCACGAGCGCCCAAGCTCCATGAAGCGGTAGTTCGGCGACTTCGCACGCAATAGCGGTGCGATATCGTATTCACCCTGGGTGTAAAAACCGAGCGCGCGGTCGGCAATGTCCTGCCGCAAAACGCGGTAAGTGCCGACGACCCGCGGCCGGCGCCGGTGCGGCCATCGCTCGACTCCGTGAGGTTCGGGCGACGTATCGACGACCAGCAGATGGTCGCAAACAGCATCGTAAGCGTCCTGATCGAGCCGCCGCATGGCTGCCACGGGATTGGGGCGTGCCGACATCTCTTCGTAGAAGACTTCGTAGCGCAGCCGCTGAGCTTGCAGAATATCCGCGCGAGTTGCCGCAAGACGGACTTCAAGGTCCCCGATGCGGCCGTACACCTTCGGCTGCGGCGCCCGGACGAACGACAGCGCCTTCGCCTGCGCCTTATCCTTCAACGCGCGGACATCGAGGGCGCGCTTAGCCAGCAGGCCGGACGGCGGGGCGCTCGATTTCGCGATGCGCCTCAGGCGTCCCGTCAGACCTTGGCCGTGCTTCATCGGCAGTCACTCCGGCACCGCTAGGCGCGGTGCGAATCTTATGCGGCCAGAATGACCGCTATGGGGGCATATGACACGATTCCGAGACGTTTTTGCGACATGCAACAGGGGTGCGACCGCCCGTCAAGCGGCCGGAGAGTGCTGGCATTTCGCACCGAGCCAGCGTGCAAGAAGAGCCCTCAGGGCCTCCCCGTCGAACGGCTTCGACAAATAATCATCCAGTCCGGCGGCAAGGTAGCGCTGGCGGTCCTCCGCGAAGGCGTTGGCCGTGACCGCGACGATCGGCAAGTGGCGATGCCCCGCCGCGTCTGACGTGGCCAGCAACCTGCGGATGGCGCGCGTCGCTTCGATCCCGTCCAGCCGCGGCATGTAGATGTCCATCAACACCAGATCGAAACGCGGTTCCTTTCCAGCCAGCGACCGCGCAACCGCCGCGACTGCCTCGTCGCCGGTCGGCACGCGCACGACCTGGCACCCGTCCTTCTCCAAGAGCCGCGTGGCGAGCAGTGCGTTGACGGCGTTGTCTTCAGCCAGGAGCACGCGGCTTGGCCTGTCGGAATTACGCGTTGCCGCGATCGCCGCACGGGTAACCGGGGCCGCATGGTCAACGGTCGATCGCGGTGCCGTCGCGTTAACATTTGCCGCGTCGAGCAGGAACTCTGCGGTGAAGGTCGATCCGCGCCCCGGCACGGAAGTCACAGCGACATCGCCTTGCATCGCCCGGGCGATCCGGCGCGCAATGGCAAGTCCCAGGCCCGAGCCGCCATCCTGCCGTCGAACCGCCGCATCAGCCTGTTCGAACTCGGCGAAAATCGCCTCGCATTCGCCGGCGCTGAGCCCGATCCCCGTGTCCTCGACGGCGAGGCGGACCCGTGTCTTGTTCGCGCCGGCCTCGCGCGCTGAAATGGTGATGCGCACCGCGCCGGCATCGGTGAATTTCACCGCGTTGGACATCAGATTGAGGAGGATTTGACGCACGCGGGCTTCGTCCCCGCAGAGCAGCGGCGGCGCCTCGCCGTCCATGCGCCACGCGATTTCAAACCCCTTGTCGGCCGCCTTTGGCTGAAGCAGGGCGACACAGGCCGCAACCGTGTCCGTGATCGCGAACGGCGCCTCCGAAAGGATGAGCTTGCCCGCCTCAATGCGGGAAAAATCCAAAATCTCATCGATGAGCGACATCAAGGCCCGCCCGGATTGAGCAATCGTCGCGGCGTATGTCCTTTGTTCGCCTGTCAGTGGCCCGTCAAGAAGCAATCCGGTCATGCCGAGTATGCCGTTCATCGGCGTGCGGATCTCATGGCTCATCGTTGCCAGAAACCGCGATTTGGCGCGGCTGCCTTCCAGTGCCGCGTCCCTGGCGCGCCGCAGGTCTTCAGCCGCGCGGCGTTCGTCTGTTACATCGCGACCCGTTTGCTGCATTTCCGTGAGCCCGTCCGGTGTCACGCCGCAGACGGTCTCCTCCCATTCGATCCAGCGCGGCCCATTGACGGTTTCGGTTTCCTCGATCACCCGTGCGGCAGGACCGGGTTCGGTCGAAAGTACGTGCGGGTCATGCCGCCGCCCAGTCAGTTCGCACTCGGAAAAACCGAACGCGGTCAGATAGGCGCGATTGGCAAATACAATGCGGCCCTCACTGTCACGATGAACGATCAGCCCGGCCTGTGCGTCCAGGAGGTCCCGGTACCGCCGTGCGCTATCCGAGATCTGCCATTGGATGTCGTAGAGCCGCTCGACGTCGTCGGGCCGCGGTAAGTCGCGGAACGGCACGGCACCGTGTCCGCCGCGCGCGCGCATCGCAAGGCTACGCAATAACGCTCGAGCCGTTGCCCAAAGAGACCGCAGGCCGGAAGCGGAGCGCTTGCTATTGGTCCGTTCCTTATACTGCTCGGCTTCGTCCACTCAACTGCACCTTCCCCACGCGCGAGCGTGGAGCGGCGCGTGTGTGCAGACCTAAGCGGCGCTCAATTTAACAAAATCTGAAGCAGTACGGTTAATTCGCGTCATGCCGGTTTCCCTTCCAAGATTCTGTCGCGACATGCTTAAAGCCGGGCGATCTCAACGTCGGTGAGTGGCCGGGCCGCGTCGGCAGTCATCAGCGGCACGCCATTGCGGATCGGATACGCAAGCGCAGCCTTGCGGCTCAACAGCTCCTGCTTCTTGTCGTCGTAGACGAGCGTGCATTTGGTGAGCGGACAGACCAGAATTTCGAGCAACCGTGGATCGAGCCTGGGACCTTGTGGCGCGGCCGGTTCGGGTTCGGTTCCGGTCATTGGATCGTGCCGCCTGAGCCGCCGCTTGCCGCGATTTCCATCTCGGCTAACGCAACAAGCACCTCAGCCCGCGTCTTCAAATCGCGGGCTTCGAGCAGCGCCTGCTTTTCTTCCACGCCGTAAGGCGCCATGATCGACAACGCATTCACGAGGTTCTCGCTGGAAGCCTTCTCGATTGCGGTCCAATCGGCTTCCAGGCGGTTCTGTTCCAGATAGGATTTCAGAACCCGCAGCAGTTGCACCCTGTCGACGTCGCTTTCGCCCAATCCGTGCGTCAGATCAGACGCGAACCGGTCATAGGAAACGCTGGCGATCCGGTACGCCGTCGATGTCGCGGCCTCTCCGACGATTTCGAAACGGCAAACACCAGATAGTGTAATGCCGAGCCGCCCGTCGTCGATTTCCTGATAGCTCGAAACGCGGCCCGCGCAGCCCACCGTGCGCAACGCCGCCGCTTTGCCTTGAGGGCTTTCGGTCTGTGGCGCGCCGCTGGCCGGTCGCGCAGGCTGGATGATCCCGATCAGCCGCGATCCGGCGAGCACATCGTGCAGCATCGCAAGATAGCGCGGCTCGAAAATGTTGAGCGGCAGTGTCGCCCGCGGCAGTAGGATGGCTCCGCGCAATGGAAATACCGGCAGCCTTGGCGGCAAATCCTGCGTTCGCCGGTACTGGTCCGTCCAGCTCAATGGGTATCCTTTCTGGCCGTCTCCCCTCAAGAGAACAGGATTGACGACAATCGCTTGCGGCCCTCGACGGTGTGCTCGTCCTTCGGACCCCACACCTCGAACAATTGCACGAGCTGTTTTCGGGCCGCTTCGTCGTTCCAATTTCGATCGCGCCGCACGAGGGTAAGCAGATGCTCCAGGGCCTCGCTCTTTTTGCCCGATGCCGCCAGCACCACGGCCAAGTCATAACGCGCCTGGTGGTCCGCCGGATTACCGGTGATCCGGGCTTCCAGCGCCGCCGTCTGATCCGAACCCGCCGCCTTGGACGACAATTCGATCGCAGCCTTCACCGCTTGCACCGGCGCTGCGGCTTCTTTGTCCGGCGGCACGAGGGCCAGCATCTGCTTGGCCCGCTCGATGTCCCCGGTTTTCAAGTAGCATCTTGCAAGGCCCGCCAGCGCATCGATGTTCGCCTGGTCCTCCTGCAGGACGGCGGAAAACGCTTCCGCGGCGCCCTGCACATCGCCGGCATCAAAGGCCTCCTGCGCCGCGGCCAAAATGTCCTGCAGGCCGGGTCCAGTATCGGCCTCTGCAAGATCGCCGCTGAGCCGGTCAATGAACTGGCGCAACATGCTTTCCGTCTGCACGCCGACGAAACCGTCGAGCGGCCGCCCGTCGCGAAAAGCATAGACCGTCGGCAGTGACTGAACGCGCAACTGGGCGGCGATGGAGGGGTGCGCATCGGTATCGAGCTTCACCAGCCGCACCTTGCCGCCGTAGCTCTTCACGACCTTCTCCAGAAGCGGCGCAAGCTGCTTGCACGGTGCGCACCAGCTGGCCCAGAAATCGACGAGCACCAGCGATGTTCGCGACGCTTCGATCACGTCCTTCATGAAGTTCGCGGTGGTCGTGTCTTTGACGATGTCCGCCGCCTGAGGTGCCGCCGTACCCAGTTCCATGTCGTGCGTAACTCCTCGAATATCGGCCGGGCATGTCCGGCCGCTCAGCCCCGGCTGCCGATCGTTGGCTCTTATATAAGGTTCGCCAGGCGCTCATTCGAGTGTGAGCCCAGCGATCAAGGGGGTATGTCCCGAGGCGCGAATGAACCGCAAAAGGTCGTCTCGCGCAATGCTCGTCGTCGCCGTATTCTCCAGCGGGTGCAAGTTGATGGTCTCATACGCCATGAGGTTTTGATCGACCACCACCGTAACCCTGTTCGAAGTATCGTTCATAACCGCAAATGCCGTGACCGAGCCCGGCTTTACGCCGAGGACATCCGCCAGAAATTCCGCCGTTGCGAAGCTCAGGCGAGCCGATCCGATCACCGGCGCCAGCCGCTTGAGGTCGACCCGCGTGCCATGGTGGGCGACGATCAGGAACAGCTTTCCCTTGGCGTCCTTCAGAAACAGGTTTTTCGTGTGCCCGCCGGGTATCTTCTCATACAACTCTACGCTTTCCTCCACCGTGAACACGGCCGGATGATCGACGGTCCGGACGTCGATGCCGAGTTCCATGAGGCGTTCCAGGAGGCGCTGGCGGGTCGAATTGATCACACAAATGAAGCCCGGTGCGGTCGCAAAGAAGATAGTCCGCCTCTGGAGTTAGGACGTAGGCCTGCACGCGGCAAGCTCAGCTTTCACCCGGCGTTTCCAGTTGACGCCATCCAGGCGGCCTGTTATCCGCCTGCCTCCGGTAACCAGTTTTGAACCATACTCCGGTAGAAGCGGTTGTCCGGCAGGCGCCCAAGCGGCGCCCTTTGAATGGTATGCGGGTGTAGCTCAGCGGTAGAGCATCACGTTGCCAACGTGAGGGTCGAGGGTTCGATCCCCTTCGCCCGCTCCATTCGAAAAATTTCCCACACCGTCGCGCGCAGTTCGGCACTATGCCGCGCTCGCCGCCGACTGCCCGGCCGCCATCCTCTGCAGGAGTTCGTCCGTCAGCGCCCGGACGGCCGCGCCGACATGGCCTGGGTATTTGGCGAAGTACGACCGGTCCTGCGTCCGGAACCGCGCCGCGTCCTGCAGCGACTGCGCGCGCGGCACAACGCCGGTGAAGCAATTATTCTCGGGGTTCTCCGCCAGCCACTGATGATACTCCGCCTCCGTGGCCGATGTCTGATCGAACATATTGATGATGACGCCGAGATTCTCCGCAAAGCCCATCTCTGGGTTCAGCGACTTGAAGCGCCGGAACACGTCGAGACCGCAGACCGACACATAATCGGCCTTCGTCGGCGAGACATGAAAATCGGATTCGCGCAGCCAGCTTTCCGTCAAAACGGACAAGCCCGGCGGGCAATCGATCAGGACAACGTCGAACACACTGCGGACTTCGAGCAGCAACTGCGCGATCGCCGCCCTGAGCCGGGCGTGCAGCTGCTCCTTCGACACCTCGCGCTCGAACAGCGTGAGCTGCATGTCGCTGGGGATGAGAAACACCGTCCGCGCATCGTCCACGTCCCCGACGTCGCGAATGATGACGCGCGACCAGTCCGGCGTTCCGCCCTGCAGCACTCGCCCGACGAGGTGATCCACCAGCGTCAGACCGTCCGATTGCAACCGGTGGAGATTGGCGACCGAAGTCAGCATGCTGGACACGCTTGCCTGCGCGTCGCTGTCGATCACCAGAACGTTCTTGCCGTGATAGCAAGACAGCGTTTCGGCGAGCGCCAGCACCAGCGTCGATTTGCCGACCCCGCCCTTCGTGTTCATAACCGCAATGGTATTGCGCGGCATCGCGCGAGAACCCCACTCGTCATCGCCCCGGCACCGTATGCCAGGACAGCCGCGCCCCGTCGACACCAGTGCCGGGCGATTGTGGCAGACCTGGGGTCACGCCCTCAGAGGCAGGCCCTGGGGAGGCCGTCTTTTGCCGGCAATTGCGACCCTAGGGAACGCGCCGCCACGCCATTCCGGCAGGGCGTACTTTCACCGTCCGTCGCGCGACGCCGTAGACCGGCGGATCGACGACGACGCGCTCGTATGCGGGACGCAGCATCACCGGGCGCGCCACCAGCCGTATGACGGGCGGCACATAGGTTCGATAGCTGCCCGCGGGACGGACAATCACCGTGCGCGGAACGTGCGCGTAAACCGGCGGCGTAAAAACCGGAAAGCGCTCGCCCGGATGCACCACGACCTGCCGTGCAACCGTCCGAGTCACCGGTGCGGATCGCTCCAGGCACTTGATCTCGCGCCCATGCCGGTCGCGCTTGTAAACCCACCGTTGCCGGCCGGGGCGGACGATGACGGATTCGTGTATCGTCTCAACGACAGGTGGCGTTCTTACATACGTTGCCGTGCCCGGCTCGATGAGTTCGCGGCGCATGATGGTGCCGTAGAGCGCTGGCGCGGGCACCGCATGGACGCGACCCGGTTCCAGCACGTCGCGTTCTAGCCGCGTACCGGTCAGCGCCGGAACGTGGACGATCCTCTCAGTCGCGGGCCGCAGGACGACGGGGCGCTCGATTGTCTCGTAAACGGCGGGGAGGCGCGCCCGCTCGTAGCAGACGGCCGCATCGCCCCGGCATCCGTATCCGCCGGCCATCGCCGAGCCGCTCGCGCCGGCAAGCACCGCCATGGCCGCCACGGCTCTTTTCATCTCACCCGCCTGCATCGGCACAACTCCTCATTGAGGCGCATTCGGCAAACCCTATCGGAGGCGGTGAGCGCGTCGAAGGGCCGGGAACAATCAGGGTAAAGGCAGCGCCCGCCGTTGTCTGAAATGGTGAATGCCTTGCATGGCTCTTGCCTTCCCGCTTGCCGCCGCTAAGACGAAGGGGCGTCAATTATTGTGGAGGCCCTTGGCCATGTCCGCCCTGTCGTTCGCCCGGTCCAGCCGGTCGCTGTTCGTCGCTTGTGTCCTCGCTGTCACGCTGCCGCTTGCCGGCTGCGGTGTGAACAACATCCCGACCTACGAGCAGAACGCGAAGGCCGCGTGGTCCGAAGTGTTGAACAATTATAAAAGCCGCACCGATCTCATTCCAAATCTCGTCGAGACCGTGAAGGGCTTTGCCGAGCAGGAACGGACCGTCCTGACCGAAGTGGTCGAAGCCCGCGCCAAGGCAACCAGCGTGCAGGTGCCGCCCGATATCCTGACCAACCCGGATGCGATGAAGAATTTCCAGGAAGCCCAATCTCAGTTGGGCGGCGCACTCGGCCGTCTCCTCGCGGTCATTGAACGCTATCCCGACATCAAGTCTGGCCAGAACTTCCTCGCGCTGCAAAGCCAGCTCGAAGGCATCGAAAACAAGATCCGCATCGCCCGCAGCGACTACATCCAGGCCGTGCGGCAGTACAATACCGAGATCACCACGATCCCCGGCCGCTGGTGGCGCGCATTCGTATATCCCGACAAGACGGAAATGGCCTCGTTCGATATCCCGGCCGCAGAACAGACGACGCCCAAGGTCGATTTCGGCACCGATAAGAAGTAAGGGAAACGGATACCCTCTCCCCGTGATAGCGGGGGGAGGGTTAGGGGGCAGCCGCTTGGTCTAGGCAAGGCCGTGTCCTTCACGCCAACCCTCACCGCAATGGAGTATGCGCGGTGCGCGCGATTTACACAGCGCTGGCACTCGTCCTGACGGTGCTCATCACCAGCATCGCGCCCGTGTGCGCTGCCGATCCTGTCTTTCCAGCACTCACCGGACGCATCGTCGACGAAGCCGGACTTCTAACGGCCCAGGACGAAGCCGAACTGAACGCCACGCTGCAATCTCTCGAAGGCACCTCGTCCGACCAGTTGGCCGTCGTCACGCTGAAGTCGCTGCAAGGTTTCTCGATCGAAGACTTTGGCTACAAGCTCGGCCGCCACTGGGGCATCGGCCAGGCCGGCAAGGACAATGGCGTCCTGCTCATCGTCGCGCCGAACGAGCGCAAGGTCCGCATCGAGGTCGGCAAGCGCCTCGAGCCGATCATGACGGACGCCATGAGCCGCATCATCATCGAGAACGCGATCCTGCCCGGTTTTCGCCGAGGCGACTTCGCCGGCGGCATCCGTGCCGGCGTCCGCGACATCAAGGACGTGCTTCTCGGTGATGCCGAGGCTGTCAAGCAGCGCGCCCGCGGCATGCACCAGGCGCCCGAAGTCGATTGGGTCGCGCTGATCATCATTGGCATCTGGATCGCCATCGTCATCTATTCGATCTATCAGCAGCACAAGCAGGCTCAGCAGTATCCCCACACCGCCGGTCCAGGCGGACGCCGGCGCCGGCGTGGCCGTGACGGCGGCATCGTCGTCCTGCCCGGCGGCTCAGGCGGCTGGAGCGGCGGTAGCGGTGGCGGCGGCTGGTCGGGCGGCGGCGGTACGTTCAGCGGCGGCGGCGCCTCGGGCAGTTGGTAAGAGATAAGGAACGCACGGGCATGACCTTCATCTCGGACAAGGATCAGCAGCGGATCGGCGAAGCGATCACAGCCGCCGAACGGAAGACGTCCGGCGAGATCGTCGCTGTCTTGAGCGGCGAAAGCGCCACCTATCTGCACGTACCGTTTCTATGGGCATCGCTCATTGCGCTCATCGTTCCCTGGCCGCTGGTCTACTTCACTTGGTGGCCCGTCCAGTGGATCTACCTCGTCCAGCTTGGCGTCTTTTTCTTGATCCTGTTCCTCACGCTGCCGCGCCGCGTCCGGTACGCGCTCGTCCCGCAGAGCATCAAGCGCGAACGGGCGCATCGCCGCGCGATTGAACAATTCCTCGTCCAGAACCTGCACACGACAGCCGGCCGGACCGGCGTACTGATCTATGTTTCCGTCGCGGAAAAATACGCCGAAATCATCGCCGACACGGGCATCGATGCAAAGGTGCCGCGGGGAACTTGGCAGTCGATCGTCGACGATCTCACCTCCAATATCGCGCGTGGTCACGCTGGCGACGGCTTCGTCCACGCCGTCGAACGCTCCGGCGAATTGTTGGCTGAACATTTTCCACCCGGCTCCCGGGACCCGAACGAACTGCCCAATCACCTCATCGTCATCGATTAGCCGTTTCCGGCATACAGAACGGCGCCAGCACGCAGGGGGGGGACGCGATGACGGCAGCGCAAACGATGATCGACCCGGCAGCGACCGGCTCAGCCGAACGCGCACCCATGCGCGCCCTCGTGTCTTGGACGCTCTATGATTTCGCCGCTCAGCCCTATTACACGCTGATCCTGACGTTCCTTTTCGCACCATACTTCGCCAGTCACGTCGTCGGTGATATCGCGCTTGGCCAGACGATCTGGGGTTATGGCGCCGCCGCAGCAAGTGTCCTGATCGCCATCGGCAGTCCGTTTCTCGGCGCGCTGGCCGACGGCCGTGGCCGCCGCAAACCTTGGATCGCGCTGTTCTCGGTGGTCCTGATCGCCGGGCTCGCAACGTTGTGGCTCGCCGTCCCCGGAGCACCGAAAGAAACGATTGCCCTCGTGGTGTTCGCGTTTATTGCCGCCACCGCCGCCGCAGAATTTTCGTCCGTCTTTTCCAACTCCATGATGCCGAGCCTCGTGCCCGCCTCCGCGCTCGGCCGCCTTTCTGGCATCGGCTGGGGCGTCGGTTATCTGGGCGGGCTCTTGAGCCTCGCGCTCGTGGCCGGCCTCATCGTCTCAAATCCCGCCACCGGCAAAACGCTCTTTGGCCTCGACCCCATCATCGCGCTTGATGCCTCCTCGCGCGAAGCCGACCGCCTGGTCGGGCCCATCGCCGCCGTGTGGTTTGCGCTTTTCATGATCCCGTTTTTCCTGTTTGTGCCCGACGTGAAGCCCAGGCCGTTGTTGGCCGGCGAAGTCCGTCCTTCGCCTGCGCGCCAACTTTGGAACACCGTGAAGCAACTGCCGCAAAACCGCGACATGCTCTACTTTCTCGTGGCCCGTATGCTCTATGCCGACGGCCTCTCGGCCATCTTCGCCTTTGGCGGCATTTACGGCACCGCGGTGTTCGGTTGGGGCGCGCTGGAGCTGGGCCTGTTCGGCATCATCCTGTCGGTGACCGGCATGATCGGCGCCGTCATCGGCGGCTTCCTCGACGACCGGGCCGGTGCCAAGACGGTCATTCTTGTTTCGCTCGTTCTTCTGCTGATCGGTGCGGCCGGTATCCTCTCGGTCGACAAGGCGAGCATTCTCTTTTCTATCGGCGTTCCAGAGAAAGTCGCGGGCTCCGCACCCTTCTCGGCCATTGGCGAGCAGGTGTTCCTCGCCTTTGCCATTCTCGTCGGCCTCGTCGCCGCACCCGTCCAAGCCGCCAGCCGCTCGCTCTTGGCACGGCTCGCCCCTCCGGATCAGATTACGCAGTACTTCGGCCTCTTTGCCTTCTCCGGCAAAGTGACCGCCTTTCTGGCCCCTTTCCTTGTCGCCACCGTCACGCTCGCCACCGGCAGCCAGCGGCTGGGCATGGCGGCCATCACCATTTTTCTGGTTGCCGGCTTCGTCCTGATGTTGCCGGTCCGCGAACCTCGCGCCCGTTGAAGGTAAACGTAAAATCCGTTGCCTGGGGAAACGAGGCGCATCGCGTGGGTGCGCCCTCCGCGAGCCTTGACAGTTGTGTGACGCCGCGCGCATCGTCCGCCCGAATTTCAACGTCCGGGCTCGTGTGCCGCGTCACGCATCCCGGTCCTCACTGGCGAGGCACATCCAAGTGGAATCGACGAACGAGCGTCCGGCCCAAAGCATTGTGCGGACCTACCTGAAGTTCGAAACGCCCATAGCCGAACTCGAGCGCAAAGTTCAGGAGTTGCGCGCACTCGAAGGGTCCGACACGGCCGTCAACATCGCCGACGAGATCAAGAAACTGGAGCAGAAGGCACACGCGGCGCTTGCTGAGACGTATGCCAAGCTGACTCCCTGGCAGAAGACGGAAGTCGCGCGCCACCCCGAGCGCCCGCACTGCCTCGATTACGTGGCCGGCCTCGTCGATGACTTTACGGCGCTTGCCGGCGACCGCTACTTCGGCGAGGACGAAGCCATTGTCGGCGGTCTCGGCACCTTTCGTGGCCGCTCGGTCATGGTCATCGGCCACGAGAAGGGGTCTGATACCGAAAGCCGCCTTCGGCACAACTTCGGCATGGCCAAGCCCGAAGGCTATCGCAAGGCCGTCCGGCTCATGGAAATGGCCGAGCGTTTCGAACTTCCCGTTATCACGCTGTGTGACACGGCCGGCGCCTATCCGGGCGTTGATGCCGAGCAGCGCGGTCAGGCGGAAGCCATTGCCCGCTCCACCGATACTTGCCTGGCCATCGGTGTCCCGCTGATCGCCGTCATCATCGGCGAGGGCGGGTCGGGCGGTGCCGTCGCCATCGCCACCGCCAATCGCATCCTGATGCTCGAACACGCGATCTACACCGTCGCTTCGCCGGAAGCGGCAGCCTCGATCCTCTGGCGCGACAGTTCCAAGGCCATCGACGCCGCGACCAGCATGAAAATCACGGCGCAGGACCTCGAAGCCTTGGGCGTCATCGATACGGTCATCAAGGAACCCGTGGGCGGCGCCCATCGCGACCGTTCGCTGATGATGAAGCGCGTCGGCGACGCCATCGCCAAGGCGCTCGCCGAGTTCGACGGCAAAAGCCCAGCGGACATACGGCGGCAACGACAAGACCGCTTTCTCGAAATCGGCCGCTCCCTCTAATCCACCGATTGACCCAACCCATTGTTAACACTGTGTTTGCCGCCTCACGGGTGCCGTATTCCCGGTGCCCAATGCAGCGTTGAGGCAGAGGCTCGGCCCCGTCTTCAGCGCAATCCGTTAGGGAAGTAGTAACCTTTCCAAATGGATGGTGATTCGCCTCCGGCATCGGAATGTGAGGCACGGCGAGTGGCGAACAGGGTGGGAATGTGAGGTCGAGAAGGTCGTTTGGTGCCGGTCTCATGTCCGCGGCGATGCTTGTGCTCGCGGGCTGCGGCAGTGCGCCTGAATTGATCCCCGCCGAACAGCCACTTCCCAAGGAAACTCTCGACTTGATCGGCAAGAAGGGCATGCAGCCCGGCACGCCGATCTACGTTCGCATCTTCAAGGAAGAATCCGAACTCGAGGTCTGGAAGGCGCGCGAAGACGGCCGCTTCTACCACTTCAAGACGTACCCCATTTGCAATTGGTCGGGTGAACTCGGACCCAAGATAAAAAAAGGCGACAAGCAGGCGCCGGAAGGGTTCTACGCAGTCGGCCCGAAGCAGATGAAACCGGACTCGAGTTTCCACGTCGCCTTCAATCTCGGCTTTCCCAACGCCTACGACCGCGCTCACGACCGCACCGGCGAATATTTGATGATCCACGGCAAGTGTAAATCGGCCGGCTGCTATGCCATGACCGACGCGCTTGCCGAAGAAATCTACGCACTCGCACGAGAGGCCTTCAGGAACGGCCAGAACGCCTTCGCGGTCCACGCCTTCCCCTTCCGTATGACCGACGACAAGCTCGTGCGCTTCAAGAACCACAAGAGCTATCCGTTCTGGACGATGATCAAGCCGGCGTACGATTACTTTGAAGAATATCGCGTGCCGCCCACAGTGGCAGTCTGCGAACGCAAATACGTCATCGGCGTTGCACTTCCGGCAACGGGCCGCGTCGATCCGGAGGGTCGCTGTCCACGCTTCCTGAAACAGGAACTGACGCCGTTTGTGCCCAACTTGCTCGACCAGCAGATTGCCGCGCAGCAAGGCACCATTGTCCCTGGCCAGAAGGCGCGTGAACAAACTGCGCTCGCTTGGTCGGACGGCGAAGCGCCGGCGCCCAAGGCGGTCGCGGCACCGCCTGCAGCAACCACCGGATCAATTGAGAACCAACCCCCGGCCTCACTGCCAGGCGCTTCGCATTTGACGGCGGAGCAGGCCCCGGTGAAGCGAAGGACGCAGCCCAAAAAGCCCGTGGAGGTTCCGACCTCCCTAGGGTTGAACGCGCCCTGATCCGCGCCATCTTTCCGGTCTAAGACATCATCGTGAAACCGGGGAGGTGCGACGCGATGGCCGATGCGATCAGCGCAAAGAAACGCCGCAAGCCTCGGCTGACCGGAGTGATTATCACTGCGCTGATTGTGATTTTCGCAGTCGTCGCCGCGCTCGTCCCTCCCCCGGTCCGCGACGGCTATGTGATTTCACTCCAGCGGCATTACCGCGTATGGCTCGCGTCCACCGGCCAACCGATGCCTGGCACACCGGACCTCGCGCGCTTCGACGAACGGCTGAAAGAGAAAGGCATGGCGCTCGGGTCTCCGATCTTCATGCGCATCTTTAAGCGCGAGTTCGAACTTGAGCTCTTCATATTGAAGGACGGCAGATACGAGCTGTTCGCGACCTATCCGATCTGCAAATGGTCTGGCCGCCTAGGTCCAAAGTTGCAGACGGGTGACCACCAGGCCCCGGAAGGCTTCTACTCGGTCGACAAAACATCACTCAATCCGAACAGCCGTTGGCACCGCTCGTTCAATCTCGGTTTTCCCAACGCTTACGACAAGGCTCAAGGCCGCACCGGCTCGTTTCTCATGGTGCACGGCGGCTGCGGCTCAGTTGGCTGTTACGCAATGACCAACGCCGTCATCGACGAGATCTGGGCGATCGTCACGCGCGCGCTCGACGGGGATCAGAAGCGGTTCCAGGTCCAGGTCTATCCCTTCCGCATGTCGGAAGAAAACCTAGACCCTTACCGGGGCGAGCGCTGGGCCCCATTCTGGACGGACCTTAAGGCGGGTTATGATCTTTTCGAGAAGGACCGGCTGCCGCCATCCGTCAGCGTTTGTGAAAGGCGCTACGCATTCACATCAGGCGCTATCACACGCGATGTCACTGGTCCCGTGACCGCGCAGTGCGCCGCAGGCAGCAACACGGCAGCAGCATTTTAAGCGCGCCGGGAACGAAGCGAGAAACGTCGGCAAACGACAACGGGACAGGCGGTCTCTGGCGGTTGCCAGACGCACCCTTGACCGTCTAGGGTGCCGCCGGGTCTGGGTTCAACGTTTGGTGAGTAGTCCGTTGCCTTTCGCTCGCAATCTCGATCGCATAAAAATCTCGGCACGAAATGTCGCCCGCGCGGCTTTGGCCGTGACATTGGCCGCCGTCACAAACGTGACCGACGCCCGTTCCCTATCCATCGAATTGAAGGACGCCGCTCCCGATCGCGTCGAGCGGCAGCGCGCGGCCGCCGTAGGCCGCCTGCCGCTGCCGGGAACCCCCGACGTCACCAAGACCGCGGAACGTCTGGCTGCAAAAGGCTTCGCCAGCGGTGCTCCGTTGTTGATCCGTATTTTCAAATCCGAATCCGAACTCGAACTCTGGATGGAGAAGGACGGCCGCTACGAACTGTTCGCGACGTACCCGATCTGCCACTGGTCTGGCTCGCTGGGCCCGAAGCAACGCGAGGGCGACAAGCAGACGCCTGAAGGGTTCTACACGATCACATCGCGCCAGCTGCACCATGTCGGGCGTTGGCCGCGCTCGTTGAACCTCGGCTTCCCGAATGCGTTCGACAAGGCGATGGGCCGCTCCGGCTCCTACATTCTGGTGCACGGCGGCTGCTCGTCGGTCGGCTGTTTTGCGATGACCAATCCCGTCATTGGCGAGATTTACGGCCTCGCTACGGCGGCCTTGCGTGGCGGCCAGCGCCACATACCCGCGCATGTTCTTCCGTTCCGGATGACAGAAGCCAATCTCGCCAAAAACGCCAGCAGCGAGTGGGCCGGGTTCTGGAAGAACTTGAAGGAAGGCTACGACAGTTTCGAGCGAACGCGACAGCCGCCGCGCGTTAGCGTCTGCGAGAATCGCTACCACATCGAAGATGCAAGCCCGCGGGAGGCGGGCGTCGAAAGCCCTTTAGCGGTGTGCGGCGCGACGGCCGCCGCCCTTCGCTCCTCGGACCCGTCCGCACAGCTTGTCCCGATCGGCAGCAATCAGTCGAACCAGTCGCCGCCGGTACCGGTAATGCCCCCGCCACCACAGGCAGTCTTGGCACCGCCGGTCCTGGCATCCGTGGGCCTCGAGGCGCCGCCGCAGATGTTCGAGTTGATCCCCAACCTCAATCCGCCGCCGCTGCCGGTGGAAACGCCAGCCTCGCGGCGGGCGGGGAAGCCGCCGTGCAACGTGGCGAGACCAAGTTGCCGGAAGTTCGTCGCACTGAGGAGCGGTAGGGCGACGCGGCAAGCCGACGCCCGCAGCCGCAAGGCCAACACGGCGAACCGCCTGCGGTGACGCGACGATCCTTATCCTTGCGACTTGAAATCGCTGCGTGCCATAGAACCCTGAGCAGAACACACCGGGGTACCACATGGCTGACAATGAACCTTCCGCAGAGCCGATTTCCAGCATAGAGCGCCTTCTGGAAAACACGATTTTTGCCAGCCGCTGGCTGTTGGCGCCTTTTTATCTCGGCTTGGCGCTCTCGATCGTCGTGGTCCTCATCAAGTTCATGGCGGAGTTCTTCCATCTCGCCATGCACGCATTCACCGCAACCGAATCCGATGTGATCCTCGGAGTTCTGTCCCTCGTCGATCTGGCTCTGATGGGCTCGCTCCTCATCATCGTGATCTTTTCCGGCTACGAAAACTTCGTCTCGAAAATTCACCTCAACGACCACAAGGACTGGCCCGAGTGGATGGGGAAGATCGACTTCAGCGCCTTGAAGCTCAAGCTTCTGTCGTCGATCGTGGCGATCTCCGCGATCCATCTCTTGAAATCGTTCATGGCGCTAAAGACGGTCACGCCGGAAATGGAAAAATCCCTCTTCTGGCTGGTCGTCATCCATCTCGTGTTCGTTGTGTCGAGCGTACTTCTTGCCCTCTCCGACCGCATCGCCGCCAAATACGGTGACAAGTGACAGCGCGGAGGTGGCCAGAATAAAAAAGCCGGGGTCAACGCCCCGGCCTTTTTTGATCATCGATCCTGCAAACTCAATCCAGTTTGCCGTGGCACTGCTTGTATTTCTTGCCGGAACCGCAGGGACAGACCGCGTTCCGCGCCACCTTCCCCCATGTCGCCGGCGACGAAGGATCGAAGCCTGCATCGCTCTTGCGGGTCTGAAGCGGCATCCGCTTCGGTGCCTCTCCGGCAACGCCCCGGCCCCGCGCGGCGATGGCACGGTCGGCGAGCCGCAGCTCTTCGCGTAGCTCATCTGGCATGTCGTCGAACTCGTCGCGGCCCGTCGTGGCGTCGATGTGATGCGCCTCCATCGGCGGCAATTCGACCGGCTGCAGCATCGGCTGCTGATCGGCAGGAACGAGGGCAACGTTCATCAACTGCCCCGTAACCGCCTCGCGCAGGCGCGCCAGCAGCGACTCAAACAGCGTGAAAGCTTCGCTCTTGTATTCATTCAGCGGATCGCGCTGCCCGTAGGCACGGAAACCGATGACCTGCCGCAGATGCTCCAGCGATACGATATGCTCCCGCCACAAACCGTCGAGCGTACGCAGCAGCACTTCCTTCTCGATCTGCCTGTAAAGGTCCGCTCCCAGCTCCTGCTCTTTTTCCACCGAGCGCTTGTCGACGGCCTCGATCAGTCGTTCCTGGATCTCCTGATCGGCAATGCCCTCCTCCGCCGCCCAGTCCGTAATCGGCAGGTCGAGATCGAAGATGCTGGCGACGGCCTCTTTAAGGGTCTTGGTATTCCACTGCTCTGCGTAAGCCTTTTCCGGGATGTACTTGGTAACGAGGTCCTGCACGACCTGATGGCGCAGTTCCTTCACCGTCTCCGAGACGTCGTCCTCCGCCATGATGTCGATGCGCTGGTCGAAGATGACCTTGCGCTGATCGTTCATCACGTCGTCGTATTTCAGGATCTGCTTGCGAATGTCGAAGTTGCGCGCCTCGACCTTTTTCTGCGCCATTTCGAGCGACTTGTTCATCCACGGATGGGTGATAGCCTCGCCCTCCTGCAAACCGAGCGTCTGCAGAATACTGTCCATCTTGTCAGAGCCGAAAATGCGCATCAGGTCGTCGTCGAGCGCGAGATAGAACTTTGAACGGCCGGGGTCGCCCTGGCGTCCCGACCGGCCACGCAGCTGATTGTCGATGCGGCGGCTTTCGTGCCGTTCAGTACCGATGACGAACAGCCCGCCTGCCTCAAGAGCGATCCGCTTCTTTTCGCCGACATCGGCGACGATCTCTTCGCGTTTTTTGGCGACGGCTGCGTCATCCGGCTCACCTCCGGCGTCACGCTGTTCTTTGATCCAGTCGCGGACGCGGTAATCCACGTTGCCGCCAAGCTGAATGTCGGTGCCGCGCCCTGCCATGTTGGTCGCGATGGTCACCGCGCCGGGAACACCCGCCTGCGCCACGATTGACGCCTCCTGCTCATGGAAGCGCGCATTGAGCACCTGATGTGGAATGGGGTCGCCAGACTTCACCCGCGCGGCCGTGTCCGTCAGATAAGATCCGATGTCCTCGAAGTAGGCCTTAATCTCGCTTTCCTTGGCGCTCGTGAAGCGCTGAGCCTGCTCTTTCAAGCGCTGGCCGAGTTCGGCGATGTACTTCTTGTCCTTCAGGAGTGCGGAGAGCTGCTCAGACTTTTCGATCGATGTCGTGCCGACGAGGCAGGGCTGATCCTTACGGTGCGCATCCGCGATCGTCGCGACAATGGCGTCGTATTTTTCCTTTTGTGTCCGGTAGATTTCGTCATCTTCATCGGCGCGGGAAACCGGAAGGTTGGTCGGAATTTCAAGGACCTCGAGTCCGTAAATATCGCCGAACTCCTGCGCTTCCGTCGAGGCCGTGCCGGTCATGCCCGCGAGCTTGTCATAGAGCCGGAAATAGTTCTGAAACGTGATCGACGCCAGTGTCTGGTTTTCCGGCTGAATCTCGACGTGTTCCTTCGCCTCGAGCGCCTGATGCAGGCCCTCGGAGTAGCGCCGGCCCGGCATCATGCGGCCCGTGAACTCGTCGATGATGACGACTTCGCCGGCCTTGACGATGTAATCCTTGTCGCGCTGGAACAGTTTGTGCGCCTTCAGCGCCTGATTGACGTGATGAACGATTGTCACGTTCTCCACGTCGTAGAGCGATCCCTCGCGTAGGAGGCCCGCCTCCTTGAGCAGCACTTCCATGTGCTCGTTGCCGCTCTCGGTCAGCGATACCTGGCGCTGCTTCTCGTCCAGTTCGAAATCTTCGGCCACGAGCTTCGGCATGAGCGCATCGACGGCGTTATAGAGATCGGCTTTGTCGTCGAGCGGGCCGGAAATGATGAGCGGCGTGCGCGCCTCGTCGATCAGAATGCTGTCGACCTCGTCCACGATGGCAAACGCGTGACCGCGCTGGACCATGTCGTCCTTGCGCATCTTCATGTTGTCGCGCAGGTAATCGAAGCCGAGTTCGTTGTTCGTGGCATAGGTCACGTCGGCGTCGTAGGCCGCCTTGCGCTCTTCGTCGTCGAGCCCGTGCACGATCACCCCGACGTCGAGTCCGAGGAAACGATAGACCTGCCCCATCCACTCCGCGTCGCGTCGCGCCAGATAGTCGTTGACGGTCACGACGTGCACGCCGTCGCCGGCGATCGCATTGAGATAGACCGGCGCGGTTGCAACGAGCGTTTTGCCTTCGCCCGTCTTCATCTCCGAAATGTTGCCGTCATGCAGAACCATGCCGCCGATGAGCTGCACGTCGAAATGCCTCTGCCCGAGCGAACGCTTGGCGGCCTCGCGCACGGTTGCGAATGCCGGCACCAGCAGGTCGTCCAGCGTCGCGCCGTCTTTGTATTGCTCGCGGAACATCGCCGTCCGCGCCCTGAGCTCTTCGTCGCTGAGCGCCACGAGCTCCGGCTCGAGTGCGTTGATCTCCTCCACGCGGGCCCGGTAACCCTTGACCTTGCGGTCGTTGGACGTGCCGAAAATCTTCGCGGCGAGCGACGTGATGGACAGCATGGAGGTCAAAATCCTCAAGAGTAAGAGCCGGGCGCTCTGCGGAATGGAAAGGATGCCACGCGGCGCACTTCGCCCGCACCGGGCGCAGGGCCGACGATCTCATTCGATACGTCGTGCTAGGTCAGCTCGGGCGGGAGAGGCAGCGCGTGCCCGTCTCTCCGGTTCACGGGCGAGACATAAGGATCGCCCCCCTTGATTGTCAACGCGCGAAGGGTCCCCGGCGGTCACCCGTCAGGGCTCGCAATGCGCTTATCTCCAAAACTTAACTTGGCATTGAAACCGCCCCGGCGCTATGCAAGCCGCTTGAATCGTAAGGTGCGGCAAGGGCCGCCCCGGGACTGCCGTCGTGGTCCTTATGCGTTACAGGCCGAAAAGGACGCGTCCTCGTGAAGGTTTCTCAGGTTTTTCATGCGGTTGCCGTGGGCGTTTGCGTTCTTGGTGCCGTGGCCGGCTCGGCGCGCGCGGAAGATAAGATCGTCGCGACGGTGAACGGTCATTCGATCACCGAGGCTGATTTGAAGCTCGCTGAAGCCGAAATCGGCAACGAACTGGGCAACCTTCCTGAAACGACACGCCGCCGCGTGCTGGTCGAGTTCATGATCGAAAACCAGCTCTATGCGGAAGCCGCCGACGCCGAGAAACTAGGCACTGGCCCGGATTTCGAGAAGCGGATGGCGTTCTGGCGCCAGCGCGCCTTGCGCGACGCCTACTTCGAGAAGACGGTGAAAGCCTCCATCGGCGAGCAGGCCGCCCGCGCCATCTACGAAGACAAGGTCAAGCAGTTGCCGCCTGAAGACGAGGTGCAGGCCCGCCACATCCTGGTCGCCAGTGAGGACGAGGCAAAGAAACTCGTCGTCCGCGTGGAAGCCGGCGAGGATTTCGCCCAGCTTGCGAAGGAAAATTCCGGCGATGCGGGCTCCAAAGCCCAAGGCGGGATGCTGGGCTTCTTCGGCAAAGGACAGATGGTTCCGCAGTTCGAGGAAGCGGCGTTCAGCTTGAAGAAGGGCGAGGTCTCAAAGCCTGTCCAAAGCCAGTTCGGCTGGCACGTCATCAAGGTCGAAGACCGCCGCCAAAAGCCGCCGCCAACCTTTGATGATGTGAAGGATCGGCTGATCGGGTCGATGGTCCAGTCCAAGGCGCAGAACATCGCCACCGAACTGCGCGGCAAGGCAAAGATCGATTACATCGACCCCGAGATCAAAAAGATGGCCGAGGAAGATGCCAAGAAGCAGGCTGAGGCCCAAGCCACCATGAAGAAACAGATGGAGGACGCCGCTGCGGCCGCGTCCGCCACGACCCCGCCCGCCGATGCCAAACCCGCCACGGAAGACAACAAGTCTGCTCCAGACGAGAAAAAATAACGGTCTTTGCAGCACTTTTTCACGATTTGCGATCAGGCCGCTTGCATCCAGGCGGCCTGATTGCTTTTAAGCGCTCATCCCTTTTCCCTGAACAGCTCGGTGCCACATGGCCAAAATCACCAAAGCCTCGCCGTTCGCGCCCGGAGTTCTCCCCGAAGTCGCGCCCCTCGACGGCGTGCGCTTCGCTACCGCCCAAGCCGGCATCCGCTATCAGAACCGAACCGACCTCATGGTCGCCGTCATGGACGAAGGCACGACCGCTGCCGGCGTTCTCACGCAATCCAAAACCTGCTCGGCCCCGGTTCTGTGGTGCCGCAAAAGCTTGAAGCACGGCACGGCACGGATCCTCGTCGTCAATTCCGGCAATGCCAATGCCTTCACCGGCATGAAGGGCCGTGCCGCCGTGGAGGCGACCGCAGAAGCGGCCGCCGAGGCCGCCGGCTGCAAGGACAAGGACGTCTACATCGCGTCCACCGGCGTGATCGGTGAGCCGCTCGATCCGGCGAAATTCACCCATCTGTTGGCCAACCTCGCCCAGACGGCGGTCCCGGACGGGTTTGAGGCTGCGGCCCGTGCGATCATGACCACGGACACCTACGCCAAGCTGGCGACCCGCACCGCCCTCATCGGCGGAACGCCCGTTTCGATTTCCGGCTTCTGCAAGGGTGCCGGCATGATCGCGCCCGACATGGCGACGATGCTCTGTTTCATCTTCACCGACGCCGCCATCTCTGCCGGGGCGCTCCAGGATCTTTTGAACGAACACGTCAAGACGACCTTCAACTCCATGACGGTCGACGGCGACACGTCGACGTCCGACACGTGCCTCCTGTTCGCGACCGGTGCTGCCGCCGCCCGCGGCCAGAAACCGGTGACGAAGGCGAAGTCGAAGCGGCTGAAGGATTTCTCGAACGCCCTTCACGATCTGATGCGCGATCTCGCCATTCAGGTCGCCAAAGACGGCGAAGGCATCTCGAAATTCGTCACCTTCATTGTCGAGGGAGCCGAATCGGTTTCTGCCGCCCGCAAAATCGCTCTCTCATGTGCCAACTCGCCAATCCTCAAGACGGCGATCGCCGGTGAAGACCCGAACTGGGGGCGCGTTGTCATGGCCGTCGGCAAGTCCGGTGAAGCCGCCGACCGCGACCGTCTCGCCATCTGGTTTGGCGATCACTGCGTTGCGCGCGACGGCGAGCGCGCGGAGGAATATGACGAAGCGACGGTCGCCAAGTACATGAAGAACGGCGAGATCACGATCCGCGTGGATGCGGGAGTGGGCAAGGACACCGCCACCGTGTGGACCTGCGACCTCACGCATGACTACGTGTCGATCAACGCCGATTATCGCAGCTAGGCCGCGCGCCATGGACCATAACTTCTGGCTCGAACGCTGGCAGAAGGCCGACATCGGCTTTCACCAAGCCACTGCGCATGACTTCCTCGCCCGCCATTGGCCGGCTCTCGGTGTGGCGAGCGGCGCCGAGGTCTTGGTGCCGCTGTGCGGCAAGAGCAACGACATGGTCTGGCTGGCCGAACATGGCCACCGCGTGATCGGAACGGAACTCGCGCAGACCGCGATCGACCAGTTCTTCGCAGATCGCACACGCACACCCGCCTCGGTCACGGAAAACGGCTTTAACGTCAGTCGCGCCGGACCCTATGAACTCCTGTGTGGTGATCACCTAAAGTTGGATCCCGCTGTCACGCGCCGCATCGGCGGCGTCTTCGACCGCGCCGCCCTCGTCGCCCTGCCGCGCGTGTTGCAACAGCCCTACGCGGAGAAGCTGGCGGACCTGACGCCTTCCGGCGTGCCGGTCCTGCTGATAACGCTCGACTACGACCCCTCCCAGATGGAGGGCCCGCCGTTTCCAGTTCCGGCGGATCGCGTCGAACAACTCTTCGGCCGCGATTTCCGCATCACGCTTCTCGAAAACCGCGATGGCCTTGCCGCCAGCCAGAACCTGAAAAACCGTGGCCTGTCTTCACTCGTCGAGGCGGCCTGGAAACTGGTGCGCCGCTGATGTCCGTCACGCCTACCCCTCCGGCAGGCCGCCCGATGCTGTTCGTCGTTGCCGCTGCCCTCGTCGATCGCGACAATCGCGTCCTGATCGCCGAGCGCCCGCAGGGGAAATCTCTGGCCGGCATGTGGGAGTTTCCGGGCGGCAAGCTGGCCGAAGGCGAAACGCCCGAAGAGGCGCTTGTGCGCGAGCTGAAAGAGGAACTCAGCATCGAGGTCTGCCTCACATGCCTGGCTCCCTTCACCTTCGCCAGCCACACCTATGATGCGTTCCACCTGATGATGCCGCTCTACCTCTGCCGCAACTGGGACGGCGAGATCGTGCCGCGCGAGGGCCAGCGCGTGAAGTGGGTGAAGGCTTCGAAATTGGCGGATTATCCCATGCCGCCGGCTGATGTGCCCTTGATCCCGTTTCTGCGCGATCTCTTGGGCTGATAACCGCGAAAGAGTTCGTCGGGCAATCGGGGCGCCACTGGCGTCGCGGCCGTTGTGGGATGCGGCATAGCAGGTGCACTGACCCGCTGATGCGCTTCCACCGGTTTGCTCCGTCCCAACGAGGCAAGGCTGGCAAGAAAGTTCATTGACCGGCGCTTGGGCGCGCCCTCGGGCGGCGCCAAAGGCAACTCCGCGCTGCGCTCCGCGAGCGATGTCAGAACCCGCTGTCGCAAGTCGCGGGTCGTGAGTGCCGGAACCGGATCCTGCCGCGTCCGCACAGCGACCGATGCACCTCCAGCGACACCGTCCATCACCGGTCCGGGAAAGAGATGCGCCATGAGACGCGCGCCATCGGTCGGATTGAGAAACCGCACACCCACCCCGGCTGCACTCTGATGCCGGATCTCGCACACCATCGCGAAACCGGCATCTTCGATGGTCAGGCGGAAATTGCGCGTCGGCACGGCGCCGCTAAAAACCACCAGCGCGCCGGCCTCGGACAAATTTTCAACGGTGCACTGGACGGGGGCCGCACCCGGCTGCACGGCGATGGCCGAGCGCGACACCTCACGCCGTCCGAATTGACGGCGCTGTTGGTGCCCATCGGCTGAGAAATCTCCCGCCATGACCTGTTCACGGTTGAAAATACAAGGACGCCAAAACCCTAGCCGCTGAACGGTTTCAAGCCGGTAAAGACCGGCCTCAGCCGGGCCGCCGCGCCACCATGAACCAGCTCGGCCCCGCCGCGCTGTCGTTCCAGATGCGCTGCCATTGGAACCCGGCCTTCTCATAGGCTCGGACCGCCGCTTCGTTGCGGATCGAGGCGAACACGCAAACCGCCGTTGCAAGCGTCGAGGAAAACACCTCGTTTTTCAGCAATTCCAGCGCCTTCTGGCCAATCCCCCGCCCCCGGTGCGCGGCCTCTCCGATGAAGATGTCGAGATCCCATGTTCCAGGTTCCAGGTCGTCCGGCAAATCCTCACCCCAGAGCTTAGCGTCGATGGCGTGGCAGTATCCGACCGCCACCCCGCCGGCTTCGATCATCCGGCAAAGCGCCGTTTGAGACTGTAGTGCGATCTGCACCTCTGCCGTCGTCGCCGAGGCCGGACCCCACCACGCCTCGATCTCCGGCGCGCGCAGCCAGCTCCGAATACGGTCCAGATCGCCGCCCGAGACAGGCCGGAGAATGATCGGCTCCACGCGGTGCACCCCCTGTTACGGCCCGGATTTCTGGCACCGCGGCGCAACGATGGGGAACGCGCCGCATGTCTCGGCCTCCCCCTCGCGATGCAAAGCAGTTAAGTTGCGCCCGCTCAAGACCTTCGCCCTCGTGGCCGGGACCGCTGGGCGACCGACAGGATGACCGCTCCCCGCATGGACACATCGACCTTCCGCGCCGCGCCATACTTCGATCCCAAGGAAATGCGGGTCGAATTGACGGGCATGTTCAACGCTGCCGGTTCGCCAGCCGATGCGCGCACTGCCGTACTCGAGCGGTGCAAGAGTTTGGTCAAATCGGCCCGGCAGCAGGCCCGCGAGCAGCTCGAAGCCGACGGCAAGGGCCGCAAGTGCGCCCACGGCCTCGCCCGGTTCCAGGACGAACTCATATCGCTGTTGTTCGACTACACCGTCGCCCACATCTATCGCGCGACGAACCCGTCCGACGCCGAGCGTATGGCCATCGTTGCCACGGGCGGATACGGCCGCGGCCTGCTCGCGCCCGGCTCCGACATCGATATCCTGTTTCTGCTGCCCTACAAGCAGACGCCCTGGGGCGAGAGCGTCGCCGAGTACATGCTCTATCTTCTCTGGGACCTGGGCTTCAAAGTCGGCCATGCGACGCGCACGGTCGACCAGTGCCTGAAGATGGCGCAGCAGGACATGACGATCCGCACGGCGCTGCTCGATATCTGGCTCGTCCACGGCGACGCCCAGCTCTTCGCCGAATTGACCGACCGACTGCGCCGCGAAGTTTTCGCCGGCACCGCGCGCGTCTTCATCGACAGCAAGATGGCCGAGCGCGACGACCGCCACCGCCGCGCCGGCGAAAGCCGCTACAAAGTCGAACCCAACGTCAAGGACGGCAAAGGCGGCCTGCGCGACCTGCACACGCTGCACTGGCTGTCGAAATATCTGTACGGCAAGGAAGTCGGGCCCGAGACCATCGAAGAGAAAATCTTCACGCCCGAGGAATACTCGACCTTCCGCCGCTCGGAGGATTTCTTGTGGAGCGTGCGTTGCCATCTGCACTTCCTGACCGGCCGTGCGGAAGAACGCCTGACGTTCGAGCTGCAGCCGATCATGGCCGAACGGCTTGGCTACCGCACAAAGTCCGGCCAGCGCCCCGTCGAGCGTTTCATGAAACACTACTTCCTGGTGACGAAAAGCGTCGGCGATCTGACCGCAATCCTTTGCGCCGCTCTCGAAATGCAGCAGGCCAAGACCACACCCGGATTGCCGGGCCTGATTGCCGGTTGGAAAATGCGCCGTCAGGTGCGCCAGCAAACCAATTTCCGCATCGAAAATGACCGCCTCAACGTCGGTGATCCGGACGTTTTCAAGCGCGATCCCGTCAACCTGATCCGTTTCTTTGCGCAGGCCGAACTGACAGACGCACATCTCCACCCGGACGCAATTCGCCTGCTCCGCCAATCGTTGCGCCTGATCGACGACGGCCTGCGCAACGACCCCGAGGCCAACCGCATTTTCCTGAGCCTCGTCTCAGCCAAGACCAACCCTGAGAACTCGCTTCGCCGCATGAACGAAGCCGGCGTTCTCGGCCGCTTTCTGCCTGATTTCGGTCACGTGGTGGCGATGATGCAGTTCAATATGTACCACCACTACACGGTTGATGAGCACCTGCTTCGCACCGTCGGTGAATTGGCCAGGATCGAGCACGGCAGCAATGCCGACGAGTTGCCCCTGTCGACCCAGATCATCAAGTCGATCCAGAGCCGGCGGGCGTTGTATGTTGCCGCCTTCCTGCACGACATCGGTAAGGGCCGTCCTGAGGATCATTCGATCCTGGGCGGGCAGATCGCGCGCCGGCTGTGTCCGCGGCTTGGCCTGTCGGCGGCGGAAACCGAAACTGTCGTCTGGCTGATCGAGCAACATTTGACGATGAGCAATATCGCCCAAAGCCGCGACCTATCCGATCCCAAGACCGCGCAAGACTTCGCCAAGGTCGTCCAAAGCCCCGAGCGCCTGAAACTCCTGACGCTCCTCACGGTTGCCGACATTCGCGCGGTCGGCCCCGGCGTCTGGAACGGCTGGAAAGGCCAGCTGATCCGCACCCTTTATTACGAGACCGAGCCATTGGTCGCCGGCGGCCACACGCAGGTCGAGCGCCGCCACCGTATTGAGGATGCCAAGGAACAGTTGGCCGCCGCACTTGCCGACTGGCCGCGTGCCGAGGTCGATCGTTTCATCGACCGGCACTACCCAGACTACTGGCTGCGCACCGAAACGTCCAAGCAGGCGGCCCACGCCCGGCTCGTCCGCCGCGCCGAAGCCGAAGGCCGTAAACTCATCACGGATGCCGTCACTGATGAATTCACCGCCGTCACCGAGCTGACGGTATTCGCGCCAAATCACCCGCGCTTGCTCGCTCTCTTCGCCGGCGCTTGCGCCGCCAACGGCGCCAACATTTTGGGCGCGCACATCACCACCACCCGCGACGGCTTCGCCCTCGATACGTTCCTTCTCGCCCGCGAATTTGCGCACGACGAGGACGAAATGCGCCGCGCGAAGCGCATCGAAACGACAATCGACCGGTTGTTGCGCGGCGAAGGCCGCTTGAAAGCGCTGCTCGAAAAGCGCGCGCCCGGCGCCAACCGTCTCGAAGCTTTTACTGTCTCGCCCGAGGTCATCATCAATAACCAGCTTTCGGATCGGTTCACGGTTATCGAAGTCGCAGGCCGTGACCGCACCGGACTGCTCTACGACCTGACCAGCGCCATCTCCGATCTCTCGCTCGACATCGCGTCCGCCCACATCACCACCTTCGGCGAAAAAGCCGTCGACGTGTTCTACGTCACCGATCTCACCGGCAAGAAGATCGACGGCGAGGCACGCAAGAAAGCGATTTCCGAACGCCTGACGGCCGAACTTGTGGGAGCCCCGCCGGGCGAATCCAGAACGGTGGCGCACCCATGAAGCTCTATCGTTCGTTCGCGACCGTCGGTGGTCTGACGCTCGTCAGCCGCGTGCTGGGTTTCGTGCGTGATATTCTCGCGGCCGCCGTACTCGGCACCGGACCCGTCGCCGATGCGTTCTACGTTGCCTTTCGCTTTCCAAATCTCTTTCGGCGCCTGTTCGGAGAAGGGGCTTTCAACTCGGCATTCGTGCCCCTCTTTGCCTCCAAGTACGAAGGCGACGGCGAGGCGAAGGCCCGCGCGTTCGCCTCCGAAGCCATGTCAGGGCTGACATTCATTCTGATCCTGCTGTCGGCCGCCGCCATGCTCGCCATGCCGTGGCTCATGTATCTGCTGGCCCCCGGCTTTGCGGAAACCCCGGAAAAGTTCGACCTTGCCGTGCGCCTGACGCAGATAACGTTCCCCTATCTCCTCTGCATGTCGCTGGTGGCGCTGATGTCGGGCGTGCTGAACACGGTTGGGCGCTTTGTGGAGAGCGCTGCGGTTTCCATCATTCTCAACGTCGTTCTGGCCGTCAGCATGTTGATCGCCATCTGGTTCGGTTTCAATGCCGAACCAGCGGCCGGATATATTCAGGCCTGGGGCGTTTTCGTCGCCGGTTTCTTGCAACTCGCCCTGCTGATGTGGGGCCTGCGCCGTGCGGGTCTCACCTTGAAACTTGGCCGCCCGCGCTGGTCGCCGGATATGAAAAAGCTGGTCACGCTCGGCATACCCGGCGTGATCGCCGGCGGCATCACGCAAGTAAATATCGCCATCGGAACCGTAATCGCTTCGATGCAAGCGGGCGCGGTTTCGCATCTCTACTACGCCGACCGCCTCTACGAACTCCCGCTTGCCATCGTCGGCATCGCCATCGGCGTTGTTCTACTGCCCGACGTCTCGCGTCATCTCCGCGCCGGCAATCACACTGCCGTCATGGACAGTCAGAACCGCTCGCTCGAATTTGCGATGCTGCTGACGTTGCCCGCCGCCATGGCGCTGTTCGTCGTGCCGACCGAAATCGTGCGCGTCCTTTTCGAGCGAGGCGCCTTCACAGCCGAGGACACCCCCAACACCGCGGAAGCACTGCGTATCTTTGCGCTGGGCCTGCCGGCTTTCGTTTTGATCAAGGTCTTCTCGCCCGCGTTCTTTGCGCGCCAGGACACCAAGACGCCGATGCGTTTCGCCGTCTGGAGTCTCACCGCAAACACCCTAGGGTCCATCGGGCTCTTTTTTCTCTTTCGCCGGCTTGGTTGGATGCCGCACCTCGGCATCGCGGTCGCCACCACGCTGGGTGGATGGATGAACGCGCTCCTTCTCTATCGCGGCCTCAAGTCCCAGGGCCACTTCGCCGGCGATGCCCGTCTCATGCGTGCTCTTCCCCGAATTCTGATCTCCGCCCTCGTCATGGGTGCCGTGCTGCATGGTGCTGCCCTCGCGCTCGACCCATGGATCAATCAGTCGAAGGGGCTGCTCGTCCGGTTTACCGCGTTGGCGGTGCTCGTCAGCGTAGGCTTCGTCGCCTATTTCGCCGCCGCGCAGGTAACAGGGGCCGCCACGCTTGCCCAGCTCCGCTCCGCCGTGCGGAAAAAGTAGAGCCTCGTTTGGGACCGGACCCCTGCCAAGTGGTCTGACGCCTGTCCATGCCCATCCATCCGCCCCTTGCCTCCCCGCGCCCCACGGTTCATAACCCGCGCCGGTTCGAAGGATCAGAAACAATGGCATTCAAGACTCGCGTCTTCTCCGGCATGCAGCCGACCGGCAGCCTTCACCTGGGCAACTACCTGGGCGCGATGGTCAACTGGATCCGCATGCAGGACGAGCATGAGTGCATCTATTGCGTCGTCGATCTGCACGCGATCACCGTCTGGCAGGACCCAGCCGAACTGCGCGCGGCCATTCGCGGCGTCACCGCCGCCTACATCGCCGCCGGTCTCGATCCGAAGAAAAGCATTCTCTTCAACCAGAGCCAGGTGCCCGAACACGCCGAACTCGCCTGGGTCTTCAATTGCGTCGCCCGCTTGGGCTGGCTCAATCGCATGACGCAGTTCAAGGAAAAGGCTGGCAAGGACAAGGAGAACGCCTCGGTCGGCCTCTACGCCTACCCGAACCTGATGGCCGCCGACATCCTCGCTTACCGCGCCACCCACGTTCCTGTCGGCGAGGATCAGAAGCAGCACCTGGAACTTGCGCGCGACATTGCACAGAAGTTCAACAACGACTACCGCCAGGAAATCGACGCCAAGGGGTACAAGGACGGCATCTTCTTCCCCCAGCCCGAGCCCGTGATCACCGGGCCGGCAACGCGCGTCATGAGCCTGCGCGACGGCACTAAGAAAATGTCGAAGTCCGACCCCTCGGATTTGTCGCGCATCAATATCACCGACGATGCCGATACGGTCGCCAAGAAAATTCAGAAGGCCAAGACCGATCCCGAACCTTTGCCCTCCGACGACAAGGGCTTCCAAGGCCGCCCCGAGGCCGAAAACCTCGTCGGAATCTATGCAGCGCTCACTGGAAAAACCGTCCCGGACGTGCTCGGCGAATTCGGCGGCCAGCAATTCTCGAGTTTCAAGAAGGCTCTGGCCGAAGTCGCAACGGAAACCATGGGCCGCATCGGTGCCGAAGCCAAGCGGCTCTCCGCCGATCCCGGCTACATTGACAGCGTGCTGGCCGATGGGACCCGCCGCGCCCGCGCCATCGCCACGCCGATCATGGACGAAGTGAAGGATGTCGTCGGGCTGTTGCGGTCCTAACTAATCGGTATGAACCCACGGTGCGACTGATTCCGCAGTCGCGAAGTCACTGGGCGGCAACGCAAGACTCATCTTCCCGTCCAATGTCCTTCGTGGCAGCATCCGCCCATGGCAAGCACAACGAAACGCCGGTCGTTCGAAGCGGGCCACGCCCGTAAGTTCCTGCTCGTTGTCGACGACAGCCCGGAAGTCGAAAGCGCGCTTTACTATGCGGCGAGCCGCATCCTGCGCTCATCCGGCATTCTTGTGATGCTGTACGTCATCCAGCCGCAGGAATTCCAGCACTGGGTGGGCGTGCGCCAGGTGCAACTGGAAGAAGAGACCAACAAGGCCCGCGCGCTGTTCCGCCTGTTCAAGCGCAAGCTGCATAACGTCGGCTTTGAGAATATCCCAACGGAGGAGGTCATTTGCGAGGGCAGCAAGCCGGAAGAACTCTTGAAGCTGATTGAGGAAGACGAAGATATCGCCATCCTCGTGCTCGGCGCCTCGACGGATCCTAAAGGGCCCGGTCCGTTGGTCTCGTCGCTGGCGGCCGGACGTGCCGCAGGGTCGTTCCCGATCCCCATCACGATCGTGCCGGGCAACCTCGCACTGGAGGACATCCTGACACTGGCGTGACGCCACCGCCGTGGCTGTTCGCCCCCTCGACTTTTTGGCCCAGAGTGCCTATATATTGGAACAATTCTAAATTCTAGATCCGGCGGCGCGCTCGCCGGTTAACCCTATCGAGGATCCGATGTTCATCCAAACCGAAGCGACGCCCAATCCGGTGACGCTCAAGTTTATCCCCGGCAAGCCGGTGCTGTCGGCCGGAACGGCGGAGTATCGCTCCAAAACAGACGCTGCCGGGTCTCCGCTCGCGCGCCGTCTATTTGAAATCGATGGCGTGAGCGGCGTTTTCCTGGGGTCTGATTTCATCTCCGTCACCAAAAATAATGCTGAATGGCAGCACCTGAAGCCGATGGTGCTGGGCGCCATCATGGAACACTACATGTCTGGCGCCGAAGCCGCCGACGCCGCCAACGACGAGGGCCTGGAAAATTTTGACCCCGCCGACTCCGACGTCGTCGCCACCATCAAGGAACTGCTCGAAACGCGGGTCCGCCCGGCGGTGGCGCAGGACGGTGGCGACATCACGTTCGCCGGTTTCCGCGACGGCGTCGTCTACCTGCACATGCGGGGCGCATGTTCGGGCTGTCCGAGTTCCACGGCGACGCTGCGTCATGGCATCGAAAATCTGTTGAAGCACTTCTGCCCCGAGGTTCAGGAAGTCCAGGCGGCCTGACGCTGCGTTCAATCAGTGGGTGAACCCTGACTGAAACCCCGCGCCCCATCGCGGGGTTTTTGCTGGAGCATGGTCCGCGCCATCCGGCCGGCTCCGCGCAGCGGAGTCGGATGGCGCCACTCAAAGATCCACCGCGCCATCCGGCCGGCTCCGCACAGCGGAGTCGGATGGCGCCACTCAAAGATCCACCGTGCCATCCGGCCGGCTCCGCGCAGCGGAGTCGGATGGCGCCACGAAAAGAGGAGCAACTCCCATGCCTTCGACCATTGATCAGCCCGCCTTGGCAACACTCTTCACGGAGGCGAGGACCCACAACGCGTGGCAGGCGAAGCCCGTGCCCGACAGCCTCCTGCACGAGGTTGTGGAATTGATGCGCTGGGCTCCGACGAGTGCCAATTGCAGCCCGGCTCGCTTCGTCTTTGTAAAATCGCCCGAAGCGAAAGCACGGCTAAGGCCGCTGCTGATGGAAGGCAATGTTGAGAAAACGATGGCTGCACCCGTCACGGCCATAATCGGTCACGACCTCGAATTCCACGAGCACCTGCCGAAGCTTTTTCCGCACGCCGACGCAAAAAGCTGGTTCGTAGGCAAGGACCAGTTCATCAAGACATCGGCCTTTCGCAACGGTACGCTGCAAGGCGCCTATTTCATTCTCGCCGCGCGCGCTCTCGGACTGGATTGCGGCCCCATGTCCGGCTTCGACAACGCGGGCGTCGACGCCGCGTTCTTCTCCGGAACGCAAATTCAGTCCAACTTCTTGGTCAACCTGGGCTACGGCGATCCGGCTGGCCTCTTCCCTCGCTCGCCGCGCTTCTCGTTTGACGACATTGCGCGCATCGCGTGAACATTTCACGCGGCAGCTTGCCAATGTTTTTGACTGGCGAACGGTCTTGAACAGCGTGTAGGCTGCCGCGCCATGAACATCCTAGCGATCGACACCTGCTTTCCCGCGTTGAGCGTCGCTGTGGGCCGGAACGTTGGATCGCCGGTGGCACAGATCGTTGCGCGCACCGAGCCGATGGCCACCGGGCATGCAGAGCGCTTGATGCCGCTGATCGTCGAACTGCTCGTCGACGCGGACCTCTCGATTGAACAGGTCGATCGGCTCGCGGTGACGATCGGCCCAGGCTCGTTCACGGGGACCCGCATCGGAATTGCCGCCGCCCGCGCATTGAAGCTCGCGCGCGGGCTGCCAATCGTGACATTCACCAGCCTCGAAGCCATCGCGCTGTCGCCGCACATCAAGCCGGGACCAGGGGAAGATCTCGTCATCGCCGTCGACGCCCACCGAGGCGAAGCATACACGCAAGTTTTCGACGGCGCGACACGCGCAGCCGCCGGGTCGCCTCGCATCGTTGGCATGACGGATCTCGCGACGTTGGCGCGTGGCCGCCCGGTGCTTGCTGCAGGCACCGCCGCTGAAGCGGTCGTCAACGCCATAACGGTGGCCGGCGGCGCGGCGCGTGGACGGGCCAGCATGATTTTCCCCGACATGGCTGCGGCCGTTGGTCTGGCGGCGGGACGCAATCCATCGCCCAGTTCCGTGGAACCGCTCTATCTGCGGCCTCCGGATGCCAAACCTCAGGACGGCAAATCTTTGGCCAGGGCGGGCGTATGACAGTTACGGGCGTGATCGACGGCAAGCGCGTTAGCCTCCTGTGGGCTGGTCCCGAACGTGCGTCGGGAATTGCCGTCTTGCACGCAAAGCTCTTCAGCGAAGCGTGGGACACGAAAAGCGTGCGCAAGCTGCTTGATCACCCCGCTGCAACGTCCTTTGTCGCCACGCTCGGAGATCCGAACGACATCATCGGGTTCATCATCGGCCAGATTGCCGCCGACGAATCCGAGATTCTGACCGTTGGCGTCGATCCCGCACACCAAAAGCGCGGTGTCGGTAAACTGCTGGTCGAAGGCCTGATGCGCGCCGTCCAACGGGCCGAGGTCCGGCGCATGTATCTCGATGTCGCAACCGACAACGCCGCCGCACTGCAAATGTACAGCAAATTGGGCTTTTCCCCGTCTGGCGTCCGCAAAGGCTATTATGCCCGCCCCGGCGCAGCATCCGTCGATGCCGTGACCATGTCGCGCGCGATCGCTATATAGGCGGCATGAGCAGATTGCGTGCCGCGGCCGTGCTCGCCGGATTCATGGGGCTGACACTCCCACTGATGCCCGTACAGGCCATACTGCTGCGCGTTTCCAGGCCTGCGGCGCGGCGCTTTCCGCATTGGTACCACCGCAACGTCTGCCGCATTCTCGGTGTGCGCCTGCACATCGAAGGCCAGGTCCGGCGCGATGCGCCTGTGCTTCTCGTCTCCAACCATACCTCGTGGCTGGACATCCCGGTTCTGTCGGCCGTCGCGCCCGTGTCGTTCGTTGCCAAGTCGGAGGTCGGTCGTTGGCCATTCGTTTCGGCGCTCGCGCGCCTGCAACGCACCGTCTTCGTCGATCGCAGCCGTCGTGTTGCCGTTGGCGATACGGCCAACGAAATGTCCGAACGGCTTGCCCAAGGCGACGCACTTGTCTTGTTCGCCGAAGGCACCTCGACCGACGGCAACCGGGTGCTGCCCTTCAAGTCGTCGCTATTCGCCGCCGCCAAGCCCGCGAGCCCGTCTGCTGCATCCGATGCGTCCGTTGTCGTTCAAACGGTGTCGATAATCTATTCCCGCTTGTACGGCGTTCCGCTGGGCCGCGCCGACCGTCCGATTGTCGGATGGTACGGCGACATGGATATGCCAAGCCACGCCTGGGAACTTCTGAAGGCGGGGCCGCTCGATGTGGTGATCCGCGTCGGGCCGCCTGTTCCTCTCACGGAGTATTCCGGTCGCAAGGAACTGGCCGACAAGACCGAAGCCGCCGTGCGCGAACACGTGGTCCGCACGCTGCGGGCGCGTCCGCCATCAGAGCCGGTGGCGCTTGCCGAGCAACGCCGTCCGGCCGCCCGCATGATCCCCTCGAAGTTGGTCTCGGAAACCTTCCGTTGACGAACAACTGAAATCCGCTTCGCCGCACTCGACATTCCCGTGCAAAAATGCTGCACTGCGAAACAAATTGCTCGCAGTCGAGTCGCGACTATCGCTCCAAGTCGAGCGTTGAACGCTGCTTAGAGGCGCACACGACAGCATTTGCAGCAATCGTCAGAATACCGCCGGAGTCCCGTCAATGACGGATGAAACCGCAGCCAAGAAAGTTTTCATCAAGACGTTCGGCTGCCAGATGAACGTCTATGACAGCGAGCGTATGACCGAAGCGCTCGCCGGCGACGGCTATTCAGAAACTGCGGACATCGAAAACGCCGACCTGGTCATTCTCAACACTTGTCACATTCGCGAAAAGGCAGTCGAGAAGGTCTATTCCGATCTCGGCCGAATCCGTGACATCCGCGACCGCCGCCGCAGCGAAGGCAAGGATACGCTCGTCACCGTGGCCGGCTGTGTGGCGCAAGCCGAAGGCGCCGAAATCTCGCGCCGCGCGCCGGTCGTCGATCTCGTGGTCGGGCCGCAAAGCTACCATCACCTCCCGCAGCTTCTGCGGCGAAGCAGCGAAACCGGAATTCGCATCGTCGAAACGGCTTTCCCCGAAGAAGAAAAGTTCGAGCACCTCTCGCAAAAGCGTCATTCCCGATCGGCCACCGCATTCCTCACCATCCAGGAAGGTTGCGACAAGTTCTGCACGTTTTGTGTTGTCCCCTACACGCGCGGTATGGAGTACTCCCGCTCCGTCGCCGATGTCGAAAAAGAAGCGCGCGCGTTGGTCGATGGCGGCGCGCGCGAATTGACGTTGCTTGGCCAGAATGTGAACGCCTACCACGGCGTCTCGGAGACCGGCGCGGAAACCACGATCGCCGGTCTCATCCGGCGCCTCGCCCGTATCGATGGTCTCGAACGCCTGCGGTACATGACAAGCCATCCGAACAACATGACCGGCGATCTCGTCGAAGCCCATGCCGATGAACCCAAGCTGATGCCCTACCTGCATCTGCCGGTACAGTCGGGGTCCAATCGCATCCTCGCCGCAATGAATCGCAAGCACACGGCCGAAGGCTATCTGCGCTGGATAGAAGTGATCCGCGCGGCGCGGCCAGACATCGCTCTCTCGACCGACATCATCGTCGGCTTCCCCGGCGAAACGGATCGCGACTTCGAAGACACGATCGAACTCGTCAAGACCGTCGGCTTCGCTCAATCCTATTCCTTCAAGTACTCTGCGCGTCCCGGCACGCCCGCCGCCAACATGGAAGACCAGGTGCCCGAAGGTCTCAAATCGGAGCGCCTGGCCCGCCTGCAATATTTGCTCACCGATCAGCAGGAGCGCTTTAATGCCCACACGGTCGGCCTGACGGTCCCGGTGCTTTTCGAGCGCCTCGGCCGCGGCGAAGGTATCCTAGTCGGGCGCTCGCCCTACTTGCAGCTTGTCCAAGCCCAAGCCGATACATCGCTTTTGGGCAAAATCCTGCCTGTCGCCATCCACGGCCACGGTCCTGGCAGCCTTTCAGGCGTCATAGCCGGCTGATAAGCCGGATTTTGGCGGGGGCGGACGAAGTCGCTTCGTTGATTCCCCGCCTGCGCGGCCTATGATAGGAGCCGAACCTCCGTCGAATCGCCGGCGGCAGGCGTCCAGGAGATTGTATTTGACCGGATATCGCGGGCAACCCGTGCCGGGGGCGCAACGCGCCTCCAAAACGCAGGCCGCCGAAGCGCGCCTCGTCATTCCCTTCGAAGACAATCGCGCTCTCACGCGGGCGCTCGGCGAATTCGACGCTCACTTGGCCATGCTGGAAGATCGCCTCGGCATCGAAGCGCACCCGCACGGCAACGTCGTCATCCTGAAGGGGTCAGACAGCGCCTGTAAACTCGGCCGCGACATCCTGGAAGCGGTCTACAAGCGCGCACTTGATGGAGAAACGATCACGCCCGGCGATTTCGAAGGCATCATTCGCCACGCCCGCCAAGAGATCGCGTCGCCGTCGACCGATGGACAGGCACAGATCTCCACACGCCGCCGCGTCGTCAAGGCCCGCACGCCGGCACAGAGCACTTACATCCGCGCCCTCGACAAGACCGACCTTGTTTTCGGCATCGGCCCGGCCGGCACCGGCAAGACGTACCTGGCGGTGGCCTACGCCGCCCAGTGCCTCGAACGCGGCATCGTGGAGCGCATCATACTGTCTCGCCCTGCCGTCGAGGCCGGCGAGCGCCTGGGCTTTCTGCCGGGCGACATGCGCGAAAAGGTTGATCCCTATTTGCGCCCGCTCTACGACGCGCTCGACGACGTTCTGCCGCCCGAAAAGGTGGAAAAAGACATCGAATCCGGCGTCATCGAAATCGCGCCGCTTGCCTTCATGCGCGGCCGCACTCTCGCCAACGCCTTCGTCATTCTCGATGAAGCTCAGAACACCACGCCGATGCAGATGAAAATGTTTCTGACGCGCCTTGGCGAGAACTCGAAAATGGTCGTCACCGGCGACCCTTCGCAGATTGACCTGCCGCCGGGGATCAAGTCCGGGCTCGATGAAGCCGTCAAACTGTTGGCTGGCGTCCCTGGCATCGAAACAGTCCAATTCACCAAATCGGACGTGGTGCGTCGCGACCTAGTGGCCCGTATCGTCGAAGCCTACGACCGCGCCGCCGGCAAATCACCCTGATGCCCGCGCCAGAACCAGGACCGCGAAGTTGCGCGCCGCAAGGCGCGACCCCCTCGTGGCTTACGCTCGACGTCGTCTTCGAGGACGATAGCTGGCCGGATCAGCCCAAAGCTGAAGCGATCGTGCGCGACGCCGCGGCCGCGTTGACAGCGCACACTGTCATGCAAGAGCGCGCGCCCTGCGAGGCCTGCATCGCGCTGTCGAGCGACGCTCATGTCCGGACTTTGAACGCGGAGTTCCGCGGCAAGGACAAACCCACCAACGTGCTCTCCTTCCCGGCGCCGCATCAACCATCATCGCAGGCCGTTGCGCTGCTGGGCGATATCGTCATCGCGCGCGAAACGGTCGAATGCGAGGCGGCCGAGCGCGGTATTGCGGTCTCAGACCACCTTCGGCATTTGACCGTTCATGGCCTGTTGCATCTTCTCGGCTACGACCACGAAACCGAGGCGGACGCCACCGTCATGGAAAATCTCGAAACCGAAATCCTGGCCGGGATCGGGGTCGCCGATCCTTATGCCGACGATTCCAAGTGTACGTGAATTAACATCCCCCCAATCGCTCCTTGAACCCCACCGGAAGTCCATGTCCACCGACGAAAAGGCCGCCAAGACGCTGATCTCCGAATCCGCCGCCGGCGAAGATCGCAAGACAACCTCGTCAATCGGCTGGCTTTCGGCCCTGTTGACGAAGCTCGGCCTCCAGAGTGGTCCCACCCTGCGTGACACCCTCGAAGACGCCCTCAAATCGGGGGGAGACGAACAGAACTTCAGCGCCGAAGAACGCGCGATGCTGATCCGCCTTTTGCATTTCGGCGCCAGCCGCGTCGACGACATCATGGTGCCGCGCGCCGATATCATCGCCATTGAGGAGAGCGAGCCCATCGCCGAGGTCGTGCGGCTCTTTGAGGAAGCCGGCATTTCCCGCATTCCGATCTATCACGAGACGCTCGACGATCCCCGCGGCATGGTCCACATCAAGGATCTCTTCCGCTGGCTGTCGGCGGAGTCGGCCGGCCGTCCGCTGGTGGAACCGCGGATGAAAGGCGAGGAACGCGCCCGGGCCGTTCGCAGAGTCGCCGATGCCGACGTCGCGGAAAACGGCGAGCGCAAGCACAATCTGGCGCAGATCGATCTGAAAAGGCCGATCTCATCCATGAAAATTCGCCGGCCCGTGCTCTATGTGCCGCCGTCGATGCCGGCAATGAGCCTTCTCATTCGCATGCAGACGTCGCGCGTTCATATGGCGCTTGTTGTCGACGAATATGGCGGCACCGACGGTCTCGTGACCATCGAAGACCTGGTCGAGCAGATTGTCGGCAATATCGAAGACGAGCACGATGCCGCCGAAACCGAGCACATCGTCGAAGACGTCAAGCTCGGCACCATTGCGTCGGGCCGGACGCCGGTCAGCGAGTTGGAAGAATTGGTCGGAACCAAGTTGCTCACCGAAGACGAGGAGGAGGACATCGACACCCTCGGCGGCCTCGTGTTCCAGATCGTCGGGCGTGTGCCAACGCGCGGGGAAATCATCCGCCATGCGTCCGGCCTCGAATTCGAGATTCTGGAAGCCGACCCGCGTCGCGTGAAGCGGCTGAAGATTTTAAGGCCGAAAGCCCCGTTGCCGCCGCCGGCATCCTCGAGTGCCACAGGGGCGACGTGACACTCCTGGCGCGTCTCAAAAGTTGGCGCGACCGGTTGTGCGCGGCGGTAGGTTGGCGCCGCTCCGCCATGCTCGCGGCCGCGGGCCTCGTCAGCGTACTGGCCTTCGCGCCATTCTTCCTGTGGCCGGTGCTGTTTTTGACCCTGCCCATCCTTGTCTGGTGCATTACGTCGGACACGCCTGAGCCCCGGTCGCGCAATGCGGTCGTACAGGCGTTCAAGGACGGCTGGTGGTTCGGCTTCGGCTTTTTTTTCGCAGGGCTCTTCTGGGTCGGTGAAGCCTTTCTTGTCGAAGCCGAGGTCTTCGGCTGGCTCCTGCCGTTCGCCGTCACCACCTTGCCGGCCGGTTTGGCGCTATTTTTCGGCATAGCCGCAGCCGTGACGCGCGCTCTCTGGCGGCCAGGACTGGCCGGCCTGCTGATCTTCGCCGTCGTGTTTGCCGCCGCCGAATGGCTGCGAGGCCACATCCTCACCGGCTTCCCTTGGAACCTGCTGGGCTACGCGCTGACGGCATCCGAAATCCAGATGCAGGCCGCCGCCCTCATCGGTGTCTACGGTCTGACGCTGTGGGCTCTGCTGATATTCGCAGCCCCGCTGGTCCTCGCCAGCCAGGCCGGCGAAACGTCATCGCCGCTATCCGCCCTTGCCCCCGGTGTCGCCATTGCCGCGCTGCCCCTCATAATATTTGCGCTCTACGGTATATGGGTGCTGGCCGGAGCGGCGTCGCCGGACCCGAACGCGCCCCGCGTTCGCATCGTCCAGCCGAGTGTGCCCCAACGCGAAAAATGGCTCCCCGAGAAACAAGGCGAAATCTTCCGCCTCCATCTGGATCTCACGGGACGCGATGCTGCTGGAAACCTGGATGGCATGGAGGGCATCGCACTCGTCGTCTGGCCGGAGGCCGCGATGCCCTTCCGTCCGTTGGAACATCCCGAAGCACTGAAGGCGATTGCCGAACTATTGCCGGACGGTGGGCCGGTCCTTTTATCCGGCGGCCTGCGCGTCGAGCGCAGCGGGCCGGTCGACGATCCGGCGGTCAAGGCATTCAACAGCCTCCTTGCGATCGATGACACCGGGAATCCAGCGGCGATCTATGACAAGATCCATCTGGTACCCTTCGGCGAATACCTTCCGTTACAGCCGCTCCTCGAAGCAATCGGCTTTCGGCAATTGACGAAGATGCGCGGCGGGTTCGCGTCGGGAACTTCCCCGCGACCCCTGCTCCGGTTGCCCGGCCTCCCACCGATCACCGGCCTCATCTGCTACGAGGCGATCTTTCCTGCTTCAGTCGTCCAAGGCGACGACCGTCCCGGCCTGATCGTCAACGTCACCAATGACGGCTGGTTCGGCAACACCACTGGACCGCGCCAGCATCTGCATCAGGCACGGGTCCGGGCGGTAGAGGAAGGTGTCCCGCTCGTCCGCGCCGCCAACAACGGCATCTCTGCCATGATCGACGCCCATGGCCGCGTCACCGCGTCGCTCGATCTGAACGCACGCGGCGTCATCGACCAACGGCTCCCGCCGCCCCTACCTCAGCCGCCAATATACGCACGCTGGGGCAACGGAATCGTACTCATGAACGGGATGATTTTCCTTGTGATTTTGGGTGGACTTATGTTCAGGAGAGTTAAGCAACTGAGTATTCAGCGATAAAATCAGCTCAAGGTTGACGTGACAAGTTTATGCACGTAGGACTTGCCGCAATTCGGATCGTTTGGCGGTGGTTCGGGATAGGGCTGTGTCCGACAACTTGAACAAGACAGCGGTTGCAGACGAAAGCGAAGATCGTGGCAATTCCCGCCGCGCCAATCCCATTGACAAGTACGTGGGCGAACGCGTTCGCATGCGGCGTATGCTGCTCGGCATGAGTCAGGAACGACTGGGAGAGCAGCTCGGCCTGACTTTCCAGCAAGTCCAGAAATACGAGAAAGGCGTCAATCGCATAGGCGCGAGCCGCTTGTTCGATCTGTCCCAGGTGCTGGGCGTGTCGATCCAATATTTTTATGAAAATATGCCGGCGGCGGTGTCCGGTCACCACGCCGCCGCAGGGTTCGCCGACCAATCCGGCGAGCCTTACGTGGCGGACTTTCTGTCCAGCCGCGACAGCGTTGAACTCAACAAGGCCTTCGCCCGCATCACCGATCCTCGCATCCGCCGCTCGATCGTCGATATGGTCCGCTCGGTAGCGGGCGAAGATCCGGCCGGCATGGTGGGCAAATAAGCAGTTTCCAGTAAGTAAGCCGCGGCGTGAAGGTGCGCGCTCGCCGCGCTTGACCCGCTGTGCAAAGGCTGCAACACACCCGCCGAACTGCTCACAAACCAGAAGATTACTTGAAAATCACGGGGGCCTCAGTGGCACGCAAGTCCTTCCTCTTCACGAGCGAGTCGGTGTCCGAAGGTCATCCCGACAAGGTCTGCGATCGCATCTCCGACGAAGTCGTCGATGCCTTCTACCGGGAGAGCCTTGCCGCCAAATTGGATCCGTGGGCCGTGCGTGCGGCATGCGAGGCAATGGCCACCACGCAGCGCGTGATCATTGCAGGAGAGTATTCGAACACGCCCGCCGCCGTGTCCGTTCAGATGATCCAGGACATCGCCCGCAAGGCCATCCGGGACATCGGTTACGAGCAGGATGGGTTCCACTGGGCCAACTGCAACATTGAAGTCCTGCTTCACGGCCAGTCTGCCGACATCGCCGCCGGGGTCGACGCCAAGCAACCGACGAACAAGGAAGAAGGTGCTGGCGATCAGGGCATCATGTTCGGCTATGCCTGCACCGACACGCCGGAACTGATGCCGGCCCCGATCTACTATAGCCATAAAATCCTGCACGACCTCGCCCGCGCCCGAAAGAGCAAGTCCGGCGACGCGGCCAAGCTCGGCCCCGATTCCAAGAGCCAGGTCACGGTCCGCTACGAAGACGGCAAGCCCGTTGGCGTCACGCAGATCGTGGTATCCCACCAGCACGTGGTCGAGGATCTTTCCTCAGGCGCCGTGCGCGACATCATCGAACCGTATGTGCAAAAGGCCCTTCCCTCCGGTTGGATCACGAAGGACACCGTCTGGCACATCAATCCCACGGGCAAGTTCTTCATCGGCGGCCCCGACGGCGACTGCGGACTTACCGGCCGCAAGATTATTGTCGACACCTATGGCGGCATGGCCCCGCACGGAGGCGGCGCATTTTCCGGCAAGGACCCGACCAAGGTGGACCGCTCGGCCGCCTACGCCGCACGCTACCTTGCCAAAAACGTGGTCGCGGCGGGGCTTGCGGACCGCTGCACGATCCAGCTGTCCTATGCCATCGGCGTCGCCAAGCCGTTGTCGATCTATGTCGATACGCACGGCACGGGCAAAGTCGATGAGGCGGCCCTCGAAGTGGCCCTCGGCAACGTCATGGACCTCTCGCCCCGAGGCATCCGCACGCAGCTCGATCTCAACAAGCCGATTTACGCCCGCACCTCAGCCTACGGCCACTTCGGCCGCGCGCCGGATGCCGACGGCGGTTTTTCCTGGGAGCGCACCGACCTCGCAGATAAAATCAAGGCTGCGGTCTAAACCCACACTCCTATTGACGGACGGCCGCGGAATGCCAGTTCCGCGGCCTTCTTTTTTGCAACGGCAGGGCCATGAACGGCGAGACCATCAACCACCGTCGCGATGACCTGCGGTCATTCGGTCGCAAGCGCGGCCGCAAGGCGAGCCCCCGCCAACGCAGGATGATCGATGAGGCGTTGCCGCGCCTGCGCGTCGATCTGGCAAATTTGCCGAAGGACCCTCTTGCTGCGTTCTTTTCAAACCGCGTGTCGGAGGTCTGGCTCGAAATCGGCTTTGGCGGCGCCGAGCATTTGGTTCACCAGGCGGTTGCCCATCCCGGTGTCGGCTTCATCGGCTGCGAACCGTTCGAAGACGGGGTCATCAAGGCCTTGAGCGCCATTAAAGATCATGGCCTAGGCAATGTCCGCCTGCATCCCGATGACGTCCGCCCGCTGCTCCGCGTGCTGCCTTCGTCGTCCCTGGCCAAGGTCTTCATTCTGTTCCCCGATCCCTGGCCCAAGGCGCGCCATGCCAAGCGCCGCCTCGTCTCCAAGGCGTTGCTCGACGAACTGGCCCGCGTCATGCAGACCGGCGCCGAACTGCGCGTGGCGACCGACATCGCCGCCTACGCCCGTACCGTTCTCGAAGCGGCCACACCCCACCCCGCATTCGGCTGGACGGCAACGTCCGCTGCCGACTGGCGAACCCCTTGGCCGGATTGGCCCGGCACACGTTACGAGGCCAAAGCCCTGCGCGAAGGCCGCCGCCCTATGTTCTTCACGTTCGTGCGCACCTGAGACGCCGTTTCACAAAAAAGTTCGGTAAACAGCCAGAAACCGCTCACATCGGCCTTGCCAGAAAGGGCCGCTTTGCGTACTTTGACGCTGCTCATGATCATCTCAACTCTTGAGAGTGGGCCCGCAAGGGTCCGCTCTTTTTGTTTTGACGGGTTGGCTTGTCATCGTGGGCTGAGGATTTACGTACCCGGGCCACAGGCGGAATGCAGGCCGAAGCGCGCGCCATCGACGAGAGATTCTATAGCGAAACCGGCATGGCCGCGACGGTCGCCGGGCTCGTGGGCCCCGTGCTTGAAAACCTCGGCTACCGTCTCGTCCGCGTGAAGATTTCCGGCCGCGACGGCCAGACCGTGCAGATCATGTCCGAGCGGCCCGACGGCTCGATGACGATCGAAGATTGCGAAACCGTATCGAAGGAACTTTCGCCGCTGCTCGACGCCCACGATCTGATTTCCGACGCCTACCGCCTGGAAGTGTCATCGCCCGGGATCGATCGCCCGTTGGTCCGCGCCTCAGACTTCGACAACTGGTCGGGTCACCTCGCCAAGATCGAGCTGCGTGAGCCTGTCGACGGGCGCCGTCGCTTCCAGGGCAAACTCGAAGGCTTCGAAGATGGCGAAGTGCGCGTCGAACTCGATCTGCCCGAATTGGGCCCGACGACCATTGGATTTCCGCTGAGCCTCGTTTCCGAGGCCCGGCTGGTGATGACCGACGATCTGATCCGCGAGGCGCTCACGCGGGCAAAGAAACAAGGACGGTCCGGCTTCGCGGATGGCGCGGAACCGGACGCATTCGAGGTGGAGAACTGAGTATGGCCGGCATTGCAGGTATCAGCGCCAACAGGCTCGAACTGTTGCAGATCGCAGACTCGGTCGCGCGTGAAAAGTCGATCGACCGCAAGATCGTCATTCAGGCGATGGAAAACGCGATCCAGAAAGCGGCGAAATCGCGCTATGGCGCAGAAAACGACATCCGCTGCGAGATCGATCCCAAGACCGGCGAAACGCGCCTCACCCGCGTGCTCGCGGTCGTCGAGAATGTCGAAAACGAGTCCACCGAGATTCGCCTCGCCGACGCGCAGCGCCGCAACCCCGAAGCACAAATCGGCGACAGCATCGCCGAAACCCTGCCGCCGCTGGAGTTCGGCCGCGTCGCGGCGCAAAACGCCAAGCAGACGATCGTGCAGCAGGTTCGCGAGGCCGAGCGCGACCGCCAGTTCGGCGAATACAAGGATCGTATCGGCGAAATCATCAACGGCACGGTAAAACGCGCCGAATACGGCAATGTCATCGTCGATCTCGGCCGTGCCGAAGGCATCATCCGCCGCGACGAAATGATTCCGCGCGAAACGCCCAAATACGGCGACCGTATCCGCGCTTACATTTACGACGTGCGCCGCGAACAGCGCGGGCCGCAGATTTTCCTGTCCCGCGCCCGCCCCGAATTCATGGCGCGCCTGTTCGCGCAGGAAGTGCCTGAAATCTACGACGGCGTCGTCGAGATCAAGTCGGTGGCCCGCGATCCCGGCTCCCGTGCCAAGATCGCCGTCGTCTCGAAGGACAACTCCATCGATCCCGTCGGCGCTTGCGTTGGTATGCGCGGCGCCCGCGTCCAGGCGGTCGTCAACGAACTGCAGGGCGAGAAGGTCGACATCATTCAGTGGAACAATGATGCGGCGAGCTTCATCGTCAACGCGCTGGCACCGGCCGAAGTGTCGAAGGTGGTGCTCGACGAAGATAGCGCCCGCATCGAAGTCGTTGTCCCCGAGTCGCAGCTCTCGCTGGCGATCGGCCGCCGCGGTCAGAACGTGCGTCTCGCCTCCCAGCTGACCGGCTGGGATATAGATATCCTGACCGAGCAGGAAGAAAGCGAACGCCGCCAGAAGGAATTCACCGAGCGCACGCAGTTGCTCATGGATAGCCTCGACGTCGACGAGGTCATCGCTCAGCTTCTCGTCACGGAAGGCTTCGCGTCGGTGGAAGAGGTCGCCTACGTCGAATTGTCGGAAATCGCCAACATCGAAGGGTTTGATGAGGGCACTGCCGAGCAGATCCAGACGCGCGCCCGCGAATTCCTGGAACAGCAGGAAGCCGAACGCGATGCCAAGCGCCGCGAATTGGGCGTCGCCGACGAGATCGCCGAAGTTGAAGGGGTCACAACGGCTATGATGGTCGCCTTTGGTGAAAACGGCATCAAAACGCTCGAAGACCTCGCCGATTGCGCAACCGACGACCTGATCGGCTGGACCGAGCGCAAGAAGGACAAGGACAGCGAGGCCGTTCGCCACAAGGGCGTGCTCGACGGCTTCGAGATCGACCGCAAGGACGCGGAGGACATGATCTTGTCCGCCCGCATCCTCGCAGGCTGGATCACGGCCGAAGAAGTGGCACCTGAGGAAACCGAAGAAACAGAGGCAGAGACCGGGGCCGAAGCGGACGACGCTTCGACCCAGGCCTAAGCGGCGATGCAGCGGGAGACAAATAAACTTGGCGCGCAGCCGTCGGTTGATCGATGCTGAACAGGACGAAGCGGGCGACGGCTCGCTGCGTCTTTGCGCGCTAACGCGAGCGTCGCTCCCCAAGGACCAACTGATCCGCTTCGTCCGAGGGCCGGATGGCAATCTTTATGCTGATCCTGCCGGCAAGTTGCCGGGTCGTGGCGTCTGGGTGACTGCGGTGGCCGCCAGCATCCAAGAGGCGGTCAAGGCGAAGGTCTTCGCGCGGTCATTGAAGTCCGCTGTCAAAGTGCCGGATGACCTGGCGGCGGTTGTCGGCGCTTTGCTCGAACGCCGGGCACTGGACGCTCTGTCACTTGCCAACAAGGCCGGCCTTGTCACGACAGGGTTTGAGAAGCTGGACGCTCTCATTGTTAAGGGTCCCGTCGCGGTCCTGTTGCATGCCAGGGATGCGTCCGCCGGAGGGTCCGAAAAACTCGATCGGAAATACCATGCGGTCGCACGGGCAAACCTCCGGGACGCACGCATTTTGCGACTTTTTACAGTCGAACAAATGAGCTTGGCCATCGGCCGGTCAAATGTGGTACATGCTGCCCTCACACCGGGCGGAGCGACCGAGAAATTCTTGAGCGAGGCCGGGCGCGTGGAGCGCTACCGGCCTGCTTTGGTTGAAGAAATTGGCATTCCGGCCGCTCCGGACGCCTGAGGAAATCTGCGGAAAGACCGAATGGATACGAAGGACACGACCGACAAGACAACCCGCCCCGGCGCCGCCGGCGCCACAGGGTCGGGAACAGCCGGTGCAGGGACACGCAAGCCGTTGTCGCTGCAGCGGACGGTCGAGTCCGGCCACGTGCGGCAGAATTTCAGCCACGGTCGCTCCAAGGCCGTCGTGGTCGAGAAGCGCAAATCCCGCAAACTCGGTGGTTCGGAGACCCCCGCTCCGGCTGCGCCCGCCCCCGTTTCGGTGAAGCCTCCGTCCGCGCCGGCCGCCGAAGCACCGCGCACACCCGATCGCGCCGAGACCGGCCGGACGCTGCGTCCTGAGGAACGCGATGCCCGGGCCCGCGCGCTCGCCGAAGCGCGCCGACAAAATGAAATCGAGGACGCCGCGCGCCCCGAGCGTCACGACGCGCCTGCCGCAGCCGCCGCCGCGTCCGCGCCGACTGCCGAAGCGCCCGCCGCTCCCGCCGCAGTGTCTGCCCAGCCGGCACCGGCCACGCCCAGCGAAACCCGCGCGCCTGCCGCCGCACCTCCGTCAGCGCCTGCCGCGCGCCGCGAAGGCGCCCCGCCACGATCCGAATCAGGTGCGCGACCCGGTGGCCGTTTCGAGGGGCGCGGTCCGCGTCCCGCGGGCCAGGGCTACAACACCGCATTCATGCCGCGTGAGGGCGGCCGCCCGAAGGAAATCAACATTCCCTCGTCGCGTCCCGGACCCAGTGCCGAGCGCGCGCCCATCGAGCCGCCCAAGGGCAAGGAAATCCGCAGCGAACCGCGCGCCCGCCCGGAGATGGTGGAAGACGAAGAAACCCGCGTGATCAAGCGCGGCGGCAAGATCGTCCGTACCCCGGTCAAGACGACGCCCGAACCGCAGAAAGAGCGCGTCAAGCTCACCATCAACAACGCCTTCGATCAGGATCAGCGCGAGCGCTCGCTGGCCTCGCTGAAGCGCAAGCGCGAACGCGAACGCCTCAAGGCCATGGGCGTGCAGCAGCCGCGCGATAAAATCGTGCGCGAAGTCATCATTCCCGAAGCCATCACCATTCAGGAATTGTCCAACCGAATGGCCGAACGTGCGGTCGATCTCATCAAGCTGCTGATGAAGCAAGGCGCGATGCACAAGATCACCGACGTGATCGATGCCGACACCGCCGAACTGATCGTCCAGGAATTCGGCCACACCGTGAAGCGCGTTTCCGAATCCGATGTCGAAACCGGGTTCATCGGCGAAAAGGACGACGACCAGAAACTGCAGGCGCGCGCCCCCGTCGTCACCATCATGGGCCACGTCGACCACGGCAAAACCTCGCTGCTCGATGCGATCCGTCAAGCCAACGTCGTCGCGGGCGAAGCCGGCGGCATCACGCAGCACATCGGCGCCTATCAGGTGGCGCTGCCGTCGGGCGATCGCATCACCTTCATCGACACGCCGGGCCACGCCGCGTTCACCGCCATGCGCGCCCGCGGCGCCAAGGTCACCGACATCGTCGTTCTCGTGGTTGCCGCTGACGATGGCGTCATGCCTCAGACGGTTGAAGCCATCAATCACGCCAAGGCCGCAGGCGTTCCGATGATCGTGGCGATCAACAAGATCGACAAGCCGCAGTCCGACCCGAACCGCGTCAAGACCGACCTCCTCAGCCACGAGGTCGTGGTCGAAAGCATGGGCGGCGACACGCTGGAAGTGCCCGTCTCGGCGCTGAAGCGCACCAACCTCGACAAGCTGTTGGAAGCGATCCACCTCCAGTCCGAAGTCCTCGACCTGAAAGCGAACCCTGACCGCACGGCTGAAGGCATCGTCATCGAAGCCAAGCTCGAACGCGGCCGCGGTCCGGTGGGCACCGTCCTCGTCCAGCGCGGCACCTTGCATGTCGGCGACATTGTCGTGGCCGGCAGCGCCTGGGGCCGTGTCCGCGCCCTCATCAACGATAAGGGCCAGAACATCCCCGAAGCCGGTCCGTCCGTGCCGGTCGAGATTCTGGGCTTCGATAGCGCCCCCGAAGCCGGCGACCAGATCGCCGTCGTGGAAAACGAGGCGCGCGCCCGCGAAATCACCGACTACCGCATCCGCAAGCGCCGCGAGACGCTCGGAGCCGCCGGCTCCAAGAGCACGCTCGAGCAGATGATGCAGCAGTTGAAGGAAGCCGGAAAGAAGGACTTCAACCTGCTCATCAAGGGCGACGTGCAGGGATCGGTCGAAGCCATCATGGGCGCCTTGAAGAAACTCGGCACCGACGAAGTCGAAGCACGCATCGTCCACTCGGGCGTCGGCGGCATCACCGAATCCGACATCGCGCTCGCCAACGCGTCGAAGGCCGTCGTGATCGGCTTCAACGTTCGCGCCAACTCGCAGGCCAAGCAGGCGGCGGACGCCTCCGGCATTGAGATCCGCTACTACAATATCATTTACGATCTGCTCGACGACGTGAAGGCCGCCATGTCCGGTCTGCTCGCGCCGACGATCCGCGAAGTCTTCCTCGGCAACGCCGAAGTCTTGCAGGTGTTCAACATCTCCAAGGTCGGCAAGGTCGCCGGCTGTCGCGTCACCGAAGGCAAGGTCATGCGCGGTGGCAAGGTTCGCCTGATCCGCGACAACGTCGTTATTCACGAGGGATCGCTGTCGGTCCTCAAGCGCTTCAAGGACGACGTCAAGGAAGTGCCGGCCGGTCAGGAATGCGGCATGTCCTTCGCCAACTACCACGACCTGCGCGAAGGCGACGTCATCGAGTGCTTCAACGTCGAGACGGTCACCCGCTCGCTGTAATCTGCAAGGCATCGCCGGCCTCGCGCAGGATGTGCGCGATGCCGGCGGCATTTCAGTCATCCCTCACAAGGACGCGCGCGGTTCGATCCCGCCGCGAAATCGCAATGTCGCGCAAGAAATCCTCCCCCACGGGCAAAGGTCCGTCGCAGCGTATGCTGCGCGTCGGCGAAATGGTCCGCCATAAGCTGTCCGAACTCCTGATCCGAGGCGAAATTCACGACGACGTCTTGGCCTCGCACGTGGTGTCGATCACCGAGGTTCGTATCTCGCCCGACCTGAAACTTGCCACCGCGTACGTCATGCCGCTCGGCGGCAAGGACACCGAAACGGTGCTCGCGGCGCTTGAGAAGCACAAGAAGTTCATCCGCGCCGAGATCGCTCATACCCTCGATCTGCGCTACGCCCCCGACATCCGTTTTCGCGAGGATGAGACCTTCGACGAGGTGAGCCGCATCGACGAGTTGCTCCACTCCGAAAAAGTCCGCCGCGACGTCGAGAAGAAATAGCCATGGCCCGCCGCAAGAAAGGCCAACCCATCAACGGCTGGCTCGTTCTCGATAAGCCGCTTGGCATGACGAGCACGCATGCGCTCGCCCGCGTGAAACGCCTGTTCGACGCCCAGAAGGCCGGTCACGCCGGAACGCTTGATCCGCTCGCCACCGGTATCCTCCCTATCGCCTTCGGCGAGGCGACCAAGACAGTTTCCTTCGCGGTCGACGGTGCGAAATCCTACGCTTTCGTGGTGCGATGGGGCGCGGAGACGGCAACCGACGACAAGGAAGGCGCCATCACGAACACAAGCGGCGCGCGGCCGGGCGAAGCTGAAATCCGCACGCTACTGCCAAGCTTTATCGGCGAGATCATGCAGACGCCGCCGGCCTTCTCGGCCGTCAAGATCGACGGCGAACGCGCCTACGATTTGGCCCGCGACGGAGAATCCGTCGTCCTCGAACCGCGCCCCATTCAAATCGACGATCTTCGCCTAGTCGAGATGCCCGATGCCGAGACGGCCGTCTTCGAAGCCGATTGCGGCAAGGGCACCTACGTCCGCGCCATTGCCCGCGACATGGGCCGGGCCCTGGGCTGCTACGGTCACGTCATTGAGTTGCGCCGGACGCGTGTCGGTCCGTTCGAAGAAGGCGCCGCCTGGGGTTTGGACGAACTGCAAGATGAGGCTGAAGCCGGGCGCTTGTTCGATACGGACGGCCCGCTCCGACCGGTTGAAATGCCGCTGCATGGTTTGCCCGAATTGACCGTGACGCCGTCCGACGCCTCGAAACTTGTGCGCGGCATGGCGGTGTTGATCCGCGGCCGGGACGCGCCAGTGCTTGCGGGCCTTATGTACGCGACATGTCACGGACGCATCGTCGCGCTGGGCGAGGTGGAAAAGGGAGCATTACACCCCATCCGCGTCTTCAACCTGGGATGACGGCCACACTCCTTCCGAAAAATCGCAGACCCAGGCGCGCCGCGCGTTGACCACCCTAGGTCGGCACCCATAATGCACCGATCGTTATGTGTACGGCGTTGAGGAGTGGTTCCGATGAAGTTTGTTCAGAGTTTGGTCGCGCTTGCGGCCGTGTCCGTTGCGCTCGGTGCGCCGGTCGCCGAAGCCGCTTGCGTCAAAAAGGGCGCGGTCGCCACCGCTGGTTCCGAAGAATGGGCCAAGTGGTACGCCCTGGAAACCACCGTACAGGCCCTGAGCTGGGGGCTGTGGCCGGGCTTCTTGTCCAACGGCAAGGTTGAAGGCTACTCGGTCGCCGATCGGTATTCTTGCAAGCCTGACGGCGGGCAGATCACCTGCCGCGCCGCCGTGACCTTCTGCAAGAAGTAGGAATTACGGGCTCGTAAGCGGCGAAAAAGCGCTTCGCGACCGCCCGGACCACATGTATAAGACCCCCGTCGCGGGCTCTCCGAGGGCCCGCGACTTGCTTTTTGCGACCCGGCTGGACGACATCCCGGCCGTGGCCGACGAAAGGGCCTTCTGATGAAGGCTCGTACAACTCCAAATTTGAAAGGAGCACCCGATGTCGGAAGTAGCACCCCACCGCAAGGCGGCGAAGGCCGAGGTCATCAAATCCAACGCCACCAAAGCCAACGACACCGGCTCGCCGGAAGTCCAGATCGCGGTTTTGACACACCGCATCAACGAGCTGACCGAACACTTCAAGGCGCACAAGAAAGACAACCACTCGCGTCGCGGCCTCCTAAAAATGGTGAGCCAGCGCCGTCAGTTGCTCGATTACGTGAAGCGCAAGGACGCAGCGCGCTACCAGGGCATCATCGAGAAGCTCGGCATCCGCCGCTGATCCAAAGTGCGCACGGCCCCAATGGTGGCTGAAGGCACCGCGCGATCGTTCGGATGGCACCGGATTTGTCTCAACGAAACAATCGCGCCGGGGGCTGTAAACGCTTCTCGGCGCGATCCGCATCCATGCTAAAGACCGCAGCGCAAACAAGCGACCGAAGAACCGAAACGAAAGCTGAACAAATGTTTGATATCCATCGCGTCGAGATCGAATGGGGCGGGCGCAAGCTCAAGCTCGAAACCGGCCACATGGCCCGCCAGGCCGACGCCGCCGTTTACGCCCAGTATGGCGAGACCACTGTTCTCGCAACCGTCGTTGGCGCGAAGTCGCCCAAAGCCGGCATCGATTTCTTTCCGCTCACCGTGAACTACCAGGAACGCACCTACGCCGCCGGCAAGATCCCTGGCGGCTATTTCAAGCGCGAAGGCCGGCCCTCCGAGAAGGAGACCCTCGTCTCCCGCCTCATCGACCGTCCCATCCGCCCGCTCTTCGTCGAAGGCTTCAAGAACGAAGTCCAGGTTGTCATTACCGTCCTGTCGCACGACCTCGAAAATGATTCCGACGTGCTCGGCATGGTGGCGGCATCCGCCGCCCTGACGCTTTCCGGCCTTCCCTTCCTTGGCCCGATCGCGGCCGCCAAGGTTGGTTACATCGGCGGCGAATTTGTCCTGAACCCGATGATCGACGAGATGGCGGAAAGTGCCCTCGACCTCGTGGTCGCCGGCACCCACGACGCCGTGATGATGGTCGAGTCGGAAGCCAAGGAACTGCCTGAAGACGTCATGCTCGGTGCCGTCATGTTCGGGCACAAGCATTTCCAGCCCGTCATCCAGGCGATCATAAAGCTCGCCGAGACCGCCGCCAAGGAACCCTGGGACATCCAGATCGCCGACAAAGCCAAGTACTACGATCAGGTCAAGGGCATCGCCGGCGACACGCTGAAGACGGCCTTCTCCACGAAGGAGAAGGGCAAGCGCAACGACCTCGTGTCCGAGGCCAAGAAAAAAATCGCCGCCGGCATCACGATTGCCGATGACCCCAACGAGAAGGTCCTGCTCGGCGACGCTTTCAAAGCGCTCGAAATGGACATCATGCGCGGCGACGTCATCAAGACCAAAAAGCGCATCGACGGCCGTGACCTCGTGACCGTCCGCCCGATCGTTTCAGAAGTCCACGTTCTCCCCCGCGCGCACGGTTCGGCGCTTTTCACCCGCGGCGAGACTCAGGCCCTCGTGGTCGCGACGCTGGGCACGGGCGAAGACGAACAATACGTCGACAGCCTGGAAGGCACCCGTAAGGAGCGCTTCCTGCTGCATTATAACTTCCCGCCCTTCTCCGTCGGCGAAACGGGCCGCATGGGCTCGCCAGGCCGCCGCGAGATCGGCCACGGCAAGCTGGCATGGCGCGCCGTGCGTCCCCTGCTGCCCAAGCATGAGGAATTCCCCTACACGCTCCGCGTCGTGTCCGAGATCATGGAGTCGAACGGCTCTTCGTCGATGGCCACCGTCTGCGGCGCGTCGCTCGCGCTCATGGATGCCGGTGTTCCGCTGAAGGCGCCTGTCGCGGGTATCGCGATGGGTCTCATCAAGGAAGGCAACGACTACGTCGTTCTCTCCGACATCCTGGGTGACGAAGACCACCTCGGCGACATGGACTTCAAGGTCGCCGGCACCGAAAACGGTGTCACCGCGCTTCAGATGGACATCAAGATCACCGGCATCACCGAGGAGATCATGAAGGTCGCGTTGCAGCAGGCGAACCAGGGCCGGCTGCACATCCTGGCCGAGATGGCCAAGGCCCTTACGGGTGCCCGCGACGAGTTGGGCGAACACGCGCCGCGCATCGAAACGATCAAGATTCCGACCGACAAGATCCGCGAAGTCATCGGCTCGGGCGGCTCGGTCATCCGCGAGATCGTCGCGGAATCGGGTGCCAAGATCGACATCTCCGACGATGGCACCGTCAAGATCGCCTCCGCCAACCGCGAGTCGATTGAGAAGGCGCTGGCCCGCATCAAGGGCATTACGTCCGAGCCCGAAGTCGGCCAAGTCTACAAGGGCAAGGTCGTCAAGATCATGGAGTTCGGCGCGTTCGTGAACTTCTTCGGTGCCAAGGATGGCCTCGTGCACATCTCGCAGCTGACGAACGGCCGCCCCGAAACGGTCGGCGAAGTCGTCAAGGAAGGCCAGGAAGTCTTCGTCAAGCTCCTGGGCTTCGACGATCGCGGCAAGGTCCGCCTGTCCATGAAGATCGTCGATCAGGCCACGGGCCAGGAAATCCCCCGCGCGCCCGGCGAACCCGAAGAGGTCTTCTCCGCCGAGCGTCCGCCGCGCCGCGACCGCGATGGCGGCGGCGGCCGTGGCCGTGGCGGCCCCCGTCGCGAACGCGACTAACCAAGGTGCCGGGAGCGAGATTGAGCCCCCGTCGCGAACACGACTATCCAAAGTGCCGCGAACGTGACAAGGCACACCACCGAATGAATGACAAAGGGCGGTCCGCATGGGCCGCCCTTTGACGTTGCGCCGCGAAGTTATCCCCGTTCGCCGTCGCGCCCCTATCCTTCGCATCACCGTGTCGAGCGAAGGACGCCAACCGTGGACGAAACGACAAACCTGCTCCTGCCCTACATTCTCGCTGCCCAGGCGCAGAAGCACGTCACGCACAACGAAGCGCTGCGGAAACTCGACGCTTTGGTGCAGATTTCGATCGTCGACCGCGATCTGGCAACTCCCCCCGCCTCTCCCACTGAAGGCGCCCGCTACATCGTTGCCGCCTCTCCCACGGGCGCGTGGACCGGTCACGCGACGAAGATCGCCGCCTGGCAAGATGGTGCCTGGGCCTTCTATGCTCCGCGCACCGGTTGGCTCGCCTGGATCGAGGACGAGGCCGCACCCGTGGCCTGGAACGGCATGGCATGGACGGCGGTTGGCGGGGGAAGCGGAAGCGTTAATCCCGTCCCCCTTGTCGGCGTCAATGCCACCGCCGACACCACCAATCGCCTCGCCGTCTCATCACCCGCCACGCTCTTCAATCACGCCGGCGCTGGCCATCAGGCGAAGATCAACAAGAACGCCGCCACGGATACCGCATCGATCTTATTCCAGACCGGATTCTCCGGCCGCGCTGAAATGGGCACCACAGGTAGCGACGATTACGCCTTCAAGGTCTCACCCGACGGCGCGACGTGGTTCGATGCCATCCAGATCAACCGCGCCAACGGCGTGGTCACTTTCCCCAACACATCCCTCGGCGGCGGAATTTCCGACGGCGACAAAGGCGACGTGACCGTGTCCGGCAGCGGAGCCACGTGGACCATCGATGCGAACACGATCACCAATGCCAAGCTCGCCGACATGGCCGCCAACACCGTGAAGGTGCGCAACAATGCAGCATCCGGCGATCCAGCCGATCTAGCACTTGCGGCTTCTCAACTGTTGGGACGCGGTGCGACCGGAAACATCGCGGCCATCGCGCTCGGCAGCGGTCTGTCCATGTCGGGTGCCACGCTCAACGCAACGGCCGCATCGAATGTCAGCTATACGACTTTGAGCGCCGCGCGAACGCTGACGAGCACAGCATCGATGCAGCCGATTTTCGAATCGGGACACGACGAGATCGCGGTCGAGGCCGGTACGACGTACCTCGTGGACGGGCTCATAGCAATCACCGGCATGAGTACCGCGTCAGGCAACCTTGCGTTCAGCTTATTGGGCGCAGGAACCGCAACTCTGCTCGGCGGACGGATTGATTTCATCGGCGCCGAGGGATCGTTTGAAACCACTGGGGCAGCGCGCATCGGCAGCTTATCCGCATCGAACGCAGACTCTTTGACGCCAAATCTCTTGAACCCAAGCACCGCCACCCAAACTTACTTCCGGCTTACCGGCAAGATCCGCACGAATGCTGCTGGAACAGTCATCCCGTCCGTGGCGCTGCAAACTGCTGCGGCGGCAGTGTTGGATGCAGAATGTTACATCGAGTTGCGCAAGCTCGGCCCGAACAGCCAGATCAGCGTGGGGGCATCATAGAAATGAAAACGTTTGCACGCATTGAGAGGGGCCACGAAGTAGCGCATATCGTCCTACAGGGTGGCATGCCGATCCCGGAAGGCGACTGGCGTCCCGTCGTTGTCGAAGGCCTTGACTTCGACCGTACAGCCTATCGCGAAACCGGCCGTGACACTGTCATCGCGCCTGACCGCGTCGTTCGGCGGATTATCATAGAACCCATCGAACGGACCGAAGCGGACTATGCAGCGGCCATCCGGGAGCACATCGAGGCCACCGCCCAGTCGCGCGGCTACTTGAACAGCGTCATGCTGGTCAGCTATGCCGCATCTACCGTGCCCGCCTGGGCGGAGGAGGCGCGGACGTTCGTGGCTTGGCGGGATGCCGTCTGGCTGAATGCCTTCGAATATTTCAACTCAGTCAAGGCGGGCATCACTCCAAAGCCCACGATCGCCGAATTCATTGATCGCTTGCCGTTGGCCGGTTGGACCCCGCCCTGAGAGCCCACGCTCCCCATTCCCCGTCGCTCCGGCCAATTATTTCAGCGTCCACCCCAGTGGTTAACGGCCTCGCAAGGTCCTTCAGCCCATGATTGTCCGAAATGGGTGCCGTCGGGCGGCTATCGCAGCGCCACGGCGCCACTCTGACGGTTGTAAACTTTTGCGTGCGGTGCGGGCGTATGAAAGTTCTGGTAACTGGCGGCGCGGGCTTCATCGGCTCGGCGGTCTGCCGTCATCTCGTGAATGATTGCGGCTACGGCGTCGTCAACGTCGATTGTCTAACCTACGCGGCCAACCTCGCATCCCTCGAAGACGTCGCCAATAGCCCCCGCTATAGCTTTCATCAGGTGAACATCTGCGACGGTTCTGCCGTCGCGGCGATCCTGCGCCGCGAACAGCCGGATGCGATTATGCATCTTGCCGCCGAGAGTCATGTTGATCGATCGATCACCGGACCCGCGACATTTATCGAGACCAACATCGTCGGTACGTACCAGATGCTGGAGGCCGCGCGCCACTATTGGACTGCGCTGCCGGCCGATCGCAAGGACCGGTTCCGCTTTCTGCACGTCTCCACCGACGAAGTGTTCGGCAGCCTGAGCGGCGACGGTCTGTTTACGCCGGAAACGCCCTACGACCCCAGTTCCCCTTACTCCGCCAGCAAGGCCGCCTCCGACCACCTCGCCATCGCCTGGCACCGTACCTACGGCCTCCCGGTCGTCCTCTCCAACTGTTCGAACAACTACGGCCCTTATCACTTCCCCGAAAAACTCATCCCATTGATGGTGACGAACGCCCTGCTCGGACGCGAATTGCCCATCTATGGCGCGGGCGCGAACGTCCGCGACTGGCTCTACGTCGACGATCACGCTCGTGCTTTGGTGGCGATTTGCGAACAAGGCACCCCCGGCGAAAGCTATTTGGTGGGCGGACGCAACGAGCGAACGAACCTCGATGTCGTCAACACGATCATCCGCATTCTCGACACGATGCGCCCGCGTGACGACGGCCTATCGTACGCGGATCAGATCGCCTACGTCGCGGATAGGCCGGGTCACGACTTCCGCTACGCGATCGACCCGGCAAAACTCGAAACCGAACTTGGCTGGCGCGCCATCGAAACATTCGAGACCGGCATTGAGAAAACAGTGGCGTGGTACCTAGCAAACGACCAGTGGTGGATGCCGCTGCGCTTGCGTCGCTACAGCGGCGAACGGCTGGGGCTGCCCGCTGTTCCGGCTATTGAAAAGAGACGCGCCTGACGATTGCGTCGCCGAAGCGCGCCGAGCTAGGACTTGCCCCATGAAAATTGCCGTGATCGGACGCGAAGGACAAGTGGCCCACTACCTTCGGACGCAGGGCCGGGCGCGGGGTCTCTACGTCTTCGCCGCGGGCCGCCCTGAGGTCGATCTGACAAGGCCTCAGACCGTCGTTGATTTCCTTGATCGGGTGAGGCCGAACGTTGTCGTCAACGCCGCCGCCTATACCGCTGTCGACAAGGCCGAAAGCGATGGCGAACGCGCCTTTCAGATCAATGCAACGGGAGCCGGAGAACTCGCGCGTATGTGCGCAGCGGCGTCCATTCCGCTCGTTCACATCTCGACCGACTTCGTGTTCGACGGGTCAAAACGTCAACCCTACCTCGAAGGCGACGCGGTTCTGCCGCTCGGCATCTACGGAGCCAGTAAAGCCGCCGGCGAAACCGCAGTGCGCCGCACGCAACTCCAGCACGTGATTCTGCGCACATCCTGGGTCTACGGCGCGCATGGTTCGAACTTCGTCAAGACGATGCTCCGACTTGCAGCCGAACGGACTGAACTCGGCGTCGTCGATGACCAAGTTGGGTGTCCGACGAGTGCCCGCGATCTTGCCGATGCTATTCTTAAGGTCGCGCCTGTCTTGGCAGCCAATCGTGATCCGTCAATCTGGGGCACTTATCATCTGACGGGTACAGGAGATGTCACATGGCACGGATTTGCGGCCGAGATTTTCCGCCACGCCGCCGCTCGCAACGCTGCCGCGCCGCGTCTTATCGCCATCTCCACGGACGGCTATCCTACGCCGGCCCGGCGTCCTGCCTACTCGGTATTGAACAACACAAAATTCAGCGGCAAGTTCGGTTTCATGCTCCCTGATTGGCGCGAAAGTCTCGCCGAATGCATGGCTGAGCTTTTACCGGATTGCCGCGCCGAACAGGTCGCTTGAGCGGCCCAGGATACCGCGCGCGCCAATTGGGCTCAATTCAAAGCACAATCAGGGTGTCCGTGGGTTCAAGTGGCGCATCGAACCGCATGCCCGCCGAAGCCCCGCTCACCCATACGACAACGCCGTGAAGTTGCCGGCCGCTGGCGAGATCGACCCGGATCCGGTTGCCACGTTTGAGCCCCGCAACACGGCCAAGGCCCAGCCCGCCCGCCGATGCGTCGCGCACAAAGCCTGGCTGAACATTAAGCGGGCCATGGACGACGCAATTTTGCAGGATTGCGCGCCGGGGAGCGCGGCGCCGTTGCGGAAGTGGCGGGACGAAGAGTCGGCCGGCTTCGTCGAGACACGGCTTCAGACCGTTCGCAGCGCCGGTGAGCAGGCCGGACAGGATGAGCGTGTTTTGACGGTACAGGTCAGGTAGCGGTCGAGGCGAAGCAGCCTCGATTTGGGCGATCAGTCCTTTGGTGTCGTGAGCAAGTTGGCGCCAGATTGTTTGCATCGGCCGGGCATGAACCAACACGGCGCGCTCGGGCGTGATCGCGTCGCAGTCGTCGAGAAAAGCATCGAGAGCCGCTCGCGCAACTCCCAGCTTCGAGATCAAGGCGTCGAGCTGGGCGGCACAAGCCCTGGTGAGCGCATGGTGATAGTCGAGCATGGGACGCATGCCGGCGAGTGTGGTGCTGTCGGGGGCCAAACGCGCGATCTCTTGCGGCGCGACAGCGGCCCGCCAGTCGTTAAGCGCATTCGCCGCCGTCGTCACGACCGCGACCGCGGCAACCACCGCATGCACTTCCGAAATTAGGTACTCAAATGGCCGGTTGCCGGTGGCGCCCGCGTACTCTTCGGGCTCACCGGCCGATGGCGCGGCCTCGGCAAATCGCGCATTCAACATTGTTACGAACTCAATCATAAATTGAATTTAGACACAACTTAAACAAGAAGTCCTAATTGATCGTAAGGAGCGGCCATTCAATGCCGGCTAAATCGGCCCCACAGGGCCTCACTGTTGAAAACTAGCAGTGAGGGCCGACCGGATTATTTCGGTGATGCCGCCGGCCTTCCCAATCGGTCCCGCGTAAATCGCCACAGAACCGCACTCGGCGATGATTTCGGGAACATCTTCTGCCGCATGGAGCCCATCGCCGGAGAAAAATCCGGCAACAATGGTCGGCCGCTCGACGTCACGCTTTAGCGCGTCGCCCAGAAACTCTGCTTCCTCAAGAAACGCCGTTTCGACGGACGCAAAGCGCCGCGCCCCCGCGATATCCGCCGCGACTGCCCGTGTCGCGTCCGCTGACGCGGGCCCGATCTTCGACCCGTGACCGACGACGACCAGGCGTACGGTCTCCGGCGAAAGACCATGTGAAGACGCTGTCGCAATGACCTCCGCGGCGATCAATTCCGGCAGACGCGGATCGGCGCCGAGCGGCGCGAGAACGTGCACGTCGATCGGAATTTCGAGCGCTGCCAGCCGCTGGGTGAGAACCTTTCGCGTGAAATATCCGTCAGCCATGAACATGGGATAGACAGCCAGACATTTCGCACCCGCTGCGACTGCGGCCCGGACCGTATCATCGAGTATAGGTTCGCCCCGTAGAATTCCCGCCCCCACGCTGTGAAACAGGCCCATCGCGTCGAGAGCAGCCGCGTGCATCAATAACGTTGCATTCGGATGTAGCCCGCCGCGGTCGCCGTGTGCTGCGAGTACAACCGCGACATCGCCAATGTGAACGGTGCGAAGCCCGGATCGGGACCCCGCATCGGCCAGCGCTGCTACCACCAGCTCTCGCACCGCCGGATCGAGTGCCAAGGTCAAAGCCGCCTCATGACCGCGGTCGGACATTTTCTTCCATGTCTTTTGGACGATGCCGATCATCTTCTCGCGGTCGTGCTTGGCTGCGAAGTCTGCCGCGTAGTGCTGGAGGAACACGAGACAGGCCACGTCCTCGAGCGCTTGGCTTTCCGCGTCCGTCTTGAGATTTTCCTTGCGAATAAGCTGCCCCACGCGCTCGATGGCCGGAGCATCAAATCCACAGTCCTGAAGTATCTCCGCCGCCCACTCGGCATGCCGCCGCTTCAATTCGCCCCGCCAGCGGTGATATCCGGCACGGTCCATCGGATAGGTCTCGCGCGGGATCGTCCAGCGTCGGAGGTGCTGCGCCCGTGCCGCAAGCCGGAGCGCCTCGGAAGCGTCCGGAACGAGACGCTGCAGCATCGCACTCATGCGCTCCGAATAAACCAGCTCTGCCGGTCGCGTCGTCCCGTCGATGTCCACCGAATTCGGATCGGCCGCGTTGGCGGTATCGATCTGCGAAAGTGCCCGCTCGAAAGGTGTCATTACGTTGGAGGCTCCATGATCCAGATCGCGTATATGGATCACCATGCCGAGGATGCGCAAGAAATCCGATCTACCCAGCAAAACGTGCGCGACGTGTGGCCGCCCGTTCGTGTGGCGCAAAGCCTGGGCGCGCAACTGGCAGGCCGTTCGCTACTGCTCGGACCGCTGCCGGGCGAGGAAGGGCCGGTCGGCTAGTACGTGTCCGGCTCCCAAGGCTTGAGCCCGTCGAGAAACTCTCGCGCGTCCTGTCGAACCACCTCTTGCTCCGCCCTGGTAAACTTTCGCCACGTCGCATACATTTGCGTCATGCGCGGATTTGAGGCGAGTTTTCCAGCGTTGCGGTCGAGAAAGTCCCAGTAAAGCGCGTTGAACGGGCATGCGCCCTCGCCGGTCCGCTTCTTCACGTCATAGCGGCACGTCCCGCAATAGTCGGACATGCGGTTGATGTAATTCCCGCTGGCCGCATATGGCTTCGATCCGAGCAGTCCTCCATCGGCAAATTGGCTCATTCCAAGCGTATTGGGGAGTTCCACCCACTCGAAGGCATCGGCATAGACGGCCAAGTACCATTCGTGAACCTGCTTGGGGTCGATGCCTGCCAGCAGCGCAAAATTCCCGGTTACCATCAACCGCTGAATGTGATGCGCATAGGCCTCTGATTTTGTCTGCCCGATGGCGGCCCTGAGACACGCCAGGTCCGTTTCGCCTGACCAATAGAAGTCCGGGATTGTCCGCTCCGCCTCAAGAAAGTTGCGCTCGGCATACTCCGGCATCTTCAGCCAGTAGATCCCGCGCACATACTCTCGCCATCCGATGATCTGGCGAATGAACCCCTCAGCCGCATTAAGCGGCACACGGCCGTCGCGGTATTCCTTCTCCGCTAAGCGGCACACGCTGAGCGGATCGAGCAAGCCAGCGTTGATATAGAGCGACACGAGGGAGTGATAGAGAAACGGTTCCGACAGCAGCATCGCGTCTTGATAGTCGCCGAACTTCGGCAGCCCCGTCTTCAGGAAATGCTTCAACTGTTTTTCCGCGTCCCGCCGCGTCACGGCAAACCAGAACGGCTCCAATTCTCCGAAGTGTTTGGCGAAGCGCTGTCCGACAAGGTCCAGAACCTCGCGCGTGGTCCGATCGTTCTCAAACCGTAGCGGTTTGGGGATAAAGAGATCGGCCTTCGCGGGCTTGCGGTTTTCCGCGTCGAAATTCCAGCGTTCGCCTGCCGGCTCGTCGCCCTCCATCAACAGCCCGGTCTTTCGCCGCATGTCGCGGTAGAAAAACTCCATCCGGAGCGACTTCCGGTCCCTTGCCCAATCAGCGAACTCTGCCGTCGAGCATAAAAACCGGTCGTCGCTCAATACGCGCACCGGCAAACCGGTCTCGCGTTCCCACGCTCCGATCATCTCTGCGACACGCCACTCGCCCGGCTCGGTCACGACGATACCGCTAGCTTTGACTGCGCGTGCGGCGCGTATGACTTCGCTCGTCAGGCTGCCGCCGTTCTGTGTGTCGTCGAGCCGCACATAGCGCACCGTCCACCCGGCGGCATCCAGTTCGGCCGCGAAGTGGCGCATGGCGGAGAACAGAAACGCAATCTTTTTCTTGTGATGCCGGACGTAAACGGTCTCGTCCGCGACTTCCGCCATGAGCACGACATCGCGGCGCTTGTCCGCAACCTTCAGGCTGGCGAGCCCTAGACTGAGTTGATCGCCGAAAATTGGTATCAGCGCCGGGCCGGCGGCGGGGGTCCGGGGTGATGGCATCGCGGCTCTCGGGTAGGCGTCAGAGCGGTCCCTTGAATACGAAGAACGCCCCGGCGACGATCAGCGTAAATCCGACAAGATGATTGACCGTGATCGCTTCTTTCAGAACCACGACGGAAAAAACCGCAAAGACAACCAACGTAATGACTTCCTGGATTGTCTTTAGCTCTGCGGCCGAATAAGTCCCGTGGCCGATGCGATTTGCCGGTACCGCGAAGCAATATTCGACGAAGGCGATGCCCCAGCTGACGAGGATGACCGTGACCAGCGGCGCCGATTTGAATTTGAGATGTCCGTACCACGCGAGTGTCATGAACACGTTTGACAGGGTGAGAAGGATGATAGGCGTCAGCCATGCTGGCGGGATCAAAACGGCCAAGGGAAAGCTCCAACTGCAGTCGCCGGTAACGAAATTAAAGCCTTAACGGTTGCCCGGCCGTAATGGCAACGACGGCCCACTCGACATGCGACGCTAATGCGGTCTAACACTTAGTTAGCTATCCCGAAGCCCTCGCCAAAGGCTCCCATGCCGCCCCGCGAAACAAAGCTGGAAAATCTTCTCTCCGGTATCGCCGGCGGCGACGAGGCGGCGTTTGCCGAGCTTTATCAAGCCACGTCCGCGAAACTCCTGGGCGTTGCGTTCCGTATCTTGCGTAATCGGGAACTCGCCGAAGAGGTATTGCAGGAGGCCTATTTCAAGGTGTGGGAGCGGGCAGGCGACTACAACTCGGACATCGCGTCTCCGATCACTTGGATGGCGACGATCGTCCGGAACCGGTCTCTCGACGAGGCCCGCCGCCGGGTCATTCGCCCGTCGGGTGACGACGGCGAGTTGGAAAAAATTGAAAGCGGTGACGAGCATCCCATCGCCGCCATTGAGCGAGCCGAGGACGTGGAGCGCCTCCTCCGCTGTCTCGACGGTCTGGAACCCGAGAAGAAAGAGATTGTCCGGCTTGCTTACCTCGACGGCCTGAGCCGTGAAGAATTAGCGAGGCGGTTCGAGCGTCCGGAGGGGACGATCAAGACGTGGCTCCATCGGAGCCTCGCACAGTTGAAAGGGTGCCTCGAGCAATGAACGAGCTCGACGACATCGAAGGACTGGCCGCCGAGTACGTCCTCGGAACGCTGTCGCATGCCGAACGGCAGGATGTTGCCGAACGCCGGCGCGCCGACAAGGCGCTCGACCGCGCGATCCAGTCCTGGGAACGTCGTTTGTCTCCGCTCGCTCGCACCGTCTCCCCCCTGGCGCCGTCGCCAGCCCTCTACAACAAGATTCGCGCCGAGATCGGCCTTTCCCAGCACGTCATCTCGTTGAAGGCCCGCGAAGAGCGCTTGACCCGGCGCGCCGCCAACTGGCGCAATGCCTTCATCGGCGCATCCGCGCTCGCCGCCTCGCTCGCCGGCATCATCGCGTATCGGGAAACGTTGCCGCCCGTGGAAGCGACCCAGTATGTCGCCGTCCTCAATACGGGTGACGACAAGCCGGCCTTTCTGCTCACCGTCGATACCCGGACGAACATGTGCGTCATCACCGCCAAATCGGGCTCGGCCATCGCCGCGACCGCCGCCGCACTTTTGCTC
>CAYWIF010000001.1:32186-85485 GCA_964458265.1 uncultured Hyphomicrobium sp. | reverse complement strand
CATCACCGCCAAATCGGGCTCGGCCATCGCCGCGACCGCCGCCGCACTTTTGCTCTCCGGCGCCGTTGCTTCGCCGTCGATCGCCGCTTCCGATGCGAAGGGTCATTGCGTCGGCGCCAACGCCTGCAAGGGCCAGAGCGCCTGCAAGACCGCCAAGAACGAGTGCGGCGGCCAAAACGCCTGCAAGGGCCAGGGATTCCTGGAGACCACCAAGGCGGAATGCGACAAGATGGAAGGCGCGAAGTTCGAACCCGCGAAGTCTGACAAGAAGGGCTGAGCCTCTCCCTGGCTCCGGGGTCGCGGATTTTGCTTGTGGTCGCTTGTTGCCCGGCCACGGCGGAGCCGCGATCCCGGATTAATTTTCAGTTCGGGACGTGAAAATGAGCGAATGCGCCGGCAAATCCCAATTGTATCGCCCGCGCTATCTGGGCTTTGGCCTCGGGCTGAGACCCCAGCACTACGCCGATATCTTGAACGGCGAACCGGACGTGGACTGGTTCGAAGTCATCTCTGAAAACTATATGGTGCCCGGCGGCCGGCCTCTGCGCATGCTGGAGCAAATCCGCGCCCGCTATCCGATCGTGATGCACGGCGTTTCTCTGTCGATCGCATCCACCTCGCCGCTGGATCGCGACTACCTGCAAAACCTGCACGACCTTGCCGAGCGCTTCGAGCCGGAATTCGTTTCGGATCATTTGTGCTGGACCGGCGTCCACGGCGTCAATCTGCATGATCTCTTGCCCGTACCCTACACCCGCGAAGCACTCGACCACGTTTGCTCCCGCGTCGCGCAGGTCCAAGATGCGCTGCGCCGGCCGCTCGCTCTTGAGAATGTCTCAAGCTACCTCGAATTCGCGCACTCAGAAATGAATGAGTGGGATTTCTTGGCCGAATTGACCCGCCGCACCGGCTGTTGGCTTGTGCTCGACGTCAACAATGTTTTCGTGTCCGCCTTCAATCATGGCTGGGATGCACGCCGCTTCATCGATGCCATCCCGCGCGATCGCGTCGTGCAGTTTCATCTCGCCGGCCACGAACACATGACGACGCACATCATCGACACGCACGACGCTCTCGTGCCGCCCGAGGTTTGGGACCTGTACGCCCACGCCGTGGATCGCTTCGGCGCGGTCTCGACCATCATCGAACGGGACGATCACATCCCTCCACTTGCCGACATGGTCGCGGAACTGTCGATCGCCCGCCGCGTCGCTTCGGAACGGATTCCGGTGCTGGCCAAGGTCTCGTGACATGCGACGCCGGCCCGCGCCGAACCTGATCGACCTTCAAGCCGGGATGCAGGCGGCCATTCTGTCCGGTAACGCCCGCCCAATCCTGCCTCTCATGCGTTCCGGCGCCGAGGCCGACCGCGAAACGCTGGCCGGTGTCTATACAGCGGCCTATGCACTCCGGCTTGTTGGCGTGCTGAAAGCCGATTTTCCATACACCGCTGCCTACCTGGGCGATGCGGCCTTCGATCGCGCCGCCCGTTCCTACATTTTGGCTCACCCCTCGCCCCACCGCAGCGCGCGCTGGGTTGGCGATCGGTTCGCGAGCCATCTGGCATCCATGGACGAATTCGCCGGCCATTCGCAAGCGAGCGAACTGGCCGCTCTCGAATGGGCGCTCGGCCTGGCCTTCGACGCACCCGACGCACCCGCGCTTTCACTCGGCGACCTTGCAAGCGTGCCGCCGGAGGCCTGGGGTGGTCTGATTTTCACGCCCCATCCCTCCGCGGCCGTCTTCACCGAGACGTGCAATGCCTTCGACATCTGGTCGGCCCTGAAGGACGAGACACCGCCCCCGCAGCCGCATCGCCACGCTGAAGCCCTAACGTATTTGGTCTGCCGCCGCGAAGGCACGGCGGTCATTCGGCGACAGTCCCCCGAGGAAGCGATGCTTTGGAGGGAAGCCGCGCAGGGTGCCTCGTTCGGTCGCCTCGGCGAGCTTGCCGCGATCTTTGGCGAGCCGTCGACCGCCGCCTCCCGCGTCGCCGGCTGCGTCCAAGCCTGGCTCGAGTCCGAGGCCCTAGCTGCCCCGGTTTCATGACCGCTTTTCCCGTCACCGGCCTCTGCTATAAGACCCCTCGACCGCTATGGTCCGGTCCCGTAGCTCAGCTGGATAGAGCGACAGTTTCCTAAACTGTAGGTCGCAGGTTCGAGACCTGCCGGGATCGCCATCGGCCGCTTCGCCGCGCTGGAAAATCAGTTCTGCCCGCGTCCGGCCCGCCGCCTTAAGCCCGCGTTAAGCTCTCCTGACGCTTAAGTAAGTCTCGCTACGCCGCTCGTTTCGCAACAATCCCGAAACCGGTAGGGCGCAAATTCGAGCTTCTGCCACAGTCTTGTGCGAACCACCAAACCGGTCGTGTCTGGCCGCCCGCATGAAACAAGGTGCATCTTTGCTGCGTCGCCTCGCCGCCTGTGTCGTACTCCTTCTGCCCGCCGCAGCAGCGGCCGAGCCGATGCGTCTGGGCGCCGGCGACATCAAGCAGACGTTCACTGGCACGCGTGTTGAACTCGACACACCGCTGGGTACGACGATCCCCATCAAATTCACCAGCGACGGGTTGATGAGCGGCAGCGCAGGCAGCCTGGCCTCGGTGCTCGGCGCCGCCAACGATCGGGGCCGCTGGTGGGTCAAGGGCGATCGCCTCTGCTACAAGTGGTTTCGCTGGTTTGATGCCGAAGAGCAGTGCCTCACGATCCACATGAAGCAAGAGCGGGTCTTCTGGCGCCGTGACGACGGAAAAAGGGGCACCGCGACCATCGTTGATCGTCCACCACAGGTCGCCGAAGTAAAGCCCGCTGCTCGCAATGCGGCAACGCCCGTGACCCGCACGGCCAGCATCGTTGGCTCAAGCGCACCATTAAGAGCCCAAGCACGGCTCCCGGTTCTTAAATCTCCGCCGCGATTGGCGGAACGTCCCATAACGGCCGCCGAGCAACTCGGTCTCCCCGATGAAGCACCGGCAGATCGCAGTCTTTTCTTCGTGGGATTGGGACTCGCGCGGGCATTGCAGTCACAATTTGCCGTCACCGCGGCGGAGGCAGCCCCGGCGCAGGCCTCTTCGCGGAGCGCCGCGGCGAAGATCGTGCCGCTGCCCGTGAAAAAGGAAGTCGTCGCGGCGGTGCCCGTGCCGTCCGCGCCGCCGTACCCCTATCCGGAAACCGGTGGTTCAGGTTTGGCTCGTCCGGCAGTGGTCTCGTTCAGCGTGTATGGCGTCGAGGATGACGACGTTTTGAACATGCGCAGCGGTCCTTCGGACGACTACGCAATCGTCGGCGTCATTCCGCCGAATGCAAGCAATGTGCGCATGGTCGGCCGCTGCATTTCGCTCTGGTGCGAAATTCAGTTTCGCAATACGCGCGGATGGGTCAATCGCTATTATCTCGCGCAAAACTGAACGGCCCCTCTCGGCGCGCAAAATCCGCCAAGACATCGTAATCCTCGCGCCGGGTTCAAGGCCATGGCGCAGCATGACAATTCGTCAAATCGCGGCGCTGCACAATATGGCCGTTTGCAGTTTGTCAATTACAAACTGAAGTTTGCGCTTTTGATAATTCGTCAAAGATGCTATTAAGCAACATTGCCATAGGGCTTATATCTCTTAGGTTTTGTGAGTGGCGTCATGATGGATTTGGCCCCCGCCGAGACTCCCGCGGTCGAAATTTCCGGCACCTGTGAACCCTTCGTCGTCCCTCGCTTCAAGACCAGCCAGCCGGAGGCTGAACCCACAGGCATCGAGCGAACGCTTGATCGTGGGGCGTACCTGTTCCGCGAAGGCGAGACCAAAACGGCAGCCTACCGCCTGGAGGTGGGCATTCTTTGTGTCACGTCCCGTCGGCCCGTAGGTCCGCCGGAAGTGGTTGAAATGCTCTTTCCCGGTACACTGCTCGGGCTGGGCTTTCTTGACCGGCACATCGATAGCGCGATGGCCGTCGTGCCGTGCCGCATTACGGAATTTCCCCTGTCGGCGGTGTCTGCTCTTTGCGACGCCTCCGAGTCGGCGCGCGACCGCCAGGCAAGCTTGACCGAACGCGAATTCGCCGCCCGCCGCCGCGAAGTCGCCCCCGATCCGGCCGAGCGCCCGCTGCGCCGCGTCGCCGCGTTCTTGTCCGCCATGTACCACATGAACCGGCATGAAGGCCGGAACCCGGCGTTCGTCGCGGAGTTCTTGAAGTCAGGCGATGTGGCCGCGTTCTTGGACTTGGAGGTCGAAGAGCTTGCGGCGGCACTGACGGACTTGAGGCAACGGGGATTTGTCGGGCGCGCCGAGAGCGGCGGTCTCGTTCTCCTCGATCCGGAAGGTCTGGAGCGTCTCGCCACGTAAATCGAATGAAAATCTGCGCTGCGTTGGGCGGGGGGCCGCCGCGGCAAGCTCAGAAAGCGGAAATGCAATGCGCCGTCATCCCCCCATTCTCGCGAGCCTCATGATCGGCTTGTTCGCCTGTGCATCCCCAGCCAGCGCCCAGTCATTGAGCGTGTTCGGCGGTTGGGACGAAGATAGCGCCGCCGGCTACGATCGCCGTCCTGATCGCGCTCCACAATCCGCGCCATATTCCGGCTCTGTGTTCGGCTTCAATTCGGGCCCGGGCCAGCCCTTCCCCGCAATTATGGAAGGCGGGGGACGCCCTGAGATCGCTGGCCGCGCGCCGCCGATCGTCGCTTTCTACACAAATGAAAAGCCGGGCACGATCCTGATCGACAACGCCAAGCGCCGCCTCTACCTCATTCTGAGCGCCAGTGAAGCCTATGAGTACCCGATCTCGGTCGGACGCGACGGTTTCACGTGGACCGGCACCGAAACCGTCAGCCGCGTCGCCGACTGGCCCGATTGGCACCCGCCTGCCGAGATGCGCCAGCGAGATCCCCGCCTGCCTGAAAAAATGTACGGCGGGATCAAGAATCCGCTTGGCGTGAAGGCGCTTTTCCTCGGCAATACGCTCTACCGGATCCACGGTACCAACGACCCCAAGACGATCGGCTACGCGGCCTCGTCCGGCTGCTTCCGCATGATGAACGAGCACGTTGTGCATCTTGCCGCGCTTGTTGACGTCGGCACGGTCGTCAAGGTGATGAATTCCATTGCCGAAGATCAGGAAATCGCCACGGCACCCTGGTCGGCCAAGCCCTCCGCAATCGGCAGCGGACGCCAGCCCGATGCTGATCCCGTAAATTACTACGACGATCAGTCGGACGTCTGGAGTGCGCAATAAAATGCCGGTGCTTCCGGCCAGAAAACGCGCGCGCGGCTGCTGACAGCGGCGGCATCCGGCGCAGTCGTCAGGAGCTTTAGCTCGCCGGTATTTCCTGCGACGAATCGCGGATGCCGGTGCAGATAGTCTTCCAGACTGTCAGCAACGATCTCGGGCTGTGAGAGAATGCGCGTCGCGGGTGGCAGATGCCGCCGGAACAGGTGCTCCACGAGAGGAAAGTGGGTGCAACCAAGAATGGCGCGATGCGGCGGCAGTCCGTTCGTCTGCTCGATGACGCCGGCGATACCTTCGGCAACCAGCCGGTCCAGTTCGTCTTCTGGTGCCTCGTTCTCGATCGCACCTGCGAGGTCCGAACAGATTTGCTGCACCACTGTCGCTTTCGGACAGCGCTTGCGGATTTCCTCGGCATAGACGCCGGCCTTCACCGTCCTCGTAGTACCGAAGACGGCAATCGTGTCGGTGAGGTTCTTCTGGGGATACTGTGGCGTCGTTACCGACCAGGGCGTCTGTGTGGCCGCCTCGACGGTTGGCGCGACGATGCCGAGCACGTTCCGGCCCTCAGCCTTCCAGTGAGTTGCCGGCAGCCACGCCTGTTGAAGTTGCCGCGCCGCCACCGCCGTCGCCGTATTGCAGCCAAGCAGTACGAGCCGCGCGCCGCGCTGAAAAAGGGCTTCCGTCGCCGCCCGCGTCAGATCGACGATTTCCGCCGACGGCCGGTTGCCGTACGGGACATGCGCGTGATCTCCCAGATAGGTGAAGGAAGCCGACGGAAAGCGCTGGACGAGCGCCCTCAGCACGGTCAGCCCGCCAAGTCCGGAATCGAAGACACCAATCATGGGCCGGATGATTGCGCTGTTCCCGGTGGCGCCGTCAAGGCAGCCCCGCGAGCCAAATTGCCTATTCAGCCGCCTCGCCAGGGGACCGTCCCTTAGCCGCCGCCGAATGCTCCTGTTCGGCCGTCTTCAGTTGCTCCAAGGTCGGCATCGAAACGGTATTGTAACCGCAGTCGACGAAATGCACCTCGCCCGTCACCGCACCCGACATCGGCGAGAGCAGGTAGAGCGCCGACCCTCCGACTTCGTCGAGTGTGGGGGTCCGGCGAAGCGGTGAATTTTCCTTCTGGAAGTTGAATATCACGCGCGCGTCCCCGACGCCCGCGCCCGACAGCGTGCGCATCGGGCCCGCCGAGAGCGCGTTGACGCGAATGCCCTGCGGTCCGAGGTCGGCCGCCAGATAGCGTACAGACGCTTCCAGCGCTGCTTTCGCGACCCCCATCACGTTGTACGACGGCACCCATCGGGTGGCCCCGCCGTAGGAAAGCGTAATCATGGAGCCGCCGTTCGGCATCACGGCAGCGGCGCGCTTGGCGATCTCGGTGAACGAGAAGCACGAAATGACCATCGTGTTGGTGAAGTTCTCGCGCGTTGTGTCTGCGTAACGGCCGGAAAGTTCGCGTGGGTCGGAAAACGCGAGCGCGTGCACGACGAAATCCAGGCCGCCCCACTCATTTTTGACACGCTCGAAGACGCGATCGACGCTCTCCAGTTCCAGAACATTGCATTCCTCGATGATCTTCGCGCCGAGGCTTTCCGCCAGCGGAACCGCGCGGCGGCCAAAGGCGCCGCCCTGATAGGTAAAGGCGAGTTCCGCGCCCTGGCCGGCAAGGATGCGCGCGATGCCCCAGGCAATGGAGCGATCGTTGGCGACGCCCATGATCAGGCCGCGTTTTCCGGCCATGAGGGGTTGCGGTTTGGCAAGGTCGAGTTCTGACATGAAGGGCCTCGTTCTGGCGCCAGGCGCACGGCCGCGGATCTCGAACCAGCCGGCGCCCTGCTTGTATAATCTCATTTTTGACGACCCTGGATGCGGACCTTGGAAGCACCATCTTCCGCGACCGCCGAGCCGTCACACGGTCGTGTCGTTAACCATCATGCCGGCGGAGCACGAGAGTTGCATTTGTCCCGCCGAAACCGAAGCTGTTCGACATCACACAGTTAAGCGCGATGTTGTCGATGCGCTTGCGCGCGATAGGCACATCCGCGAACGCCGGATCGATCTCTTCGATGTTCGCGCTTTCGCAAACGAATCCGTTGTTCATCATCAGCAGTGAGAAGATCGTCTCCTGCACGCCGATCGCGCCGAGCGAGTGACCCGACAATGATTTCGTTGCGGAAATGTGTGGAATCTTGGCGCCGAATACCTCGCGGATCGCCGCAATTTCGCGTTCATCTCCCACCGGGGTCCCCGTGCCGTGTGGGTTGATGTAATCGACGGGGGGCACGCCCTTCCCATCGAGACCCTTCATCGCGAGCCTCATGCAGCGAACCGCGCCCTCGCCCGACGGTGCGACCATATCGAATCCGTCCGAAGTCGCGCCATAGCCGGCGACCTCGCCATAGATCTTGGCGCCGCGCGCCTTCGCATGTTCCAGCTCTTCGAGAACGACGACGCCGGCGCCGCCTGCGATCACGAATCCGTCGCGGTTTTTGTCGTAGGCCCGCGATGCCTTTTCCGGCGTGTCGTTGAAGCGCGTCGACATCGCGCCCATCGCGTCGAATAGGTTGGACAGCGTCCAGTCCAATTCCTCGCAGCCGCCGGCAAACACGATATCCTGCTTGCCCCACTGGATGAGTTCGGCTCCATTACCGATGCAGTGCGCGCTCGTCGCACACGCCGACGAAATCGAATAGTTGGTGCCCTTGATCTGGAAGGCCGTTGCCAGCGCCGCCGAAGGACCCGAGCACATCGCCTTGGGCACCTCGAATGGACCGATCTTTTTCGGACCGCCGGACCTTATCGTCACCTCCGCGGCATCGACGATGGCGCGTGTCGACGGCCCGCCCGCGCCGACGATGATGCCGGTGCGCTCGTTGACGATATCTCCAGCCTCAAGCCCCGAATCGCGGATCGCTTGATCCATGGCGATGTAGTTCCAGGCGACGCCTGGGTTCATGAATCGCTTGGGCTTGCGCGGTACCAGATTTTCCCAGTCGAGCTTCGGCTCGCCGTGCACTTGGCATTTAAAGCCGAGTTCGGCGTATTTCGCCGCTCGTGAGATGCCCGACTTTGCCTCGCGCAGGTTCGCCACAACCTCCTGGGTGTTGTTCCCGATCGAGGAGACGATTCCCATCCCTGTGACGACCACGCGCCGCATGCGCTCACAGCCCCTGTATAAGTCTAGTCATTTGTCCGCCTGCGCTTGTGGCGCAGGAAGGTACCGATTGGCAACGGCTAGCTTTCGGTCGACTTCAGGAGAACCCGCAAGTCCTTGGCCTGATAAATGACTTCCCCGTCAGCGATCAGTTCGCCATCCGCCTCGGCCAGCTTCAGCTTGCGCGCGATGACCCGCTTGATGTTCACGACGTACTGCACATGTTTGATGTCAGGCGTTATTTCCTTGGTGAATTTCACGTCGCCGACACCGGCGGCTCGGCCCTGCCCCGTCAGGCCCAGCCAGCCGAGATAGAAACCGGTCAATTGCCACAGCGCGTCGAGTCCAAGGCAGCCGGGCATCACGGGATCGCCCTTGAAGTGGCAATCGAAAAACCAATTGAGCCGCTCGTTCCCTGCTACCTGCAACTCGGCCACGATCTGGCCTTTGCCGTGCACCCCACCGGTTTCGCTGATATGCGAAATGCGGTCGAACATGAGCATTGGCGGCAGCGGTAATTGAGCATTTCCTTGCCCAAAGAGCTCACCCCGGCCGCACGCCAACAGATCGTCGAATTCGTAGCTCGCCTGCCGCTCGGCCATATCGTGTCCGTCCCCCGTGCGCAGCGACCCACACCGATGGGTTCTCACGCGGGGCCTTTCTTCTTGGCTGATCCCTCGCCGTTCAAACGGGAAAACGGGCGCTAGGTCAAGCAGGCTGGCCCCACCGGACCCGATGCCGCGTCCAGTTGCGGACACGGCGCGACATCCTTATACTTTACCTGGTAGATCAGCTTTTGACCCGCGGCTGCCCGTTCGACCGAGGGGTCTGGCTGTGGCCACTGCTGACGCGGTTAGCCGCGTCGAGTCTTCAACGAGCGAATGCGCCCTGTGGAAAACGATATCGAAATTACCAGCACGCCGATCGTCGAACGCCTTCGTTCCGCGGGCTTACGCCCAACTCGGCAACGCGTTCTTCTGGCAGAGCTTTTGTTTGCCAAGGGTGATCGGCACGTCTCCGCTGAAATGTTACATGGTGAAGTCATCGCTGTCGGCGAACAGGTGTCGCTGGCGACCGTATACAACACGTTGCATCAGTTCACCGGAGCCGGACTGCTGCGCGAGTTGGCCATAGATGGCTCCAAGGCCTATTTCGACACCAACGTCTCCAACCACAATCACTTCTTCATCGAAGAGCGCGGCGAACTCATCGATATTCACGGCGAGAACATTCGCGTTGATGGGCTCCCGGAGCCACCCCAGGGCATGCGCATTTCGCACATCGACGTGGTGGTGCGCCTCGTTTCCGAAAAGAAGAAGTAATTTCCGCGATCGGTCACGCGATCCGAAACATCGCACGGCCCGGTGGGCGCTCATGCGTCATTTGATTGTTTCGCCGGGATAGATCCCCCACAGCTTGCTCTGTTCCACGTAGCCTTTGAACGTTTCGATCGTCACAAAGCACCAGCGGCTGTCGCAGCTCTGCAGATTAGCGATCACGCCGGCTTCGACCAACGCTGTCGCCGGCGCTCGCTCACTGTCGTCGGCCTTGAGTTCGAGTTTCGGCGGCTGCGAACCCTGCTTGACCTCCCAGGGCAGAATTTGCGCGGTGCGCCGGCCTGAAAGCAGAGCCTGATTGATCCAACCGGTTACGCCGTCCGCATCTCTCACCTGACGCCAATTCTCGAATTCTTTGATTACTTCAACCGGCAATCCTGCGCGGCGGAAAACCCACTGCGTCGGATAATCCTTTCCGGGTCCGGAGCGCAGATTGACTTCGTCGGATTTCAAGCTGACGAAACGCGGAATTGGCAAGCCGCTAACGGCGCCCGTCCCGGCGTTCGTGGCCTCGCCGTCTTGTTGCGCCTGCGCGGCTGGGGCACCCAGCACAGCCAAGACCGTCATTAGACATAAGCGTGCCACCTTCTGCCGGGTCTGCGGCCCCACGTTCGATCCCCTCCACGAATGTTGCGCTGCGGTTGAACACAGCGCTGTGGCGGACGCAAGGCGTTCGATCCCTGATCCGGACCAAAAGCAAGCGGCAAGTCGTCTGCCCTTGGCCGCAACACTTTGTTTTCCCGCCATCCTTCTGTTAGACACGGGATCGACGAGGGATCAGCGCTCTGGAACCGGGCCAAAGTGGTACGGGCGGCAGCAGCGGCGGACCCTCCGACGCGCCCTGGCCACGGATCAATTCATGCCCACCAGTACAAAAAAGCCGATCGTTATCGTCACGCGCAAGCTCCCCGACATCGTCGAGACACGTATGCGCGAGTTGTTCGACGCCCGGTTGAATGTTGATGATCGGCCGATGTCACACGCCGATCTGGTCGAAGCCGCCAAGATCGCCGACGTCATCGTCCCCACTGTTACCGACCGCATCGACCGCGGCATCATTTCCCAGGCCGGCCCGCAACTTCGCCTCATCGCCAACTTCGGCACCGGCGTCGACAACATCGACCTCGACACCGCCCGCAATCGCGCGATCACGGTCACGAACACCCCCGGCGTTCTGACCGAAGACACGGCCGACATGACGATGGCCCTCATTCTCGCCGTGCCCCGCCGCGTATCGGAGGGTGCTGCCTACTTGAAGGATGCCAAGTCGAGTTGGCCCGGCTGGTCGCCGACCTGGATGCTCGGCCACCGTATTTACGGGAAGCGTCTCGGCATCATCGGCATGGGACGCATCGGAACCGCCGTCGCGCAGCGGGCCAAGGCATTCGGCCTCCAGATTCATTATCACAACCGCAAGCGCGTCTCTCCCGCGCTCGAACAGGAACTGGAAGCGACGTACTGGGAAAGCCTCGATCAGATGCTGATCCGCATGGACATCGTGTCGGTCAATTGCCCCCACACGCCGGCAACCTATCATCTCCTCTCCGCCCGCCGCCTCAAGCTCCTGAAGCCGGCTGCCTACATCGTCAATACCGCACGTGGCGAGGTCATCGACGAAAACGAGCTCGCGCGCATGATCGAAGCCGGGTCGATTGCCGGCGCCGGCCTCGACGTATTTGAACACGAGCCGGCGATCAACCCGAAGCTGCTGGCCTCTGACCGTGTCGTGGCGTTGCCGCACATGAGTTCGGCGACGATCGAGGGCCGCATCGAGATGGGCGAAAAAGTCATCATCAACGTCAAGGCCTTCGTCGACGGCCACGCGCCGCCTGACAAGGTGCATCCCGCCATGTTCTGATCGGACCTCGCCGCGCTCCGGGTGGTGTTCACGCCACGCGCGCGATGATCGATGGCAAGAACGATGCAGGGGTGGAACTTCCCGGCCGCATTGTCCATATCTAGGGGATGGATACCGCCCATGCCCCGTTAATCCCGTTCGACAATTCCTACGCCCGTCTGCCCGAGCGCTTCTTTGCCCGCGTGCAGCCGGCACCCGTTGCTGCTCCAGCACTGATCCGAGTCAATGACCGCCTCGCACGTGACCTGCGCATCGACCCTTTGGACTTGTCCTCGCCCGGCGGCGTTGCCGTGCTGGCCGGCAACACGCTTGCCGACGGTAGCGATCCAATCGCGATGGCCTACGCCGGGCACCAGTTCGGCAATTTCGTCCCCCAACTCGGGGACGGGCGCGCCATTCTCATCGGGGAAGTGGTCGACCGGCACGGCAATCGGCGCGACATTCACTTGAAAGGCTCCGGCCGCACGCCCTACTCCCGCATGGGCGACGGCCGCGCGGCACTCGGTCCGGTACTGCGCGAATACATCGTCAGCGAAGCTTTTGCCGCGCTCGGCATTCCAACGACACGCGCATTGGCCGCCGTCTCGACGGGTGAATGGGTCTATCGCGAAGAGCCGCTGCCTGGCGCCATTCTCGCCCGCGTGGCTTCGAGCCACATCCGCGTCGGTACGTTCCAGTTCTTCGCGGCCCGCAAGGACGCCGAGGCGGTCAAAGCACTCGCCGACTACACCATCGATCGCCACTATCCCGATCTCGCTGGTCGGCCGGACAGATACCGTGAACTGCTCGCGGCGGTCGTCGCGCGCCAAGCGTCTCTCATCGCGAGATGGATGGGCGTCGGCTTCATCCATGGCGTTATGAATACCGACAACACGTCGGTCGCGGGCGAAACCATCGACTTCGGTCCCTGCGCTTTCATGGACACGTATCACCCCTCGACCGTGTTCTCGTCCATCGACCACGCCGGCCGCTATGCGTTCGCAAGTCAGCCCGCCATAGCCAACTGGAACCTTGTCCGCCTCGCGGAGACTTTGCTGCCGCTGCTGGGTGATACGCAAGACGCCGCCATTGCCGCCGCCCAGGAACGGATCGACGCCTATCCCTTGCAGTTCCAAACCGCAATCGCGGATGGCTACGCCGCTAAGCTCGGCATTTCGGAACGAAGAAATGACGACACGGCGCTGATACAAGATTTTCTGACGGTTTTGGCGAACGGGCAGGCGGACTTCACGCTCGCATTCCGCACGCTGTCTGATGCGGCCGGAGATACAGAGCATGATCACCGGCTACGATCGCTCTTTGCCGATACCGAAGCCCTCGACATTTGGCTGCAGCGTTGGCGTCAGACAATCTCACGCGAAAATCGGACGCCGGAGCAAATCTCCGCAGCCATGCGTGCGGTGAACCCGGTCATCATCCCCCGCAATCATCAGGTCGAGGCTGCAATCAAGGCCGCGGTTTCCAACAACGACTTCACGCTGTTTCATCGGCTGGTCGACGAATTGGCCGATCCGTTCAGCGATCGCCCCGGCATCGACGATCTGAAACGGCCACCCGGTCCCGATGAAGTCGTGCGCGCGACGTTCTGCGGAACCTGAGCCTCAGCCGCTCTTGGCGACCGCTCGCCGCCACCGGCGCGGCGCCATCAGATATCCTACGTGCCCGCGTCCGCGCCGCCGCACGTCTTCCAGGTGGTCGAGAACCTCGCGCGGATGCAGGGGGCGCCCCTCGGTCCCGATCCGCACCCGCTCCATGTGCTGCACCTCTTCCAGAAGCGGCTGGGCCGTTTTATGCAGCATCACGATGGTCGCTATCGTCTTGCGCGGCATGTGCGGCGGGATTCTGGCAAAAAGGCTCGCCACAAGGTCCTGCACGCGGCGCGACAGCTTCGTCGAAAACCGCCCCAGCCACGCAAGGAGGCGCACGCCGAAATCCTCGCGGAAACGGTAGCCGTGCATCTCCATCCACTCGAACAGCTTGGACATGATCATGTCCTGATGCCGGAGCTGGGCCGTGTAGCGATAGTCCTGCCATTCCGCCACGAGATCGAAGGCTGGCTCGATCTCCAGATCGCCCGGCGCGAATGATTCCGCCGCCGTCACCCCGATTCGTTTGTAGAACGGCGCATTCGAAGCGTGAAACCGCGACGGGAACGCGGGCAGCTTCAGCTTGCCGTCGCTGGCGTCGGCATAGGCGATCCGTACCAGCTTCGAGCAGAACAATTTGTTCGATGGCCCGAGTTCCATCGAGAAATCGTAGAGGATCGGCTTGCCCGCATCCTGCGCGCGCTTCACAAAGCCGTAAATTAGCTCGGCCGCCCTCGCCGCCAGCGCCGCATCGCGGTGCCGGAACAGCATCGCCCGCGCCACCCCGTTGCTCAGCACGTCCTTGAGCGGCTTGATGACGGCCCCTTCTTCGATCAGCGCCTCGACGACCAGGCTTCGACCGTCCTCATCGACATAGATGATCGCCGCATGGCTGAATTGGCTGTCGACATCGCCGATCCGCGCAATCGCCGCACTGTTGTGCTTCGTCCCGCGCACCAGCAGGACATCGCCCGAACGGAACGCAATCGGTGCGCCGGTATCGAAGGCCGGATGCACGAAGGTATTGTACGATTTTTCGCTGAAGGCGCGCTGCGGAGGATCGTCATCCGTCCCGATCCGGTAATCTGAGTGCACCTCACCCGCCATGTCGGACGCATACCGCAGGAGCCGCAGCGTATCGCGCACCGCGTGCTGCGCTTCGCGCGTCATAAGTCCCCGGCCGTGCCAATCCCCAACCCGGTCACGCAGTACCGCGCGAAGCCTGAACAACTCGTCCATGACCCGTGGTGCCAAGGCTTTGAGCTCGGCATGGGAGTAGCGAGCCAGATCGCGTTCGTGCACATCGTGATAAATTCGCGAAACCACGCGGACGATATCGTCGGCGGATGCGACCGGCGACACCGCCAACGCATGCAGCGCCTGCAAGTCGCGTCGAATTTCGTCCTCGAGTGAAGGACCCTGCACTAGACTTCCCCCTGCCACCGGCGTTTCCCCGCTTTGCCGCACCCCCGTGCACACGCTCTGCCGGGCTATTTTGTGCCCGGGCAGGCCGGAGATGGCAAGCAGCACCTCAGGCGGCGCACCAATCCGCCAGTTTGTCCATGAAACGCGAGCATTTCTCGAGTTCCGACGCGGCGATCCATTCGTTCGCCGTGTGCGCCTGTGCGATGTTACCGGGACCGCACACAACCGACGACGCGCCCGCGTCTTGGAAAAGCCCAGCCTCGGTCGCATACGAAACCGCGAACGTCTCGTTTTGCCCGGCAAGCTTCAGCGCAAGCGCCACGGCCTCGGAGTCCGGTGGCGTACCGAATGGCGGCACGGAGTTGGTCCGCGTCAGCGTGATTTTCGCTTCCGGAGCGCGCGCCCTCATGACCGGCAGACACACCCGCTCGTTGAACCGTTGCAATCGCGCCTCGATGGCGTCGATGTCGAGCCCAGGCATCGACCGGATCTCGAATCCGAATTTGCATCCCACCGGCACGATGTTCGACGCCGTGCCGCCTTCGATGGTCGTGACCTGGAGAGTGGGATACGGCGGCTCGAAACGCGGATCTGGCGTGCGCGCCGCAAGTTCCGCCTCAATGAGCATCAGTTCCCCGATAATCTGCCCCGCCACCGCAATCGCATTGACGCCGAGATGCGCCATGCTCGAATGCGCGGCGCGACCCGCAATGTCGATTTGCCAGCGCATGGGACCCTTGTGGGCGTCGACCACGCGCATGCTGGTGGGCTCGCCGACGATCACCAAGCGCGGCATAGGCAGGTCCACGCCCAATTTCTCGATCATCGGCCGCACACCGATGCAACCCACTTCCTCATCGTAGGAGAAGGCAAGGTGAATGGGCTTCGTGAGATTGGTTGCCATGAAGCGCGGCACGGCGGCGAGGGCGCAGGCCAGAAAACCCTTCATATCGGTTGTGCCGCGGCCAAAGTACTGGCCGTCTCGTTCGAAAAGAGAAAACGGATCGGTGTCCCAGGCCTGCCCCTCGACCGGCACGACATCCGTATGTCCCGACAGCGCGACGCCCGCCTCACCGGCCGGCCCAATGGTGGCGAAAAGCGATGCTTTTGATCCGTCGTCGTTTGGCACGCGGCAAGACGCGACGCCGTGCGCGCCGAGGTAAGCTTCCACGTATTCGATGAGCGGAATGTTTGTCTTGTGGCTCGTGGTATCGAAGCTGACAAGTCGCTCAAGGATTTCAGCCACGGCCGTGCCGGAGCGCTGCATGTCAGTTCACGCTTTTCAATGTGTACGGGCTGTCGAGCGAAAAGGCCGGCACCGCGACATCGAACAATCGGCCGCCGTCGCCTGCCATTTGATAGCTTCCCACCATAATGCCCGAGGGCGTCGGCAACGGACACCCTGACGTGTAGGTAAACGACTGGCCGGGCTCGATGACGGGCGTCTGTCCAACGACGCCGGGCCCGCGGACCTCCTCCGTCCGCCCGGTGGCGTCCGTGATGCGCCAGAACCGCGTCTTGAGCTGCACTGCATTGGGCCCGTCGTTTTGGATCTCGATGGTGTAGCTCCAGAAATAATAGCCTTCGTCCGGCGACGACTGGTCGGCCTGATATTCCGGCCGGACACGCACGCTCACACCCTGCGTTTTGGCTTCGTAAAGATAGTCGCTGCTCACGGGGTCGTTCGTCCTCTGCAACGGTGCGGCAAAGTTTAGGCGGCCTTCGCGCCCGGTCAACCGGGCAGCCGGTCTTGGCGGACGGCTTGCAGACCCCGCTCCACGTCCGCAATGAGATCGTTGGCGTTTTCAAGACCGACCGACAGCCGCAACATACCGTCCCCGATGCCGAGCTCGGCGCGCGCCGCAGGGCCGATGCGCTGATGCGTCGTCGTCGGCGGATGCGTAATCAGGCTCTTGGCATCGCCGAGATTGTTGGAAATCTTGATCAGGCGAAGGGCGTTCTGGAAGCGGAACGCGCCGTCCTTGCCGCCCTCCACCTCGAACGCGATCATTTGCCCGCCGCCGGTCATTTGCCGGGCGATGATGTCAGCCTGCGGGTGGTCCGGGCGCCCACAGTAGATGACACGCTGCACGCCGGGCTTGCCTGCCAGATAGTCCGCCACCTTCGCTGCATTGGCACACTGGGCTGCGACCCTGATCGGCATCGTCTCGAGGCTCTTCAGCATCACCCAGGCGTTGAACGGGCTGAGCGATGGACCGGTCTGCCGGAAATAGTCCTGCAAATGATCCGTCAGGAACTTTTCCGAACAGAGCACCGCGCCACCCAGACACCGCCCCTGTCCGTCGATGTGTTTCGTCGCCGAGTAGATCACGACATCGGCGCCGTGCTCCAGAGGCCGCTGCTGCATCGGCGTTGCAAACACGTTGTCGACCATGACCAGGGCGCCGGCCTCCTTGGCGATCTGCGACACTGCCGCGATGTCCACCAGATCGAGGGTCGGGTTGGCCGGCGTCTCGAAGAAGAAAGCCTTCGTGTTCGGTCGCACGGCTTTGCGCCATTCGTTGCTGTCGCGGCCGTCAATGAGTGTCGGTGTGATGCCGAACCGCGGACAGAGCGTCTCGACGACGTACCGGCATGAACCGAACATCGCGCGCGCCGCTACAATGTGATCGCCGGCCTTTAGGTATGACATGATCGCGGCATTGACCGCCGCCATCCCGGTCGCCATGGCGCGGCAGACCTCCGCCCCCTCGAACAGCCGCAGCCGCTCTTCCAGCATCGACACGGTCGGATTGGCGAAACGCGAATATTGAAAACCCGGGTCTTCGTTTTTGAAGCGTGCCTCGGCCTGTTCGGCGCACGTATAGACAAACCCCTGCGTCAGAAAGATCGCTTCGGAAGTCTCCCCGAATTGCGATCTCAGCGTTCCGCCGTGAACGAGAAGTGTTTCCGGCGCCCATTCCGCGGCGATCTCGGCATCGGTCTTGGCTGCGGTCATAGTGGTCTGCTCCAGGGGCGGTCGCGTCGCCACGCCGCACAACAAAAAACCCGGTGCCCTGCGGCACTCTCCTTGATGCTAAGGAGCCGTGCGCCGGGAAATCCGGGTGCGCGCGGCCACTTTAGCGAGTTGTTTAACGTGGCTGCAAGCCGGCCGGCCAAATCACCACGACGATGTGGCCGGGAATACCGCCCCCTCCTCTTGGCGTCAAGCGCACCATGGGGTAGAGGCCACAACGGAGAAGGCGGAGAACCATGGCAAAGAAGCCGGCACCCAAGGCAAAATCGAAGCGGTCGCGTCCATTGGGCGTTGCGGTGACCGACGGCATTTTGCCGGCCCAGGCGATCCGTGCACTGGTCTCGGGCGGCGCCCTCAAGCTCGCCGAGCCCATGGCCGATGGCCAGCTCCAGCCCGCCAGCATCGACCTGCGCCTCGGTCGCGAAGCCTATCGTGTCCGCGCCAGTTTTCTCCCCGGTCCAGGATCGAAAGTCGGCGATAAGCTTTCCGATCTGAAATTGCACACCATCGATCTGACCAAAGGCTCCGTACTTGAAACCGGCTGCGTCTATATCGTGCCGCTGCTCGAAAGCCTTGGCCTGCCGGATACGATTTCGGCCTCTGCCAACCCCAAGAGCTCGACCGGTCGCCTCGACGTATTCACCCGCGTCATCGCCGACGGTGTCAGTGCTTTCGATCAGGTTCCGGCGGGCTACAAGGGTCCGCTTTATGCCGAGATTTGTCCGCAGACTTTTCCCATCCTCGCCCGTACCGGTTCGAAATTGAGCCAGCTCCGGTTTCGTGTCGGCAATCCGCGCGAGGACGATAAAAGCCTTGCCCGTTTGCATAAGGAACAGACTTTGGTCTCCGGAGGAGCCGCCGACATTGCCGATGGCATCGCGCTGTCCGTTGATCTCGTCGGTGGCTTGTCGGGCCTCGTCGGCTACCGTGCCAAGCGCCACACCGGAGTAGTCGACGTCGACGCGCCGAAGTCGTGCGCCATTTCCGATTACTGGGAGCCAATCGATAGCCGTGGGTCCCGCCGCCTCATCCTCGATCCCGATCAATTCTACATTCTGGCATCCAAGGAAGCCGTGCACATCCCGCCGACGCATGCAGCCGAAATGATGCCCTTCAATCCTCTGGTCGGCGAATTTCGTGTGCACTACGCGGGCTTCATGGACCCCGGATTTGGCCACGAGCCCGCCGGAGGGCACGGCTCACGCGTCGTGCTCGAAGTCCGCTCTCATAAGGTGCCGTTCATTCTGGATGACGGCCAGATCATAGGCCGGCTCGTGTACGAGCGCATGGTCGAAATCCCCGAAATGCTCTACGGCCGCGATCTCGGCTCGAATTACCAGGCCCAGGGCTTGAAGCTCTCCAAGCATTTCCGCTGAATTGCCGTCCGATGATCGACCCTCCCTTTACGCCGCATTAACCGGAATCGGGCACCGTCGTGCCGTCGCGTTGTGTGCGAGTGGGGTGTTGCGTGTTGAATTATCTGATCCTGATGCTGTTTCCGGCAGCTCTGGCCTATGCCGCGGTGATGGACATCTTCACGATGACCATCTCGAACCGCATTTCGCTGGCCCTTATCGCCGGCTTCCCGTTGGCCGCCATTGCGGCTGGTCTTCCGATGGCCACCGTTCTGATGCACGTCGCCGCCTTTGCGATCGTGCTGGCCCTCGGTTTCACGCTCTTCTCGTTCAAGCTGCTGGGTGGCGGCGATGCCAAGATCCTGGCCACCGCCTCGTTGTGGGTCGGCCTCGAAATGGTTCTGCCGTTCGTTGCGATCGTGACAGTCTGGGGCGGTTTCCTCGCACTGGCCTTCCTCTCGTTCCGCAAAATTCCGCTGGGCGCATTTCCCCTTCCCGAATGGGCCGCGCGTTTGCACAAGCAGGGTAACGGTATCCCCTACGGCCTGGCCATTTGCGCCGGCGGCATGTTCATTTATCCCAAGACGGCGCTGTTCAAGGCACTGATGACCTGATCGGCCGGACACGAACATAAATTCTCTATATTTATCAATGCGCTAGCCATTCGACGACCGTCGATCGTTCCGTTTTACGGCGCCGGTTAACCTCGCATTGACGTTTGTTGCGCAAAACTGAGTTCGTCGTCGGGAAGAGGGGTCTTTCCGGCGCAAGGGACACCAGTTGCGCTATGAAACGAGCACAGTTGATTGGCATTTCCATTGCGGGCGTATCGGCGCTCCTGGCCTTCGTGATGGTCAAGGGAGTGCTCAATAAGCCGAAGGAAGAGAAGCGGGTCGAGGTCAAGGTCAACTCGGTCCAGGTCCTTGTGGCCGGCGCCGACATCGGCTTGGGCACCGTCACCAACGAGGGCAGCTTCCGCTGGCAGGAATGGCCGGCGAGCGCCGCGGCCGGGTTCATCACCGACAAATCGAACAAGGAAGCGATGCGCCAGCTCGCGGGCGCGATTGCGCGCACGCCGATCATGGCCGGCGAGCCCATCACCCCGAGCAAACTGGTCAAGTCCGGACAAGGCGGCGTCCTCGCGGCCATCCTTCCCGCCGGTATGCGGGCGGTCTCGACGCGCATCAAGGAAGAAACGGCGGTCGGCCGCCTGATCCTTCCCAACGATCATGTCGATGTCATTTTGATTCGCCGCACGCGCACGAAGGCCGGCGACGAATATGTGAGCGACACGCTTTTCACGAATGTCCGCGTGCTCGCCCTCGGTCAGCAGATCGAGACCAAGGAAGGCAAGAAATCGGCCGAAGGTGCGGCGAACACCGCCACCCTTGAGCTGACCCCGCGTCAAGCGGAGATGCTGCTCTTGGCCAACTCCGTCGGCGACATCAGCTTGGCCCTGCGCTCAATCGCCGATCTCGACGCGTCTGGAAAACCCGGCGTCGGTCAGGCTCTCGAAAAGAAGCAAAAGAATTCCATCCGCGTTCTGCGTTACGGCAACACGTCACGTGCCACGGGCGTGAATTGATCACTTTGAATTCGCAGATCGTCAGAAGGCAAACATAAGATGTCCATTCAAGTGATCAGACGGCTTGCATCCGTCATTGCGATGCTGATCGCTGTCACCGCACCCGGCTACGCCATCGCCGGCAGCGATGTGAACGGTGCTGCGGATTATACTTCCGCCGGTGGCCCGGGCGAACGCGCCGGACAGCATCAGTCGATCGTCCGCTTGACCGAAGCCGACGCCGGCAAGCGCCGCATGATCAATGTCGGCTTGGGTAAGTCTGTCCTGATCGAGCTGCCGCGCCCGGCCCGCGATGTCATGGTGTCGAACGCCCAGGTTGTCGACGCTGTGGTCCAAAGCTCCAACCGAATCTTCCTCGTGGCGCGCCGCTTCGGTGAATCCAATGCCTTCATCTTCGATGAGAATGGCGATCAATTCGCGACCCTGGAAGTCTTCGTCGAGCGCGAAACAGCCGGACTGGAAGACCTGCTGCGCCGCCTGATCCCTGGCTCGAACATCAAAGTCGAGATGATCAACCGCACCGCGGTTCTGACCGGCAGCGTCCGCACGCCCGTCGATGCGAATCGCGCATCGGCGCTGGCCAAGCAGTTCGTCATGGCCGACTTCGAATCGAAGGTCGTCGGCGACGCGCAAGGCGTCTGGATCAAGGACGTGTCAAAGGACGCCAGTGAACTCGTGATCAACCTTCTCGCCGTCGATGGCGAAGAGCAGGTCATGCTCAAGGTCACGGTGGCCGAAGTCCAGCGCTCGCTCTTGAAGCAGTTCGGCATCAATCTGGGCGCCGAGATCAACGCTGGGAATTTCACAACAGGAATTCTCACAGCCAATGCTCTGCCGCTGACAACCGCGGCAGGACTGGGTTCACTACCAACAGCTGGATTCGTTGACGGTGCGCTGGGCCTTTTCAATCCAGGTCCGGCCGACAATGCATTCGGCAACTCCGGCATCACCGGTTCTTGGTCGAATGGAAGCACTCAAGTAGCACACGCTGTGCGCGCGCTGGAGCGGGCTGGCCTGATGCGCACCCTCGCCGAACCGACATTGACCGCCATTTCCGGGGAATCGGCGAAGTTCCTTGCTGGTGGCGAATTTCCGATCCCTGTCACCGACGGCCAAGGCGGCATCAGCGTCACCTTCAAGGAATTCGGTGTCGGCGTCGCGTTTACCCCGACCGTCATGTCGGCGGGCCGCATCAGCTTGAAAATAGAAACAGAGGTCAGCGAACTGTCGAACAACGGCGCCGTAGTGATCGACAGCACGTCGATCCCTGCCCTCAGCAAGCGTGAAGCACAATCTACAGTCGAACTGCCCTCCGGCGGTTCTCTCGCGCTCGCAGGTCTCATCTCCGAAGACGTTCGCCAGAACATCGACGGCCTCCCCGGTCTGAAAGATCTGCCGGTTCTGGGCACGCTGTTCCGCAGCCGCGACTTCATCAAGGAAGAGACCGAGCTGGTCGTGATCGTCACGCCCTACCTCGTCAAGCCCGTGGCGCGCCAGGACCTCGGCGCTCCCAGCGACGGACTCGCCGCAGCAACCGACCTCAAGGGAATGTTCCTCGGTCACCTGAACCGCATCTACGGACACGACCCGGCCGCAACGCCGGTAAGCGATCTGAAGGGCGATTACGGCTTCATCGTCGAGTGACGGACCAGGCTGGAGATTTGATCATGACGACGCATTCGACATCCCGCCCAGCCCGCCACCGGCATGCCGCCGCGTGCGTACGGCTTGCAGGCGCCGCGGCCCTCGCGCTGACTTTGACGGGCTGCAGGACGCTGGAAGAACATACCCGCGTTGCCGGTTGGGAGCTGACTGACCCGCTGCAGCGCCATCCCATCCTCGTCTCGCAGCAGCCCGAAACGCTGACGGTCGCGGTGCCGCGCGGTGCCAATGGCCTCTCGGCGTCACAGCGCGCCGATGTCCTCAGCTTCGCCTATGCCGCTAGGCTAAGCGATGCGGGCAACACCCGGCTGGTCATCTCTGCGCCGAGCGGCTCTGCCAACGAGGGCGCTGCCATCGCTGCCGTCCACGACGCCGGCGCGCTCCTGAAGGAAAATGGCTTCAGCGAATCCGACATCAACGTCGAACCGTTCGATGCGGCCGGCGAAACGAATCCGCCGCTCAAGATTTCCTTCCTGCGCTTTGTCGCCGAGGGACCCGAATGCGGCAAGTTCCCGACCAACTTGGCAAGAGAACCGCGCAACCTGCCGGCCCCGAACTTCGGCTGCGCGTCGCAAAAGAACTTGGCTGCCATGGTCGTCAATCCCGCCGATCTCCTCGGCCCCACGAAGATGCAGCCGCGCACGGCAGAGCGCCGTCTGGAGACATGGCAGAAGTACATCAAGGGTGAAGCCTCTGGCGCCCAGAAGTCGAATGACGAAAAAGTCGAAACAAGCGGCGAATAAGAGCGAAGGTGTCGTAACATGATCAGGCAGACCAACACGAACATGGCTGCAGCGAATGCGGACGCTGACGACCATGACCTCGACGTCGCGCTCAACGACCCGGCTCAGGAAAGCCTTGAACGGGCCCGGCCGATCCCGCGCATTTCGATCCAGGCGTTCTGCGAACACAACAACATGGCCGGCATCGTACAGGATGCGTCGGAGGACCGGCGGCTGAGCAAGGCGCATGTCAGCGTACACATGGGCGGCGCTACCGCAGCCGTGCAGCACTATCAGGAAAGTCCGACGCCAAATCTGATCATCGTCGAGAGTTCGCTGCCCCGTCAGCAGTTGCTTGGGGAGTTGGATGGTCTGGCCGAATGCTGCGACCCGGGCACCAAGGTCGTGGTCGTCGGTCACGTCAATGACGTCATCCTCTACCGTGAGCTTCTGAAGCGCGGCGTGAGCGAATATCTCGTGGCGCCCATCAGCGCGCCGCAACTCATGGAGAGCCTGTCCAATCTCTACAACGACCCGGAATCCGATCCGGTCGGTCACGTTTACACCTTCGTCGGCGCCAAGGGCGGCGTCGGCTCGTCAACGATCTGCCACAACGTGGCCTGGACGCTGTCCGAGGCGCTGAAGTCCAACGTCATCATCGCCGACCTCGATCTCGCCTTCGGCACCACGGGTCTCGATTTCAACCAGGATCCGGTTCAAGGCATTGCGGACGCCCTGGCCACGCCCGAGCGTCTCGACGAAGTTCTGCTCGACCGCTTGCTGACCAAGTGCTCCGAGCACTTGTCCATATTCGCCGCCCCCGTCGTCCTCGACCGCGACTACGACATCACGCCCGACGGCTGCGACATGGTCATCGATGTCGCCCGCCAGAACGTGCCTTACGTCGTCGTCGATCTGCCCCACGGCTGGTCGGCCTGGTCGAAACGCATCCTTCTTCAGTCGGACGAGGTGGTCATCACCGCAGCGCCCGACCTTGCCAATCTCCGCAATGCCAAGAACATCGTCGAGCTCTTGAAGCAGTCGCGCAAGAACGACACCGCGCCCCAGCTCGTCCTCAACATGGCGAACATGGCCAAGCGGCCGGAAATCTCGCTCAAGGAATTCGAGGATGCGCTCGGCATCAAGGCGCTGACCGTGATCGAGTTCGACCCCGAAACATTCGGTCAAGCCTCCAACAATGGCCAGATGATCGAAGAACTCAACAGCCGCGCGAAATCGGCCCCCGCGTTCCGCGAGATCGCCATGACTTTGGCGCACCGCAAGGAAGTGAAGGTCGAGAAGAAGTCGGCCCTCGCACCCCTGCTCGAGAAGCTGAAACTGAAGCGGTAAGGATCAATTGCATGTTCGGCAGGCGTTCATCCGAAGGCGCGCAACCTCCGCGCCGGGTCGCTCCCCAGACTCAGCAGGCCCCGGCTTCGCCGGCGGCCGCGCCCCCGCGCGCGGCCGAAACTCCGGCAGCTGCCTCGCGCCCCGCTCCCGAGCCCGTCGAGCCTCAGCGCCGGCACTCGGAAGAATACTACGACGTTAAAACGACCGTCTTCAACGCGCTGATCGACACGATCGACCTGACGCAGCTCGCCAAGCTCGACGCCGCCGCCGCGCGCGAGGAGATCCGCGACATTGTCAGCGAGATCATCCAGGTCAAGAACGTCGTCATGTCGATCGCCGAGCAGGAAGAACTGCTCGAAGACATCTGCAACGACGTTCTCGGTTACGGCCCCCTGGAACCGTTGCTCGCCCGCGACGACATCGCCGACATCATGGTCAATGGCGCCGCCACGACGTTCATCGAAGTCAGCGGCAAGGTGCAGAAGACCGCGGTCCGCTTCGCGGACAATCAGCAGCTGATGAACATCTGTCAGCGAATCGTGAGCCAAGTCGGCCGCCGCGTCGATGAATCGAGCCCGATCTGCGACGCGCGCCTCCCCGACGGCTCGCGTGTCAACGTCATCGCGCCACCGCTCGCAATCGATGGTCCCGCACTCACCATTCGTAAGTTCAAGAAAGACCGGCTCAAGCTCGACAACCTCGTCAAGTTCGGCTCGGTCACACCCGCGGGAAAGACGGTTCTTGAGATCATCGGCCGCGTCCGCTGCAACGTCCTGATTTCGGGCGGCACGGGTTCGGGCAAGACGACCTTGCTCAACTGCTTGACCGGCTGCATCGATCACGACGAACGCATCATCACGTGCGAGGACTCGGCCGAACTTCAGCTCCAGCAGCCCCACGTCGTCCGCCTCGAAACCCGCCCCCCGAACCTTGAAGGCGAGGGCGAAATCACGATGCGCGACCTCGTCAAGAACTGCCTGCGTATGCGCCCCGAACGCATCATCGTCGGCGAAGTCCGCGGCCCGGAAGCCTTCGACCTCTTGCAGGCGATGAACACGGGCCATGACGGATCGATGGGTACGCTCCACGCCAACAGCCCGCGCGAGGCCATCAGCCGTCTGGAATCCATGATCATGATGGGCGGCTATGCGCTGCCCGTAAAAACCATTCGCGAAATGATCTGCGGCTCGATCGACGTCATCGTCCAGGCCTCGCGCCTCCGCGACGGTTCGCGCAAAATTACACACATCACCGAAGTTCTCGGTATGGAAGACGAAACCGTCACCCTGCAAAATATCCTCGTCTATGAAGTGACCGGCGAAGACGCGAACGGTAAACTGATCGGCCGTCACCGTTCGACCGGTATTGCCCGGCCGCGCTTCTGGGATCGCGCCGAGTACTACAAGGAAGAAGGCCGTTTGGCGGCAGCACTCGCCTCGGCGGAAGTCCTCGACAGTCACGGCAATCCGCTCGGTGAATCGCATGGGTGAGACAGATTCAACTGTAATTCTCGTCGCGCTACTGGCCGCATTCGCGCTGGCGGGGCTGATTTTTACGCTCGTCTATCCCTACGTTTCCGGCGACAAGCAGGTCGCCAAGCGGGTTGCCAGCGTAAGCGAAGACCGCACCAAGAAAGTAAGTGGCCGCTCGGTGGCGGATATCGCTGCTCAGCGCAAGAAGCAGGTTGCCGACTCTCTGAAGGATATGGAGTCGAAGGCCAAGTCGCGCAAAAAGGTATCCTTGCGCACCAAGCTCGAACGCGCCGGTCTCGACGCGGAACCGCGATCGTACTGGATCGCGAGCATGATTTGCGGCGCCGTCTGCACGCTTCTGGCCTACGTGTGGGTGGGGGGCAACGCGGCCCACTTGGCGGCTGCGGCCGCGCTTGTGATCGGCACCTTCGGCCTTCCGCGGTGGGTCTTGTCCAAGCTCATCAAGCGCCGCCAGAAGAAATTCCAGTCCGAACTCGCCAACGCGATCGACGTGGTCGTGCGCGGCGTAAAGTCGGGACTTCCGCTCAACGAGTGTCTCCAGATCATTGCTCGCGAAAGCCCGGAGCCGATTGCCGGTGAATTCCGCTATGTCGTCGAGCAGATGCGCATCGGTATTCCGTTGGGCGAAGCGCTTGAGCGCCTGATCGAACGCATGCCGCTATCCGAAGTGAAGTTCCTCGCCATCGTCATCAGCATCCAGCAGCAGGCCGGCGGCAACCTCTCGGAAGCCCTGGGCAACCTGTCGGGCGTTCTGCGCGACCGCTTCCGCATGGAAATGAAGGTGAAGGCGCTGTCTGCCGAAGCAAAGTCTTCGGCGATGGTTCTGGCATCGATGCCGCCCGGCGTGATGATGATGACCTACATGTCGACGCCCGACTACATCAGGCCGCTGTTCGCCACGCTTACGGGCAACCTCATACTTCTCGGCGGCGCACTGTGGATGCTCTGCGGCATTCTCGTCATGCGCAAGATGATCAACTTCAAGTTCTGAAAATCCGGCCTGTGCGAATGGCGCAGGGTGGATAGAGGGCGAGTGCAATGCAGGCCTATGTCGACATCATCATGAACCCGGCGATGCTCGCGACAATGCTCGCGGCCGTTGCCGTGTTCGCTACCGTTCTGTCGCTCGCCATGCCGCTGATGCAGCGCGACCGTCTCAACCAGCGCATGAAGGTGATGGCCGTCGAGCGTGACAAGATGCGCTCGCAGCGTCTGCAGGAGTTGGCCGCGAAGGAGCGCCAGGGCGGCCAGGCGAAGCTGCGCCAGACGCCCAAGGGCTACATGCAGGAGATCGTCGAACGCTTCGACCTTCGTGCCCAGTTCGACAACGAGGACGTCCGCAACAAGCTGAAAACCGCCGGTCTGCGCGGCCAGGCGCCGCTGGTCGCCTACATGTTTTTCCGCGTGGCAATGCCGCCGATCGTTTTCTTGATCGCGCTCTTCTACATCTTCATCGTGATGAAGTTGCAGTATCCACCCATGATCAAGTTCCTCATGGCGGTTTGTGCTGGCGTGGCGGGCTTTTACGCACCTAACGTCTTTGTTCAGAACCTCGCTCAGAAGCGGCAGACCTCGATCCGCCAGGCCTTCCCCGACGCGCTCGACATGCTGCTGATCTGCGTCCAGTCGGGCATGTCGGTAGAATCCGCATTCGGCAAAGTCGCCAAGGAAATCACCACGCAGTCTCTAGAGCTTGGCGAGGAGCTGGCCCTGACGACCGCCGAATTGTCCTACCTGGGCGAGCGCCGTCTGGCCTTCGAGAACCTCGGTAAACGCACCGGCATTCCAGGTGTCAGGGCGGTGGCGACAGCGCTCATTCAGGCCGAGCGCTATGGTACGCCGGTCAGCCAGGCGCTGCGCGTTATGGCGAAAGAGAACCGCGATATCCGCATGGGCGAAGCCGAAAAGAAGGCCGCTGCCTTGCCGCCGAAGCTGACCGTTCCGATGATTCTCTTCTTCCTGCCAGTTCTCTTCTTTATCATCTTGGGCCCTGCCGCCATTCGCTACTGGGGCATGACCTGATCGGTGCCGCGCGCACCATGGAATTCGTCCCGCGTACACACCTGATGGTTGTGCGTCGCCCTGGGGTCCGTACAGCCGGATCTCAGGGCTTTGCATTTCCGCCGCAGGCGGGCCGGGGTTGTAGAAACCTGAGCGGCACCTCACGTTTGATCAGAGCCCGCACCCATTGACAGCAGGAACCCATGCCAGACCCGAAGCTGACGCCTCAGGAAGCTCTCATTTATGCCATGGTCACAATATCGGCCGTTGATCGCGAAATTTCCGGTGAAGAGTTGCGCCGCATTGGATCGATCGTCTCCGAGCTTCCCCCCTTCGAAGGCTACAACCGCGATTGGCTTGCCGATGAAGCGCAGGCCTGCGGCCGCTATCTCGTGAAGCCGGACGGTCTGCGAACCGTTCTCAATCTTGTGAAAGACACCCTGCCGAAACGCCTCTACGAAACCGCCTACGTGCTCTCCGCCGAAGTTGCTGCGAGCGACTTGAATGTGCGTGACGAGGAGATTCGCTGTCTGGAACTGCTCGCGGATACACTGGCAATCGACAAGCTGACCTGTGCGGCTTTGGAGCGCGCCGCGCGCGCGCGTCATCAGCGCATTTAGCGGGATGGCGTCATTCCTCACGGCAGAATGCCCCGATTTCACGGGCGGCGTCGCTGGTCGCTTCCGCATGAGTTCGTCCGGAGGATCGCCGCGGCTTGAGGTCGTGGTCGCCGTCTTCGATCCAGACAATTCGCACGCCTTGTGGAAGTTGCACGGCGCGGAACGCTTCGCGCCCTCCGAAAATGTCTCGCGTACCTTGAACGATGAGGGCGCGATGCCTGAGCGCCTCTATGACCGCGCCCCGGCATGAACCGGGCTTGCGCGGCGGCGTCAAGGGAAAGCCGAGAACGACGACGCCGGAGATGCCGCCGCCCGCGTCATTTGCGGCAAGGCAAGCGATCCGTCCGCCCATCGACTTTCCGCCGATGTACAGTCGCGCTTGAGGATTTATGCGCGCCCGCACGTCGCCGATCGCGCCGCAATAGTCATCCACCAGCGTTTCCGCGCGCGGGGCGGGCTTTCTACCCAATCCCGCCGTCCGCGCGGCCATGTAAGGGAATTCGAAGCGGTGGACCGTTACACCCGCCGCATCGACGAGTTTGGCCATGCGCGTCAGCAATTCGCTCTCCATTCCGGCGCCGGCCCCGTGTGCGAGAACAAGGTGGTAGTCCCGTTCCAAATGACCGTTCGTCAGCCAATTCCGCGCGCACACAGTCATCTCCACAGGCCCTAGGTACTCGGTCTTAGTCTGCTTTTTCGCACTGTGATCAGTAGCTTCACGCCATGGCTGATCGCGTCATCGACCCATGGGCCACACACGCCGCGCACTTCTTTATCGAGGGGTCGCATTTTTGCCCATCCCCGAGCTAAACTCACCATCGAACCGAAATGGGGATCAATGCGGATAGGTCACCTTCCGTTGACTATCGCTCTCGTGGTGACCGCCGCCACGACCGGTATCGCATGGGCTGGAGAGGTTGCGACATTTCCATGGACTGACGCCGCCGCGAAAGCCGCTGCGGCGGCAGCCGCTCCTGCGCCGGAACCGGCGGCGAAAGATAAGCCCACGAACGCAACCGATGCGGCGGCAGACAGCAGTGATCCGAAGGCAGCAACCGCGACGGCAAAAGCCGATGGAGCGACGCCAGCCCCGGAAACACCCGCGCCGGCCTCCGGCGAAAAGGGTCAGTCACCGCCCGCTGACAAGACCAAGGCTCCTGCTCCCGTCGCTGCCAAAAAACTATTTGGCGCGATGAAGTCGCCGGCGAACATGAAGGCGCGCGCGATCGGTGCCTACTCGCGCGGTTGTCTCGCCGGCGCCACCGCATTGTCCATCGACGGTCCCGCCTGGCAGGCAATGCGCTTGTCTCGCAATCGCAATTGGGGCCACCCCAAGCTCATCGCGATGCTGGAGAAGTATGCAGGTGAAGTGAAGGCGAAGGATGGTTGGCCGGGGCTACTCGTAGGCGACATCTCGCAGCCGCGCGGCGGCCCGATGCTCACCGGCCACGCTTCGCATCAGTTGGGCCTGGATGCCGACATCTGGTTCACGCCCATGCCCTCACGCCGCCTCTCCAAAACCGAGCGCGAGAACCTCGCCGCCACGTCGATGCTGGCTCCTGACAACTTGTCGGTGAACAAGAAGGTCTGGGGAGAAGGTCAAGTCAACATCGTGCGCCGCGTCGCCTCCTATCCGGAAGTCGAGCGAGTTCTCGTTCACCCGGCGATCAAGAAAGCGCTGTGCGAAGCCGGCGGCACAAACCGTGGCTGGCTCGCCAAGGTGCGCCCATATTGGGGGCACTTCTATCACTATCACGTGCGCATGGGCTGCCCTGCCGACAGTCCCACCTGCACGAAGCAAGCGCCAATTCCCGGCGACGACGGCTGCGGCAAGGAACTGGACGACTGGTTCAAGCTCCTCACCGCGCCCCCCAAGCCCAAGCCGCGAACCGTCCAACCGGCCAAGCCCGTCAAGCCGAAGCCGCCGCTGACGTTGGCCGACTTGCCCGCTGAATGCCAGACCGTCGCTGGCGACGACGCGGTCGTGAAATCCGCCGCGCCGAAAAAGCCGGCCGCCGCCAAGCCGGTCAAGGCTGCAACAACGCCGGCCAAGAAGACCAAATCGGCGGACGCCAACTAGCGGCGTTTTAATCGCTCTGTGCTACACCTCTCAGCAATCGGTCGGAACGCCGGTACCGCCAAGGCCGCAGTATCCGTGCGGCACCTTGGCCAGATACTGCTGGTGGTAATCTTCCGCCCAGTAGAACGGCGGAGCCGGAATGATCTCGGTTGTAATCCGTCCAAAGCCCGCAGCGGTCAGACGCTCCTGGAACGCATCCCGTGAACGTTCGGCCGCCACCTGCTGCGCGTCGCTGAACGTATAGATGCCGGAACGGTACTGCGTTCCCACATCGTTGCCCTGCCGGTAGCCCTGCGTCGGGTCGTGACTTTCCCAGAATATCGCGAGCAGCTGGTCGTAGCCGATCCGCGCCGGATCGAAGACGGCCAGCACCACCTCGTTATGGCCGGTCCGCCCGGTGCACACTTCGTCATAGGTCGCATTCGGCGTCAGTCCGCCAGCATAACCGACGCCCGTCACCACGATCCCGTCGCCGAGCTGCCAGAACTTGCGCTCTGCTCCCCAGAAGCACCCGAGCCCGAACATGGCCATCTCGCTGCCTGCGGGATAAGGCCCCTTCAGCGGACGGCCGTTTACGAAATGATGGCTTGCGGTCGGCAGTGCCTCGGCGCGTCCCGGCAACGCGGTTTCTGCCGTCGGCAACTCGGCTTTTTTCGGTCTGAACAGCATCGGTGTCACCCTGAAGCCCAATCTAGCGGGACTGACGAGCGTGTCCCGCACAACGCTCACCCGTCAATACTGCTCTGGGGTGCTGGCGGTTTCATCCCGGCTTGCTAAACTCCCGGCAATGTCGCGGCCTGAATTGAGGTCGAGTTGGGAGGACTACGCATGACCGGCAACACAGGCCCCGCTGAGAGCCCGCCCACAATTGGCCCAGCGACAGAGCCAGTACCGACGGCACTCGCCGATGCGCCGGCCCCCGTCCCCAGCCACGATCCCTACGGTTTCGAACCGGAAGATTACGGCGCAAGCACGCTGCGCACCACGATCTTCTGCCTGGTGTTTCTCCTGCTCCTGCCCTTCTTCGCCAGTCTTCCTGCCATGATCGGCATGCGCGCGTCTGCCGGCCTTCTCGGCGACAATCTGGGCCTCATCGCGTTGGGCGTAATCTTCACCGCGCTGATGTTTCTCGTATTCGTGGAGATGATGTTTTCCATCCGCACGCGCGTCCATCTCGGTCGCGAGAAAGTCCGCATGACGCTGCCGTCCGGCCGCGGCCCGACGCCCATGTTGCGCTACCGCAGTTATGAGTTCCCCTACGATCAGGTGGACAGTGTTGAAACCCGCCGCGAGATTTACGGGGGCGCGATGACGCCGGTGCTGTTGAAGGGCGCTCGGGTGAACTTAAAGGATGGCTCGGTCGTCCGCCTCGGCTACGTCAGCGAAGCCAACGACGACCCCGTGTTGCCGTATGTCGAGATCGCCCGCAAGATCGCCGAGCGCGCGCGCCTGCCGCTGATCGATCGCGGTGCGGTCCGCCGTTCGGTCAAAAGCAAGATGATGGGCATCAAGGCCACCGACGCAGAAAATACGATCGTCGACGACGCCGGGATCGCGCGTCTCAACGCATCGCACAACACGTTCATGCTGGTGCTCATCGGCGTCGTTCTGCTGTTGATGATCATCGGCATCGTCGAAGACTTTGCCAGCGGCAGCCCGATCGGCCAGACCGCATCGTGGCCGGGCCTCGTCGCAGTCATTAGTTGACGTAAACGTTGACGCGGTTCCGCCGGCGGCCGAGATAGCCGGTAACCAGGGCCAATGCGCCGAATACGCCCCACGTTGGAAATCCGAGTGCCACGGCCTCCAGTGCCGTCCACGCTCCTGGCGATATACTCGTGCTCAGGCTGTCGCGCGCGCCTTTCAGCGAGTTTGGCGAAATCCGCCCCCATTGCTCCTCGAAACTCGTGCTGGCGAAGGGCCCTGTTCCGTTCATCCACGGCGTGGCATCCGCGATCAGGGCGACGATCGCGATCAGGGCGAACAGTGCGGACAGAAACCTGAGCGTGGCCATGGATGCTCCGGTCGAATGGGCGCGAGTTTGTTCCTTGCCGCGCTTCGCGCCGGCCTGCAAGCCGCCTTCGCCGTAACGCCGGACCGGGCCTGCAAAAGAGCGGTAAAGAAGTGGCTTGTCACGGCAACGTGGCGCATCAGTGACGTGTTGCCATTGAAGCGCACTTGAGGTTAAGTGCGCCGCTCCCAAGCAAGGCACGGAGAGGTGGCCGAGTGGTTTAAGGCGCACGCCTGGAACGCGTGTGTAGGGGAAACTCTACCGTGGGTTCGAATCCCACTCTCTCCGCCAAGTCCTGCAATTCTCCAGCGTCAACCGAACCCGTTCATGTAGCCGCCCGTGCAGCGCGCCGTGGTCGCGGCACTCGCTTACCGCCCGCGCCGCGCTTTGCTGATGAATTTGCGGAATGCATCGAGCGTGGCGTCGCTCACGTGGTGTTCGATGCCCTCGGCATCGACATCCGCGGTCTCGGCATCCACCCCGAGCGCAACCAGGAAGTTCCGGACAACAAGGTGCCGTTCGCGCGATGCGGCCGCAAGTCCGCGCCCTTTCTCCGTGAGAAATATGGCCCGGTAGGGTTCGCTGCTGACGAAGCCATCGCGCTGCAGCCGCTGTATGGCGCTGTTCACGGTCGGCTTCGTCACGCCGAGGCTTTCGGCCAGATCGACGACGCGGGCCTCACCTTTTTCGTCAATGAGATCGGCGATGAGTTCCACATAGTCCTCGGCCATCTCGGTCTGGTGCGCATCACGCACACGCTGAAAGCGCTCCGCCCGCCGCGCGGTTTCCGGGCTGGTGTCGTTTGCCGAGGTCATTTTTGCACCCAACGATTTCATGCTCGCGAGACTATAGCGGTTCGTCATTGACTCAAGAGTTAGACTATTCTAACAAAGATTGGCAAGACTAATATTAGATCTGCGATGCGTAATGGATAGGGGACACGACGTGATACGCTGGCTGGCCGCCACCGCCGTTTTGATCACAGCGGCGCTCGTCACCTTCGCCGCTCAAGCGTCCGAACGGCCGCTGCGCGATATGACGACCGATCGCCCCGACACGACCGAAAGCCCGTTCACGATTGATGCGGGTCACGTCCAGGTTGAAACCAACCTCGCCGCTTATGTGCGTTCGCGCCCCGACGTGGACGGTGCCGTCACGGACACGTTCGAGTTTGCCACCACGAACATCCGGATCGGGCTCACCACGAACACCGAAGTCAATGTCGTCTGGCAACCTTACGGCAGCGCGCGCACCAATTCGGCGGGTGGGGCCGCGTCACAGTACGTGTCCGGCACCGGCGGCCTCGACATCCGCGGCAAAATCAACCTTTGGGGCAACGACACGTTCGACAATACGGGATCGGCTCTCGCATTGTTGCCGTTCCTCACGCTGCCGACCGACAGCGATAACGGCATCAGCCCCGGGCACGTCGAAGGCGGCCTGATCGTGCCGCTGGCGTTGGCGCTGCCCGCAAACTTCGGCCTCGGCCTCAACGGCGGCGTCGTCTGGGTCAAGAGCGACGGTGCGGACGGTTACCATGCCGAGTATCTCGCCTCTGCATCACTCGCCTACGAATGGAACGCTAAACTCGGCACCTACTACGAGATCGCGGCAACCTTCAACACGGGCGATCAGCGCAGTGATAGCGTTGTGCTGCTTGGCACGGGCGTCACCTATGCGATGTCGGAAAATCTGCAGCTCGATGCCGGTGTCAACTTCGGTGTCACCGATGCTGCGGATCGGATCAATCCGTTCATCGGTATTTCGCGCCGATTTTAATGCCGCATCAGGATCACCACACCAAGGATCATGCTGAATGACGAGTTATGCGACGACAATTTCCCTGATTTGGAAGGCCCGCTTTGCCGCGGTAGTCATGGCCGCTGGAAGCCTGGCGATGGCCCCTATTGTGCTCGCCGGCCCTGTCGCCGCGCAATCGAACAATCCGTTCCGTGTCGTCACGACGTTCACGGTCATCCAGGACATCGCCCAAAACGTCGCCGGCACATCGGCCCTCGTCGAATCCATCACCAAACCCGGCGCGGAGATCCATGACTACCAGCCCACACCTCTCGACATCGTCAAGGCGCAGTCGGCCGATCTCGTCCTGTGGAACGGCATGAACTTGGAGCGCTGGTTTGAGAAGTTCTTCCAGAACGTCAAGGACATTCCAAGCGCGGTGGTCACCGAAGGCATCGATCCGATCGGCATCGCGGAGGGCCCCTACACGGGCAAGCCCAATCCGCACGCATGGATGTCGCCGGCCAATGCACTGATCTATGTCGAAAACATCCGCAAGGCGTTGGCGAAGCACGATCCCGGCAATGCGGACGCCTACGCCCGGAATGCCGAGGCCTATGCCGCCAAAATCAAGGCCATGGATTCGCCGCTGCGCTCGCGCCTGGCGGCCATCCCGGACGCGCAGCGCTGGCTCGTTTCGAGTGAGGGAGCATTCAGCTACCTCGCGCGCGATTATCGTCTGAAGGAACTCTATCTCTGGCCCATCAATGCGGACGAACAGGGTACGCCCAAGCAGGTCAAGCGCGTGATCGACGTGATGCGGCAGGAAAAAATTCCTGTCATATTCAGCGAAAGCACAATCTCCGACAAGCCGGCGAGGCAAGTGGCCAAGGAGACCGGCGCGCGCTACGGCGGTGTCCTGTACGTTGATAGTCTGAGCGCCGAGAGCGGGCCGGTGCCGTCCTATCTCGAATTGCTTGAAGTTACCGTGCAAACGATCGCAGAAGGTTTCGGCACGTGACGGTCAGCCATCCGGCTCAACGGTCTGCTCTCGACAGAGACGAAATTCTCCAAGCGTCCATTTCCGTCCAGGGTGTGGCTGTCACCTACCCCAACGGCACGACGGCGCTGAAGGACGCATCGTTCGAACTCGGCCCCGGCACCATCTGCGGCCTTGTTGGCGTCAATGGTTCCGGCAAGTCAACGCTCTTCAAGGCCATCATGGGGTTCGTGGCTCCCTCGGCGGGCGAAATTCGCGTCGCTGGATTGACGCCGCGCGAGGCGCAAAAGCGCAACCTCGTCGCCTACGTTCCCCAGGCCGAGGATGTCGATTGGAATTTCCCGGTGCTCGTCGAAGACGTGGTGATGATGGGCCGCTATGGTCGCATGGGCTTTCTGCGCCGGCCGTCCGATCTCGACCGGCAGAAGGTCGATGAAGCCATCGAGCGCGTCGGTATGACGGCCTATCGCAAGCGCCAGATCGGCGAATTGTCGGGGGGGCAACGCAAGCGCGTATTTCTCGCGCGCGCGCTTGCGCAGGAAGGCCGCGTCATCCTGCTCGACGAACCGTTTACCGGCGTCGACGTCACCACGGAAACCGCGATTATTGAGCTGATGCGCGAACTCAAGTCTCAGGGCCACCTGATGCTCGTGTCCACGCACAATCTCGGCAGCGTCCCGGATTTCTGCGATCAGGTCGTTCTCGTCCTTCGTACCGTGCTCGCTGCCGGTCCCACCGCAGCCACGTTCACGCAAGCCAATCTGGAGCGGGCCTTCGGCGGCGTGCTCCGCCACTTCCGCCTCGACGGATCGGCCTTGCACGAAGACGACGACCGGCGAAGCGTGACGGTGCTCACCGACGACGAACGGCCGGTGGTTTTCTATGGCGGTTCCGGCGAGCGCGACGAGCCCCTGCGCCGTGGCGACAAGGAGAGCGGATGACGGAACTGCTCACGCCGTTCGCCTACGACTACATGCTGAAGGCGATGTGGGTGTCCACCCTCGTCGGCGGCATGTGCGCATTCCTATCCGCCTACCTGATGCTGAAGGGCTGGTCGCTCATGGGCGATGCGCTGGCGCATTCGGTCGTCCCCGGCGTCGCCGGCGCCTATCTTCTGGGTTTGCCGTATTCGGCGGGAGCGTTCGTCGCCGGCCTTTTGGCGGCGCTCGGCATGGCATTCGTCCGCAGCCAGTCCCGCTTGCGCGAGGACGCGGTAATCGGGCTGGTTTTCACGTCGTTCTTTGCGGCGGGTCTTCTGCTCGCCTCCCTGAACCCGGTGTCCGTCAACGTCCAGTCGATCGTGTTGGGCAACATCCTTGGTATAGCCGACGAGGATGCCATCCAAGTCGTGATCATCAGCGTCGTCACGCTGTCCATTCTTCTGCTCAAGTGGAAAGACCTGATGCTCGTGTTCTTCGACGAGGGCCATGCCCGCTCGGTGGGCATCAACGCCGGCGCACTGAAAATTCTCTTCTTCACGCTGCTGTCGGCCGCCGTCGTCGCCGCACTCCAGACCGTTGGCGCCTGCCTCGTTATCGCCATGGTCGTCACGCCGGGAGCCACGGCCTACCTGCTCACCGACCGGTTTCCAAGGCTCCTCGCGCTCGCCGTCGCAATCGGCGTGGTAACGAGCTTCACAGGCGCTTACCTCAGCTATTTCCTCGACGGCGCCACCGGCGGCGTCATCGTGACGCTGCAGACGCTCGTCTTTCTGGCAGCGTTCCTGTTCGCGCCCAAATATGGGTTGCTCGCCGCGCGCCGTAGGGCCGCCGAAACCGGGATCGCCACCGCGCCCGATGGTGGGCAATCCCGGCCATGAGCACCCTCTTCGATGTCATCGCCGTCCCCCTGAGCTACGGCTTCATGCAGCGCGCGCTCATCGTCGCGGTCATGGTCGGAGCCGTCTGCTCCGTTCTGTCGTGCTACCTGATCCTCAAGGGTTGGTCGCTGATGGGCGATGCGATCTCGCATGCGGTCCTGCCGGGCATCGTCGTCGCCTTCGTGCTCGGTCTACCCCTCGCCGTCGGTGCCTTCGCCGCCGGTCTGGGCTGTGCGGTCGCGACCGGCTATCTGAAGGAAAACAGCCGGATCAAGGAAGATACGGTTATGGGCATCGTATTTTCCGGCATGTTTGGATTTGGCCTCGTGCTCTTCACCAAGGTCGAGACGGATCAGCATCTCAATCACATTCTGTTCGGCAACATGCTCGGGGTGACGGCGCGTGATCTCGTCGAGACCGGCATCATCGCAGGAGGCGCCCTGCTGATCGTACTCCTCAAGCGCCGCGATTTTCTGCTTTACTGCTTCGATCCGCAGCACGCCCGCGCGATCGGCCTTCCGGTTCGCGCCCTGCATTACGGTCTGCTGGTGCTCCTGTCGCTGGCCATCGTTGCTGCCTTGAAGGCTGTCGGCATCATTCTCGTGGTGGCAATGCTGATTGCGCCCGGCGCCATCGCCTACCTTCTGAGCGACAGCTTCGATCGCATGCTGGTCATTGCGGCGGCGGCCGCCATCACCTCCTGTGTCGTCGGCACGATTCTGAGCTTCCATATCGACGGTGCCACCGGCCCCTGCATCGTACTGATCCAGATGGGCATGTTTGTCCTGGCGTTTCTGTTCGCACCACGCGGTGGCCTCCTGCGTCGCCGCCCGGCCTGACGAAAGCCCGAAATTCGCGGTTGAAACCGACTATCTTTTCGGCCTAACAACCGCATCGATTTCGATGCCAATTTCGTCGCCCACCATGTCCGCATAAGAAGTCATGTTGAACGCGCGCCGGGAAATGGTCGTCGTCGCCACAAACTTTTTGCTGCCGGCACTGTATTTGAGTGCCGGGTCTTCATGCGCCGTCACGGTCACATCGAGTGTCACGGGCTTCGTAATGCCATTTACCGTGATATCGCCCGTAATCTTCGCCGTATTGGCATCGGTGGGGTTTACTGACCGGCTGCGGAACGTCAGCGCTGGAGCGGCCTTGGCATTGAAGAAATTGACGCCCCTCAGTTCGTCATCGATGATCGGCTGACCGGTTTCCACGCTCGCCGTCGCGATTTTCGCAAAGACCTCGCTCTTTTCGGGCTTTTGCTCGTCGTAACGCAACGTTCCCTCCACGCGGCTGAACCGTCCGCGCTGCGTCGACAGCCCCATCACGTACGAGAACCGCACCTCGGTTTTGGAACTGTTGAAGATATAGCTTTCGGCATAGGCCGTGTTGGCTGCAAAAAGCAGCGGCAAGAGCGTCGCGGCTGCGGCACGGCAAACTTGAGTATTTCGCATGTCAGTCCCCCGAACAGTTGGTGTTCGCGGCGTATCGCCTGCGGTATCTCGAGCCCCAAAACCGACATACCGAATTCGTTTGTCGAAAATGCAGCGGCCAATTGCCAACCGTTCGCCGGGATCTTTTACCCAACTTGAACTTGCAATAATCGCCAGCTACGCACTGCACAGCAGCCCGCAAGGGATCGGATGATTACAGACACGCAAGAAGCCTATGGCATCGTTTCGCGCATCCTGCATTGGGGAATGGCGCTGGCGGTCTTTGCAATGTTCGGCTTGGGGTGGTGGATGGTCGGACTTGATTATTACAGCCCGTACTATAACAGCGCGCCGGATCTTCACCGCAGCGCTGGCATGGTTCTGTTGGCGGTCCTAATCTTGCGTATGGCTTGGCGTCTCGCCAACGTGAAACCAGACGACGCTGATCTCACACAAATTGAGCGACGGGTATCGCGCGTGGTTCATAAAACCTTCTATGCCTTGCTCATGATCCTCTTGGTCAGCGGCTATCTCATTTCCACGGCCGACGGCCGGGCGATTGGGATCTTCGGCTGGTTTAGCGTGCCGTCTCTCGTCGCATGGAACGGACAAGAAGATGCCGCAGGCCTCGTCCACGAATGGTCGGCTTATGCTGTCATGGCGCTGGCCGTGATTCATTCCGCCGCAGCACTGAAACACCGCTTTGCAGACAAAGGCAGAACGCGCAACCGGATGTGGTCGGGCTCTGCCTGAAACGTTCAATGACACAGAAGGACTTCAGCCAATGGCACGTCGAATCACGGCCCTAAGCGTCGCAGCACTTGTCTGTTTTGCGTGTCCTACTCATGCCGCCGATTACGAAATCGACGTGAAGGGCGCCCACGCTTCAATAAATTTCCGCATCCCTCATCTGGGGTTCAGCTTGATGGTCGGCCGCTTCGACAAATTCTCCGGAGCGTTCAGCTACGACGAAAAGGAGCCGGCCGCAGCGAAAGTCTCCGTCGAGATCGACACGGCCAGCATCAACTCCAATCATGCCGAGCGGGATAAGCATCTTCGCGCGGTGGATTTTCTCGATGTCGCGCAGTTCCCCAAGGCGACCTTCGTGAGCAAGAAGGTAACACCGAAGGGCGAAGGGAAGGCCGACATTACGGGTGATCTCACGCTACGCGGCATCACCAAGCCCGTCACCATCGATGCCCAGCTCATCGGCGGCGGCGATGATCCGTGGGGCGGGTATCGCCAGGGTTTTTCCGGCAAGACGACACTCGTGCTCGCCGATTTCGGCATCGTGAAGGAACTGGGCCCCGCGTCCAAATCCGTCGAACTCGAACTTCACGTCGAAGGCGTACGCAAGTAGGGATTGCGCTGGTTGGACCCGCCGGATGAAGCCTACGGCTTCGCCGTCGAGGGCCGTTCGGGGCGCGCCGCTGCGAGTGCGGCTTTGATGTCGCTATCGTCCGGCGCAAGCTTGAGCGCTGTCTCGTAGGCTTTGACCGCTTCATCCGGCCGTCCCGTGTTCAAATAAGACCACCCGAGCATCTTCCACCCCTTCACGTCGCCCGGCTGCTGTTCCAGGCGCGCAACGAGTTTCGCAATCATATCGTCGACGCCCGGCAGATCCTGTTTGCCCGGCACCGCCGGCTCCGGTGAAGACGCATCGATGTCGGTGGCGTAGTTTCGCAGCGCCGCCACATCGTCATCCTCGTGCGGCAACTGTTCATGCCCCGCTATCGCCGCGCTCGCTGGAGCAATCGGTTGACGCAGCGGCAGCAAGGCAAATGCCGACACGGCGACCGCAAACAGCGCCGCAAGAACCATGGCCGTGGTGTGGAACTTCGCCGCTGCCCAACGGCGCGCCAGTGCCAGGACCGGGCGGCGGCCACCGAATTCCGCGCGCAACAGCAAAAGAAAAACGGTGAGTAACGAGGCGGCCGTGCATATGGCAACCAAAGCATGGGTCTGTGTCATGTCAGAACCTCCACTCCATATTCTGCAAGGTAAATCGGACCCAAATGAGAAACGGCAACTGATCGGCGGCGGCACGCAAGGTATTGTTCTCACCGCCCGGCAAACCAAACCCCGTGATGATCAATGTCGACAAGGCTCAGCGCACCGGTATTTTCGTTGAGATGATGGGCGTCGAAACGCCATTCACATGATAGGCGTGGCACAGAACGCAGTCCTGCCGCGCCAGGGTTTTCGCATGGCAGGTCTGACAGACCTCCTTCTTCGTGGAGCCGAAGTTCGACGCCAGGATGTGCGGATCGCCCTGTTCGTAACTCTTCAGGTCGGGTCGTTCGCTTTTCAAGGTATGGCACGTCAGGCAGCCGCGTTCGCCGACAAGTCCGAAGTGTGGTTCGTGAAGGAAGCGTGTGAAGCGTCCTGCCGTCATCTGTGGCTGCAAGGGTGAAAAATTAACCGTGCGGCCACGGCCCGAAACATCATCCACGCTATGGCATTTGGTGCATGAACCTTGAGCGTCCTTGCCGGTGAGCGTATTGAAGACGGCCGCAGCCGAACTCTGGCCGTCCTTCGCCGCAGAAGGACCTGTCGTGATGAGCCACGACGCAATGAATTTGTCCTTGTGTCCCGCGGGCCGGTAGTAGATCGCATAATCCTGCCGGTACCACCCGCCGGTCTCCGCCCAGCTTTCGGGGTCGACGTCGCTTTCGATCGTGCCTGCTGGTGATGCCGCAGCCGCTGGTTCACTGGCGGTGGCTTCGGCTGCGGCTGGTGCGGTTGCTGACCCAGCCTGCGCTTCCTTGGCGGCCGTTTCCGGTGCCGCCTTACCGGAGCCGGTATCGGAATTTTGAGTGACGGCGCTCGGAGCACTGGGGGGAGCGCCCTTTTCCCGCGCCTTGATTTCCCGAAGCTCGGCTTCGTTCGGCGCAAGCAGCTCGTCCGTTTGCGACCCCGGGTCGCTCGGCGGTGCCGTGTCCGGGGAGCTTGCATCCGTTGCGCCCTCTGTCGCAGTTTTCACTTCCGCGTCTTTCTCGGTGGCGCCTGCGGCGCCGTCCGCCGCCGCGTCATCCTCCGGCTTTTTTGCCTTCGCCTTTTTCTCCTCAGGCGTCTCACTATCGCGGGCTTCGATCGAGCGGGGCGTGCCGCTCGGCAATGCCCGGCGCTTCAGCGTTTGTTCGCCGTGATCGTCGGTGCCGTCACCTGCTTGCGCCAGTTCGAACGGCCGCAGCCGCGCCTCAGGCATCGTTGACCGCATAAATGCCAGCACCATCGTTTTGCGCTCGAGCATCGTCTGGTTCGCCCCGCTGCGCTTCCGATCCCCTGCATCGGGTCGGCCGGCCATCTCCTTCGCCAGATTGGGAAGCCATTGCTGCTGCGCGCCTGCGATCACGTCGCGTGGAATGCTGGCCGTCAAATCAGCGATGGCGCTCGCGTTGAACTTGGTTTGGTCTCCGATCGACAGATCGGCCAGAACGTCGACGACCCGGCCCGAGATCATTTCATGAAACAGGCGTTTGATTTCCCATACGAGGCTGCCTGCCGCCTTGATCTGTTCGTCGCTCGCGGCGCTGAGATCTTGCAAATCGGCATTGGCGAGTGACGCGAGGGCCGCGCCGCCGCGCTGGCTCCGCCCGATAATCACTTTCATGAACGCCGTCAGAGGCGCTTCCGAATCGGCCGGCCATTCGCCGATGTTCTCGCCCTTGCGCCGCAACGTTTCCACGTCGAGTCCGGGCAAGGAAAGAAAGGCAATCCCCTTTGGCCCGCTCGCGCGTTCCTTGCCGGTGATCTGATCGAGGTGGCAGGTGCTGCACGTCTTGTCGAACGGAGCGACGGACATGATGCGCTTGTCCGCGCTCGTGACATGGCACGTCGAGCATGTCGCCGGAATGGTTTTCGACGGCTCCTTCTTCGCCAGCTCCGGATAATGCTTATCGAAGTGCCCGGCGTGATCGTAGATGATCCGCGTCCTGCGATCGAAAGGATAGCTGTCGAATTCCGGATGATGCCCATCGAAGCTATCAAATTTCACGGCATGGCAGGAACGGCATTGCTCGTTGGTGATCGCCTTGAGATCGAAGGCCGCGCCTTGATGCTCCTGGTGACAGGTCGCGCACGAAAGTCCGTCCGCCGCCATGGCGTGCGTTGGAAACATTCGGCTCTGCGCGCGCGCCGTCAGTGGCTGGGTGGTCCGGGTGGCAACCTTCGTCAGCCGTTCCGTGGTGGCCTTCAACACGTCAGCGGCAGCGCCGTGTGCATTGAGCGCCGTATCCGGCATCTTGTGGCAGGTGAGGCAGGCCTTGCTGTCGGCATGGGGCGATGCCCCCCCCGCGAAACTCTGGATCCAGCTCAGCTTGCCGCTGCCGGTGTTGGCATGGCAGCTGCTGCACGTCTCGATCGAACTGTGGGCGCTTGAGAGCGGCCCGGGCATGAGGAATTGCGGGCTGGCAGACAGCAAAAACGTCAAGGCCAGGCAGACGACGGTTGCAAGCGCCAACTGCTGGGCGAGGCGCACCGGCGCCGCGTTGGGGCGCTCTGGCTTGTCGGCGTCCGCACGTCCAGGCGGCGTGTTCCGGCCCGGCCACCGCATTACCAGGCCTCGGATGAGTAGGCATAGACGACGAAGACATGCAGAACGCTCAGAACAATCAATCCGTATGTGAGGGGTACGTGAACAAGCAGCCAGCCCTTCGTCATCCCCAGATAGACGCGTGCGAAATCAAGCCGGTCCTTCTCGCTCACGAGTTCCTTGAGCGCGGCAAGTTTTTCCTGCCGTTCTGGATCGACAAAACGCGACAGCGTGTCGATCTCGTCCGTCAACCTTTTGACTGCCCGCTGCGACCCAATCAGATGCGCGGCGAAATGGCTGGGGCCTTGAAAGAAGTCGCGCAGGTGATGCGCATAAAGATCGAGGATCCAGGCGTCATAGGGAGTTGCCGGTAAGGCGAGATGGTCGGCCGGCGCATCGATCCGGGTGACGGCGGCATGAGCTTCTCGCGCCAGTTCGTCCCGGCGCACGGGTATCCGCTCGAAACTGAACCCGGCATCGATCCCGTGCTTGGACTTCAAAGACCACGCGAGATACGTGCCGAACACGCCGCTCAACGCCACGCCTGCAAATCCACCCCACAACGCCCACTCCAATCCTGTATCCGGCAATGAAAAGGTGGTGTGCGAGAGAAAGGCGGCGATCACCGCGTATCCGGCGAGAATGTGAACCGTCCGCCACCGCAACAGGGCTTTGGGTGACAGTCGTGCGGACCGGACGGCGACGTGAAAATAGATCTGCAGGCACATGCCCGCCGCCAGCACCCAGCCGTCGAGATAGCGCGCGTCGCGCAGCCCGTTGCCGTAAAGCCAGACCAGCCAGAACAGCACGCCGGATGCCGCACCAATGAGCGCGACCTGGACAATAGGACCCTTGAGCGAAATCGCCGGCCGGACGCCGCGCCCACCGCTTGAGACCTCCAACGCACGCCGAGCAGCCAGTTTCACACCCACGTCTCCGCTGCTTTACTTGACGGCGGCCGCCGGTCGCGCGGCGCCCTTGTATTTGTTGGCGGGCGGAATGAGCCCATCGATCCCGGCCATCGTGCTGCCGTCATAGGTCGCGGTCATCTTCTCCAGCAGTCCGGCGACGCCCTCGGCCGCTGCTGTAAGAGAACGTTGATTATTGAGTTTAAGTCCGGCGGAGTGGGCCAATTCAACCATTTTTCCAAGTTCCGGCACGTCCGGAGCTGCCTTGGCCGCCGCCGCCAACTGCTTGCGCGCTCGATCGGCGCGCTGGGCCATCAGAAATGCATAAGGTTTGCGCAGTGTGGCTTTGCCGACGGCCCGCAAAGCTGTTTCCAGTTCCACGCCCAGGCCGACGAGATAAAGCATTCGCTTGCGTGCCGCGCTCGCTGCCACGTTCTCCTTGCCTTTGGAGGACCACGTGTTGTGCCGCACTTCGCCTTGCGACCACGACACCAGTTCGAACGCGCTGCCTGCCTTGTGCCCGCCCTTGTTGACCAGATCTTCATGGGGCACGACGTGACAGCTCAAGCAGTTCTTCGCCAACCGATAGAGCGATGCCGGCCTGATCATGCCTTTCGATTCCGCGAGTTTCCAGCGCGCCTCTTTCTCGGCCTTGCTCTCCGTCTGAGCCGTCTTGCCGCTGAACCCGCTGTGCACTTTGATCCAGTCTTTTCCTTCGCTATGGCAAGATTCGCAGGTGATCCCCGCCACGGGTTCCGTGCGGTTATCCTTCTCCTGCACCGTGAAGTGACAGTTCAGGCACAAACTCTCCGTCTTGACGCGCCGGATGCCCATCCGATCCGCGATCTTCTTGCCTTCCGCATTGCGCGGCATCTCGCGAAATGTCTTGAAGTGATGCGAGCCCTTCCAAGCCTCGACTTCCTGCTTATGACATTCTGCACAAGCATTGGGTCCGGCGACCTTAGCCGGATCGGACGCCACCGCACCGCACGAAGCAAACAAGATAAACGCCACGGCATGCGCCACCCGCAAATCGGGCAATGCGTTGAGAGATCCGCCACGAAATGTCATCGCGCCCTGGAACCGTACGTCACGACCCGAACCGGCGAGTGAGTCGCGCTTCCGCCAATCCAAGTGTTTGAAATTGAGGCTCACGGCTGTCGCGGGCAACGGCAACCGGGCGCTGGCGCAAACGTGGGGCGGTCGGCACCGACAACCATCCCATCGCGCGCGTGAGAAGACCGTCCTCGACCGTTTCATCGCTGGCCGGCAGGAATGGATCCGCGTAACACGTGGCGCCGCTGCGAGCCGCTATTGCCTTCACGCTCTCGACCATGCCCTCAGCCCCGCAGGCATAGACGGTGTCGGTCGGCAGCAGAACCGGCATGTAGTCGGTTGGCCGTCCCGGCATGACCATCGGCGGCAAGTCTTTGGCCCGGCTGCAGACCGGCACGACGATTGTGTTGGGAAAGCGCGCCAGTTGCGCCAATGCAGGTCCCATGTAGAGCGACTGCAGCGTGCGGCCGCCGGCAATGATCAAAACGCTTCTTTGTGGATTTTCCCGCAGCGCCGCCACCGCGATCGACCAGATCGGCGCGAAGCCGGTGTTCGTGGCGACGAGGACGAGACGCCCCTGCGTGTTCGCCCGGAAGTGTGCCGAACCGTATGGACCGGCAAGCGTGACCCGATGACCCGGCGCGATGCGCGCGCCAAGTGCCGAAGTCACGCGGCCATCCGCAGCCCGTCTGATATGAAACCACGTCGTGCGGGCGTTGCTCGCCCCCCGCAACGGGTGCGTGATGCTGTAGGGCCGGCTTGGAAAACCATCAAATCGCACCTTGACGTACTGTCCAGCGAGATACGGGAAGGCGCGGTCGGTTGTGATCCCCGCCTCGACGACCTCCGGCGACAACGCCCTCAGTGACGTCAGCACACCGGCGACGGTGCGCACGCCCGGTGCCTCGCCGCGCTCCAATATTGCATCCCCCGCGATCCGGCATTGGCACGCATGAACGACACCGGGTTCTGCGCCCTCTCCACCCCGAACCTCACCCGACACGATCCTCACGCAGCAGGTACCGCAATGCCCGGCGCGGCAGTCGTACGGAAGGTCGACGCCGTTCTTCAATGCTGCATCCAAAAGTAGTTCGCCCGTGCGCGCCACGAAGGTTGTGCCGTTCACGGTGATTGTATGCCTGCTCGCCATTGTCTGATCCTGAAGTTCGCCCGTTCGCCGGGTACGTCCAGCCCTCTTGCCGCGCTATACCGGGCCAAAATACCATTCTCGGTTTCAATGGATATCAGACCGGAAAGACAGCAATTGCGATTACTCCTATCTGTCCAGAGAATGGCCATTTCAAGACTGCGAAAACCTCTGCAAACATAGTCGGACCGTGAGCAATTGGCTGCACCGCCGGCGTTGTAATCATGGTGGGCTTAACTGAAATAAAATAAATTGGACGAGCAATGGAATAGAATGAAAAGACGCTATTTTTCGCCGGTTTTATGCGCTGCCAGACCAGCTTCCCGCTGCCGCAGATGGCACGAAGCGATCGTTCGATTGCTATCAGATATATTCGCGTCAATGCAAACCCGGCGTCGGTTATCTCGGCTTTTCAATATGATATCGGCCATATAGCGGCCTTTTTTTCTAATTAGCGATCCGTTGACTTCTTAATTCCGCACCAGCGGGTGTCGAATGCCATTTCGCGGGGGAGATGCGCAAACCGATGCCGTCCTGAAACATGGGGGGACAGGGTATGGCGATAGTTAAAACGCTATTCATGCCGCTATTGGCAGGCGCCATCGCCGTATCGGCGTTGATCGGCGCTGACGGCACGGCCGCGCAGACGGAGAAAGCCGCGCAGGACACCGCCGCTGCGGGCGAACCAGAGCCGAAAAGCTACGAGGAAAGTGTCGCGGACGAAAAATCCGGCGGGGGTAAATCCGAAGCCCAGGCCGCGGCGGCCCATGACGAGACGCTCTATCCCACTGCCGCTCAGTGCGGCGAATGCCACAAGCAGATCTACGACGAATGGTCGTCGTCACAGCATGCTTATGCGTCGATCTCGCCCATGTTTCATAAGTTCGAGCAGAAGTTTCAGGAGCTGACTCAAGGCACCGTCGGCACGTTTTGCGTCCGCTGCCACATGCAGGTCGGCACCCAGCTCGGCGAAGATCGGGATGCGCCGCTCTGGAAACGCAGCCAGATCTCTCGCGAGGGCGTTTCGTGCATCACCTGTCACCGCGTCAAGGAGCAGTACGGCAAAGTCAACGGCGAGCGCCGCGTTGAGCCCGGCAAGATTTTCGAACCCGTCTACGGCAGCGGCCAGCAAAGCGTCATCCAGGACGTCATCAAGAAAAAGGACACCTACACCGTCGCCACGAGTGAAAAAGAGCGCGGCAATCAGATTCACGCCGGCATGATCACCAACGACCAGATTACCAAGTCGGAATTCTGTGTCAGTTGCCACCAGGTGGCCGTGAACCTGGGCATCAAGCTCGAAATCGTATGGGATCAGTACCGCGACAGCCCGGCGCGCAAAGCAGGCGTCACCTGCCAGGACTGCCACATGGGCAAGGTGCCGGGCAAACCGGAAGGCTACGACACCGCGCCGTCGGCCATCGTCGGCGGCAAGGAAGTCAATCCGGGACGCAAGCACGCCAATCACCGGTTCATCGGCCCAGGCTACTCGATCGCCCACCCCGGCATTTTCCCACACAACACCAAAGCGCAGGGAATCAGCATCGAGGACTGGTTGCAGTTCGATTGGCGCGCCGGTTGGGGCACGACGGCCTTTGAGGACAAAGTCGCCGCCGGCAAGATTAAGGTCAAATTCCCCAAGCGCTGGGCCGATTCACTTGATCGCGAAGAGGCGCGCCTCATCATCGACGAAAACCTCGACAAGCTCGACGAGCGCGACGAACTGCGCCACCAGGTCATGGAGAACAGCAGCCACGTCGATGGCCCCTTCATCACGGGCACACCGTCGATTGGCCGCGATCTCGCGTTCTCCTATCGCATCAAGAACACCAACTCCGGGCACAACCTGCCGTCGGGCTCGCTCGGCGCTCAGCCGCAGCTCTGGGTCAACGTCGCCCTCGTCGATCCGGATGGCCAGAACGTCTGGGAGAGCGGCTACGTCGACAGCAACGGCGATATCGCCGACCTGCACAGCCTCGATGTTGCAGCGGGCCGTATCGCGACGGATCAGCAGCTCGTTCACTTCCAGACCAAGTTCCTGACGACCAACGTCAAGGGGACCGACCGCGAAATGTACCTGCCGGTGAATTTCGACGTCGATCCTCTGCCGCATCTGCGGCCGCCGGGGGTGCCGACCTCGGTTCTGAACCATCCGCCGCTCGTGCGCATGGAGAACCGTTCGTTGCCGCCGCTGGGTAACAAGGTGGCCAAGTACTCAGTTCCGGGCCACCTCATTACCAAGCCAGGAAAATACCAACTCGCCTTCCGCATGCGCAGTCGAGCCGAGCCGATCTACTTCATGCGCTTTGTAAATTCTACGAAGGATATGGAGCAGAGCATGAACGAGCGGATCATGAATTTCCACGCCTTCGCCGTCGATGTTGACGTGAAGGGCTGACGCAAGAGGCCCGGTCTGACGCAGCGGATCGTCTCGATCCGCTGCTTGGAACCCGCGACGTGGAGCAGTCACATGATCTGCAAGTCAAGCATTGAAGCCCGGTTCCGCCTGATGCTCTCAGCCATGGTTCTCGGCATTTGCGCTGGAGGGGCCGTGTTCGCCGCTGATTCGCCCGACGAAGACGCGGATAGAGGACAGGTCAGCGAAGCCCGCAAGGCCGGCAGCGAAACCGAAGTCTTGCCCGCGACCGCGATGGTGGCCGAAGAGGCTGAAGAAGACACCGAAGTGACGAACGACGCGCAGTCGTCGACGACCAAGGCCGTCAAGAAAAGCAAAGCCTCGAACGAACCCAAGCGTAAGGCTGCGGCCGAAAAGGCCGACCTGTTCCGTTCCGACCCGACCTACCAGAAAAGACAGTACGAATTTGACGAGCAGGTCGAGATCTATGGCGGCAAGTTCGCCGTCGATCCGCCGCGCCCACCCATCGAGATCGGACGTCAGCAGTATACATCCGGCATCTACGAGCCTAGTGGCACGCTGCTCGGCGAAAAAAATCCGCTGCTGCCGGGCCTGGCCGTCTACGGCGACTGGCGAACTGCGATCGCCTACAACCGGAACAACGGCAAGGACATCGCCCAGATCGCAACGCGCCTGAACATCGACGTGGATCTCAAAATCACCGGCACCGAACGCATTCATGCGTTCTTCACGCCGATCACCAAGGACAACCAGTTTACGCGCTACGAATTTGGCGGCAGGGATGGCGATGGCGATTTCACCGGCGAATTCGATTTAGAGCCGCAGACGCTCTTCTTCGAAGGCGACCTCGGGTCCATATTCACCGGCTTTTCGGGCCAGGAGGCAACGTTCGATCTGCCCTTCACAGTCGGCCTCTTTCCGCTGTTTCTGCAAAACGGAATCTGGGCCAACGATGCGATCCTCGGCGGAGCCTTCAGCCTGCCCGCCAAGAACTCTGCGGCCTTGGGTCTGCCGAACTTCGACATCACGTTCTTCGCCGCCTTCGATGATGTCGACAACCCCGGCATCATCGGCGCCGGCGCGAACGACAATCACCTCGCCAATCTCTACGGCGTCACCGCCTTCATCGACGCCTTCGACGGCTATATCGAAGCAGGCTACGGCCTGATCGATGGCCACGGTTCGCAAGAGGGCCTGTTCACCCACTTCCTGACCGCCTCTTACAGCCGCAGATACCTCAACACCTTTTCCAATTCCACGCGCGTATTTGCAAACTTCGGCGACGACCCGGAAGGCTCCAGTAACGGCGTTGCAATCATCTCCGAGAACAGCTTGATCACCAGCCTGCCCAGTACGCTTATTCCATACGGAAATTTCTTCGTTGGCGTCGGCAACCCGCAACCCCTTGTCGACGGCTTCAACGCCGGCATCCTGAAGAACGTCGGCATTAACTTTGAAACGGATGCGCTCACCGGCTACCCCAAGCTCGACGACACCGGCTCGAACACATTCGGCGGCGCGATCGGTCTCCAATATCTGTTCAATCTTGACCAGCAGATCGTCTTTGAACTGGCCATGGTCCAGCCGTTCGAAAACGACGGTATCGGCGCGACGAATGCGCAATACGCGATCGGAATGCGTTATCAGATCCCGATCGATCGCGCCTGGTTGTTCCGTGCCGACGCGACCTATCAGATCCTCGATGGCGAAGAAGACAATTTCGGCATTCGCACTGAAGTCCGCCGCAAATTCTAAGATTTACCTCTCGCGTCAATCAACGGTTTGCGCTGCATGCCGTCGGTCCACTGTAAATTTTGAAACGGCCGCTAACGTCCGCAGTGCCCGGCCGTCGACACGCGCGTGTCCAGCATAAACTTTAGGCATCAAGGCTGGAGGCTGGGCCGTTTCCGCCGTTGTATGTGTCGTCCGCGTCCCGAGGCTTGCAACTCGTGCGGCCGTATCCAACATAGGTGGAATGGGAGTGCCTGGCCCGTCATGCGCCTGACATGATCGCGGCATCAGCGTCGTCTTCAGAAGTTTCAAATCCACCCGGAGGTTTCGATGACCAAACTGTCGATCAACGGCCGCGAGGTCGAGGTCACATCCGATCCTGACACGCCGTTGCTCTGGGTGGTCCGCGATGAATTGGGGTTGATGGGGGCCAAGTTCGGCTGCGGCCAGGCTCTGTGCGGCGCGTGCACCATGCACGCCGACGGTACGCCCATCCGGGCCTGCGTGACACCAATTGAGAGTGTCGCTGGCCAGGATATCACCACGCCCGAAGGCCTCACGGGACCCGTGGCCGATGCTGTCCGTAACGCATGGGCAAAACACGATGTCGCCCAGTGCGGATACTGTCAGCCGGGCCAGATCATGTCCGCCGTGGCGCTCTTAGGCGGTAAGCCCGCGCCGACCGACGCCGACATCGACGAAGCGATGACCGGCAACATTTGCCGCTGCGCCACCTACGCCCGCATCCGCACCGCCATCCAGACCGCCGCCGAAACGCTGAAGGGCTGAGGGGAGACGCACTCATGTTCAATTCCGATATTTCCACGAGCCTTCGCGCGCTGTCGCGGTCCGCGTCGCCTGCCCCCGTTGCCTTCGACCGGCGCAATTTCCTGCGTCTCTCCGCAGGGACGGGTGCGGGACTGGTCATTGGCGCCTATTTGCCCGTGGGGTCCGCGTCATCCGCCAAGGCCGCCGCCGGCGAGGCGGCAGCCGTTTTCAACCCATTCGTGTCGATCTCGCCCGACAACAAAGTGACCGTTCTCTCCAAGCATCTCGACAAGGGGCAGGGCACGGCAACGGGCCTCGCCACATTGGTCGCCGAGGAACTCGACGCCGACTGGTCGCAGATGGTCGCCGGCTTCGCACCCGCCGATACGCCGGTCTACAAGAACACGTTCTTCGGTGTACAGGGCACCGGCGGCTCCACCGCGATGGCGAACTCGTTTGAGCAGTACCGCAAGGCCGGCGCGGCTGCGCGGCAGATGTTGGTCGAAGCCGCCGCCAAGGCATGGAAAACCGATCCGGCGAAAATTACCGTGGCCAAGGGCGTCGTCAGCGATGGTACGACGTCCGCCACGTTCGGCGAACTTGCCGCCGCAGCCGCCAAGATGCCGGTCCCGGAAAATCCCACTCTGAAGGACCCGAAAGACTTCATCTACATCGGCAAGTCCTTCCCGCGCCTCGATCAGAAAGACAAGGTCACCGCCGCGCCCGTCTTCACCCAGGACGTTCGCTTGCCCGGCATGTTGTTCGCTGTGATGGCCAGGCCGCCGCGCTTCGGCGGCAAAATCGGATCGGTCGACGCTGCGAAAGCGAAAGCGGTCAAGGGCGTCAAGGACATCGTCACGATACCCGGCGGGGTTGCCGTGGTCGCTTCGTCCACCTGGGCCGCCATGAAAGGTCGCGAGGCCCTGCAAGTCACGTGGGACGAGGGCGCGGCCGACAAGCGCGGCACGGCGGAACTGATCGCAGAATATAAAGCACTGGCCGCCAAGCCCGGCATCCCCGTCCGCAAGGACGGCGAATCTGAGAAAGCCATCGCCGGCGCCAAGACGGTCATCGACACCGAGTTCGTGTTCCCCTTCCTCGCGCACGCACCGATGGAGCCGCTGAACGCAGTCCTCCAATTCAAGGACGGCAAGGCCACCCTTAAATCCGGCTGCCAGATGCCGACGATCGACCAGTCGGTCATCGCAGCGATCCTCGGCATCAAGCCCGAGGACGTCGCGATTGAAACGCTCTGGGCGGGCGGCTCGTTCGGCCGCCGCGCCGTCTATAATGCCGACTATGTCGCCGAGGCCGCCCACATCGTGAAAGCGCTGGGCACCGCCGATCCCGTCAAATTCGTCTGGACTCGCGATGACGACATCAAGGGCGGCTACTACCGGCCAATGTATCTCCACAAGGTCAGGATCGGCCTCACCGAGGCGGGTGAGATTGCAGGTTGGCATCACCGCATCGTCGGTCAGTCCATCATCGACGGCACGGCCTTCGCGTCGGCGCTCATCAAGGACGGCGTCGATTCAACGTCAGTCGAAGGCGTCAACGACACGCCCTACGCCATTCCGAATTTCGAGGTTGAAGTCCACAACACCAAGGTCGGCGCCCCGCCTTTATGGTGGCGCTCGGTCGGACACACGCACACCGCCTACGTCATGGAAACGCTGATCGACGAGATAGCCGGCCTCGCCGGAAAAGATCCCGTCGCGTTCCGGCTTTCGATGCTCGAGAAAACGCACCCTCGGCACGCCGCGGTCCTCAAACTCGCCGCCGAAAAGGCAGGCTGGGGCACGCCACTGCCCGCAGGGGTCGCACGCGGCGTCGCGGTGCACGAAAGCTTCAAGAGTTTCGTCGCGCAAGTGGTTGAGGTTCGCATCGTGGACGGCCAGGCGAAGGTTGATCGGGTCGTCTGCGCGGTCGATTGCGGCTTGGCCATCAACCCGGACAACATCGTTGCGCAAATCGAAGGCGGTATTGGCTACGGTCTCGGCGCGGTGCTGCATTCGCAGGTCACGCTGACCGATGGCGCCGTCGATCAGACAAATTTCAACGACTACGAAGTGCTGCGCTTTAACGAGATGCCCAAGGTGGAAGTCCACATCGTGCCGTCAGCCGCGCCGCCCACGGGCATCGGCGAGCCCGGCACGCCGCCGATCGGCCCAGCCGTCGCCAACGCGGTCGCAGCCCTCACCGGTCAGCGCTTCCGTCAGCTCCCACTGTCCGTCCACAAACTCGCGGCCACCTAACCCGCGAAGACCCACAGACATCAGGCGCGGATGCAGCGTGGGCATCCGAAGCGCCAAACATCAAGCGCGGATGCAGCGTGGGCATCCGAAGCGCCA
>CAYWIF010000001.1:0-32086 GCA_964458265.1 uncultured Hyphomicrobium sp. | reverse complement strand
GAAGCGCCAAACATCAAGCGCGGATGCAGCGTGGGCATCCGAAGCGCCAAACATCGGGCGCGGATGCAGCGTGGGCATCCGAAGCGCCAACTAATATGCGCGGAGGCGCTTTGCGCCGTGAGCACCAGTCTAATGCCGAAGTTCTTGTGCCGCTTCTTCGAGACCCTCACGGAATGCAGCGACCGTCTCGCCCGCCACTTCCTGGTTCAGCCGCGAAAGTTGCTCGACCTCGATGCGCACCTCGCGCTGCGCGGTATCGACCACGTCGCGATACGTGCTGACGAGATCGTTCACGTTCCGGCAGCCCATCAATCGCCGCGTCGCTTCGAGTTCATGTTCGATGCAACGGCCCATGAAGCCGAGCCACGCCTTATTGACGCGGAACGCTTGATCGATCAGGCGTCCGTTGATTTCCGTCATCATCGTGAAGACCGGACGCTGCATCGCCATCCAGGATTCAAGCGTCGCTTTCGCGCGCGCTTCCAGCACCCCGTAGTCGAGTTCCTGCTGTGTCGGCTTGTTGGTCATGATCTTATCCCCAGGCTAGTGTTGACGCGACGCGGGCCTTCGGGAAGTGCGAAAAGCTTAGGTATCCGAGACCAGCGGACGGCTGCTTATCTGCGCGGCCAGTATGGACCCGCGCGCACTGTGCGGCCTGTGGCTGATCAAGTCATCCCATGACATTTCCGTGTTTGAACGCTGTACGCGCGATAGGGCGTCTTGCCATGCAGTTTGCACATGCGCGCGATGCGAAACTCAGACCGCTGCGGATTTCCCGGTAAGCGCCTGCCGCGCAATTGCGAATGCCTCGGCGGTATCGACATCCAACAACGTCGAATCGTCTGCAATGCGCACGCCGAACGCATCTCGGATCAGGAACTTCGCGCCCCTGTCGCCCGCCAAAATTTGCAGGTCTGCAAAAAACGCGCGCGGCCAGATCACGGGATTGTGTTGCTCCCCCGCTCGATCGACGGGATGGACAATCCGCTTCCCGCCCTGCGCGGCAAACATATCAACGAGCGACCGCAATGTTGCAGTCGTCATCAGCGGCATGTCCCCGGGCAGGATTGCAACCCCGTCGATGTCCGGCCCCAGCGACGCAACGCCAGCCGCAATCGAATAGCCCATCCCGTCCTTCTCGTCCGGGCATCGCACGAAACGCACTGGGTAGGCCCGCAGAATTTCGCCAGTTGCCACATGTGCGGGGCCGGTCACGACGGCGATGTCACTGAATCCGGCTTCGCTGACGGCCGCAACCGTCCGCTCCAACACCGTCCGGCCCTCGAGCACGGCCAGAAGTTTGTTGCCTCTTCCAAACCGTCGCGATCGCCCCGCCGCGAGAACCAGCGCGGCAGTCCGCATCAGCAGCACGCTCCGCTTGTGCCGTTCGGATCGTCCGCTGCCGTGAACGGAATAGAAGTACCGCATCCGGGGAAGATGCCGAAGTGCGTTCTAAAATCTCCCACAAACTGGAAGTGAGGTGCAAATCGCGTCTCGGCGAGCATCCGCCATGTGTTGCCGCACACCGGGAAAATACGTCCCTTTTCGATGTGATGGTGTCCGTCGAGCACGAAGATGTCGGGCTCTTCTGGCACGGTGCCCTTGTAAATGACGGCCTGCCCGTAGTCCTCGCACGCAGGCTCGAGACCATCGAGTTTGAACAGCCGGTACGTCGCGGAAAAAAACTGCGCCGCACCAAGTTTCTTGCGGATCGCGTCGTTGGTGACATCGAGCGGACGGCTCGTCACAAGCCTCGGGTCGAGGAAACCGGCCGCCTTGGCCAGCGATAGGAAATCGTTCCAGTAGAGCGCCCCACCCAAGCACTCGCCGTAAAGCTCGGGGTCTTTCGCGAGATCGACGTTCAAGCGACGATCCGCATACACATCCGAAAAATACAGCTCGCCGCCGGGCTTCAACAGATCGAACGCACCTTTCAGAACCGCCGCCTTGTCGATCGAAAGATTGATGACACAGTTCGAGACGATCACGTCGAAGGAGCGAGGCTCGAGACCAAGCTCGCCGAGCCGTTCGATATAGCCCTGGAGGAACCGTGCATTCGGCTTCGGGTAGCCGAATTCGCGCGCATGCCAATCCACATGCCGCCGCGCCACGTCGAGCTGTTCGTCCGTCATGTCGACGCCAACAATCTCGCCTGCTTCACCCACGAGCTGCGCCAGCATGTAGGCATCCCGACCCGACCCTGCGCCAAGGTCGAGCACGCGCCGCCCGGACAATTCCGATGGGTGCACGAGCCCGCAGCCGTAATATTTGGCCGATACTTCCGGATGAATTTTTGCCGCCAGTGGCCGCAAATGTGCCGGCATTGCATCTGCCGTGCAGCACGCCGAGGTCTTAAGATCCTCCGACGATTTCAAGACTTTGCCGTAATAGAGCTTGACGTTGTCGTGATCCATCATGTCCTCCGCTGCCGGCCAACCGGCAAGTTACGCATCGCCGGCCCGCCGGTTTCACGCCGCTGATCGGTCAATGGCAAGTCTGCTGCAGGGTCCACCCCACGACACGGCACCGCTCGCGCCCGCGTTTGTCTGTCGAACAGGCCCGGCGCGGATAGCGCTTATACGAACAATAATAGTCAGGGAAGAGGAAGCCTTCGTAGCCGCGCATGGGCCGCTTAGTATCGTACTCTTCCGAGTAGTATGGCTTTGCCCATCGCCGCTGTGCGTCGGCGCCGGTCGGGGCGAGCAACACCGTTCCGGCAACCCCCGCAACAAGGGTCAAAGCTGTGATGCGCGATACGATCATTGGCGGCCTCCTGGGTCGGCATCGGCACGGGCGCCCGGCCGGGGAGTTGCGCTGGCATAGCAACGCGTAGCAGTGAAACGCGGCAGGGTCGCCCCTGGTTCGCCGGTCTACTTCCTGTATAGCAGTGTCCGATCGGCATTTCCTGGAGTTCTCAATGACCGCCCGCATCGGCATCGTTACGGTATCGGATCGTGCCAGCCGCGGCATCTACGAGGATAAAGGTGGTCCGGCAATAGGGGCCGTGCTGTCGGAATTACTCACGTCCTCGTGGGAACCCGTCGCACGTATCATCCCTGACGACCGGCCGGGGATCGAATCGTCTCTCATTGATCTCGCCGATGGCGAGCGCTGCTGCCTGATCTTCACGACGGGCGGCACCGGACCCGCCGCGCGCGATGTGACGCCCGAGGCGACTGATGCCGTGTCGGAGAAAATGCTGCCGGGTTTCGGAGAATTGATGCGGCTAGAAAGCCTGAAGCAAGTCCCAACCGCCATTCTCTCGCGGCAGACCGCCGGCATTCGCGGCTCAACGTTGATCGTCAACCTGCCCGGTAAACCGGCCGCGATCCGCCTGTGCATGCTCGCGGTCTTTCCCGCCATTCCCTATTGCATCGATCTCATCGGCGGCCCGCGCCTGGAAACCGATCCCGCGATCTGCAAAGCCTTCCGCCCTGCCGGCGCCTGAAACGTTAGCGCAATCTCGTCGTGGTCGGGCATGACCCGGCCATCAGGGCCTTCACCTGTGCACGTGACTTGTCGAGAAAGCTCAATTCAGCCGGAACTCGCCATTGACAGCCCTTAGTTCCGCAGGACCGATCAGCGTTTTGTGGCAAACGGTGACGCGAAAGAGCAGCCCTTCCAGCTTTGCCTGCCAGAACATCAGGAACTTATTCAGCTCTGGAAAGCTCGGCGCTTTGTCGTAGTCCTGCCAGACGTACTGCTGCAGGATCGTGGGATGATCGGGCAGGCGATAAAGAATGTCGGCGGTCGTCAAGCCAAAGCCGTCGATCTGACGGCGAAAGTCATCCGAAGACATGCGCGGGAGATCCTCTAGTGTCACGTCACCCGAACGCAAGTCTGTCGCCGATCAGCAAGTCTGGTAAAGTGGCTTTTCGGCATTACCAGAGCCAAATCAACACCTCAGCACTCCACCCGGATCGATGCTGCCATCCTGCTGAATTCAGCATCTGACGAAGGAACGCGGCCGCGCCGTGTTTATGGGCGCCGCACCTTCGGGCGACGGGCCGATTAACCTTGTATTCTCCCAGTCAAGTCGCCATCTAAATGAGATGGACACGTTCGATTATCGGATTCCGGCTGAAGTCTACGCGAGCCGTGGCCGTGGCGCTGCCAAGCGTCCCATGACGTTCTATCGCTTCGGCAGTGCCGCCGAAGCTATTCAGTTCGTGATGGAGAAGTTGCCCGTCGAAATGCTTCATGGAACCGTCATGGAAATCGGGGAAGAGAGGTTCATCGGTGCCGACATCAAACGGTTATATGGAAGCCTCGATTACCCCTTAGAGCGGGCTGAGAGTGAGTTGAAGGCTGGCTCAGAGGGTCCTGCCCCAAGTTAAATCGCGGTGCGGCCGTCTTTCCTTTGGTCTACAGTCGGGCACGTCACGATCCAGAACGGAGCGGCAGCGGGCATCTGGCCTCCTGCAAAGGAGACCACGATGCAACATCCCGGTTTCTTCCATCGGGCTGGTCCGTTTACGCTCGCCGAAATCTCGTCGGCTTCCGGGGCGAACATCCTCGGCGTCCAGGATCGTACGATCGACGATGTGCGCCCCCTCAACGCCGCCACCGAACGCGACCTGACGTTCTTCGAGAATAGAAAATACGCATCACTGCTTGGGACAACGCGCGCCGGAGCCTGCATCTTGTCGCCGCGGGACGCCAGCAAAGCACCAGGCGGCGTATCTATCCTCACCAGCGATGCGCCCTATGGCGCCTTCGCGCGTGTGCTTACACTGTTTTATCCCGACGCCTTGCGTAGCAAAGCCGCGGCCTCACGCGCTGGCAGCAACGGCGCACTGGTCCATGCCAGCGCCAACATTGCAGAAAGCGCCATCATCGAGCCCGGCGCCATTGTTGGGCGCGAAGCGGACATCGGCGAAGGCTCGGTGGTCGCCGCCGGCGCAGTCGTCGGCTACCGGGTTCGTGTCGGCAATGATTGCTACATTGGTCCCGGTGCCACGGTCACGCACGCGATCCTGGGCAATGGCGTCATCATTCACTCCGGTGCACGCCTTGGTCAGGATGGCTTCGGTTTCGCCATGAGCGCGAACGGGCATTTCAAAGTACCCCAGATCGGTCGGGTGCTGGTCGGCGACGCCGTCGAAATCGGAGCCAACACGACGGTCGATCGCGGGTCGCTGGCCGATACGATCATTGGTGAAGGAACCAAGATCGATAACCTCGTCCAGATCGCGCACAACGTTGTCATCGGCAGGCACTGCGTGATCGTCGCCCAGTGCGGCATCGCCGGGTCCGCCGAAATCGGAGACTTCGTGGTCATGGGTGCGCACTCCGGCGTGATTGGTCATGTAAAGGTGGGGGCAGGAGCGCAGATCGCGGGCACCGCTCACGTGAAGGACGACGTGGAAGCTGGCGCGCGGATGGGCGGTACGCCGGCGCGTCCCTTCAAGGAATGGGCCCGTGAAATCGCCGCAATTCGCCAGCTCGCCAGAAAGCAATGAGGCCGTTATTTCGCGCCATGAAATTAGAAAAGCGATTTGCCTTGTAATTTCCGCAAATAGCCACTAGATAAGCCCCATCGACTTTGGGCCGGACCACCAGGCCGCAGCTTTCCCCGCGCCACAGGCGTTGCAGAAAGCGCGTTCAGACCCCTTCCAAACAATCGAAAAACTGAAGAGCGAGTGGGCGCGTCCGCGTGCTTACTCGCTCGTGAGTTTAGTTTAGCCTGACTGAAAAAAGGAAAGCCCATGACCCCGGGTACCGTAAAGTTCTACAACTATCAAAAAGGCTTCGGCTTCATCACGCCGGACGCTGGCGGCAAGGATGTCTTCGTGCACGCGACCGCTCTTGAGCGCGCCGGCATGCAGAGCCTCAGCGAAGGCCAGAAAGTCAATTTCGACACCGAGGAAGACCGTCGCTCGGGCAAGATCGCGGTCGGACGGATTGAGGCCGCTTAAAAAGCGCCTCTCTGCCGAGCCGCAGTTGGATGAAGCCGCCCTCTTATCGGGGCGGCTTTTTTCTTATCTGTACTCAGTCAATCCAACGCGCGCGGGCAAGCGTGGCCCCTCGCCGCAAAACCGACACCAAGTCGCCACGACACGCCAAATCACCTCTGCTATCCAGGCCAGAACGTTCGATCAGCGGGGTTGGCAGGAATGTTCGGTTTGACGGGCCTGTGGCAGCGGGCTTTGGCGCGCACGGCAGCGGCAGCAGTTTGCCTCATATCAGGCAGCCACACGTCGTCGGCCTTCGAACCCGCCGAAGCCGCAACCAAGCCGCCCCTGACGGTCAACGTCTTCGTCTCCACGCGCAACGACACCTGCTACGACCGCGGCGATGTCGCCGCCATCCGGCGCTTCACAGCCGAAGCTCGCGAGCGCATCAATGCCCAAGGCGGTATTGCCGGTCACAAGCTCGACCTGCGCATCCTTGATGACTTCCGCGACCAGAACCGCGCCATCGCCAACCTTCGCGAGGCACTCGCCGACCCCGACAGCGTGGCCATGGTTGGCCTGTCAAGTTCTGACCGCTCGAAAGCCGTCTTCGATGCCGCCGGCAGGGAAATCAAGCAGAAGAACATCCCCTTCCTGTCGGCCATCTCCGTCACCAGCATCTTCTCGGGCTATCCGAATGTCTTTTCCATGCGTGCTTCGCAGGACGACGAGCGCCTCCCCGTTCTGGCGCAATTCGTTCGCCAGTCCGGATTTCAGCGCCCCGCCTTCATCGGCATCCGCGACACGCTGTTTTCGACCACGCTGGCCGACGGCCTCAACCGGGTGATGGGCGGCTACCTCGTCGCCGACCACCGCGTCCCCGTGAAGGATAACAAGGCCGACACCGCCGCCTTCCCTGCCGTCATCGAAGACCTCAAGACCAAGAACCCTGACATCGTCTTTCTCACCATCGGCCCCGATCGCAACGGCGAATTCGTCAAACAGTTGAAAGAGGCGGGCCTCGCGCCGGCGATCATGGTCACGGGCCGCATCGGCTCGATCCCATCCGATGTCGCCAAGGACTATGCCGGCACCTTCTACGAACTGGTCTGGGATCGCCTCCCTGATCTCTACAACGCCCGCACCATGCGCAGTCTTGCCGGCCAGTCGGCAGATGATTGGATCTTCCTCGGCGGCAAGATCGCATCCGCACCCGGCTGGAGTAACGGCGAGTGCAAGGAGCGCGCGGCCGGCATCGCCAATGATCCGCTGTCCGACGACAATCTCCGCGCCATTGGCATCGGCACGCAATACGCCGACATGCTGGGCCTTATCGCTGCCGCCTCCCGCACGGCCCGCCGCGATGCAGGCATCAAGGACCTGCGCGCCCACATCAACGATCAGCTGAAAAAGGCCTACGCATCCGGGCGCGGCGCCTTTCAAGGCCAGTTCGAGAACTGGTCGTTCGATCCGGCCTCGCGTCACGCCACCCGCACGCCATTCCTCGTCCAGCAGGCGCCGGGCATGGGCCGCCCGCAACTCGGCCCACTCCAATTCGCGCGGCTGAAAAACGAAAACCTGCGCGCCATCGGCACCCAATACCTCGACATCGATCTGATCCGCGTCTTCTCCGTCGACGACAACGAGAAAACCTTCTTCGCCGAATTCTACATCTCAATGCGCGACGACGGCCGCGAAAACTCAATTGAACTCCTCGAATTCGCCAACGCCGTCATCAACCCGCAGACCAACGACCGCCAGGTCACTGTCCGCACGCTGGCCAACGGCGAACGCAGCGACGCCTACCCCGATGCCATGAAAATCTACCACGTCACGGGCCGCTTCCTCTTCCAGCCGCAGCTTGAAACCTACCCGTTCGACACGCAGCGTTTCGCGATCAACATCCGCCCGAAGCGTGGCGACAAGCCGTTCATCATCCAGCCGCCCCCGATCGATCTGCGCGACACCGCCGTGGACGCCGTCGGCTGGACGCCGCGTGATCAATACGTCGGCTACGACGAGGACTTCGTCACCACCGTCGATGCGAAAACCCACCAGCCGAGCATCGTGCCCTTCTACAGAGGTTCCTTCGTTTGGATCATGGAGCGCGAGACGACCGACTACTTCCTGCGCGTCGTCGTCCCCCTGCTTTTCATCCTGGCGGTTGCCTACGTTTCGATCTTCATCCCGCTGTCGCACTTCGAGGCGATCGTCACGATCCAGGTCACGGCACTCCTGTCCGCTGTCGCGCTCTATCTGGCGTTGCCGGCCATCGACAGCGACGGCACCACACTCTCCGACCGGATTTTCTTATCCGCTTATCTCGCGGTAACGGTGATGATTGCGATCTCGGTCCTGCGCATCAATTCCTACGTCACCGAGCGCCCGCGATTGCAGACCGCCCTATCGGCCACGCACGTCATCCTCATTCCCATCCTCGCCATCGCCATGGCCATCTACGTCCAGCGCGCCAGCCTAGGTCTCGGATAAAAGCGCGGTTTCTGCCTATTTTCTTATAGTCCCGCTCCAAATTTCGAGACGCCACTACGCAATTCTCCTTGGCCCCACGGTCGGACGCAACCGCATCGTGCCTCGCGCGTTTGGCTTACTGCAACACATGGAGATTTGACTGATGAAATGGAACCTGCCTGCCCTCGCACTTGGCCTGACCGCCATCGTCGCAGTCCCGGCATTCGCCGACGACGACCGCCCGCCGACCGCCGAGGAGCGCACCAAGGTCGAAGCTGCCCTGAAGGCCGAAGGCTTCACAGGCTGGAAGGAAATCGAATTCGACGACAACCGCTGGGAAATCGACGACGCCATGCATTCGGACGGCAAGGTCTATGACGTTTACCTGCGTCAGGACCTGACCGTCGCCTTCAAGGAACTCGACTAACCTCGAAGCAGCCCCAAACAAAAAGGCGGCCCTATCGGCCGCCTTTTTCATATCCATATCCGCCGAACATGGCCCCCCTCAATTCTCGTCCATCTTCAGCGCCGCGATAAACGCTTCCTGCGGAATCTCGACCTTGCCGAATTCGCGCATCTTCTTCTTGCCGGCCTTCTGCTTGTCGAGCAGCTTGCGCTTGCGAGAAATGTCGCCGCCGTAGCACTTCGCCAGAACATCCTTGCGCAGCGCCTTAATCGTCTCGCGCGCGATCACCTTTGCACCAATCGCCGCTTGCACAGGGATCTGGAACAGGTGCGGCGGGATAAGCTCCTTCAGCTTTTCGCACATCGAGCGCCCGCGGCTCTCCGCCCTTTGCCGGTGCACGATGATCGACAGCGCATCCACCGGTTCTGAGTTGACCAGGATCGTGAGCTTGACGAGGTCGCCTTCCTCATACCCGCTGATGTGATAGTCGAACGACGCATAGCCGCGTGACACGCTTTTCAGGCGGTCGTAGAAATCGAACACCACTTCGTTCAGCGGCAACTCGTAAACGAGCATCGCGCGCGTGCCGACATAGGTCAGCGTCTTTTGCCGGCCGCGCCGGTCCTGGCACAATTTCAGGACAGCTCCGAGATAGTCGTCGGGAACCAGGATCGTCGCCTCGATCCACGGCTCCTTGATGTGGTCAATTTTGACGATTTCCGGCATGTCCGCCGGATTGTGCATCTCGATCACCGACCCATCCTTCATGTGCAGATGGTAGATGACGGACGGCGCCGTGGTGATGAGATCGAGGTTGAATTCCCGCTCCAAGCGCTCCGTGATGATCTCCAAGTGCAGAAGTCCGAGGAATCCGCAGCGGAAGCCGAACCCAAGCGCGGCCGAGCTTTCCGTCTCGAATGAGAAACTCGCATCGTTGAGGCGCAGGCGCGACATCGCCTCGCGCAGATCCTCGAAATCCGCCGCATCGACGGGAAAGAGCCCGCAGAACACCACCGGCTGTGCCGGCTTGAAGCCCGGCAGCGCTTGCGCCGTCGGCAGCTTTTCATCCGTCACCGTGTCGCCGACGCGCGTATCGGCGACTTCCTTGATGGCGCCCGTGAAGAAGCCGATTTCGCCCGGGCCCAGTTCCGCCAGCATCTCCTGCTTCGGCCGGAAGATGCCCACGCGCTCGACCGGATACGTCGCATCCGTCGACATCATCTTCACCCGCTGACCCTTCTTCAAGGTCCCCTCGATGACGCGCACGAGCACGACGACGCCGAGATAGGCATCATACCAGCTATCGACCAGCATCGCCTTCAACGGCTTGTTGCGCTCGCCCTTCGGCGGCGGCAGACGTTCCACGATGGCTTCAAGAACCGCGCCGACGTTCAAGCCTGTCTTCGCCGAAACGCCGATGGCATCGGAGGCGTCGATGCCGATGACGTCCTCGATCTGCTGCTTGACGCGGTCGGGATCGGCGGACGGCAAGTCGATCTTGTTGAGGACGGGCAGGATCTCGAGGCTGTTGTCGATCGCCTGATAGACGTTGGCGAGCGTCTGCGCTTCCACGCCCTGGCTGGCATCCACCACCAGGATCGCGCCCTCGCACGCGGCCAGCGACCGCGAGACTTCATAAGCGAAATCGACGTGGCCCGGCGTGTCCATCAGGTTCAACTGATAAGTCTTTCCGTCCTTGGCCTTGTAGTCGAGGCGCACGGTCTGCGCCTTGATGGTGATCCCGCGTTCGCGCTCGATATCCATGCTGTCGAGTATCTGGGCCTTCATCTCGCGGTCCGAGACGTTGCCGCAGAGCTGGATCAGCCGGTCCGAGAGCGTCGACTTGCCGTGGTCGATGTGGGCGATGATGGAAAAGTTGCGGATCAGGGAGGTATCTGTCATGGGCGGCTGATAGCACTTGGATTTCCCCGGCAAAAGGGGCGTTGGCGGGTCGCCGTCGAACCGTCGCAGAGGCGAACCGGCAGACATCGGATCAGCGCTGACGCTGGCCACTATTGACGGTGTGTGCAACAATGAAGACAACCAATAGTTTAAGCGGAGGAATGACCATGGCCGGCACGTCGAATTCGCGCGGAAAGGGCTTCAAGGACGCGTTGAGCGCGGCGGGCGTCAACGAGGAAGTGCAGACCGCGCTGACCTCCGCCTTCGAAGCCATGTGCGATTGGCGCCAGGATGCGGCCAATCAGGCCGAGCGCCACGGCAACAAGGTTTTCGACAAAATGGGCGCGGCCGCCAAGGCAATGGGCTGGCCGGCCGAACTCGTCGACATGACGCGCCAGCAGATGCAGCAGGCGTCGAAGATGCAGATTCAGGTCCTCGACCAGGTGATGGATGCCTGGGAGCAGCAGGTCAAGAATCCCGGAGCAGGGCTTGGCATGCCGGGCAGCATGGGGTCGCCCTTCCAGTTCCCGAACATGGGTCAAATGCCGGGCATGCCAGCCATGTTCGATATGAAGAACATGCCTGATTTCGCCGGTATGCCCGCCGCGCCGCTGCAGTTCTGGATGCAAGCTGCCGAGATGTGGCAAAAGAACTGGCAGCAGGCACTCTCCTCCTGGATGGAGGCTCAGTCCACCATGATGGGCGGCAACGACAAGGGCCACGGTAAGCGCTGACCGTCATCCGACCGGCCCGTTCGGTGTTTTTGTGCAAACCGGCTGCCGTCCCGCAGCCGGTTTTGCCGTCTAGGGAGCCGGAACCCGAGGGCGGGCCCCGCCCGGGATTTGTCTTCGCCGTTGCCGCCAAAGGGCAACCGCACTAACTTCCCCGCAAAAGAGCCGGGGCCGGGGATTGCTCGGTTGCCGGGAAAATTTCGGGGGAAGCTATGACGGTGTCTGATACTGAGGGGTCCAGTGCTCCGGCCGCACGGGAAGCGTCCACCATTGGCGCGGACGTGCTGGCCTCCGTCGTCGTCTTTCTCGTCGCCTTGCCGCTCTGCATGGGCATCGCCATCGCATCCGGGATGCCGCCAACCGCCGGCATCATCACCGGCATCATTGGCGGCATTGTCGTCGGCTTCCTGGCCGGTTCGCCGCTCCAGGTCAGCGGCCCCGCGGCCGGTCTGGCCGTGCTCGTCTACGAACTCGTTCAGGCCCACGGTGTCGAGATGCTCGGCACCATTGTGCTGTTTGCGGGCCTCGTACAGTTGGCCGCCGGGCTTCTGAAGCTCGGGCAATGGTTTCGCGCCGTATCACCGGCGGTCATCCACGGCATGTTGGCCGGCATCGGCGTGTTGATCTTCGCCGCCCAGTTTCACGTCATGCTCGACGGCAAGCCGATCGGAACGGGCATTCAGAACCTTCTCGGCATCCCGGGCGCCATCTTCGATGCGATTAAGGCCGGCGACAGCCGCTTGACGGCCGGCGAGGTCGGCGTGCTCACCATCGCGACCATCTTCGGCTGGGCGGCGCTCGCGCCAAAGTCGCTGAAAGTGATCCCCGCCCCGCTGGTCGGCGTCGTGGTCGGCATGATTGCCGCCGCCGTCTTCAATCTCGATTCGATCAAGTACGTCGATGTTCCCGACAATATCTGGTCGACGGTCATCTACCCGACCGCCGCCTCGGTCGGCACGTTCTTCACCAGCACCCAAATGATCATCGGCGCGCTGGCAATCGCTTTCATCGCGTCCGCCGAAACGCTGCTCTGCGCGACGGCCGTTGACCAGATGCACTCCGGCCCGCGCACCAAGTACGACCGCGAACTGTCGGCCCAGGGCGTCGGCAACACCCTTTGCGGCATCCTGGGGTCCTTGCCGATGACGGGAGTCATCGTCCGTTCCGGCGCCAACGTCGAAGCCGGCGCGAAAACTCGTGCGTCCGCCATCCTCCACGGCGTCTGGCTGTTGATCTTCGCAAGTCTCATTCCTTGGACATTGACCTACATTCCGCTCTCCTCCCTCGCGGCCGTTCTCGTCTACACCGGCTACAAGCTGGCTTACCCCAAGATCGTGCCGACACTCATGACGTATGGTCCGATCAACGTCTTCATCTACGCCGCCACCATCTTCATGATCGTCGCGACCGACCTTCTCAAAGGCGTTCTGACCGGCATCGTTCTCTCCCTCGCCCACCTGATCTACGCTCTTTCGCGTCTTGATATTCGCAACGAGCAGCAGCCGGGCACGAAACGCGTCGACATGTTCCTGACAGGCACGGCCACCGTTGTCGGCCTGCCGAAACTTGCCCAAGCCCTCGAAGAACTCCCCCGCGGCACGGAACTGACCGTTCACATCGAGGACCTCAACTACATCGACCATGCTTGCCTCGATCTGCTGGCAAACTGGGAAAAGCAGCACAAATCGACCGGCGGCAGCCTCACGATCGAGTGGCACCAGCTGGCGCAGAAGTATCATCGCCGCCACAACACCGCGTCGGCGGATGCCCCGGGAACGCCCTGACGGCGCAACCGCTCCATTTTTCGGCCCCAAACTGTCTTGACGGCGCCACACCGCTCGGCATGAGTGGCCCCGTTTGATCGGAACCAGGGGATTTGGCCGGCGATGAGACGCGACCGCTTTTTCGCAACGATACTCGCGACCCTGTCGCTCGTAGGCTTGAGCCTTGCACCGTGGGGGCCTGCTGCCCGCGCTCAGGATATCGAGTTCGGCCCTGTCGAAACGAAACCCACGCCCGCCAAGCCCAAACCGCCAACCGTCCAGCACCTTGAGCCCACAGCAGCATCGCCGGCTGCTGTCGCCGAACCCGCCGCTCCGGCCGTCAAGCGGCAGGTTCCGGCCCCAGGCGCGCCGAACCCTCTCGCCGCGAAATACGCCACGTCCGGCCTGCCGCCGAAACCCAATCCCGCCAACTGCAAGAACGACCAACCTTTCGGCGCATGGCTCGCAAGCTTCCGCAAGGAAGCCGCTGGCAACGGCATTTCCGCGCGCACGATCTCGCTCGCGCTTGATGGCCGCACGCTCGATACAGGCGTGATTGCCCGCGACCGCAAGCAGGGCTTCTTCGCCCAGAGCTTCACCGATTTCGCCGCCAAGCTTGCCACCCCGAACCGCGTCACCAACGGCCGCGCCCAGATCAAGAAAAATGCGGCCGCCTTCGATCGCGCAGGTAAGGACTATGGTGTGCCCCCGTCGGTCATCACGGGCTTCTGGGCACTGGAGAGCGATTTCGGCGCCGGCATGGGCAAGCTGCCGATCATGAATTCCTTGACCACCCTCGCCTACGATTGCCGCCGTGGCGAGATGTTCCGCCAGGAGTTGATGGCCGCGCTGGAGATCATCGATCGCGGCGATATGACCCCCGACACGATGATCGGCTCCTGGGCCGGCGAAATCGGCCAGACCCAGTTCCTCCCGACCCGCTACCTCGCCCATGCCATCGATTACGACGGCGACGCCGATATAAATTTGTTCGCCAACCCCACCGACATCATCGGCTCCACCGCAAACTACATGACGCACCTCGGCTGGCGCCGTGACGAACCCTGGCTGGAAGAAGTCATCGTCACCAAGGACGTGCCGTGGGACAAGGCCGATCTCGCAATCAAGTTGCCGCGTTCGCAGTGGGCCGAGTGGGGTGTGACGAAGGCCGATGGATCGGCCATGCCCAACGATGCCATGCCCGGCTCCCTCCTCTTGCCGATGGGCCGCTATGGGCCGGCGTTCCTCGCCTACGAGAATTTCAACGTCTATCTGCAGTGGAACCAGTCTCTCAACTACGCCATCACGGCTGCTTGGCTGTCCACGCGCATCGACGGCGCGCCTGCCATGCAGAAGGCCAAGCGCCAGATCGACGTCCTGGCGCCCGATGAAGCCAAGGACCTTCAGCGCCAATTGAAGAAGCGTGGCTTCGACGTAGGTGAAGTCGATGGCAAAATCGGTTCGGCCACGCGCGCCGCCGTGAAGGCCATGCAAGTCAAGCTCGGCTTTCCCGCCGACAGCTATCCGACGCCTGAACTGCTGGCAGCGCTCCGCAGCGAAAGTTGAGCCTGCGATGTCCGTTGCCGCAAACAAACAAGCGAGGTCTGCCCGATGCGCCGATTGATGCTCGTTGTCACCCATCTGATTGCACTCGCCCTTGGCTTTGCAATCGGCGTCTACACCCTTCCGATCCTGACCGCCCCCGCTGGGCCAGATAGCGCCGCGATCGATGCCGCAGCCGCATCGGCTGAATTCAAAGGAGCCTTCGATCGCAACTTGAAGGGCAGCGATTTCCTGCATTGGGGCGAGGGCGAGGTGCTCGTGATGCCCGGCAAGATCGCTCACAAGGGCCGCCTGTCGCCGGGCCCCGATTACAAGCTCTATCTCACCTCTGACTTTGTCGACGACGAAGCATCGTTTCTCAAGTTGAAGGACAGCGCCGCGCGGATCGGCGATGTGAAATCCTTCGACGGGTTCATTCTTGATGTGCCGCAGGGCATCGACGTGGCCGGCTACACTACCGCCGTCGTCTGGTGCGAGGCTTTCGGCGAATTCATCAGCGCCGCCAAGTACCGCTAAGTCCTGAAACGCGAACGGCCGCCGTCCTGGTATGACGGCGGCCGTTCACTCGTTCCAACGGTCTTCGTGATCACAGCTTGCAGATCGTCGCCGCGCCGCGGCACGTCCAACCCCACGAGCCGCCCTTCTTGCAGCTATACTTGCGCGGGCCGAACGAGTAGCCGGGAGTCGAACCGTTCGACATCCACGCCGCCCAAGCACCCCAGTCGACGGCCTGCAGCAGCGCTTCATCGACCTGGAACTTGGCGTCCTTTTCCGAACCCGCCTCGCCAATGGCGCCCTTGCGCACACACTCCTTGGCCTCGGCCGTGGCCACGGCAACACTCAGCGCGCCGCTCGCAGCAATCGCCACCGTCATGGCCCTCACGAATTTGCTCATGTTTATTAGCCTCCAGCCTCAGTTGAGAGAATCGACACACTCATCTTTGTCGAGCGTGCCGCCTTTTGCCTACAGGTACGAAGAAGAATCGTGGGGATCATGACGGGTCAATGCTCCGGCATTGGAGCTACGCCGTTGCAAAATGCCGCTATTCTCATCCCGATGAACAAAACCGCCACCAGGAAAATCAGCCGTCCGCGCGTGCGACCGCTCACAGTCGCCGTCGCACTGGTCATATCCCTGTCAATGACCCCCGCCGTTCTATCGGACCCCGCTCTACCGGGCGTCGTCGGGGCCGATGATCGCAAGGCCGTAACAGCATCCGGTCACCCCTGGAACGCCGTCGGCCAGGTCAACATCGGCGGCTATCGCGCGCGCGGCCAATGCACCGGCACGCTTGTGCGGCCGAACCTCGTGATCACCGCCGCCCATTGCCTGATGAACGAAGTCACCTCCAAGCCGCATCCGCTCCGTCACATCCACTTCCTGAGCGGTGTCCGGGGGCGGAACGCATACGGCGCGTGCCAAGGCCAAATGTCTCCGCTTTCTCGACGGCTACGATTTTGTGGCTGAGAAGGCCGCCCGGGGCGTGCCATTGAGCGCACTTTACTTGGACGTGGCAGCCATCGTGCTCGATGGAGCGCTTCCCATCGAACCGGCGGCGATAGCCGTTGAACAAGCGCCGGCTCCTGGCGAACCGCTCGTCCATGCCGCCTATCCGGCCAGCCGCCGCTATCAACTGCAGGCCCACATGGGTTGCCGGCTCTTGAACGCGCCCGAAAACGTCCCCGTATGGCTGAACGATTGCGACACCGAGCCGTCCAGTTCCGGTGGCCCGGTTTTCGTCGAAGCTGATAAAAGGCTCCGGCTCGCCGCCGTCATGGTCGGCGCGGGTCCGCGCGGCAACACCGCTATTCCGCTCGCCACCTGGCAAGAACTGCTCGACGGCAAAGGCTGCAACTAGAGGTGTGGAATCACACCTTCTCGTCGCCGGTGAGGACCTTGCCCATCCAATCGTCGATGGTGATCTGCCCCACTTTTTCCACCACCGCCGTTTCATGCGGGCGCAGAACGTCTTGAATGCCGTCGATCCGCTTCCATTCGCAGAACGGTGTTTCTGCGTTTTCAGCCGGCGCGTAGCGTGATGTCTGCACTTTCTGGTAGCGGTGCACGTAGCGCGGGCAGTTCATCCAGAGTTCGGATAGCGTCACGACAACGGCCAACTCCGCTTCCTTGAATAGAGCAAGCGCTTTCGGATCCCGTGACAGCGCCGCCCGCCCTTGCACGCGCAAGCGGAACGGCTTCTCGAAGTCGATGAACAAAAGTCCGACGTCCGGATTGCCGGCGATGTTGCCCATCGAAAGATACATCCCGTTCCCGTCGTAGCTCGGAAAGGCCAGCGTCTGACCATCGAGGACGCGCACGAAACCCGGCACGCCGCCCTTGTAGGAAACGGTCGGCCGCCCACGGTCGTCCACAGACGACAGGAAAAACATGTCACGGCTTTCAATGAAGCCCTTCTCCATGTCCGTGATTTCGGTCTTCATCCCAATGGCTTCGATCCGGTCCGCCAAGGGCCGCGATTGAAACTGATCCTGCAGCGCGCGGTGCTCGGGTCCGTATAGGCGGCTCATGGCGGCGTTTCCCTGTCTGTCGCTTTTTGGTTGTGGTTCGCGGTGACGTATAGCATTGCCGGATGGAATTGCGGCGCGGCGAGGGCCGGATTGTCTCACGCCGAAGTCACCCAATATTCCTTGAGGCGCGCATTGCGTAGATCCCCAAAAACGTTCGGTGCGATCACTGTCCCGGCACCCGCGCCGCGCGGCCGTAAAATTGGGCTCATGGGCGGCTCGTTCAACCCGCCGCATGAAGGGCACCGCCTGGCCGCACGAACCGCCCTTCATCGCTTGGGTCTCGACGAAATTTGGTGGATTGTCACTCCCGGCAATCCTCTGAAGTCGCAGGGAGGCTTGCAGCCGCTGGCGCAACGGCTTGCTGCCGTGCGTGCGCTCGCGGTCCACCCGCGTATGCGCGTGACGGCCTTTGAAGACGCGCTGGGCTCGCCCTATACCGCCGTGACGCTCCAGTTTCTGAAGCGCCGTTATCCAGGCGTGAAGTTCGTCTGGGTGATGGGAGCCGATAACCTGGCCAACTTCCACCGCTGGCAGAATTGGCGTGGTATCGCGACCGCAATGCCGATTGCCGTCGTCGACCGTCCCGGGTTCCGCCTGAATGCGCTCGCTGCCCAAGCCGCGAAGGCCCTTGCGGGACGGCGGCTTCCCGAAGAACAGGCCCGCGGCCTGGCGGCGATGAAGGCCCCGGCTTGGGTCTTCCTGACCAACCCGCTCAACCGGCAATCATCGACGGCAATCCGTCAGAACGTTGAAATATCTAGTTGATCAGTGTTTAGCAGCTTGCGAAATCCGCGTCCGCCGATGCGGACCGGTTGCCGGAAGCCTGGGTCGGCCTTATCTTTCCCATCGTTGGGATCGGACCAACCCGATGCGCTGTCCAATGGGGCGGCTGTCGCGACGGCAACGGAAAGGACCATAGACCCCCACATGCCAACATCCACCGGAGCAGCCCCCAAGAAGGGCGCTTCTAACGCTGCCAAATCCGCTGAGACTTTGGTGGCGCCCGCCTCGGCCGGTCTTCTGAAAGACGTCGTCGGTTGGCTTGACGAAGCGAAGGCCGAAGAGATCATAACGATTGATCTTGCTGGAAAATCTTCCATCGGCGATTTCATGGTCGTTGCCTCTGGACGGTCGGATCGTCACGTCGGCGCCATCGCCGAACAACTTCGCAAGAAGCTGAAAGACGCCGGCTGCCCGTCGGTGCGCGTCGAGGGTCAGGAAACCTGCGACTGGGTGCTGATCGACAGCGGCGACATCATCGTTCACGTGTTCCGCCCGGAAGTGCGCGAGTTCTATAATCTCGAAAAGATGTGGTCCATGGACCGTCCGGCTGATTCGGCCCACTGAACGGCAGGGCGTCCGCCGTCGGCTTGCGCCCCCCGCACCGTGCAAAGGACGCACCATGCGCGTCGAAATTCTGGCGGTTGGTCGCCTGAAAGACGAGGCCGAAGCGGCCATTGTCGCGCGTTACCAGAAGCGGTTCGACCAGACCGGCCGGACATGTGGGCTTGGCCCCCTGTCCATTAGCGAATTTCCCGAAAGCCGAGCCACTGTCGCCGCCGAGCGGAAGGTGGACGAAGCCGGCCGCCTGCTCAAAGCCGCCGGCCCGGCATCGCTCCTCGTTTTGGAAGTTTCGGGCCGCCCGCTCACGAGTGAAGCTTTTGCCGCCCACTTGCGCACCCTGGCCGATGCGGCCACCAAATCCTGCGCTTTCCTGATCGGCGGCCCCGATGGCCACGGCCCCGCCGTGCTCGAGGCCCCCGGGCTTAAGGTCTCGCTGGGAGCACTGACGCTCCCCCACGGTTTGGCCCGCGTCGTTCTCGCCGAGCAGCTCTACCGGGCCGCAACAATCCTGACCGGCCACCCCTATCACCGCCCGTAGTTTCGGTTTGTGGCTTGGCGTGGCAGCCTCGTCCGGCTATTGCCATGGGTGGACGGGCATTTTGCCCGCACGCCACGCCAAAAGTCGACACGGGAGGGGCCGGGGGGTTCCGACACTGCCCGCTCGTCGATCAACCAAAGCGCATCAAGAGTTGCGTCAGTCGAGGAGAACGTCCATGTCGACCAGTGTCATCGAGATCCTGAAGGGCTTTGTCACCCCGAACCTGCTGAACTCCGTTGGATCAGCCATCGGTATTCCAGGAGACGTCGCGGGCCGGGGTCTCAATGACTTGATCGGCCAGTATCTTGGTGCCCTCGTGCAGCAGTCTGGCGACCGGGATGCGATGGCGAACATCGCTGACATGGCGAACGCCGTATCCCGCGATTCCTCGGGCATCAACGACATCAAGGGTCTGCTCGCGGGCGGCATCCCCAGCACCATGGCCGTGCTTTCGGGCAATCGCTTGATGGGTTCGCTGTTCGGCGTGTGGCAGGCGTCCGTTGTCCACAAGGCGGCCAACGCGCTGGGTATCAATCCCGGTGCTTCCTCGTCGCTCTTCAATCTCGCAGCACCCCTGGTGCTGTCCGCAATCTCTAAGCGCTTCGGCGGCGGGGCGCTCACCGGCGCGGCACTCGCGGGTCTTATCGGTCAGGAACGCGGTGCCCTTCTGGGCGGTCTCGGGTCGGCCGCCGCCGGCCTGGTCTCGCCCGTGAAGGCTGCGGCAGCACCCGCCGTCGCCGCAGTTCCGAAAGTCGCCGCTCCGGCCGCCGCTGCCCCTGCCGCCTACGCCGGCCGCGACAACGGCCTCTTCACATCGTTCCTGTGGCTCCTGCTGCCGCTCGCATTTATCGGCTGGCTCTACTGGCAGAAAGTGAACGAACCGCCAGCCGAGCCGCCGGCCCCTGCTGCTGCGGCCGAACCCGCGGCGGCACCCGCCCCTGTCGCGGCGGCGCCCGAACCGGCACCGGCGCCTGCTCTGGCGCGGATTTCGCTGGTGGGCGGCACGGAGATCGACGCCGCCAGCGACGGCGTCGAGACCAAAATCATCGCCTTCATCAACGACGCGAACGCGACGATCGACAAAGGGGTCTGGTTCAACTTCGACCGGCTTACGTTCGAGACCGGCTCGACAAACCTCACCTCCGAATCCAAGGCTCAAATCGACAACATGGTGGCAATCCTCAACGCCTATCCCGCCGTGAAAATCAAGATTGGCGGCTACACGGACGACCGGGGCGATGCGCAGGCCAACCTTGATCTCTCCGGTCGCCGCGCCACGAAGGTGATGGAGGCGATCGTCGCAGCGGGCATTGCGGCCGATCGCGTTGAAGCCGAAGGTTACGGCGACCAGCATCCCGTCGCCGACAACGCCACCGAAGAGGGCCGCGCTCAGAACCGCCGGACGTCCGTCAGCGTCAGGGCAAAGTAAATCTTCACAGCCATTCGCACTGCTGAATTCGGATAGAGGCGGGGCCACGTGGTTCCGCCTTTGTCACATCTTCCGCACGAACCAATCGAGTGTTGCCTGCGGCGCAACCCGTTTCAACACGGCCGCGAAATATGTTGGCTTCGTCACGAAGTAACGCCGCCTGGGCCGCGCACTTTCCACAGCGTGCACGAGCTTTGCCGCCACGGCTTCCGGTTCCAGCTTGAAGGCGTCGTTCCCGCCCTGCTTCATCCGCTCCAGCCGCGCTTCGTAGAGCGCCCGGTGCGGCGAAGCTTGGATGTCGATGGTATTGAGAAAGTTTTCCAGCGCGTGCGCAACGAAGCGCGTGCGGATCGGCCCCGGCTCGATCAGGGAAACGTCGATCCCGGTCCCTTGCAGCTCCAAACGCATACTGTCGCTGAGCGCTTCCATCGCGAATTTCGAGGCGCAATAGGCACCGCGAAACGGCGCCGCAACGAACCCCAGCACCGAAGAGCATTGCACGATCCGGCCAGACCCATGACGCCGCATCGACGGCAGGATGCGCCGGGTCAAATCATGTTGCGCGAAGAGGTTGACCTCGAACTGCCGCCTCAAGACGTCGCCGTTCAAATCCTCAACCGCGCCGATTTGACCATAGGCCGCATTGTTGAACAGCGCATCGATTCGGCCATCAGCTATCGCCAGCGCCCGCTCGGCGCACGCGGCAACGGAGGCGGCATCGGACATCTCGACCGGCACGGCCTCGACTCCGATGTCCGCGCGCAGCATCGCGAGGTCCTCGTCCCGGCGCGCTGTTGCGATCACGCGCCAGCCCCGCGTCTTCATCACGCGCGCCGAAGCAAGCCCGATGCCCGATGAGCAGCCGGTAATCAGGATCGTGCGCGCGCCCATGCGTTGCTCCGCGGATTGACCGGCCCTCACGTCGGCCAGACGACGTAGGATTGGCCAAGATGCCCGTACGTGCGCACGTCGGGATGCAAAATCTCCGCGAGGATTTCGGCGCTTTCCACGAGTCGCGGTCCCGGCCGGTTGAAGAACGCGTTGCCGTCGGCAACGAACACGCGCCCGTCACGCACCGCCCGCAGCTCCTTGAACACCTGATGGTTTCGAAGCCCTTCGAGTTCCGGCATCGACGTGGCTATCTCATACCCGCACGGCGCGACCAGCAGAATGTCGGGATCGGCCGCAGCCATCTCGTCCCACGTCACCCACGGCGAGTTCTCGCCGCTGACCCCGAATGGACTGATCCCGCCGGCGGCATCAATGAGTTCTGGCATCCAGTGTCCGCCCGACATCGGCGGATCGATCCACTCCACGAAACCAAGCTTGGGTCGCGGCCGTCCTGCGACTGATTGAGAAATCGTTGCCATGCGCGCCTGCATGGACCCGACGAGTTCGTTGCCGGCGTCGAGCCGTCCAACGGCCCTTGCGACGCTCAGAATATCCGCAAAGACATCGTCCATGGTATGCGGTCGCAGCGACACGATCTGCGCCGTGCTGTCGGTCCAGGAGCAGAGCGCCTGCTGCACATCCGCCAGCGAAACCGCACAAACCTCGCATTGGTCCTGGGTCAGGATCACGTCCGGCCGCAACGCGCGCATCCGTTCCGCGTCCACCTCGTAAACCGCGAGACCCTGTTCCATCAGGCCCTTTACGGACCGGTCGATCTCAATGCTTGACGCGCCGTGCACCTTGAATTTCGCGCGCGTAAGTTGCGGGAGGTCGAGAACCGCGCCGGGAAAATCGCATTCGTGCGAGCGCGCCACTTGCTGCGCACCCGCGCCGAGTTCATGCAAGATCTCGGTCGCGCTCGCAATCAGCGATATGACTCGCGGGGTGGGTGTGGGGCTCGTTGCGCTGCTCATGCCTGCGTCATGGCATTACCCGCCCGCCGGGGCAAGATGGAGCCCTCATCCGCCGCTGGTTCACTGCAGCCGGTCGGCCATGACCGAGATTGTGCGGGCGTACACCTCGGCGCGGTTCCAATCCTTGATCACCCCGTAATTCGCCGAACCGGGCTGCCAGGATGCTCCGGCTTTCCAGCCGTGACCCTTCATGAAGTTGGCCGTGGATGCCAGAATGTCGGGCACCGAACGGACCAGATCGCGCCGCCCGTCGCCGTCGAAATCGACCGCGTACTTGTCGTAGGAACCCGGCAGAAATTGCACCTGGCCAATCTCGCCGGCCCAACCGCCCCGCATTTCGCTGGGGCTCATGTCGCCGCGCTGCACGATGCGCATGGCGGCCATCAGATGGCCGGTGAAAAATTCCGACCGGCGGCAGTCGTAAGCCAGTGTCGCGATGGATCGTATGATCGAATATTTGCCCGATCCGTCCCGCCCGAAGTTTGTCTCCAGGCCCCAGATCGAGACCAGGATTTCTTTAGGCACGCCGTACCGCTTCTCGATCCGCGCCAAGAGCCCGGCATGGGTCTTCATCTTGGAGCGTGCGCTCGCCAGCAAACTCGATCCAACCCGCCGTGCGTAAAATTGCTCGAAACTCAGCTTGAACGACTTCTGCGACCGGTCGCGGCCGATCACATTCCGGTCGTAGGTGACGCCGGAGAGCGCGCGGGAGAGTGTCGCTTGCGAAATGCCGGCCGCCTGCGCGCGCTCTTCAAAGCCGGAAAGCCACGCCGCAAAACCGCTGCCCGTGTTGCCGCACGATTTCGCAGATCCTGGCGTCGCCGGCGCGGCTAGTACGATGAAAGCCGCTGCTAAAACCCGCGCACGCATGATGTTCTCTCCAGAAGAGCCTAGACTCGATCCTCAAGCCTATTGGCTACAACTGTGGCGGCTTGGCGGGTTGGCGCGATGCGTCGCAGGCAACAAAAAAGCGGTGGCCGTTAGGCCACCGCCAGAGGTTGAACCTCAAAGTAAGGAACTGCCCTTATTTGCAGAACCAGACCGGGCCGACGGCCACGCAACCGCGCGAACGCCAGTTATAGGGACGCGAACCGTAGCGGTTCCAGCTCCGGTAGCGGTAATACCGGCGATCGTTGCGCCAGTTGTACGCACCGCGGTGGTGGCGATTCTTGTAGTTGCGGTGCTTCTTGTGATGGCGCACCTGCACCACGTCCGACTGAGCAGCGCTCTGCGTCGCGCCTGCAGCCTTGGACAGCGGTGCTGCCGAAGCCTGCGTACCCATCACGCCGGCAAAGGCCAGCGCAGCGATCATCATAGCGGTCTTTTTCACGGGTCTCTCCTAACTCATGATCATCTAAACGTCGAAAGCACCTTCCCCGGCGTGACCCTGGGCGTGCGGCTCTCGATCGAACCAGACACATGACAAACAACGAACCGCCGCCGCAGTTCCGTCGCCGGCCGCGGAATTAAAAACCTGATTAAAATCGTGTAAGTTCGGGAACTTTTCTGACAGCGCAGTTTCCTGCGTGTGACGAGTGCTAAGGAGCAGACTTCGTTTCGGGCTGACCAGTGAGTTCGAGGAAGACTTCCCCGTCCGGCATCATCATTTTCAGAGTGCCGCGCTCAATCGTGAAGCGCTCCACGGTTTCGAGCGAAGCAAGATACGCGCGCTCGATGCTCATCGCGCCAAAACAATAAAGCCGCTTGCTCTGCGGCGCGCCCACGTCGATGGCGGTTGGCTCAGCGTAGTCGACCGGCGCCCAGAATTGATTGCAGCCCGTGGTGCCAGTCACGCGATCGGCCGCGAAGGTCAGAGTGAGACCGGCGGGCACCTCGACACCCTGGACCTTCCGAACCGACCAACTCGTGCCCAGCAAGGGATGCGCATCTGCACAAACGGCGCTGCCGTTGACCGGCAACGCCGTGAGTACCGCACTGGCAAGAGCTGCTTTTCTGAAGTTCAATTGGCGCCTTCCAGCAACCTGCGAGCGATAACCTGCGCTTGAATCTCGGCAGCACCCTCGAAGATATTGAGGATGCGCGCATCGCACAGAACGCGCGAGACCGGGTACTCCAGCGCGAAACCGTTGCCGCCATGGATCTGCAATGCATTGTCCGCGTTCGCCCAGGCGATGCGTGCGCCCAAAAGCTTGGCCATTCCGGCTTCCAGATCGCAACGCCGGCCCTGGTCCTTCTCGCGCGCGGCGAAATAGGTGAGCTGCCGCGCAATCATGGTCTCGACCGCCATCATTACGACCTTGTTCGAAACGCGCGGGAACTTGTAGATCGGTTGGCCAAACTGCACGCGCTCCAGCGCGTATTTCAAAGCCAGATCCATCGCGCACTGCGCAACGCCGACAGCCCGCGCCGCCGTCTGGATACGGGCGCCTTCGAAGGTCGCCATCAACTGCTTGAAGCCTTGGCCCTCCACGCCGCCGAGCAGATCGTCGGCTGGCACCTCGAAGCCGTCGAAGGAGATGTCGTACTCCTTCATGCCGCGGTAACCGAGCACCTCGATTTCGCCGCCCGACATGCCCTTGGCCGGGAACGGATTGTCGTCCGTACCGCGCGGCTTAGCCGCCAGGAACATCGAAAGACCCTTGTAGCCCTTCTCGTTCGGATTCGTACGCGCAAGCACGGTCATCACGTCGGCGCGCACCGGATGTGTGATCCACGTTTTTTGGCCGGTGATCTTCCACACGTCGCCGTGCTTCTCGGCGCGAGTTTTGAGCGATGCGAGGTCTGACCCAGTATTCGGTTCGGTGAAGACGGCGGTCGGCAGCATGTCGCCGGCCGCAATCGCCGGCAGATACTTCGCTTTCTGCTCCGGTGTACCGTTGTGGAGAATGAGTTCGCCGGCGATTTCAGCGCGGGTGCCGAGCGATCCGACGCCGATATAGCCTCGCGAAAGCTCTTCCGACACGACGCACATCGCAAGCTTTCCGAGGCCCATGCCGCCGAACTCCTCGGGCAGCGAGATCGAGAACACACCGAGATCGGCGAGGTTCTTGTAGGTCTCCATCGGAATGTATTCGTTCTTCAAGTGCCACTCGTGCGCGTGCGGCACCACCTCGGCATCCGAGAAACTCTTCATCTGCTCGGCGATTTCCGCATGCGTTTCGTCGAGTCCGCTGTTGCCGTAGGTCGTCGCGCCCTGCATCGTCTCAATGAGGTCGGCCAGCCGCTGCTTGACGTAAGCCGAACTGCCCTCCGCTACGACATCGGCAACCGCGTCCTCGTATTTGCGGATATCGGCCTTGGGGATGCCAAGTGCGTCGGGCCGGATGATCTCCACCTGGCTCATCGGAATCCCACCGGCGATTTGCGCCCCGTACTCGGCAAATGCGGCGATGAGGATGAGTTGTTCAATCTCGCCGAATTTGCCTTCCTGGCGAAGATTAGCCGCCCAGACGTTCATCTGCCGCAACGCTTCGACCGTGGTGGCAAACCAGGCAAGGCCGTGCGCGGCGTGTTGTGCGGCATCCACGCCGCCGGCGTCCTGGATGTGTTGGCGCACGCCTGTCTTGGCGAGTGCGAGGATCCGGTCGGCTGCACCCACGACTTCGCCTGTCCGCTCGATCAGGCGCTGAGGTTCGGCGATCAGGCCGCCGGCCTTGGGCTTCAACTGAGCGATGGTCATATGCGTCGTCCTCCAAAGTCGTGTTGGCGCCGGAACGTATTCGTCAGCCGGGCAAGTCCAGGTTCGGTCACCGTTTCGGGCGTCACAATTATCTGGTCAGCACGGGCTGGCAATCGCAAGTTTGCGCGACACGCGCGCGCGGAGAGTTGTTGTCTTCGCATAGCAGCCACTCGCTACGAGCCCCTACGTTGGCAATCCAGGGCTGGACTTGTCTCAGTCCGCGATGATTGCCGCCGGTTAACGCACGGGCGCCACAGCCGATAAGGTCTTTCTCCTTACCACGACTGAATTTTTTCCGCGGGCGGTTCGCCGCATGCGCAGTGCCGGACTTCCATGCAACATGTCCGCACTTTCAGCGGGCGCTGGACTGCCCTGTCCTCGACCGTGCCGGACAGGAGGGCTACCGTTCTGCTTTCGCTCCTAACCGGCCCTAGTTGATATCAGACCGCTCTGCAGCATGAACCGCTACCGCACACTCCTCGGAGCAATCTACCGGCTGTATGAGCACTCAGGCTTTTCGCTGGCCGGGGCCGTGGCGTTTTCGTTCGTTGTCTCGTTGTTTCCGTTCTGCATTTTCGTCGGCGCTCTCTCCGGCATTTTCGGTGGTCGCGAACTGGCAACGCGGGCTGTGGCTCAGTTGTTCGACATTCTCCCCGAAGCGGTTGCTTCGGCTCTGGCCCCGCAGGTCGAATCGATCATGGGTTCGAGCCGCATAGACTTGCTGACGGTCTCGGGATTTCTTGCTCTCTTCTTCGCGACAAGCGCTGTGGAAACCATGCGCGCAGCATTGAATGGCGCTTACCGCGTCCAGGAGGTGCGGTCCTATCCGCTCTGCCTGTTGATCAGCATGTGTTTCGTGTTCGTCAGTGCCCTGGCGATGCTTGTGCTGACCTGGGCTGTCGTGTTTGGACCGGCGATTGCCGCCGCTTTGGCCGAATTCGAGCCTGATTGGGCCAAGGAACTTCTGGAATCGACGTGGGTCGATACAATTCAGCGGTACGCGCTCGCCATCGCCGTCATCACCGCGCTGCTCTTGTCTTTCCACCTCTGGCTCGCGGCGGGTCGCCGGCGGCTTGCGGACGTCTGGCCGGGAGTCGTTGTTTCGGTGGTGCTGTGGATCCTCGTCGCGTCGCTCTATTCGTACTACCTGGATCTCAGCGACTACACGCGGTTTTATGCCGGCTTGTCGCAGCTCATGATCGCCCTCATTTTCTTTCAGTTCACGGCAATCATCATCATTCTTGGCGCCGAGGTGAACCGGGGCATCATGGAATTGAAGAAACTCGGCAACGGCAACGGGCGCGAGCACGCTGCCCCCTGATGTCCCGTTGAACACCAACGCGATCGCGCTCGCTCGATCAAAAAAGAGCGGCCCCTTGCGGAGCCGCCCCGAAACTTTCCAGCATGAAAAACAGCCGCTCAGGCACGCCGCATTTGGCTGGCCTCGATGGTATCTTCCAAAGTCTTGAGCCCCGTAGTTGGAGCCGATACGAGCACCGCCATGTTGCCGGGTTTATGCTCGTTGCGCATCATCACCATGTGCGCCTTCGGAATGTGCTCCCACGAGAAGACCTCCGACATGCAAGGATCGATGCGCCGCTCGACCACGAGCTTGTTGGCTTGTGACGCCTGAGCGAGGTTTGCGAAGTGCGATCCCTGCACGCGCTTCTGATGCATCCACAGGTAACGGGCATCCATGGTCAGATTGTACCCCGTCGTGCCCGCGCAGATGACGACCATGCCGCCGCGCTTGACGACCTGTACCGAGACCGGGATCGTTGTTTCGCCCGGGTGTTCGAACACACAGTCGACGTTGACGCCCTTGCCCGTGATGTCCCAGATCGCCTTGCCGAAGCCGCGCATTTCTTTCAGCCAGGTGTTGTACTCCGGCGAGCCCACCTTCGGCAGCTGCCCCCAGCACTTGAAGTTCTTGCGGTTGATGACGCCTTTGGCGCCGAGCTGCATGACGAAATCGCGCTTGTCGTCGTCGGAGATGACGCCGATCGCGTTGGCGCCCGAGGTCGCGCATAGCTGCACCGCGAACGCACCAAGTCCGCCGGCTGCACCCCACACCAGAACATTATGTCCGGGTCGCAACACATGCGGACGGTGCCCGAACAGCATCCGGTAGGCGGTGGCCAGCGTCAGCGTGTAGCAGGCGCTCTCTTCCCAGGAGAGATGCTTGGGCCGTTCGAGAAGCTGCCGGTCCTGCACCCGGCAGAACTGGGCGAAAGACCCATCCGGAGTCTCATAGCCCCAGATGCGCTGCGATGGCGAAAACATCGGGTCGCCGCCGTTGCACTCCTCGTCGTCGCCGTCGTCCTGGTTGCAGTGAATGACGACCTCGTCGCCGACCTTCCAGCGCTTTACCTTCGAGCCGACCGCCCACACGATGCCCGAAGCGTCGGACCCGCAGATATGGTAGGGATGTTTGTGCACGTCGTTGATTGGCGAGATCGGTACGCCGAGCGAGGCCCACACGCCGTTGTAGTTGACGCCGGCCGCCATGACGAGGACGAGCACATCGTGGCTGTCGAGTTCCCACGTCGGCAGGACTTCCACCTGCATGGCCTTGTCGGGCTCGCCGTGACGCTCGGCGCGAATAGCCCAGGCGTACATATTCTTCGGAACGTGGCCGAGCGGCGGAATCTCACCGATTTCGTATAGATCTTTCTTCTCCGCCACGATGGCCGGCGCCGCTGCGGCGGTCGCCTGTTGTCCAAGGGCGGTGTTCTGGCTCGACATGCTCCCGTCTCTCCCTGACCGTCGTCGAATCCTGTTTGAGCCCGTGAACCCGGAGGCCTGGCCCGTTTCTGTTCTTTATGACGGGCTTGTTTCAAGCACTTTTTCGCGGCGCAATAAAGGGCTTGTTTTGCGGCTGCTCAGTCCGTCAACGAGACGTTAACGGCTCCCCGGTACACTGCAACGGCGCACCGGCCCAGCCACCTGCGACGACTTATCCAAGTCCTGCACGGGCAGCCGTCCATTCGAGGTCTGACCCATGTTTGAGATGCTCTCGGATTTCGCCCGGGACTTCAGCCAGATCGACAGCAACTCCATGACCGTCCTGATCGTGATGGTCGGCTGGGCGACGCTGCTCGTCAATGTCGGCGTCGACTCCAAGTCCTTTACGGCGATTTTCGTCCCCGGCATGTTTCTCGGTGGTATGGCGGCGTTCTACGTCACGCGTCTGGCGATGATCAGCATTTCTGCCTCTAAAGACATTAACGCCATTATGATCAGTGTGGCTGGCATCGTGGCCGGCTTCCTGCTCACTCTAATGCTGCTCCAACTCTATCATTGGGTTCTCGACCAGCGCCGGGCGCTCACCATGGACGAGCGCAACTGATCGCACCGCCGCGCCGCGCTCCCGGCGCCACCCAAACCCACGCTCGATGGTGAACCGGCCTCAAACGGCCCGGTTTTCTCCGCACCCTTGCGACAGCAGGGTCCTTTGCGTTGCCAAGTCCCCCAGTTAGTTTAAAGACCGGCGCTCTGGACAAGAGCTTGAACCATCGCGGGATCGACCATGGCTGACAAGGAAATGACCAAGGCCGCAGGGCAGCCGGGCGGGCGTGACAAGCCTTGGCTTTTCCGCACCTACGCCGGTCATTCGACGGCCGCCAAATCCAACGAACTCTATAAGAAGAATCTCTCCAAGGGTCAGACCGGCCTCTCGATCGCCTTCGATCTGCCCACCCAGACCGGCTACGACAGCGACCACGAACTGGCCCGCGGCGAGGTCGGCAAAGTCGGCGTCCCCGTCTCCCACTTAGGCGACATGCGCACACTGTTCGCGGACATTCCCATCGAGAACATGAACACCTCGATGACGATCAACGCCACGGCCGCCTGGCTCCTGTCGCTCTACATCGCTGCCGCCGACGAGCAGGGCGCCGACCGGACCAAGCTGCAAGGCACGATCCAGAACGACATCATTAAGGAATATCTGTCGCGCGGAACCTATGTCTATCCGCCTGAGCCATCCTTGCGGCTCATCAAGGATACGATCGTCTACTCCTACCGCAACGTTCCCAAGTGGAACCCGACCAACGTCTGCTCCTACCACCTCCAGGAAGCCGGCGCGACGCCGGTTCAGGAGCTGGCCTACGCGCTCGCGACCGGTATCGCCGTGCTCGATACGGTGAAAGCCTCGGGCGAAGTCCAGGAGAAGGACTTCGGCACCGTCGTCGGGCGGGTGTCGTTCTTCGTCAACGCCGGCATGAAGTTCGTCACCGAGGTCTGCAAGATGCGGGCCTTCAACGAACTGTGGGACGAGATCACGCGCGAGCGCTACGGCGTAACGGATGCCAGAAACCGCATGTTCCGCTACGGCGTGCAGGTCAACTCGCTGGGCCTCACCGAGCCGCAGGCCGAAAACAACGTCTATCGCATTCTCATCGCCGCCCTCGGCGTCACGCTGTCGAAGAATGCCCGCTGCCGCGCCTTGCAACTTCCCGCCTGGAACGAAGCCCTCGGCCTGCCGCGTCCCTGGGACCAGCAATGGTCGCTGCGCATGCAGCAGATCCTGGCCTTCGAAACCGACCTGCTTGAAATGGGCGATATCTTCGACGGATCGGTCGAAATCAAACGCAAGGTCGACGCTCTCAAGGACGAGGCGCGGGCCGAGCTGAAAACCATCGCGAGCATGGGCGGTGCCATCGCCGCCATCGACTACATGAAGCGCAAACTTGTCGAGAGCAACACGACACGCCTGGCCGCGATCGAAAGCGGCGACTCTGTCCTTGTCGGCGTTAATTCGTTCCGCGAGACCGAGCCTTCGCCGCTTGGCGCCGGTGAAGGGGCGATCCTCGTCGTCGATCCGGCGGTCGAGATCGACCAGGTCGAGCGATTGAAGGCGTGGCGTGCCGCGCGCGACGCCAAGACCGTCAAGGAGACGCTGGCCGCCCTGGAAGCGGCTGCCAAGGAAGGCCGCAACGTGATGGAGCCCTCGATCGCCTGCGCCAAAGCCGGCGTCACGACAGGGGAATGGGGCGGCCTTCTGCGCCAGATCTTCGGCGAATACCGCGCTCCGACCGGCGTTTCGCAAGCCGCCGTCGCCCGCGACAGCGCCGCAATCGACGAAGTGCGCAAGTCCGTGGAAGACGTGTCCAACACGCTCGGCCGCCGCATCAAGTTCCTCGTCGGCAAGCCGGGCCTCGACGGCCACTCGAACGGGGCCGAGCAGATCGCCGTTCGCGCGCGCGACGTCGGCATGGAAGTCGTCTATGAGGGCATCCGTCTGACGCCAGCCCAGATCGTCCGCGCGGCCGGCGACGAAGCTGTCCACGTCGTCGGCCTGTCGATCTTGTCGGGTAGTCACGTCCCCCTGGTAACGGAGGTGATGGAGCGGATGCGCAAGGACGGCCTTGGCAACGTCCCGGTCGTCGTCGGCGGCATCATTCCGCCCGAAGACGAAAAGACTTTGAAGGCCTTTGGCGTTGCCGCCGTCTATACGCCCAAGGATTTCCAGTTGAACGACATCATGGCCGACATCGTCCGCCTCGTGCAAACCAACGCCAAGGCGGCCTGAGAAAGCAATAAATCTTATGCGCGAAGAAGTCCGTCTGAAGTTCGAGCGTGAAGTCCGCAAACAGTGGATCGCGCGCGGCGCGATGGCCGTTGGTTTTCTGGCCGTTCTCGCCGCTGCCGCATGGTTCACCGATCTCGACGCCCACGTCGAAAAACGCAACGTCTCCGGCGTCGTCGAGCGCGTGTCGCCCCTGCAAGGCGGCGTACCGCAAGCGATCCAGAACGGGCTCGCCGTCGATGTGAAGCTCGCCGACGGCCGCCATGCCCACGTCATCGCGGAAAAGTCGGCCAATCCTTCGGTCGGCGCCGAGGTGGCCATCGTCGAGCACGTCCACGGGTCCGGCCGCACGACCTTTAGCTGGAAATAATGTCCGCCGTCGTTGACGGTACTGACCCGGTGGGGTTAAGTGCGCCGCGCGCGGTCGGGTCAGGCACCGCGTCAAGCCTCAGTGGCGGAACGGTAGACGCGGCAGACTCAAAA